>CAYULF010000021.1:47587-109972 GCA_964445695.1 uncultured Hyphomicrobiales bacterium | reverse complement strand
ATTTTTGTCGTGTACAGTGCCCTTAGGGCTCACAGCTCCTACGTAGTTTTACGTACTGCGAGTCTCAAACCTCAATCCCCAATCCTGACCACAACGCTCCGATTGCGAATCCTGCCATAGGGCGAGCTGTTGTCAAAGCGGCCATCTTCGAGAATTTCAATCTGGACCTCATCCGCCTGCAGCCCGAGCAGCGCAAGTGCGCTGTCCACGCGGCGGCGCGCCAGTTTGCGGTTGTAGTCCTCGCTGCCGAGCGCATCGGCCATGCCTGTAATCGTGATGTTTTGACCTGACGCGGCGGCGTGCTTAATGCGTTCAACGGCTTTGTCGTTAACTTCGGCAAAGTTGTCACCGTCGAAATTGAAGTAACCGAGTACCCACTCTTCGTCGGTCGATTTGTTTAAGCGGTTGACGTATTCGGTCACGTCGGTTTGCGGTTTGACGATGACGCCCGCGCTCGCCTCGCGCTGCTGACCCACCCCGTCCTGCAACGTGTAAGCCGCCTGCAGGCGGATCTGCTGCTCTGCGCCGTTTTTGTCGCGGGGCAGCGAAGAACCGTCGAGTTTCCAGCTGGTCGGACCGTCGCCGAGAGAAGTTAACGTTCGGCTGCCGGCGTTTAACTGACCCTCAACAGTGTAGGGACGCTGTTCCACCGTCATCGCCGGCGCAATCACCAGCTCGACCGACTCGTATGAGCGCTGCTCTGTTGTATCGTTCAGGATTAACAGATTGTCTTTGTCGTCGCCGAAGTCAAAGCGCAGCATGCGCTGCTCTTCCAGCAGGGCCGGGTGACGCACGTTGTTGTCGTCGCTGCGGACGATCGATACTTCCAGGCGTTTAACATCGACGTCGCGTTTCTGCAGTTCCGTCCGGATAAACTCAGCTCGTGCGCGTGCCGGTTCATCACCCTCGTCCGCAGCGGCAAGCGCCGTGATCTTAACACTTTCGGCTTGCTTTGCGTTGTGCGCAAGAGCGTTTAACATTTCGTCGCGGTCGATCGCGTTGTCGGCCAGCAAGTCGGCTGAGCCCGCGCTGAAGTAGAATTGCGGGCGCAGCGCGCGCGAGCGAATTTCACGCGTGACCGCTACAGGTACTTCAACCACGGCGCCTTCGCTGAGCTTTTGCGTTCCGACGAACATTTCCGCTGCCAGCGTCAAAACCGGTGGTTCCGGCGGCGGCGGCGGCGGCGGGGGGGGAGGTGGCGGCGGGGGAGGCGGCGGCGGCGGAGGAGGAGGCTCCGTTGCTGAAGGCGGCCGCCAGGCAAGCCGCAGGCCCGTCTGCACACTGCTGTATTTCCACTCAACGCCGCTGACAAGGTCGTTAAATGCCATTCTGTAGGCAGCTTCCGCGCCCAGCGTAAAGTCGTCGAACTGCAGGAAGTCGTAGCCGAGTCCCAAACGCAGCCCGAGGTGTAAAGTCGTCGCGTCCGAAATCGCGCCGGAGTATTCGTTGCGGTTGGGTCGCAAAGTCTCCAGGTCGTAACCCGCCGGCTGCAGTAAGTCTTCAGACTGATCGGCCGAAGAACTCAGCGCAAAACCCAGGGTCGGGCCCACCTGCAGCGAAAGCTCCGGCATGTCGGCCATTGGCTGCAGCGCTATTGACGGTTCCAGCGAAAGCAGCAGGATCGATGCTTCCAGCGTGTGGCGTGAGATAGCCTCTATCGCCTCGTCGCCGTCGATGGCCCAGGCAAAAAATTCGTCTTCTTCAAGTGTCGCGCCGACGGAGCTGACGCCGAGTGTCACGTTCCAGCGCCAGGGCATGCCGAAGAGCTCCGACTGCGGGTCGTAGTCAAAACCGCCGTACAGGTAGGGGCCCAGGCCAAATCCGTCGCTGTATTCCGCGCAGCAATTGGGGATGCCCGGCAGTGCGACAAAAGCGGCCGAATGCATGTTTGCATTCAGCCCCAGCCCCGCCGTCCAGCGCAGCGGACGGAAAGCGGTCGTGTCCTCGCTCGTCGTCTGGGCGTTGGCGACGGGCGCGCCGCTGCTCACCGCAAGACAAACAAGAGAATAACAGGCCAAAACGGAGAAAAACCACGTTCTGCGGAGACTGTGCATGCCAGATTCCATCATGCTTCAAAAGAAAAACGCGACGGAAACGCCGCCGCGTTCATTGTTCTTTGCCCGGACAGCTGCTTGCAGGTGCTGCCGATCGGAACAAACCAAAAATCATCGACCCGTCAGCGCGCAATGAGAAGCGGTGATGACGCGATGTCGGAGGCCGCCTGCAAGACAATGCGATAAGCGCCCACGGGGACGGCATTGACGTCGATGATGTGACGGGAGCTGCCCTCGGGCACGTCGATCGGCGGCAGTCCTGCCACCTGGTTGCCGAGCATATCGACAATGACCATCTGCACTCGTGCGGATTCGCTGCTGTTGACTTCCACCGTCGCAGCACCGGATGCCGGGTTCGGGAACACGCCCGTGACCGTCATTAAAGCACTGCGTTTGATCAGCCTGCGAGTTGGATCCTCGGGCGTGATTATAAGCTCGCCGGCGCTGCCCAGCGTCGTTACCGCACTGCTCCAGTAGAGCGATTCCTCGACAAATTCAATCGGAGTCGTCAGCGTCTCCGCCAGACCCGGCAGGCCGTGGATGTTGACTACGACGCCTTCCGCCCCAAAATTGCCGGTCACGCGGATACCGATAATGCGCCAATCGCCCTCGACATCGTTGCGCCAGATTTCTGCTTCGCCGAAGTCACTTTCCACCGATTGCGGCAGAAAAAGACGTTGATTGAGGCGAATCTGCGCTTCGAAGCTGCGCGGGCCGTCGTAGGCAACATTTTCGTTGTTTTTGAACGTGATCGGGATTGTCGTCGGTTCGGTCGGATCCGCCTCAACAGTTGGAACTTCGACCAGGCTCGTGGCGCGGTACGCGCCGAGCACCACGGAACGCGTGCCGGAGCAGGGTTCCGAGCTGATGCGCAGCTCGCTGTTGGCGATAGGCGCATCCGGTCCCAGATATTCCACCTGAACTTCCGCGCTCTCACCCGGTCCGATGGTCGCCGGGAAGGACGATGTCACTCTGTACACGCCGGGGTCGGCAGACTGCACGTCGTTGATCTGCACCGGATTGGCGGAGTTGTTCGTGATGCGCACCGTGCGCGTCCGCAGTTCCGGAATAAAGGTCAAAGTTTCATGTGAGTAGTCGAGTTCCGCTCCCACGCCTACGCCGCGGAAGTCAAACTCGGCAAAGACCTGGCGCTGGTCCGAGTGCTCCACCGTCACGATCCGATCTTCAAAGCCAAGATCGAGCGGTGAGAAGCGAATGCGGGCGCGCAGTGTCTCGCCCGGCAGAAGCAGCGTGTCGCTGATCACCTCGGCGAAGACAAATGGCGAAGTCGCGATGTCCTCGATAAAAATCGAATTGACCAGAAGTGGACGGTCGTCGTCATTGCGGATCAGATCGATCTCCACTGTGCGCTCCTCACCCACGCACAGCTCGCCGAAGTCATAGTCCGCCGCCAGCAGCGCGATATTGCGGTTTTGCGAACGCGCCTCCAGCGGAATCACGAACTCGCGCTCGCAGGACTGGAAGACAAGCAGGTCCCGGATAGAGCCGGTATCGCTCGGATTAAAGATCAACTCGACGTCGCGGCACTCGCCGGGTTCCAGCGTGTCGCGCACAAAATCATTCGCCAGACGGAACATCAGGCCGGTGGCCAGAAATAAATTATCGAGATCGAGCGCCGTTTCGCCGTCATTGCAGATGGCGGTGCTGATCGTCACCGGTTCGCTTGCACCTATCAGCGCGTCCGGCAGAACCGGGGCCGCCAGACGTACTGTCGGCGGCACAATGCGGATAAACGTATCGTTGGAGTCGCGCTCCGGGAAAGCAAAGGTGCGCAGTTTGAGGTTCTGGATCGTGGTCAGCGCCGACGATGCAATCGAAAAACCGTCCGAAGCGAACTCGATATCCGTCAGAGCGCCGGGATGGCTGATAATACTGCCCTCATCGCGGTCGCTCGGCAGGTTGTAAATGCGCGTCTGCGGTGCGCCCTCAAAACCGATCGCCAGGAAGCGCGCCGTGGACGAAAAGGTAAATCCGACGGCATCCGTGCTGCTGCGCCTGAACGAACGGATCGTCTGGCCCGAGGCCACGTCAATAATGTGCACCGCCGCTCTGCCGCCGCCCTGTTGTGTCACCCGCGGGGCTTTCGTGGCAACCGCGATAAAACGCCCGTCGGCCGAAAGTTCGAGCTGATTGATCGTCTGGAAATGCGCCAGGTCAATCGTGCCCGTCCGCGTAAACTCAGGCAGGTCAAACAGATGCAGCTGCCCATCCAACCCCGATACAACAGCCTTTTCCTGTTTGCCGCTGAGTGTGATGCCCGTAACCGGCGCGTCGAAGCGCACAGTCCGCTGGCTCAGATCAGGCAAATTTACTATCACCATTTCAGCGGAACGGTCCGAACCAAAGGCCACAAAACGGCCCTGGACGTCGATGTCGACCGAACTGACAGGAAACGTCGACGGCAGCCCAAACTGCGCGACGGGTTCAGCCTGGCCGACGGTAAAAATGTACATCGAGTCGCGCAGGGCGATAATATTCTTGAAAACCGCCGCAAACTGCGTGTCGGAAATGTAGTTCACCGCCAGTGCTTCGTAGGGCTGGGTATTCGGCCGTGAGCCGGGCACCGTGTAGACAAAGCCTGCTGCCGCGCTGGCCACATCCCAGGTGCGGATCACGCCGGACTGGTCGGCCGAAAGCAGTGCTTTGCTGTCATTGCTGAAGCCGATATTGCCGATCGGCGCTCCCTGTTCCTGCAGCGTTTTTGTCTCCGACGCCTGCAGCGGCTGCGTCACCCGGAAACGCACCTGCTCGCTGCCCTCGGTCGGCAGTCGCCACAGAAGCGAACTCTCTGTGGTTTCGCCGATGACCTGCCAGTTGCGTCCGGCGTCCGGCGAAAACTCCACCGTGACGGGCAGGTTGGGCGTTGCGCCTTCCCACTCGATTTCGATGTCCTCGCAGGGCGCAAAAATTGCTCCGCCGACCGGTGAAATCATCTGCAGCGGCGAGATGTCCGGCACCTCAAACAGGTTGCCGATCAGGTAGGCGCTGCGCGTTGCGCCGCCGTCGTAGTAGACCGTCAGCGTGTCGTAGACGTAGTTGCTGCTCGTCGGGCTGAAGGTCACTTCGATGCGATAGCGGAAGGGCGAAACGATCGTAATCGGAAACTGATCATTGCGGTCGATGGCGGCGCCCATCCATTTCCAGCTGAACTGATCGCCGGAAATCGATACGGAGTCAACTGTGATCGGCAGTTCGCGATCGTTGACGCGCTCGGCGGACTGCAACTGAACGTACACGGACACAACCGAATCCTGTCCCGGCGCCACCGTGCCGAAGTGAACGTCCGGCAAAACGTCAGTCAGTTCGGGATCCAGCGCCAGAAAACGCACCAAAGGCGGATCGTAGCGGCGTTGCAGCGCCTGTTCGCGCGACACCTGACCGTCGACGATCACATATATTGTCGCGGGATTAAAGCCGACCGGATTTTCGACTGTCGAAGAAGGATCGCGCTGCACGCCGCGCAGGGTCGAGAGCCATTCAATGGTCTGGAATCCCGCGCCGTTGGGCGCGCTGACGCTTTGCGGCCGCGTGGTCCGATTATCTTCCTGAATCAGAATTTCATTGGTAGAGAGCGCGTAGGCGCTGCCGTTGTAGTTTGCGCGAATTCGTGCGCTCACGTGCGGAAAGTTCGTGGCGTCGATGGTGATATCCGGCAGTGACTGCACCTCCAGCTGAGTGATCAACTGCGCATTCAGCGGCAGCAGTCCGCCAAAGGTCAGACAGAAAACGAATGCCAAAAAACTACGCCGTACGTACGGCAGGGGGGAATCTTTCATAGTGAGCGATTTGCGCAGAGTGAGTCCGGCACCCGGATTCACGCGTTGAAAGAGAGTTTGGATGTGCTCCCGCGGACTTCGGCGCGACTGCATCGGGACCGCGGTCCGGTGTGGAAGACGTATGAGCGGCGCTTCTGGTTACACATGTCAAAAGATCCGCAAATTACGGTCTTTCCGGCTCATCTGAAAGGCCAAAAATCGGCACTTCACGGGCCGGATGTTCAGGTCTGTCCGCGCAAAACAATGCCTCCGGTCAATAATCGTTTCACGGCTTTTGGATTTTTTTACACGGCGGCCCGGTTTGCGGCCCCGCGGGATCGAAGGATCGGGATAAGGCAATGGCGGAGTCCAAACTCAGAAAACTGAAAAAGATGTATCAGCATCGCGACCGCGTGGCGCGCGGGCTGACGGAAGACGGGCATTTTCGCATCGGCGTGGTGCGTTCCAGCAGTCTGGCTTCGCGCGCGCAGGAGCGCCACGGCCTCGGTCCCCTGGCGGCCGTAATCCTCGGTCGGGCGATGTCCGGCGCGGCGCTGCTCGCTTCTTTTCTCAAAGGCGAAGAACGCATCATCATAGAAATCAAAGGCAGCGGCCCCCTGGGCCTGGTCTATGCCGAGGCGATGCAGGTCGGTGAGATTCGCGGTTTTGTGGGCAATCCGACTGCGACGATCGACATGAAAGCCGACAACGCTCAGCTGGGCGACGGCCTGGGCCTCGGCCTCATGCAGGTCAGTAAAATTCTCTACGACCGCGGCGAACCGACCACGGGAATCACGGATCTGGCCAAAGGCGATATCAGCGCCGATCTGGAAAAGTATCTCCTGCAGTCGGAACAGATCCGTTCGAGCGTCGTGCTGGATGAGCGTATCGACGACGAAGGCAAGATGGTTCAGGCCGGCGGCATTCTGGTGCAGGCCATGCCGGACGCCGACCCCGAACAGATCGAAACGATCGTGGCGAACATTACCGAGCTGCGCAGCCGCAACTCGTCCTGGATGACGGATTATCGTCCCGACGAGGTGATCCAGATGATCGCCGGCGAAAACGTGAAAATCGTGGCCAATACACCGATTGATTTTTACTGTCGCTGTTCAATCGAACGATTCAAGAACGGACTTCTGACTCTGGGGCGCGCGGAGATTGAAGACATGTGGCGCAAAAAACAGCGCGAGCTGGTCTGCAACTACTGCAGTGAACGCTACGAACTGAGCGACGACGACTTCAGCGGTCTGATCGACGAGATCGACGCCCAGAGCGCCGGTAAATCGGGCGGCGAGTCTTAACACCGACCGTTAACACTTAAACAAAGCGCGACGCTTCCGAATGGGGAGGCGTCGCGTTTGTGGTTTAAACGGTCTTGACGGTTCGTGATTTGATGGTGCAGCGGAAGTTGTAATGTCCGCTTAACTCGATGATACGCCACGCTTGTCGGTGAATACATGCCGTTCACGTTTTTCAGCTTGATAAAATTGTTGTATACCCTCATGTTGCGCAGGTGCATCATATCCCGGGCGGGTCGAATTTTTAGCGGCCGCCTGTTAACATAAATTAATTCCACATTTCACTGGACACGAGGAGGAGGGGTAGACGAAGCCGGTTGAGTTGTGAACAATTCCGCTATCTGCGGGCCTGTACCGGGAAGAATGAAAACGAATTGTTCGGTGTTTAACAAGGAACTGCCTGCAAAATCCTCCTCGGAGCCCTTGCTTTCGCTGTGGTCTCCGCTTCCTGACTCTCTTGTTAGTCTCGCAGACACAAGCCGGAGAGTTTTACACCGGTCAATGCGTCGTTAAAAGCCGTGTTTAAACCGCGTAGCTGCTCGCTGCGTTTGCGGCTCGTGTGCTGATCGTCGAAACTCGAGTCCGGCCGACCTGGCGCCTGCCGCCGCCCGAGTAACTTCGCGCCGGAAACACGCTGACAAACAAAAGCAAAAAGCAAGCCGCCCGCTAACAGAAGCGGAGGCGAAGCGCTCAGAGTGGATTGGGATGAGCATGATGTGCGGCAATCGGAATGTCCCATTGCCGCATTCAGGTGTGGAAGACTGTCTTAAACAATACCTATGAGTCCGTGCTCTGGGGGAGACTCTTCTTTTTGTTGCCGAAGTAGTCTGGATATTCGCGTTTAAGTGCGCGATATTTTTCCAGAATGGCCACAAAAATTCCCAGGATGGCCAGCATCATCAGAGCTGTGCCTGCCACAAACAGACTGCGCATGGGACGGGCGGGACGATCCGGCGGAAGGGCTTCGTCCAGAACGTACATGGAGGGCATGTTGCGCTGCTCGTCCAGAATAGTCTGCTCGTACATCGGGATCATGATGGCTTTCATCCGCCCGTAAGCTTCGGCGTCGGCGCGATGTGTCATATACCGCAGCATGACGTCCGCGCCTTGTTCCAGGCTGAAGTTGCCCACAAAACCGGGCTCGGTCTGTGCGTTTGCGACCTGGTTGCGAAGGTTTTCAACAAGTAATTCCTGCGTGCGCACGGCGGGGTCGTTTTCACCCAGGTACTGGCGCATGAGTTCAAGTGCGGTCTGTTGTTTGATTTGCTCGGTGCGCAGTTGGGCCAATCCCTCTATGGCCGCCGCCGCCTGTACTTCAGGTTCAATCAGCTGGTATTTGTTGGCGTACCACTTGATGGAGTCCATCGCAATCTGGAGGTTCAGCTGGTTCTGCCGCATCTGTTTTTCCATCTGCTCGCGCTGCACGCGCGCCTCGGTGCGGAACAACTGCGACGCAAGGTTGTCGCCGATTTTGACGGCGTGATTGGCCATGCGCGCGGCCGTCTCCGGGTCCTTGTCGTAAATGGTCAAGGCGTAGTTGCCGAGTTTTTCAAAGGTCACGTCGAAGTTGTTGTCGAGCGCCTTGCGTACGTCGCCGGGTGTGGCGTCCTGCAGTTCGTAGGCCGAGTCCAGATTGTAGTAGGCGATCAGCGAATCCTTGAGCATGCGGCTGCGCAGGATAACCCCGTGTGTATAACCGGCGCCTCCGCCACCGCCGACCTTGCTCAGGCCAAAGTCCTGCAGCGCGGATGTGATGCCGCCCAGCATGCCGCCCAGCCCCGTGCTTTTCATCTGCGGCGGCACAAAAGTCACCGTCGCAGCGTACCAGTTCGGCTGGTAATTGTACATGTAGTAGCCCATGGCCGCCGTGGGAATCAGCGTGCCCAGTATCAGAAACAGCCAGTGGCGCCGCATCAAAAGGATGTAGTACATGGCGTCGCTGATTTTGCGCGGTTGTTCGGGGGTTGATTCGGGCGCTGGGGAAGAAGTATTCATATGAAAAATCGCAAGGCTGTTGGATACAAACAGGAGGGCCGACCGGGAGACGGTCGCCGATCGATCGAACGATGTCGATACCTGTTTACACGTAGCAGGGCTGATCGGTTGAATTGCCGCCGCCGCTGATTTTCAACAAAAACGGCGCAAGTGTCTGCGCCGCGGAGAAATTCCCGTCGCCAATTTACAACAAAGGCGGCAAAGACCGGGCCGCCGCAGCAGGGCAATTATCCGTCACCGGTTCTTCAATTCATGCTTTTGTGCTGCGCCGGCCCGTCAGGGGCGGATTGCTCGGCGCTCGGCGAGCGGCGGAAACCCGCCAGACGCATCGCAAACAGATCCTGCAGGTTGCGTGCCAGCGAGGTGGGCGCAGTGGCGTGATTGACGATGACAGCAAAGGCCAGCGCCTCGCCGTCGCCGCTGTAGACGTAACCCGCCAGAGCGCTCGTATTGTTCATCGTTCCGGTCTTGGCAAACACACGCGTCTCCGCACTGCTGCCTTTCATCCGGTTTTCCATGGTGCCGTCCGTCCCCGGCGTCGCCAGCGAAGCGACAAAAACGTCGCGGTGCGGCGAATTGTACATGTCGGACAACACGGAAATGATGTGCTGCGGCGCGACGGAGTTGAGCCGCGAGAGGCCCGAGCCGTCGACGATGAACACACTTTCGGGCGCTACCTCGTGGCGCGCTCCGAAGCTGCGCAGAACTTCCGCACCGGCTTCAAAGCTGCCGACGCCCGTGCTTTCCTTGGCCAGCGTCTTGAACAGCATCTCTGCCGCCAGATTGTGGCTGTGGCGGTTGATCACGCCCACGATTTTGCCCAAAGGCGGCGAACTGTGCTGGTAAACCGGGCGTATGTCCGTGTAGTCGATGAAGTCGCCCCAGGATTCGGAGTCGAAACTGCGGCCGCGAAAGCGGATGCCGCGTTCTTCAAGCGCCCGCACAAACAGATGCAGTGTGTAGCGCGTCGGATTGATGACGGCGATTTCGTGTGTTTCAAAACTCCGATGGGCCACCGAGTCGTAGGGCAGGCGTCCGTGAATGTGGACAACATTTGCGTTGGCGTCGCGCTGTACCTGGATCGACGAACTTGAATCCGCCGGTCCCGTCAGGGCGTGCACGCGCAGTTCCACGTACTCGTTGCGCGGCCGCATTTCCACGCGCACCGGCGCGTCGACCGAGTCGCCGGGCTCGACGACGACAATCACCTTGTTGTCGAAAAACGACAGCGCCGACACTTCCGCCGAATAGGCGTATCCGGCGTCGTCCCAGGCCCAGCCGGGCCCGAGCGCCATGTGGTCAAAATAGGAGTCGTCGCCGACGAGGTTGCCGCGGATGGACGAGATGCCGTGAAGCTCAAACTGGTCGACCCACTCGTCCAGGATCGCCTCGGGCACGTCGCCGAAAGCAGCGCTCATCGTCGGGTCGCCCGCACCGCGAATGATGACGTTGCCGACAAATTCGCCGTTGCTTTTGATTACACCGTCCAGGTAGAGCGAGGTGCTGTAGACGAAGTCCGGGCCGAGCTGCTCCAGCGCGGCCGCGGTGGTAAAGAGTTTGACGCAGGAAGCGGGCAGCATCGCCTTGTTGCGGCGGTGTTCAAACAGCCATGTGCCGCGAGTGGGCGAATAGACGCCTGCGCCGATCGACGCGCTGCTGAAGCGTTCGTCCGACAGCAGATTCTCCAGATCGACCTGCAGCTCCCTGACGGAGTCGTAGGCCTCCGGCTGTTGCTGCGGAGCTGCCGGTTTCTCACCGGGCTTGGCTTGTGTAGTGTCGGCGGCGGCGAGACAATGCGTGTGCATCAGGCCGGTACAACAGGCCAATGCACTTAGAAAAAGCAGGATATGCGCTTTGTTTTTCATGTGCTGCGGCGTAGAATCCTATCCAGTATTTCGTGATGACGGCGGCGTGCTTCGGCGTCTTCCGCGCCGGCCAGGTCGATGACCGCTCGGCAGCTTGCTGCGTCAACACCGACGTTGAGCGCTCCACGCAGGTGGGAAAACAACTGTCGTTCCCAGCTGCCCACGCATAACACGGCCACAATGAGCAATTCGCGAATCCCGATGTCCAGCTGCGGCCGCGCCAGCGTCTTGCCGTATCCTTCAACGATCATCCACTGGTCGAGGTCCGGCGCCGCTGCGGCCAGCCGCTCGCGCATTTTGTCGTAGGCGCTTGTATAAATGCGGCGGCACAACTCTTCGCCGCGCGCGGCGAATGCAGCCGGGTCGTAGGCCTCGGGACGCATCGGCGCGATGTCCGGCATCGTTTGCACGACGTTGTGAAGACATAGCAGCCCTTCCAGGGCTGCGGGGAAACCACAGAAAAGATAAAGTTGCGTCAGCGCTTCGTAGACGTCGCCGTGCGAACAGGAAGTGTTCAGTGCGGCTCGTATCTGCTGCTCCAGCGCCTCGTGCTGCTGCCTGGCCGCCAGAATGACAATGCGGCACAAATGTTCGATGCGTTCGCCCTCAGCGGGAAAAGCGCTATGTGCGGAGAGAGTATCGGACGAATCGGGATTCACGTCGCAAATATACAAATTCCGTCTGCCATCGCTCAGCGTTGCGGTCGGCTGATTTCTTCCATCGCCAGCGCCAGATCGCCGGTCGGCATGCGCTCGGCCCGCAGCGTTTCCAGCTTGTGCGCCATTTGCAGGAGGGCCCGCCCGCGATGACTGATCGCATTTTTTTCCGCCGCGGGCATCTCCGCAAAACTGCGCGTTTCACCTTCGGGCATGAAGACGGGATCGTAGCCGAAACCGCCGTCGCCGCGCTCCTCGTTCAGGATCCGGCCGCGGCAGACTCCTTCGGCAAAAATCGGCCGAAAACCGTCGTAAAAACAGATCACCGTCCGGAACTGCGCCTCGCGTTGTTCGGCTCCCCGCAGCTCCTGCAGCAGCAGTTTTCGATTATCCGCATCCGTGGCGTTCTCCCCGGCAAAACGCGCGGAAAACACGCCGGGACGACCGTTCAGCGCGGCTACCTCCAGTCCGGTGTCGTCGGCGATACACGGCCGGGCCGTGGCCTCGTACATCTCGAGCGCCTTGATCATCGCATTGGCCTCCAGCGTATCCCCGCATTCTTCAATTTCCGTCGGAAACGAAGGCAGGTCCCTCGGAAGCAGTACTTCCAGCTCTTCGCTGAAAATCGTCCGCAGGATTGAGCTGATTTCGCCCACTTTATGTTGGTTGTTGCTCCCGATCAGAATCCGCATGAATTTCCCCGTTTGTCGTTGATTTTCCCCGCAATGCCGGACGTTCTCTCGAGCGAAAATTGGATGCCGTTCCCGGATGTATCTTTTGTGTTCCCGACAAAACCCGGCTTGACCTTTTTGTTTGTCAGCGGGAGCGAAACTGCCGGTTGATCGCGGAGAAACGTGGCTTGACTCTGACAAAGCCGGGAGCCCGCCCGCGTCAGGCGCAATAGGCGCGTTGTGCTGCGCTCAGCCCCGCACCCGGTTCAATGCTGTGGCCGCTGCGCAGCAGAGCGACTTCAATTGCGCCGATGACCGCCAGCATGTCGCCCTGATCCTGCCAGCCCAGGTGGCCGACGCGGAAAATTTTATCGGCCAGATCGTCCTGCCCGCTTGCCGTCGTCACGCGTGCCTCGCTCCTCAGCGTTTGTTTGAATCGCGCCGCATGCGCCGGAAACTCAATCGCCGTCACCGCATGCGAAGGCGGATCGCCGAATGTTGTGAGTCCAAGAGCCGCGGCCGCGCTGCGCACCGCGCGCGAGTGTGCGGCATGGCGTGCAATCGATTTTTCTATCCCGTCATTCAAAATCAGGTTCAGCGCGGCATCGAGCCCGACTACGGCGCTGACGGCGGGCGTGAAAACGGTTTTGTTGTTGAGCCAGGTCTGCCGCGCTTTGTGCAGGTCAAAGTAGACCGAGCGGCAATCCACGCTCTCGGCTTTGCGCCAGGCGCGTTCGCTGAGCGCTATCGGAGCAAGTCCCGGCGGCGCCATCAATCCCTTTTGTGAAGCGCCGAAGACAAGGTCCAGATCCCAGCCGTCCATGTCGAGCTCGTGCGCCAGCAAACCGCTGACCGCGTCGACGAGAACGAGAGTGTCGGCTCTGCACGCGCGCACCGCCGCCGCAATTTTGCGTACGTCGGTCCAGACGCTCGTGGAAGTCTCGCTCTGGGTGAGCCAAACCGCGCTTGTCTCGGGATGACGCTCCAGCAATTCGATGACTTCTGCGGTCTGCGGCGCACGTCCTTCCTGTATTGTCAGGGCCACGGCATTGACACCCTGGCGCCGCAGCATCTCGCCCCAGCGGCGCGAAAACTTGCCGTGCGCGGCGTAGATGACCGTATCGCCGACATTGAACAGATTGGCGGCGACGGCTTCACCTGCGCCGCTGCCGGAAGAAGTCAGCAGCATGACGGGCTGCCGCGTATGGAAGACTTTCTGCAATCCCGTATGCACGCGCGCCAGTATTTCGCCGAACTCCGGCGAGCGATGATGGATCATTGGGCGCGCTACCGCCGCAAGTACCGCCGGCGGCAACGGCGTTGTGCCCGGCGTCGCCAGGCGCGGTGTCAGAAACATCGACTGCCTCCGGCTGCGTTTTTTCGTGTGAACATGCCCTGCCTCATGTGAACTGCGAAAAGTGATACAGGCTGACGGCCGAAGCCGCCGCGACATTCAGCGATTCGAGCATTCCCGCGCCGGGAATCTCGTAACTCTCGTCAAGCAGATCGCGCACCGCCGCGGAAATTCCCTGGGCTTCGTTTCCCATAATGATCGACATCGGCGGCGTGGCCTCTAAATCCGCCAGGCGCCGCTTCGCTCCCAATACCGCGCCGCAGCGACGCTGACCGTCAAAGTGCGTCGCCAATGCGGCCGGAAGATTTTCTGTGCTGATCGTCGCCGTCTGGAAGGTCGCGCCCATGCCGGCGCGCAAGGCCTTCGGCCCCCAGGGGTCGGCGCTGCCCGGCCCCAGCAGGATTTGCGTGAAACCAAACCACAGCGCCGTGCGGATAATCGTGCCGACATTGCCGGGATCGGCGACGCCGTCCAGAACAATCACGGACTCGGCGGCGTTGGCCTGCATCTGCGGTCGTGGCATCACCGCCAGTATTCCCTGTGGCGTGCTCGTGTCGCTTATGCGCGCAAAGACATTGGGCGCGGCTGCAAACACATCCACTGATGCCGCCGACAGCGCTCGTCGGATGGCGGAATCTTCGTGGGCCGCGGGGCCGGACTGATCAACGACGGCAAATTCGAGCGGCATGGACCGGCGCAGCGCTTCCTCGCAGAGCGTCGGCCCCTCGATGAAACAGAGATTGTGTTCGTCGCGTCGCCGTTTGCGATGCAGGCTGCGCACCAGTTTTTGTTGTGAGGCCGAAAGTTCGCGCATGTGCCGCGTTCTGTTGTTGAAAGTTCGACTGTGAGTTCGTCAGTGCCGGAGCCGCCAGGGAGGTTACCGGGCATCGAACTTACGACGCAGGCGACTTTCCGGCAATTGTCCTATCACCAACTGTTCACAATTATTCCGTCGTAACTCCCGGTCGTTTGACCGCCCCGAAAGAATCTGTATTTTGCCGTTTCGCGCCAAAACCCGCACACGTAACATCCGGGAATAAAACTGTCGACGGAAGCGCGCCGACACACAATCCCGGCAATTCGCCGGCGCCGGGCCTGGATTTTGAAGCCGGCTGCACTACTCCAGATGTGCGCAGTATTTCCCATCCAAATCACAAAGCGAGAATCAGGTTATGCGAGCTACCCCTGTGCTTTTCTCTCTTGTATTGTCATTGATTTTGCTGTCATGCGATATTGAGCGTGAGCCGGTCGAAGAATTTATTCAGGGCGTTCCAGATGAATTCAGCGCCGTGTGGCTGAACGACGCGTACCTGGCGGAATTGCGCGCCAGCCGCTCGCCGATGGCTGCGCTGAATGCCGCCGACAATGACAAAGTCGCGATTACTCTGCGTCGCGACGGCGACGTTTTTGTACGCTCAATTCTCTATCGATTCAACGACCGCCGCGTCGACACGTTTAACGTGGCCGATCTGAGCGTCGTGCGTGGGCCGGTATACGGCGACGGCACGCTGGACCAGGCTGTCAAGCAGCTTGTTGGCGAGGTCGATCCGCAAATGAAGGGCGACGAGGTGCAGTTGGACTTGTTAAAGGTCGAAAACGGCCAGTTTCTGTTGTTAACCAACAATGAAGGCGAGCGCAAACTTCTCTGGCGTCAGGTTGGCGATACGAACGTGGTCGAAGCGGTCACCTACAGTGCAATTCAGGGCGGCACCAACGAGAACGACTACGCCATCGACAATTTTGTCAGCGGCTTGATTCTGGAAGGAACCTTCGCCGATGAAAGCGGAAGCCAGACGATCTTCACAGCCGAGGGCGACGTCGCCTGGGACGGTCAGGGGCGTTATTACGCCATGCTGCTGGGCGATATGATGACGGACTGCGATGTGTTAATTCTTTCAGACGACCCATCCGGTGCGGCTCCGCACGAGTTCTACGGCTTTAAACGCAACGAAAACTCACTCGATCTGTACGTTGCAGTGCTCGACTCGAACAATCGCATTGTCTGTACGCAGGACTTTGTTAAAACTCTGACCCTGCAGCAATGATGGCCTGGCGGTGTTAAATCGCCGTTTTGTGCGCTGTTTTTCTGTTTAGTTGATTGGATTTATGCGTTTAAGACTGAACGTCCTGACTCTGGCTGTGTCTTTTCTTTTAATCGCTTGCGACAATCGTTCGCATTCCGAGCGCACGGCAATGCAGTTTCATTTTGTTTCATACGAATCCTTGCCGCTGCAGGCTTTTCTGGGCGACTACGGCGACGTACTGCAATCGCATGCTTCGCTGCTTGACGACTCAACCTGCCTCAAAGGCTGGAAGCTGGAGTTCGGTGAACGCGAAGTCGCAATCAAAGTGCTGTTTAACCCATCGGCCGGCGACATGCAACTGTGCGACAGCACACGCAGCTGGCAGCTCGACGATGTGCGCAGACTTCCGGTTGCGGGATTTGAAGTATTGGACATTAAACACGACCGCATTCTCTACCTGACCGGCGCTGAGTGACCGCAGAAGATATGCTCTTGTAATAGAATGATGCGTAAAAGCAAACAAGCCGCCCGATTCCGGGCGGCTTGTTTGTTTAATCTGCAAATATGTGACGGCTGTGTTGACTGATCTGTTTAACTGCCGCGAGCCATGTTGATCGACTGCATGAATTCCGGCTTGCTGCGCATGCCGATGATCTGGTCGACAATCTTGCCGTCTTTGTTAATCACGATGGTCGTGGGGAAGGATTTACCCGCTCCGTATGCGCCCGCCAGTTGCATCAACAAAGCGCGGCTGCCCGTGACGTTGACATAAGGAACGTTCGACTTGGTCGTGAACTTGGCGACCGTCGCCAGCGGATCGGTCACTTTTTCAAAGGCGACGCCGACCACGTAGACGTCCGGATTCTCGTTGGCAATCTCCACAATGTCGGGAATTTCGCGGCGGCAGGGCGGACACCAGGTGCCCCAGAAATTGATGAAGACAATCTTACCCGCCGATTCCTGTGAGAGCCAGGTTTCACGGCCGTCCTGCGACCAGGCGAAGTCCAGCAGGCTGCCGGCGCCGTCGCGCGAATCCGCTACCGCCGATAACTCATACACCAGGGGGCCGGACATCGCTCCGACCGTTGCCAGCGCCGCGCCGGACTGTGCGTCCGCATCCGCGTGACTTCCGTCCGTGCTGCAGGACGTCATGCCTGCCGCTGCAAGACCAGCAAAAAGAAAAGCGCACACGTAGTGTGCAAGATCAAGGCGGATTTTATCTGCAAACGTCATTTTCAAGTACTCCTGTTGCTGTGGCCCGGATGGGATCGCTCCGGGCCGCGGGTCCGCTTATTCAAATATCGGTGTGGACAGCGACGCAACGACGGCTGAGATAGTTTCTCCGTTGTCGCGCATGGCGACGCGCAGCGAGTTGTCGACCTCGGATTCAAAGTGGCCGCGCGTGTCCAGATCGCGCCGCACCTTCTCGTCCAGCTTGAGGCATTTGCGCTCAAACAGCGTCACCGGCACCTGGCACAGACACAGAAGTTCGTTGTTTTCGTCGCGGTAAACGACGTGGCCGATGGATTCGCCTTCCATGGTCGTGACGTATGCTCCGACGACGCGCACCTGCGGCCGCGTCTGCCACGAGGAGAAATCTACGCCATTGTTGTGGAAAAAATCGCGCAATTCGTCATCGGTTTTCGGCGAAAACGCGGCGTGTTTCGTTTCAACGTCGCCATTGGACGTTTTGTGGAAGTTTCTGATCACGTCGGCCATGAAGTCGACGGGTTCGGCCATTGCCTCGGCAACCGGCGCATCCTGAAGTGAGCCGTCGGGGCCGGGAATGAAAAAGTAGACCACGGCTACCGCCAGCACCAATGCACCGGCCGTCGCCAGGCGATGCCGGCCGAAAAGCGACTCAACAAAGGACGTGAAAAGATTGGTCCGCGGGCCTGAATTGACCGCAGCCGCGCGCGCTTCGTTGCGAATCGATTCGAGAATTGCGATGCGCGTTTCGCGCGGAGCTTGTACGCGCAGACTGCCGGCGCGCTCCTGAATCGCCTGTTTGGTCGAGCGCATGGCAGCCATTTCGAGGCGGAGCCTGTCGTTCGAATCCAGCGCTTCCCTGACCACCCGTTCGTCTTCGGGGGACAGAGCCTCGCCGTCGAGATACGACTGCGCAAGCTCCAACAATTTGTTGTAATCCACGATGTTACCTGTATATCGAAATTCGACAACATCCAGCGTCGGCGCAAGCTCAAAGCGTGTGTATATGGAGTCCTGCGCGCCTGCCGCTGAATCTGCGATTCATCCTGTCATTTACCGGGCACAATGCCGCGTTTGCGGGCGTATTCCATCAGTTGATCGCGCATCGCCCGTCGCGCCCTGTGCAGTCGCGACCGTACCGTACCGATGGGAATGTCGAGGATGCCGGCAATCTCCTCGTAAGTAAAATTCTCCAGATCGTTTAAAATCAACACCGCCCGGAAATTGGGCGGAAGCGCCGCCATGGCTGCACTCATCTCGTCGTCGAGCACGTTGTCAAACAGATCCCGTTCAAGGTCGTTCAGGCTGACGTCGTCGGACCGAATGGTCTCGTAAAATTCTTCGACGTCGTTATAACTGACCTTCGTCGGTTCCCGCGTGAGTTTGCGATAGCGGTTGATAAACGAATTTTTCAGGATCTGGAACAGCCATGCTTTGCAATTGGTTCCTCGTTTGAAGGAATCAAAAAAGCGGAAAGCTTTCAGATAGGTTTCCTGCAGCAAATCCTGGGCGTCTTCGCTTTTTTGCGTCAGGTGCATCGCAAAGTTGTACAGGGCGTCCATGTGCGGAATCGCCTCGCGCTCAAAATCTTCACGCCGTTGCTGCAGGTCTGCTTCCATTGTTCTCCAATCGCACAAATCCAGTGGGGCCGCGCTGTCTATGCCGTGGCGCGACGAGGAAATTACACCCTGCCCCCTGATTTACCAAGCCGCTTTTGTTTTGCCCGGCGCGTTATTGATACAGCAGGTAGGGCTCGCGCATCAAAGCGAATTCGTCCGCGCCTTTGCGCGTCAACTGTCGAATCTCCAGGTCGGTCGCGCGGTTGTAGAGTTTTTCAAACAGGACTTCGCTGCCGGTCACTTTGGCGAACATCGCCTGTCTGTCCTCCGCAATCGCTTCTGCATCAAACAGTTCCGGGTGAGTCTTGCGCAGCGCCAGCACCAGTTCCACGCCGCTGGTATAGGGCCTGAAATTGATGTCGTTGTAAAAGCGCAGCAGGTAGCCGCGGCAGTCCTCACGTGCGTACTTGCCGTAGAACGGCCGGAACTCCGTCGGCACCAGTTCGATGCCGGGAAACTTCTTCGTGCGGATCAGCTCGTTGTAGAAATCGTGGTTGAAGTTCGGCATGCCGAACATCTGGAACGGCAGTGTATAACCCACGCCTATGTTCATCAGGCTGAGCTCGCCGAAAATTCCCAGCATGGCCATGCCGCGTATGGCGTCGACGCTCGGCACGTGCGGCGAGGTCGGAATCCAGCGGAAGTCCGTGTCTTCCCACAGCATCCAGCGCTCCCAGTTGGCCATGCTGATGACTTCCAGCTCACAGCGGCGCGCGGTTGAGTCGCCTTCGGGCGTCGGCAACCAGCCCTCGCCGTTGATCATCTGCGCCAGCTCGCCAAAAGTCATGCCGTGGATGTAGGGCACCGGCACGATGCCCACAAAGGAGCGGATTGCCGAGTCCAGCACATTGCCGTCGATAGTTTCGCCGCCGAGCGGGTTGGGGCGGTCCAGCACCATGAGCGGTACGCCGAACTCCGCACAGGCGTCCATCACGTGGTACAGCGTACCGAGGTAGGTGTAGGATCGCACGCCGACATCCTGAATGTCGAACACGACCATGTCGCAGCTGTCGAGCATGTATTCCGCAGGCCGACGCGAACCCGCGTAGAGCGAGTAGGCAGGTACGTCGCGGATCGTCGGCATGACCGAGTCCTGGACCTCTTCTCCTGCGCGCGCTACGCCGTAGTAGCCGTGTTCGGGCGTCATGACCGCAGTAAGCGTCACTTGTTTATGGTCGGCGATGACGTCCAGGGTCGACTGCAGTGTGCGCGTCCGTCCCGTCTGGTTGCTGACCAGAGCCACGCGTTTACCGTGCAGCGGCGCAAGATCCTGATCCAACAGGACGTCGATGCCGTTTTTGACGTCGTAGGTGTAGCGCCACTGCGCCTGCAGTTCAGTGCCTGCGCACAGTCCGACAAGCAGAAAAACAAAGGGAAAAGCTGCAAGAGAAGCGAAACGTACGTGCATCGTGGAATTCATCATCAGGAGTGAGCAAGTTCCGGAAAATAGATCAAGGTCGTCAAACGCATAGCCGACGGGCCTGTTGTAGTTGCATTGGGCCGCGCCGGCAATATCGGCATTCGGCTCTCAGGCGCGCGGATGAAAACTTCTGTGCACCTCGCGAATGTACTCGCGGTCGATGTGCGTGTAAATCTGCGTCGTCGCGATGTCCGAATGGCCCAGCATTTCCTGCACCGCGCGCAGGTCCGCGCCGCCTTCCAGCAGGTGCGTTGCAAACGAATGACGAAACATGTGCGGATGAACGTGCACCGCAATGTCCGCCTGCGTCGCCGCCTGTTTGACAAATTTCCACAGCGCCATGCGCGAAAGGCCGCCACCGCGCTGATTCAGAAAAAGTATGTCGTCCGTGGCCGTTCCCGTCCGCAGGAAGGTCGGCCGCACCTCGTTCTGGTAGCGTTCTATCCAGGCCAACGCGCCGCTGCCGATCGGCACTACGCGCTCTTTGGAACCTTTGCCCGTCACGCGAATGATTTCCAGGTCGGAGAGCACATCGCGGCGGCGCAGGCCCAGCAGCTCCGAGGCGCGTAGTCCGCAGGCGTAGAGCGTCTCCAGCATGGCGCGATTGCGGATCCCCGCCGGTTTTGACACGTCGGGCGATTCGATAATGCGCAGCATCTGTTCAATCGTCAGCGTGGGCGGCAGGACGCGCCGCACCTTGGGCAGGTCGACGTGTTCGGTGCAGTCGGCCTTTACTGCGCCGCTGCCTGCCAGAAACTGGTAGAATCCGCGCAGTGCGTAGAGTTTGCGCGCACGCGAACTGACTGCCAGTCCCATTTCTTCCAGCTTGCGCAGAAAGTCCACAACAATCTTTTCATTGGCCGCCGTGAAATCGTCCAGATCGATTGAAACCAGATACTCGGCGAAGTTGCGCAGGTCGACGGCATAGGACTCGGAGGTTTTGCCCGCGAGTCCTTTTTCCACGGCGATGTGCTGCAGGTAGCGTTTGATGCTGCGCTGCATGACGGGCGGCAGGGGCTGTGATGATTCATTGCGCGCCTGCGCCATTGTCGTCAGGCTCCGGATGCCGGTGCGGACGTGGACGGCTTGCCGCCTGCGGCGGATGTACCGGCGGCGGTCGCCGGGGGAGCATCGTCGTCTGCCTCGCCCGGCAGGGTTTTGTATTTGATGCGCTGGTGGGACATTCCGACCAGATTGCGCACAAAACTGTCCTTGATTTTATTCAGGTCGCGCAGCGTCAGGTCGCTCTTGTCGAGCTGACCGTCCAGCAGGCGTTCCTTGATGATTTTATCGATGGCGCGCGACAGCTCCTCGCGGCTGCCGTCGAGCGTGCGCGAGAGCGCTTCGACCGTGTCGGCCAGCATGACGATGCCGGTTTCCTTGCTGTTGGGCAGCGGACCGGGATAGCGGAAGTTTTCCTCGTTGACGGTTTGACCTTTGGCCTGAGCTTCTTCCACCGCCTTGGCGTAGAAGTGTTTGATCAACATGGTGCCGTGGTGCATCGGGATAAATTCCAGGATGCGGCGCGGCAGCCGATGTTCGCGCGCCATTTCCATTCCGGCTTTGACGTGATCCTTGATGATGTTGGCCGACTTCTGCGGCGTCAGGCGGTCGTGTTTGTTGTTGATGCCGATCTGATTTTCCACAAAGTACTCGGACTTCGCCAGTTTGCCGATGTCGTGGAAATAAGTGCCGACGCGTGCCAGGATCGGGTTTGCGTCCACGGCGCGGGCCGCGCTTTCGGCCAGGTGGGCTACCGTCCGCGTGTGCTGGTAAGTGCCCGGCGCCCGATCCGCCAGCTGCACGAGCAGTGGGTGGTTCTGGTTGTCGAATTCGAGCAGGCGCAGATCCGAAGCGATATTGAACATGCGCTCAATGACAAAGAGCAGACCCAGCGTCAGAACCGGCGAGAAAATCGCGTTGATCGTCGCATATGCCATTTTTTCGATGATCAGGCTGAGCGGCGTGGAATGCTGCATGCCGATGGCGGTAATCGCAAGACCATAGCCGATAAATATCGACGCCATGGCTTTGAACACCTGAGTGCGGCTGCGCAGATCGCGTACGGTGTAAGCGGCGTAGGTGCTGCCGATAAGCACCACCAGGGCCGTTTCGTAGTCGTTGCCGCGCGTGCCGGCCAGCAGCAGCGTCATGGTAATAGTCGTGTAGAACGCCGTCCTTGAATCGTAGAGAATCGCCACCAGCATCGAGCAGGCCGGTACGACGATCAAAAACTCGGCCGGCAACTGCGAAAATTCCACTACGCTGATGCGCGCCAACACGGAGATCAGGATCAGACAACAACACAGCCCAAGGAACTGATAGTTGTCGGAAAAAATGCGCGGGCGAATTCGGTTCAAAAACAGCAGCAGCATAGAAAAAATGAGCAACACGTGCACCAGATTGCCCAGCAGGATCTGCCAGTAGCTGCGTTCGCCCTCGCGCGCCGTCATCGCCGTCAGCCGCGCCAGAACGTCGCGTGTCACGACCTGACCGGGAGCGACAATGACTTCACCGGCGTCGACAATGCCGGTGGATTTGAGCACCGACTGTTCGGCGAAGTAGCGATTCTGACGCGTGATTTCCGGGGAGTAGATCAGATTGGGGCGCATCAGCTGCGGCGTCAGGTCGTTGGCCACCATCTGTTCGATGGACGAGAGCTCGCTGTTGAGTTTTTCCATGCGCCGACCGTACTCCGTGAAGTCGATCAACGATGAAGTAAACTCGAGTTTTTCCGTGACGGCATTGACCTGGATTGCAATCTGGCGTGTGGCAATCTCGCCGGTTTCGCGGTCGATCAGGCCGGAGTCGTAAATGCGATTGTGGAACTCGTTCAACTTGCGCGCCACGCGACTGAGAACGTCGCGTCGCTCCGACGGCGACAGTTCCATCAGGCGGTCGATCACCGGCCGTGAGACGACAGAAATCTGCTCGAGCGTGTCGGCCGACAACTCGGGGGTAAGCAAAAAAGGCTGTTGGAAAGTCTCAAGGAGGCGGTGTGCCCGTTCAGGAACGTCCTCGCGAATGGTAAAAACCGGGCGGGTGCTGTCGCGTGCCAGCTGCAGTTCGGCCTGGTACTGTTCGTCGGGTTTGAAGATTGTAAAGGCGCGTTCCGCTTTAATGGTGTCGCGCGACCATTCGGATCCGACGGCGACCGAAAATTTGTACTCGGTCACGAGTGGAAAGCTGAGCATGCAAACCAGGATGGTCGTGGCAATAATTACCAGCCGCAGCCAGGGAGCGTGGCGAATGCCGCCTTCGAGGCGTTCGCTGCTCAGCTCGGATTCGCGCAGTTTTTGAAACAGGGTAGGTTTGGGGTCCGCCATGGATACCGTCCGGCTGCCTTCCTCAGGAGTTCAGAACCTCGAGTTTGCGTCCAACTTTTACGAACGCGTCAATGGCGCGGTCCAGGTGCTCGCGTGTGTGCGCCGCGGAAATCTGTACGCGGATGCGAGCCTGTCCTTTGGGCACCACCGGGTAGAAAAAGCCGATGACGTAAATGTTTTCGTTCAGCAGTTTATCGGCAAAACGCTGTGCCAGCGGGGCGTCGTAGAGCATGATCGGGACAATGGGATGGCTGCCGTCCTTGATGTCAAATCCGGCGCCCGACATTTTCTCGCGGAAATATTTTGTGTTGTCTTCCAGGCGGTCGCGCAGTTCCGTCGTGCTGGAGAGCAGGTCGAAAATGGCAATCGACGCACCGACGACCATCGGCGGCAGCGTGTTGCTGAAGAGGTAAGGACGCGAGCGCTGGCGCAGCATGTCGATGATTTCCTTGCGGCCGGTCGTAAACCCGCCGATTCCGCCGCCGAGGGCCTTGCCCAGGGTGCCGGTGATAATGTCCACGCGGCCGAGCACGCCACAGTGTTCAATGACGCCGCGACCGTTTTTCCCCATGAAACCCATCGAGTGGCATTCGTCGACCATAACGAGCGCATTGTATTTATCGGCCAGGTCGCAGATGCGATCCAGCGGCGCAATCGTGCCGTCCATGGAGAACACCGCATCAGTTGCGATGATCTTCTGTTTCGCGCCGTCGGCGTCGGCCTGCTGCAGGCACTGTTCCAGTTCGGCCATATCGGTCGAGGTGTAGCGGTAGCGCTTGGCCTTGCAGAGGCGCACGCCGTCGATGATCGAGGCGTGGTTGAGCTGGTCGGAAATAATGGCGTCGTCCGGTCCCAGCAGCGGTTCAAACACACCGCCGTTGGCGTCGAAACACGCCGCGTAAAGGATCGTATCTTCCGTGCCGCAGAAAGCGGCAATCTTTTGCTCGAGTTCGCGGTGGATGTCCTGCGTGCCGCAAATGAAGCGCACGCTGGAAAGCCCGAAGCCGTGCGAGTCGAGTGCCGCTTTGGCCGCATCGATAACGCGCTGGTCGGAGGAAAGACCGAGGTAGTTGTTGGCGCAGAAGTTCAGGACCGAGTGTTCGCGGCCGGCCACATTGATTTCCGGGCCCTGCGGGCTGGTGATAATGCGCTCGGACTTGTAGAGGCCGGCTTCGCGGATGTTGTTCAGTTCTTCGGCCAGTACGGGCTGCATGGTTTCAAACATATAAATCGGTCCTTTCCTGTCGTAGTTCGGACGTGAACGTCGGCTAAAACGGCTTTTTCAGGCCCGAAAGATACGAAGATCTGCTGAACTTTCCGGAAGCATGGCGGTAACACTAGGCGCGCCAGCAACGAGTCTTTAGCACGGACCGCATTCCAACATACTCGATTGAATTGAACTGTTGAATTGAACTGTCGCCCGACAAGACAATATCTACCGCCGGGCTGAAACGGACGCAAACGTCAAAGCTGGAACAATGGATCAGAATCTCCTTCAGACAATTGTGGTTTTTCTCGTGTTTGTCACGGTGCTGGGCGGCAGCGACGCCTATGTTGTACGGCGCTGGTCGCAGCACAGCCGCAGCAACAACTGGCCGGGCTGGACGCGCCTGACGCCTGCGATCATCGCGTGGGTCATGCTGCCTCTAACGATGACGCTCATGTACTTCCGCCGCACGGAAGGACAGGTGAGTTTCTGGATGAACGTGGGGCTGATTTTCTCCTCGATCTGGTACGTTTCCAAATTCCCGATTCTGCTTGTTTTACTGGTTCGCGACGTGCTGAGAGTGCTGCGCTGGACAGGTCGGCAGGTGATGAAACTGGTGCGGCGTGTGCTGCCGGTGCGGGAACAGAACACGGCAGTTGCCGAACCTGATTTGTCGCGCCGCAAGTTTGTCGGTAACACGGGCTGGGCGCTTGCGGGCGCGCCGTTTCTGTTGACGGGTTACGGCGTTTTGCGCACCGTGCACGACTTTCAGGTGATGCGCCACGACGTTGCGATCAAAAACCTGCCGCGTCAGCTGGAGGGATTGACAATCGGTCAGTTGTCGGACATTCACGCCGGAGCTTTTCCCACGAGCGGCCCGGTGCGTGAAATTGTCGAACTCGTTATGGAGCAGAAATCCGACCTGTTGCTTGTCACCGGGGACTGGGTAAACTTCGATCCGCGCGAGCTTAAAAACATATTCCCCGCATTTGAAAAACTTCGGGCGGACCTGGGCGTGTACGGCAGCCTCGGCAATCACGATCACTACATGTCGGACGCCGACCACCGCCAACTGCAGCGCGGCATCCGCGCCGGCGGCGTGGACCTGCTGGTAAATGAAAACCGCGTGTTGAACATCGACGGCGCGCAACTTCAACTGGCGGGAACGGATAACTCCGGACTGCGCCAGAATTTTGCAGATCTCAACGCGGCGCTGCGGGGTTTTGAGGACGAACTGCCGACGATCCTGATGGCGCACGATCCGACCTTCTGGGACAGAGAAGTGCGCGGGCAAACGAAGGTCGATCTGATGCTTTCGGGGCATACTCACGGCGGCCAGGTGGGGCTGCACGTGCTGGACCGCGAGTACAGTTTTGCACAGATCGTGTACCGTCAGTGGGTCGGCATGTACCGCGACGGCAATCAGCATCTGTATGTTAACCGCGGTCTGGGCACGACGGCGCTGCCGATCCGCATCGGCATCAATCCGGAGTTGACGCTTCTGACGCTGCGGCGGGCGTGAGTGGAGACTTAAACAGATAGATATTTGGCGCGGTAGTTCAAGTTGTATCACAGAGAGTTTTGGAGATTTGAAACTATCTGCGCTGTG
Source organism: uncultured Hyphomicrobiales bacterium (assembly GCA_964445695.1). Taxonomy (GTDB): domain Bacteria; phylum Bacteroidota; class Ignavibacteria; order Kapaibacteriales; family UBA7675; genus JAUIKM01. Next base: position 83,886 of record CAYULF010000021.1, on the reverse strand, counting down.
GCGGCGAGACAACATGCAAGATCTTGTTTAAGTGGCGTGACAGTGTTGGGCGCCGTGCCTGGTTTTTGTTCGCAGGGTTACGGTCAGGGCGCACTTCGGACTTGATCCAGGAAGCCGCCCCGCCGCCACGGACAGTACCTCCGCGTACCAGACACACTCCTCCCACCCTGCATTGTGTGCAGACTTTTATTGAGTGAAGGCCGTCGTGGATTCGCGCGCCGCATGCTGCGCTCTCACCTGCAAGACTAACAAGAGAATCATACCCGTACCAGTGGAAAAACGTGAACGGCCTTTGCAACGTTGGTGAACGCTTCGAATTCGCCGTTGAACGCTAAGCTCTTGGGGTATCGGCAGACGCCGAAAACAACAATCCCCGACGGTCTGTGCGACTGACGGGGATTTACATTTGAATTTTTGTTATGCTGTAATTTCAAGGTAGGAAGCGCTCGCGGACCTCGGCCGGCGGCAGGTAACACGATTCATTCCGGCCGAAAAACTTGTAGCGATTGCGCGCAACCCACTTGTATATCGAATTGCGGATCCATTTCGGCACCAGAAACAAGACCACGGCCAGGCTCCAGGGCCCGCCGAGCAGTCGAGCAATTTGCAGGACCGCATCAGACTCAATCAATGTCATGCCGTCCATTTGCAGCATCATTGTTTCGCGGCCATGCAGGTCTTTCGGGATAACCTTCTTGAAGGTCTCGCCGTTGATCGGAGCAAATTCCATGACAGGGCGGCGTTCCAGTTTAAGGATCATTTTGACCGCTCCGCTGCACATGGCGCAGTCGCCGTCGAAGATGACGAGCGGCTTGCCTGCGTCGACATCTTTTTTCTGCGGCGGAACAGGGAAAAAAACAAACATGATCGCACCTCGCTCAGGAACGGAGGCGTTGAATTGCGGCGGCCGACATCATTGCGGCTCCTCTGTGCAGCGCTGATTCCTCTATGACAAAATGGGAGTTGTGAAGTCCCGGTGCGGAATCGCGGTCGTGTGCACGAACGCCCAGCATCCAGAAACAGGCTGGAATCGCCTGGGCGTAATACGCAAAATCTTCGCCCCACATTTTGGGTTCGAAGTCGAATACGTGGTTGCTGTCAACAAGATTCAAGGCAGTGCCGCGAGCAAATGCTGTCGCCTCATCGTTGTTAAACAAAGGCGGATACCCGCGCACGACCCGCACGTCGCAACTGCCGCCGGCGGTCTCCGCCAGAGTTTGCGAAAATTGCTCAATTTTGTTAATCGCCGATTCGCGCCACTCCAGGTTGAGCGAGCGCAGAGTACCCAGCATCTCAACCGTGTCGGGAATGACGTTGTTGGCATGCCCGGCGTGAATGGACGTCACACTTAACACCCCGGAATCAAAAGGATTTAGCGTGCGGCTGATAATGCTTTGCAACTGGTTGATCAGGTTGGCGGCAATAACTATCGGATCAACAGTCTGGTGCGGCTGCGCCGCGTGTCCGCCGCGGCCGTGAATTGTCCAGTACAGTTCGTCGGCGGCGGCCATCATGGCGCCCGGCACAAATCCCAACTGTCCCGCCGGTGCATCAGGATACACGTGCTGACCAAAAATTACTTCCGGCACCGGGTCCAGCAGCGCCCCCTCTTTGATCATGATGCTCGCGCCGCCGGGGAGTTTTTCTTCTCCCGGCTGGAAAATGAGTTTAACAACGCCGCCCAGAGTGTTCTCGCGATCTTTTAACATGCGCGCAGCCGCCAGCAGCATCGCCGTGTGAGCATCGTGGCCGCAGGCGTGCATAACGCCGTCGTTGCGTGAAGCAAATTCAACGCCGCTTTCTTCGTGAATCGGCAGGGCGTCAATATCTGCGCGCAGGGCCACACATCTGTCGCCGCTGCCGATGTGCGCCACCGTGCCCGTGTCCGCCAGCGTGCGGAAGGGAATGTCCATCGCAGTTAAACGCTCGCGGATATAAGCAGCGGTTTCGTGTTCAACAAAAGACAATTCGGGATTCTGGTGCAGGTGGCGGCGGTCGCGGATCAGGTCCTGTTCCAATTCTTTGGCGGATTGAATCAATTCGTTCATACTCTCGTCCTTTACCTGTCGCTTTTGTTTGTTGTTGAGCGGGAAGTGTCGCTCCGGTTCGGCTGTGTTTAACCTCAGGGTTGTTTAATAAACATCTGAGATGCTCTGTAGCCGGGCGCCAGGATGCCGACCGAATATCCCCCGGGCGCCAATGCCAGACGGTCCAGGTCCACTTCAATTTCATGCAGCGATTGATAGTCCGGCAGTGCTCGTCGCCAGACGATGCGCCCGAACACGTCGCTGATCTGCACTTCCAGGCCCTGCAGCAAACGGGTGCGACAGCGAATCGTCAACAGGTTGTCAGCAGGATTCGGAAAGAGATCCAGTTCGATCTGCGGCCGCTCCAACGGCGGGAACATCACGCTGCTGATTGCATTGAAATTGTAGCGCTCCGAAAATGCCGAGCAGCCTTCGTCGTTCCAGACCTGCACCCAATACACGCCGGAATCGACCAGCGGAAGGCGGTCGGCCGTCCGTTGAATCAGAGCGCCGCGCTCCTCGCTGTACCACTGAATCGAGTCGATTCGCGGCAAAATATTCGAGTTGATGAAGAGCGAGTCGTTGCGGAAGCTCAACTCCGGCATCGGCGGCTCCGGCAGCACCGTGCCGCGGAAAATCGACTCCTTGCCGTTGCTGTTGCGCGCATACACCACATAGTTGCCCGCGCGAAGCGGATTGTCCAGTTCGATTTCCACGCCGACGCGCAGCGAATTAAGTTCCTCGGTTTCCATCGACACATTGTCGCTGTCGGCTTCCAGTTCGATGCTGACGATCTCAAAATTGGCATCGGCGACGTCAAACTCGACGCTGCCGCAGCCTCCTGTCGTTGCCTTGCGCACCGGATAACATCCGCGGCAGGGACCGAAAATTGCCTGGGCGTAGACGCCGCGTCCTTTCAGCGAATCGATAATTGCGCCGTGCAGTCCCGGTGCCGCGCCGTAGTTGTTGCCGGAGGCAAGGCCCAGCTCGCCCGCAGCGCCGCCGGCCGTATGCGTGAAAATTTCGAAGTCATTGGTTTCGATGTTCAGCGGGAGCAGAACCAGTCCTCCTCCTCCTCCGCCGCCGGGACCGGATGTTGTCTGAATATCAGCGATGCGCGTGCCGCCGTTGCCGCCGCGAACGTCAAGTTCGACGTCTTCCAGGATCTGGTCTACGTGCAGCATGATCGTGCCGCCCGCGCCTCCGCCGCCGCAACCGTCCGGGTTGAGTGTTGAATTATCATTGGCCGCATGCTGTCCGCGCGCCGTGATCAACGAATTGGGCGTGCTGCGCAGCGTTCCTGCACGGATATATACGATGCCGCCGCCGCGTGCACCGCCGGAACCGTTGGTGTGGTTTACGTGTCCCGCGCCGCCGCCGCCGCCCATGAACAAGCGACCCGAGGTATCCGCAGCTGCTATCTGGGACAGGGGGTAACCGCCTACGCCGCCGGCCTGATCCCAGTTGGCGAAGTTGCGGAAACCGTTGCCGCCCTTGCCGCCCGCTCCGCCGTTGCCTCCTCCGCCGCCGCCCGCATTGTGGTTGTTGCCGCCGCCGCCGCCGTTAGCCGGTGCACCGCGACCATAGACATTGGGCGGAACGCCGTAGCTTGCCGTGCCTTCGCCGCGATAGGAGAATCGACAAAGCTGATCCGACACCCAATCCGTTGTGTTTGGTTCAAAGCGGCATCCGGACTGCACTTCATAACGCCCGCCGCGGAAACCGCTCGTATCCACGGAAATAGTGTCTTCCACAATCAGGCAGTTGGCCGCCAAGGCCACCACTCCGCCCACATTGCCGTCCCAGGGGAGCGCAATCACGCGGTCCACAACCGTTACGTGGTCGTATTCGGGAATCTTTACCACCTGCACCTTGCCGGCGGGATCGTATTGATTGCGTATCGGTCGGTTGAGGCTGAGCAGATTCAGACTTATGCTGTCGATGCGCACAAGTTCATATGCGCCGGCCGACATCGGATTTTCAATCCGGCCGTAGCTTTCCGCCTGCTCGACATTAATCTCCACACCCTGCATCTGCACGATCATCGCCAGATCTCCCGGTGCAAATACTGAGCCGTCAACGACGCGCACGCGCCGCGTGGGATAGTCGAGCGCAACTACCGAAGCATACTCGTTGATGATGCCGGAAATCGACTCGCAGGGCCGACATTCGCTCACAAATACCGTGACCGAATCCTCGTTGACGCAGCCGAAAACGTCCGTTACCCTGACAAAATACTTGGTGGATTTTTCTGGTTTGGCAATGGGATTGAAGATGTCTGTCCGGTTGAGACCGTCCGCAGGACGCCACTCGTAGCTGACACCGCCGGAAGCCGTCAATTCGGCGCTGCTACCCTCGCAGATATCCACGTCGGGACCCGCGTCGACGATGGGGCGTTCGCGCACGTTGACGACCACGGTGTCAAAAACGACGCAGCCGGAGGCGGTTTCGACTTCAACGATATATCCGGTCGCCTGGCCGGGTGTTGCGATCGGCGCTGGGGACGCCGGGTCGTCGACTTTGTCTGCCGGCGTCCAGCGCACACGGCTGATCGGCACGCCCGGATCCTCAAATCCCAGTTGTACACTCTCGCCGGGACAGATCACGTGATCCGCCCCTGCGTCGATGCGCGGTTTTTCCGTCACGGTGACCAGCACTGAGTCTTCGGCGCGGCAGCCGCGTTCGTCGCGCACCAGCAGTTTGAACCAGGTGGTCCGCATCGCCCGCAGCCGCAGTTGTTTGGCAAAAGGAGAGCTGATCAGATCTTCCGCCGGAGACCAGCGAAAGGTCGGTTCGTCAAAACCGATACTCACTGCATTCAACATGACCGTGTCGCCGAGGCAGACCGTAATATCCGGGCCGGCGTCGGCGCTGCACTCCAGATTGATCGGCGTGTGCGCCGCGCCCGCTGGGAAGGCGTAGGAGTCCGCTTCGCCGAAACCGTATACATGCGCTGCGAATGGCACGGTCGATTGCAGCTCGTGCCGCCCGGTCGTCACCGGGATATTTGCGTAGAGAAAGTCGCCGAAAGGCGCTTCCGTAAAGTTTTCGTCGCTGACGGCCACACCGTCCAGCGTGAGATCGATCGGCGTGCCCGTGGGCAGCGTGATCATCAGATATTGATATTCAAACACAAGGCGGTCTTCGCGGTCCAGGTTGGAAAATGCCTGTGCCGTCGAAAAAGTGTATTTGTCCAGCCACTGTTCCTTCGGCGTGATCGACAGGGCAAAGGGATCGCCCAGTCGCGGCGTACCGGCGCCTGTCAGCGAAGAAGAGTGGCGCAGGTGCGTCACGTGAATCGGTTCGTCCGAACTGATGTACAGCGGCCCGCTGATCGGTTCGAGCAAACTCTGGCCGGCATCCAGCAGAGCTTTTTCAGCACCGTTAATGTAAATGCGCGTCTGCGCCTGTGCCGCTACTATCTGGACAATGTCATTGCCGACGCCGTCATCATCGCCGGTCACGACCAATGGCGCCACGCTGAACTGTTTCCCCCAGGTCGAAACCGGGGCTACCTGCTGAATAATGTGATCCTGCGTCGCGGCATTCTGATTGTCTCCTCCCGGCACCTGACTGCGCTGGTGTCCCGCAAAAATTGCCAGGGGTTTGTCGCTGATCACGACGCTGCCCGTCAGGTCGTTCGACGGTTCGCTGACGGAAATGCGCGACTGCACCAGATAACATTGGCCGCGCTGTAGCGTGACCTGGATCGGCTCTTTGTTTGCCACCGGGACGGGAGCGTTCGGTTGGATCAGAACTTCCGTGTTGTCGTTCAAGGCAATGACGGCAAACTGCGAAGGTGTGCTCGAAGGCGCGGGGCGATTGTCCAGAATGCGAGTGTCGGACGGAAATGCCGGTATCACATAGTATCCGTCCAGAACGTCGGCCGGCAAGGCCATAAATCCATCGCTGGAAGCGCCTGCGTGGTTGAGGCCGTACACGCTGATGTCGCGGTCGGCCACCACGTAAAAAACCTGGCGCGAAACCGTTTCGTTCTGTGAGTCGGGATTGTTGAGCAGGCCGTTGAGATTGTAGCCCTGAAGCTCATAATCGCTGTATGCAAAACTCTCAACATGCGCCACAGAGGGATCTTCGATGCTAAAGCGTCGCTCGGATCGATTGCCCTCGCGGTCGCTGAACTCAATCCGCCCGGTCGTCGGCCTGTCCGCACTGATGTAGATATAGAGGCTGTCGTCGGGAAGCGACTGGCCGCCCGCTTTGTGGAAATTCGGAGGAAAACAGAGGAAAAATTCGCGGCCAAGGTAATCGCGCTCATCCTGAGCGCGCATAGTCGCAACGACAAAAAGGAGAATGAGGCCGCACAGGAGCAGTGCCCGCGCAATCAATGGTCTGTGATAGTATGTGCCTGACGTTCTCAATATCCGGGCTGCCTGAGTAAACATACAATCACATAAAACACAAGCGGGCTGTGTGTCTCGCAGCCCCTGTCGTTTTATTCGGTGTCCGCGCCGGCCGCACGCCGGCCGTGGAATACAGACGCGAGTGCAGACGTTCCGCCGGGGCGGCTATTGGTCGGAAAAATGTGCGTCGGGTTCGAATTCCACGATGCGTGTAGCTATAATCCGCGCGGGGCCTTCGAGGATACAAAATTCGATCGATTCAGGTGTGGGAGTGAAATCGACGCTGACCATTTCCCCGCTGGGCGGGATGATCTTGAGCGGTGCGGTCAGCCCTCGGGTAGTAATTGCCGACAGCGCGGTCGCGACGGCGCCCGTGCCGCATGCGCCGGTTTCAGCTTCGACCCCGCGTTCGTAGGTGCGCAGATCGATGCTGCCGTCGGCACGGAGTTCGTAGACGTCTAGGTTGGCGCCGCGCGGAGCCAGGTCCGCGTGATAGCGTACTTTCCGTCCCCAGTTTACCAGGTCGAAGCTGCGCAGCGACGCGCCGAAAACCGATCGCACCTGCGCAAAGTCCATTACGATGTGATCCGAGTCGACGTTGATGTAGGAGCAAGGCAGTGCATGGCCGTCGAGGACCAGCTCGCGATTGAAATCCACCTCGATGGGCGGAGGCAGAAACAGGCGCACGTTTGTCCCGCGCAGCTCGGCCGCATACGTCTGGTCCAGCACATCAAAGCGGTAGCGTTGGCCTTCAAGCGCGTCAATGATTCCGACTTCCGCGGCAAAGCGCAGGGCACAGCGACCGCCGTTTCCGCACATCGCGCCATGGGAGCCGTCCGGATTGAAAAACTCCATGTGGAAGTCCAGCCCGTCGGAGCCCAGGTCCAGCAGAATCAGTCCCTCCGTTCCGCCGGGGGCGTGTTCGCCGGGAGCGCACAGGAGCGGCGTCAGATGCGCGGCCTGTGCATTTGTCAGTGCGTGTTCACGCCGGTCGATGACCGTGAACATGTTGCCTGCGCCCGACATAATGCGAGTGGAAATCTTCATTGTTCGACTGTTTGGTCCGGGGTAAAAAAAGCGCGGGCGCCGATCTTGCAATCGACGCCCGGCACGTTTATTTGAAGCGCGGAAGTTCGCCGGTGCGTATGCGCCTGAGATAAGACGCGAGGTCTTTCCTGATCTCGCCCGACAGGAACAACATTCCGAGAACATTGGGAAATGCCATCAGGAAGATCATCGAGTCGGAAATGTCGATCACTTTACCGAGGCTCATTGCCGCTCCGAGCACCACAAAACCGAGGAAAAGCATTTTGTAGCTCAGGTCGGCAACTTTGCCCGCGCCGAACATGTAGGTCCAGGCCTTCAAACCGTAATACGACCATGAAATCATGGTGGAAAAGGCGAACAATATCACTGCTACCGCCAGCACGATATCAAATCCGGAAATGACCGAATCGAAGGCGCGCGAAGTCAGCAGCACGCCGTCAGATGCCGATGTGTCCAGGTGATTATTCGTGATGATAATCACCAGTGCCGTCATAGTACACACGACCACGGTGTCGATAAGCGGTTCGAGCAGCGCCACGATTCCTTCGCTGATCGGTTCGTCGGTTTTGACGGCCGAGTGAGCGATAGAAGCAGATCCAATACCGGCCTCGTTCGAGAACGCCGCCCGACGAAAACCCTGGATCATCACGCCGAGGAAACCACCCGCAATTCCTTCGCCGGAAAACGCACCGCTGAAAATTTGTCCAAATACACCGGGGATGTCGGGGATGTGCATGCCGATAATCACTAGTGCAGCCAGCACGTAAATGCCGCACATGAAGGGCACGATTTTTTCCGTCGCTTTGGCGATGCTGCGAATGCCGCCCAGAATAACCACGGCGACAGCGCCGGCCATGATGAGGCCGAACACCCAGCCGTCGATGGACCAGTCAAACATGTTGGTTGTCATGTTGCTGAACTGGGCGTAGGCCTGGTTGACCTGGAACATGTTGCCGCCGCCGAAGGAGCCGAGCACGCAGGCGACGGAAAAGATTACCGCCAGTACCGCCCCGAGTCTGCCGATGCCCTTGCCGTGTTTGGCCAGGCCGCGGGAGAGGTAATACATGGGGCCGCCGGATACGACTCCGTGCGCATCCAGTTCGCGGTATTTGACGCCGAGCGTACATTCAACAAATTTGGAGGACATGCCCAGCAGGCCGGCCACGATCATCCAGAAGGTCGCGCCGGGGCCGCCGACCGAAATGGCAATCGCCACCCCGCCGATGTTGCCAAGGCCGACCGTGGCCGAAAGCGCGGTTGCCAAGGCCTGAAAGTGGGATACTTCTCCCTTGTCCTTCGGGTTCGTGAAAACCCCGCGGACCACGTTGATGGCAAGACCGAGGCCGCGGAAGTTGATGAACCCCATAAAAATTGTGAAAAACACAGCGCCGCCGATCAGCCAGATCAATACGAACGGAATGCTGTAGGAGTCCGCGCCTATCGAAAACTCGACGGGATAAAACACCGTTTCGGTGACAAATTTCGCCGCCGGTTTGATTGCTTCGTCGATCTGTTGATCGATTGTCTTTTCAGTCGTTGTTGCCGTCGCCGGATCGGCGTCCTGTGCGGTCAGCACTGTCGTTGCGGACAGGAACAGGAAAGCGAGACAGTAGATCAGTTTCATGGAGTTGGAACGTGTTTGTGAGTGCGATTCAGAAGAGTACTGCCGGTCCGGTATGAGCAGATTCTACCGTGCGGCCGGTCGTTTGCAAGCAAAGCGTAGAAAATACGGATCATAGCGCACTTTCTAAAATTCCGGACCGGCGGGGAATTTTCAGTCGGCTCGAAACACTTGCGTCGCCGGTAATTTCGGCTGCCGCTCAGCCTGCCTGTTGCAGCAGCTCGAGCAACGCCGCGTGAATGTGGCCGTTCGTTGCCACAATCGGGCCGCGTCCGACGCGGTAGTCGGCGCCCGTGTAATCCGTGGTTGTCGCGCCGGCTTCGCGCGCGATCAGGTAACCTGCGGCGACGTCCCAGGGCTGCAGTTCGATTTCAAAAAAGCCGTCAAACCGCCCGGCGGCGACGTAACAAAGGTCGAGTGCGGCGGAGCCAAGGCGCCGCAGCGGAATTCCCTGGCGCAGGACGGCCGTGAAGTGTTCCAGCGTACCGCCGGGATTCTCGTGAACGTTGTAGGGAAAGCCTGTTACCAGCAATGCGCCGGGTAAATCTGCGGCCCCGGACACTTTAATGCCTTTTCCATTCAGGAATGCGCCTTTAGCTTTGGCGGCATGAAACAGTTCGTCCAGCATCGGTTGATACACCGCGCCGCACAGAATCTCGCCCTTTTTCTGAGCGGCGATGCTGACGGAAAACAGCGGAATACCATGTGCAAAGTTGACGGTGCCGTCCAGCGGATCAATGATCCAGCGTACGGCCTCCGGATCGTCGGCCTGCATCTCTCCGCCTTCTTCGGCTAAAACTGCGTGATTCGGAAATTCTTCCCGCAGCGCATCGACAATCAGTTTTTCGGCTGCCTGATCGTACTCGGTCACGAGATTGTGGCGGCCCGCGCCCGGTTTGACGTCGATGTCGAAGGCCGTACCAAATCCCTCGCGCAACAGTTCGCCCGCGCGCCGCGCCTGTGTACAGGCAAAATCGAGTAAGCGCTGCAGCTCTGCTTCAGCGTCCTTATCTTGGTCAATCATAGGGAAATAAATAATTTGTGTGCTGTAGTCATGCGAACGTCTGCATTCGCAATTTGCGAAAAGTTCGTCAGCCGCACGGTCTCGTGCGCGGCGCGCTTCTTCGCAGGACGATGCCGGGCAACCTTCCAGCTTTCTTTATTCACGTGTAATCGGAACGTATGATACCAATCAGTCTGCCGGTGCGGGGCATGGCTCCCTTCCTGTTTGCGGCGTTTGTTGTGTTTCTCTTTTGTTTGCCGTCGAGCGCCCAGGAAACGGAATACGAGAATGACAACATTCGCCTGCCGAAGCGCGACTTCCGTTCTCCCGGCGAATACGATACCGTCGCCTATAAAATCGGCCAGGAGCTCGCCAAGGGTTCCGCCGGTCTGCTCGAACGCGAAATCGATCCGCGTACCTACATTCTCGGGCCGAACGACGTCCTGACAGTTTCGATCATGACCAGCAAGCCGCTGGAACATTCCATGCGCGTTTCGCCCGAGGGCAAGGTGCTGATTCCGGGCGTAGGAGTCGTAGATCTGCGCTACCGCAGTCTGCACGAAGCCGATTCACTCATTGTGATGGCGGCTAAAAAAATCTACCGCTCGGCTGAGGTTGCCGTGATTCTGTCCAAGCTGCGTACCTTCAAGGTTGTCGTACTTGGTCAGGTTCGCAAACCCTCAACGGTGGAAGCAACGGCGGCGGATCGCGTTTCAGAGGTGATTGAGCGCGCGGGCGGCTTGCGCTTCAACTCTTCGCTCCGACGCATTCAGGTGCTGCGCTATCTGGACGACACCGCCAGCATTAATCTGGATGTTGATCTGCAGTCCTTTTATCGATTTGCCGATCAGAAGAACAACCCGACGCTGCAGGGCGGCGACCGCATTTTTGTTCCGGTGGCATTTGAGCGCAAAATTGTCGACGTGCGCGGATCGGTACCTTATCCGGGGCGCTACGAATTTATTGAAGGCGACAAACTGTCGACGATGCTGCGCTTTGCGGGCGGACTTGCACCCTCGGCCTTTCTCGACTCGGTCGAACTGGGGCGCATCACCGGCAACGACGGCCTGATCGACCGCGTGTTCCTCGACCTCAACGGCTGGGAGCGCGATATGTTTGTGGAGCAGAAACTGCCCAACGACATTCTGCTGGAAGCCGGCGATCGCATCAACGTGCGCGCCAAACCCAACTGGCTGTCGACGGAAACCGTCGTGGTCGAGGGGGAAGTGCGTTACCCCGGTCGTTACCCGATCTCGCGCAATGCGGTGCGTCTGCGTGAGTTGATCAACCGCACGGGCGGATTCACGGACAACGCCCTGCTGGAAGGCGCCGTGGTGGTGCGCCGCTCCGACTTCGGTGAGATCGACAAAGAGTTTGTGCGCCTGTCCAAACTCGATCCATCGGAAATGAGCGATGAAGAATTGAAGTATTACCGCGCCCGGGCGCGCGAAGAAGAAGGTCTGATGGCGGTCGACTTTGAACTGCTCTACAGCGAGGACCAGGACGAAAACAACATTATCCTGCAGGACCAGGATTCGATTTACGTTCCGGCGCGCAAGGACTACGTCAACATTCTTGGCCGCGTCAACAGTCCCGGACGCGTCGTCTACCAGCCCAACCTGACCTACAGCGACTACATCGTTCTGGCGGGCGGCTACGGATACCGCGCCGACGAAGGCGGAACGCTTGTGATCAAGTCCAAGGGCGAGCAGTTCCTGGCCGATGACTTCAACTACAAGCTTGAACCCGGGGACAGAATACTGGTGCCGGAGGAGCCGGAGACAGAGTTTATCGACGTCTTCTCCGATGCACTGACAATTGCCACGCAGTTGTTTACCATTGCCGCCGTTGTTGTATCAATTGCCCGCTGAGTATCTTCGGTGTTGCAGCGTTGAAGGCCGGCACCGAACGGAATCGAATCTTCCACATTTTCCGGAACACTGCGTTCTATGAGCAACTCTGGCAACTCGAGCTCAAATCTTGACCTGCTGACGCTTTCTAATATCTGGTACGCTGCATGGCAGAAACGCCTGTCCCTCCTGATTATCTTGCTGGTCGGAACGGTAGGCGCCTTTGTGTACGCCAGGATCATGCCGGAAACCTACTCTACCTGGGCGACGGTGATGCCGCCGGAGCAGGAGAGTTCGGGCGGCCTGTCCTCAATTCTCAGCAGCAGCTCCATCGGGTTGGATCTCGGCGAACTGGGCGGCGGCGGCGAGCGCTCGCGCCGTTTTGTCGATATTCTCAAGAGTCGCACGCTTTGTGAAGCCGTTGCGGCGCGCTGCAATGTGCGCGAGTTTCATCAGTTTGCGCCCATCGGCGGACAACAACTTGTTGAGGCTCTCCGCGCGGCCTACGTGTACGACATTAACAATACCGGCCTGATTGTCGTCATGAGCGCGCTCAAAACGCCCTGGTTTCCGGACAGTACGGAACAGCGTCATACAGCCGAAATGACCGCCTGCCTGGTTAACTCCGCCATTGAAGTGCTCGACAGTCTTAATCATGCAAAGAATGTCTCCTCCGCGCGCAGTACGCGACGTTATATTGAACGTTACATGAGCCAGACGCGCGCCGAACTGGATTCAATTCAGGCCGAGCTGGAAGTGTTCCGCCGCGACAACAAAATTCTGGCGCTGGATGAACAAGCAACGGCGATTGTACAAAACGCCGTCGCCATCGGCACAATGATTGCCGAGACGCAGCTGGAGCTGGAAGTGGCGCGCCAACAGCTGGATGCCGGTACGCCCAAGGTGCGCGAATTGGAACAGCAGTTGAGCACGCTGAAAGAACAGTACCGCCGCATTCAAACCGGCGGATTGGTGGACGACGACGCATTTTCGATTGCGCTGGACGACATCCCCTCGCTATCGCGCAAGTACTTTGACTTTGAGCGCGAAATCAAAGTACGCGAAAAAATTCACGCATTTCTCGAAACCCAACGCGCGCAGGAAGCTATTCAGGAGGAGCGCGACGTGTCGACGGTACAGGTGCTGGACGACGCCATAGCGCCGGAACAGAAAACATCGCCGCGCGTCGCTCTCATGACCGCCTTCGGCGGAATTGTCAGTCTCTTGTTGGGTTTAACATTTGTCATTGGGCAGGCGGTGCGCAAAGGAACCATTACCAAAGACATCGACCTGATTTGATGCGATCCGTAACTGTGCAGAGCCGCCATGAAAAAGTTAAGTCTCAAAAAAGTCACATCGCGCAACAGGGGGCCCGGGCAGCACTACACCATTCGTTATGCGGATGAGTTAAACGCGGCACAGCACCAGGCCGTGATGCACTCCGGCGGTCCCGCACTTATTATCGCCGGAGCGGGAACAGGTAAAACCCGCACGCTCATTTACCGCGTGGCGCGACTCGTTGAGGACGGCGTTGACCCGCGGGCCATTCTTTTGTTAACCTTTACGCGCAAAGCCGCAGGTGAAATGCTGCGGCGCGCCACCATGCTGTTGGACGGGCGCTGTGAACATGTCGCCGGCGGGACGTTTCACTCTTTTGCCAATCAGGTGCTGCGCCGGCACGCCAAACACATCAAATTCGATTCCAGTTTTTCCGTGCTGGACCAGGGCGATGCGCAGGACGTGGTCAACCTGCTGCGGGCGCAGGTCGTCGGCTCGCGCAAAAAACGCTTTCCGCGCAAACAGACAATTCACAACATCATATCTGCCGCGATGAATCGCGCGGCGAGCATTGAAGACATTATTCACAACGATTATCCGCAGTTTGTGGAAGAAACGACGGAAATCGAGTACCTGGCCGATGCCTATGCGCGCTACAAAGTCAACCACAACCTGATGGATTATGACGACCTGCTGTTTTATCTCCACAAGCTGTTGCAGGACGTGCCCGCCGTGCGTGAGCAGGTGCAGCGCCAGTACAAACACGTGCTGGTGGATGAATATCAGGACACGAACATTCCGCAACATGAAATAGTTGTTTTCCTGGCCGGGCATCAGGAAAACGTCATGGCTGTTGGCGATGACGCACAGAGCATTTATTCTTTCCGCGGCGCAAACTTCGCGAACATCATGAAGTTTCCGCAGGCTTTCAACAAAGAATGCTCGATTATTAAACTCGAAGAAAATTACCGCAGCACGCAGCCGATACTCGATCTCAGCAACGCCGTCATGAATGCGGCCGTGCAGAAATTTGACAAGGAATTGTACACGCGTCGGATGGCCGAAGACAAGCCCTATCTGATCAAAGCCGACAACGAGGAACAACAGGCCGAATTCGTCGTGTCGCAGGTGTTGGAGATGCGCGAGGAAGGTGTTGAACTGAGCGATATTGCGGTGCTGTTCCGCTCATCGCATCATTCGTCCGACGTAGAGCTGTACTTAAACAAGGCGAACGTGCCCTTTCAGAAATTCGGCGGTTTCAAGTTCTTTGAAACGGCGCATATCAAGGATGTGATAGCACACCTGCGCGTACTGGTTAATCCGCGCGATGCCGTCAGCTGGAACCGCATTCTGCTGCTGCTCGAAGGCATCGGCCCGCGCCGCGCCGGCGCTATCGTGGACGCCGTGACCGAAGAAAGCGCCACCTGGTCCGATGTGCAGCGCTTCAAGGCGCTCGCCGGTAACAATACCAGCGTCGAAGAACTGTTCGGCATGTTAAACAAACTCAATCGCAAACGCGTCAGCGTCGACGAGTGCGTGGCCACCGTCGTCGATTTTTACTGGCCGACGCTTAAACGCAAGTACGACGACCACCAGAAGCGCTCGCGCGATATTGAGATGTTCCAGACTATTGCCGAGCGTTATGCTGATCTGGATGAATTACTGGCGGATATGGCGCTGGAAGCGCCGGTCGAATCACTCGAAGATGTCTCGGCTACCAATGACGAAGATGAATCGCTGCTGACGCTCTCGACAATTCACTCGGCCAAGGGGCTGGAGTGGCGCGTGGTATTTGTGATCTGGGTGCTCGACGGACGTTTCCCGCCCGTGCGTTCGTTCAAGAGTACGGAAGACCTTGAGGAAGAGCGCCGTCTGTTTTACGTGGCCTGCACGCGCGCCGCCGATCACCTGTTTATGAGTTATCCGATGAATATTTACGACCGCGAGACGGGGATGGTGCTGGGGCGCCCGTCGCGATTTATTGAGGCGCTGGATCAGGAGCTGTACGACGAGTACACGCTGGAGTTTAACGACGATGAGTAATCAGACCTCAAGCCGCCCGGTTTGACGCCTGGTGATCGAGCTGAACGCCTTTGAAAATAATACCGGTGGTTAAGTTTAAATCTTCTCGGCTTCAAACTGCACGACGAGCAAAAGAAAAAAGCAAGCCATGCAAAGCAGGGCGAAGCGCTCAGAGTTCAGCAGCTGAGTAATGTCGCAAGTTTAAGTGAGGCGTTGGTGCGTTTGCAAGATTCAACGGCGAGCGCGAATAATCATGTTCGGCGTTAAAATCACGTCGCCCTGACGCAGGCCGCGTGAAAACAAGAGTGCGGCAAACACCGGCCGCATAAATGCCCAGATGCCCGCGCGCAGCAATTCGCGCATGCGCGTGTGGGAACGCGGCTCCGAAGGAATAACCTGAACGTCGCGGAACTCAAGCGTGCTGAGGATCTCGAGCGCTGAAAGTTTGTTTAAGTGCATTTCGTGCGAAAAATCGCCGTAGGAGTACACGCTGCCGAAAGGTGCGTCCACATTCGGCGTGCGCAGGATAATTTCACCGCCGGGGCGCAGTGCGCCGCGCATGGACTTCATCAGAGTGATGAATTCGGTTTTGTTTAAGTGTTCAATCAGATCGATGGCGAAAATGACGTCGTAGCGATGATCGCTGTTCTGCAGGAAGTCGACCGCATCGGCTTGTTTGACGTTGTGCAGGCCGACTTTGTGCGCCGTTTCCACCTGACTCGGGCTGACGTCGATGCCGCGCGTGTTGCCGTATTCCTGTTGTTTAAGCATGTAGAGGAGCGGACCGCAGCCGCAGCCGACATCGAGAATGCTGCAGTTTTTATCGGCCGGTAGCATCGGCAGGAATTCGTGCTCGAGCGACCTGGATGTGCGGCCGAGCCATTCGTATACGTCGTCCAGTGAAGTGAATTTACCCCAGGAATTGGCGTAATCGGCGTACAGCGAATTGCGGTATTCCAGTGCGTCGCTCATGTTGTCATCCAGAAGTTAACAGCCAAATAAACCCGAAACTTACGAAAGATCAATTAAATATGAATGCGAACGGCGCGGAATTCCAATGCGGCACTGCGGCAGCCGCGATTTAACAGCCGCACCAAGAGACTCGCAGGCCTCGGAATCGCCGTGGACCAGAAAGAGGTGATTGGGGCGCACATCCCAGACGTAGTCGATCAGATCGGCGCGCGTGGCGTGTGCCGAAAAGCGAAACCGGCCGACCTCGCAGACGCGTTTGACCTTGCGGCCCGCCAGCAGAAATTCCTCGTTGCGCGTCGAATGCGCCAGGGCATAGCCGGGCGAGTCCTCGTCCAGATACCCGGCAAAAGCGATAGCGAAGTTGGGGCGCTGCATCCACGCATGCGCCAGTTTAAATGCCGTCGTGCCGGCGTTGAGCATGCCGCTGGTGGCCAGGACAATTGACGGATGTTTGAAGTAGGGACCGCTCATAAGCGCTTTGTAGTCGATCGGCGAGTGGGCGATGTCCGTCATCTCAAACCCGGGGTCGACGCGCGGGACGGTGTAGCAGTAGCGGTCGTAAACGATGTTGATTTTGGCGCTGAGGCCGCCGGAGTACATCGGCAGGCGCGGGATCATGCCCGCGTTCATCATTTCGTGCAGGCGCTTGAGCATTTCCTGCGTTTTACCCAGTGCAAAGGCCGGAATGAGGACGGAGCCGCCGGCATTGGAGGCGCGGTTGATCAGCTCGGCCAGCCTGCGAGTTTCCGTCTCGGGTGCGGCCGGTTCCAGCTGCGCGCCGTTGGTCGATTCGAGTACCAGCACATCGACGTGTTCGCGCGGCAGCTCCGCTCCGGCGATCAGTTCCTGCGAGCCGAAATGCACGTCGCCCGAGTGCAGAATGCGGCGTCCGCCGACGTCGAACAGAACGCCCGCAGCGCCAAGAATGTGGCCCGCGTGGCAGAACCGCACGCGAATGTCGTGCCCGCCGCCGTGCGCTCCCGCTATTGTAAATTCTTCGTCGAGGCGCATTCCCTGGATAAGCACGCTGAGGTTGCGCACAATTTCCGGTCGGTATTGCGCCAGCGCTTCGCGCGGGAATTCCTCCGCCACTTCCGTTCGCAGCAGGCGGGATGAGTTGCGCAGCATGATTTCACTGAGATCACGAGTGGCCCGCGTCATGAAAACGGCCATCTGCGGCTGGTGATGCATGGCGAAGGGCAGTGCGCCGAGGTGATCCGTGTGCGCGTGGGTGATCATGATGGCGGCCGCGCTGCGGTCCTGTATGGCGCTGAAGTCGGGCAGCGCGAGTGCGTCGCGTCGCTTCGGGTGCAATCCCGCGTCGACGATGATGCCGACGCCGTCAAAACTCATAAAACAGGAATTAGCGCCGATTTCCTCGGCGCCGCCCAGCATCATCAGTTCAAACTGCATGACTGTTCAGCGCTCTCCATCGGCTACAGTCAGGTCCAGGATTTTGCCGTAGCGCTCCTGGTCGTTGAGAATGTCCACCGCGGTTTGCACCTGCGGGTCGTCGCCCAGTCCGGCTGCGATGCGCTCGGCCCGCGTCAGAAAACGCGCTGAAATTTCGCGATCCAGTTCTGCCAGAACTTCGTCGGCGTGCCGTTCAATCATGGACGTCCGCAGCCTCGCCAGGTCGTCGCGCAAAATCTGCATGCGCGGCGAAAAATCGCTGAAATCCTCATCGGCTGCGAACTTTTCTTCGAGCACTTCAATAGCCGACAGAATGTCCTGATCGTGGACAAAGTGCTCCTCTTCCAGAAATGCCGCAAATTGTTTGAGCGCCGTGCTGTCGGCGTGAAAGTCCTGCGGCAGCTCGCGCATGCGTGCGCTGTAACGCGTTCCGAAGCGGAACAGCATGTGCCCGTCTTTCAGGTCGCGCACGTACTCGGAAGCGGGTTCGGACGATACGTGCACGTCGGGCCGGATGCCGTTGGATTCGTACACCGGGCGCCCGCCCTGGGTGTAGAATATCGTCGAATCGTGCGGCTCGGCAGCAAGTTCGGCCTGATCGTCGTGATGTGTGCGCTGCTCTTCGTATTTGATGCGCTGGATGCAGCGGCCGGAAGGCGTGTAGTAGCGGGCCGTGGTCATCTTGAGCGTGGCCTCAAAGGGCAGTGAGGAGATGGTCTGGACAAGGCCCTTGCCGAAGGAGCGCTCGCCCACAAGTACGCCGCGGTCAAGGTCCTGAATGGCCGCCGCGAAAATTTCACTGGCGCTGGCGCTGCCTTTGTCGATAAGAATCACCAGCGGCAGCTCGGGTTCCTTGGGAATTCCGCGCGCGACGTATTCCTTGCCGGCCAGCGGCGAACGACCGCGCGTCGAAACAATTTGACTGCCTGTCGGCACAAAAATTTCACTGATGGACACGGCCGCATCAAGCAGTCCGCCGGGATTGCCGCGCAGGTCGACGATCAGTCCCTTCATCGCCTTGCGATGCTTCAGATCGTCGAGCGCCTGGCGGAACTGGGCGTTGGCGCCGCGCGCAAAGCGGTCCAGTTTGATGTAACCGATATTGCCTTCGTCAATTTCGCCGGTGACGCCGTCACCCGTCGCGCCGCCCAGGAAACCGGCATAGGACACGGTGCGCATCTGAATTTTCTCGCGTTTCAGGTTGAGAACCAATGTGTCGCCGAGGCCCTCGCGAATAATGTGCGCCGTGAGTTCGCTGCCCGCCGCACCGCGTGTGTACTGGCGCAGTTCCTTGTGGTCGCTGTTCAGCACGACGACGGAGTCGATCATGTAGATTTTGTCGCCGATGCGGATGCCGGCCTCGTCGGCCGCATAACCTTCGGCCACGTCGACCACGGTGGTCTCGCCGTTAATCTCGGCAATCGTCACGCCCAGGCCGCCGTAGAATCCTTTGGTGAGCATGTCGACCTGATCGCTCTCATCGTTGGAGATATAGGTCGTGTAGGGATCCAGATACTCGAGCATGCCGTCCAGGCCGCGGCGCAGCATCTCGTCAGGCTCCACGTCGTCGACGTAGTTGCTGTTGACCTGGCGAAACAGATCGCCGAAGACCATCAGGGATTTGTTGACTTCGTAATACAGGGAATCGCTGCTGTCGTCGGCGCGGATGGACGAGCTCGCGGCGCCGGACGCAATCAGCGCGCAGAGGAGAATCTGGAAAAACTTGCGATGTATGCCGGTGGTTGTGCGAAGTGTCGTCACGCTCTGCTCCGATGAAAAATATGCTGCGAATCTGGCTCTTTGAAGACAACGACAATGCTGTTCGTGCATTGTGTCGTCTGCGTTCAACACGGTCGGCGGGCATTCGGTTTCGCGTATTTCCAGGCCGTAGGATCTGCAATTTACCACGTACAATTCCCGTTGACTGCGAAACTATAAGCGTTTGGAGCGGAATTCGTCACGTTCAAATTTTTCGGTTTGTGGCGAGATTTTTACTGCTGCATGTTGCGGGAGTCGGACGATGCGTCTCCCGGATCGCTTTGCTGCCTCGCCTTGCGTCGGCATCAGGCTCTGCTGATTTTTTTGCTTGCCGGCAGGTGCGAAGTCTCCGCACCTCAGGTCCGTTTTGTATTGTTAAACGTCGCGGTCATATTCAGTCTTAAACAAAAAAACTCCGGACGACTACAGTGTATCGCCCGGAGTTTGAAGTATCGCGTACCTTGTACGTGCTGTTTAAGCGTCCAGTTTGTCGCGCAGCCAGTTTAACGCGCCGTCGGCCGGAATGCGTACCTGCTGCATCGTGTCGCGATCCCGTACCGTCACCGTGCCGTCGCTTAAAGAATCCGTGTCCACCGTAAAACAGTAGGGCGTGCCGATTTCGTCCTGACGGCGGTAGCGGCGTCCCACCGCACCCGATTCGTCGTACTGCACGGTAAAACTGCGCTGCAGGTCTTTGTACAGCTTGTGCGCGAACTCGGGCATGCCGTCGCGTTTAACCAGCGGGAAAACCGCCGCCTTGATCGGCGCGAGTTTCGGATGAAACTTCAACACCGTGCGCTCCTCGCTCTTGCCGTTGTCGCCTTCGACCGATTCCACGTTGTAGGCCTGGCACAACACCGCCATGAAGCCGCGCGTGCAGCCCGCCGCCGTTTCCACTACGTAGGGCACAAATCGATCGCGCGTCACCGTGTCGACGAATTCCATCTTTTTACCGGAAAACTCCTGGTGGCGTTGCAGGTCGAAATCCGTGCGCGAGTGAATGCCCTCAATCTCGCCCCAGCCGAAGGGGAAGAGGAACTCAATGTCTTCCGCCGCGTTGGCGTAGTGCGCCAGCTTGGCGTGTTCCTTGCGGCGCAGGCTGTCCTCGTTGAAGCCCAGATTCAGGTAGAAGTTCCAGCGCTCTCCACGCCAGCGCTCGTACCATTCCATTTCCTCGCCCGGTTTGACGAAATACTGCATTTCCATCTGTTCGAACTCGCGCGTGCGGAACAGGAAATACTTGGTATTGATTTCATTGCGGAAGGATTTGCCGATCTGCGCAATGCCGAAGGGGATTTTCTGGCGCGAGGAATCCAGCACATTCTTGAAGTTGACAAAAATGCCCTGGGCGGTTTCGGGACGCAGGTAGACCGCGCTGCTTTCGTCTTCCAGCGGGCCGACAAATGTTTTAAACATCAGGTTGAAGTTGCGCACTTCCGTCCAGTCGCAGGTTCCCGTGTCCGGGTCGGGGATTTCTTCTTCGACGATGATGTTGTAAAAGTCCTCGGGTTCGCGGGCCTGCTCCAGGCGCGCTTCGATTGCGTCGGCGCGCTCCGTTTTTTTCTTCTTGCGCAGGCGCTGGATAAACTCCTCGATCAGCGTGTCGGCGCGGTGGCGTTTTTTGCTCGTTTTACTGTCGATCATCGGATCGCTGAAGCTGTCCGTGTGACCGCTGGCTTCCCAGGTGCGCGGGTGCATCAGGATGGCCGCGTCCAGGCCGACGACGTCGTCGCGCAGCGTCATGGCGCGCCACCAGGCGTCCTTGTAGTTGCGCAGGAGCTCGACGCCGAGCGGACCAAAATCCCAGCAGCCGTTCAGGCCGCCGTACACTTCCGACGATTGAAAAATAAATCCGCGGCGTTTTGCCAGGGAGACGATCACATCCAGAGCCGACTGATTCTTGGCCATCGTTGTACACCGTTAGCTGATAAATTGCGCCGGACCCGATGTTTAAGGCCCGTTTAAGCTGCGCGTTGTTTGGTTCCGCAGCGGAACCGTTAAACTTGTTGCTTCAAAAACGCGGCGTCTGCGCGCCGGTTAATGGCAGTTTTTTAGTCGTCGTGGCGCAGCGGCACGTCTTCCGTCAGAAACTCCTTGACGGCTTTGAACGGAATTGCGACGTGTTCCGGCGGCGTTTCGATGTCGATGATAAACACCAGGTTGTCGCCCTCGCGGTAGAACGCTGTGTCGTCTTCCACGTAGGGTGTGGCGTCTTCATATCCGCGCGCCACCAGGGCGCGTTGCAGGAACACCTGCAGCGCCTCGACGTAGTTGCCCTGCATCATGTTGGAAAGGAGCAGGCGCTTGCCGGTCAGAAAGTTAAAGTGGAAGGCCTCCTGGAAGATCATCGCGTCCAGTTCTTCGTTGCCGGCAAAACTGTCGACCACGCGCGTTTCGATGATCATGCTGAGCCAGCCGTCGCGATTATAGTACACCTGGTAGTCGATGCGCTTGACCGACAGCGGCTCGCACTGTTCAAGGATGGTCTCAGGCGCCAGCATCAGCGCCCGGCAGATTTCCGTGTTGATGGCCGTCAGCGCCGGATAGTCGATCGTGTCATCGTAGGGATCGCCGTCCTCGTCCACGATCTGCGGATAGCGAATCTCCAGGTCGCAGTCGTCAAAGTCGGAATAGTGGCGCACGCTGAATGCCTCCACCATCAGCGAATCGGGCGGCTCGGGTTTTTCCTGCGCCGCCGCCTGCGGCGCGGCTGAGAACATCAGGCTGCATGACAAACAAAAGAAACAGGCAGTAAGGAACAATCTGGATCTGGTCATTGCTTCCGGTCGGCTGTTGGGGAAATCCGGGAATGCAAAACGCCGCGGTGACTGCCGTGGCGCAGCACAAATATATCACCCAGCCGCTGGAGCATCAAACGCGATCTTGAACGCCGCCCTCCCGGGCCGTGGCTTTTGACTGATTTTGACGGCGACGGACGGGAAAACGGCGTCATTGCGTATTTTCGCTGCGGATCGCTCATGAACACGGGAAAATCACATGGCCAAAATACTCACGGGCAGAGCGCAGCAGCTGTTCCAGGATGCTCTCCGCAGTCAGCTGCAGGGCAAATTTGATGCGGCGATCAAGTCGTATCAGCGCGTGCTGCAGACCAATCCCAAACACGCCGACACCCTGGCAAATCTCGGCTCCATTCACTACCAGCGCGGCAGCATGGACCTGGCGCACAAACTGCTGGCGCGCGCCGTCAAAGCGGATCCGCACAACGGTTTTGCCCATGGGCTGCTCGGCAACGTGCTCTACGCACGCAGTGAGTTTGACGCGTCGATCAGGGCCTACCGCGCTGCAATCGGGATAAAAGCCGACGACTTCGGCAATCTGTTCAACCTCGGCAACGTGCTGGCGCAGCAGGGTATGCTCGACGAAGCTGCGGAGTCGTACGAAGCTGCGCGCAAATTGCGGCCCAGACAAGCGCCGCTGCTGGTAAATCTCGGTAATGTGCGGCGTATGCAGGGGCGTCTGGACGAATCGCGCACCCTGTTTGAAGAAGTGTTGAAAGTCGATCCGGGCGATGTTCATGCCCGCATCAATATCGGCAACATTCTGTGCATGAACGGCGAAGTCAACGCCGCCGTCGAGCTGCTCAGCGCGCTCGTGAAGGACAAACCACGGGAAGCGATGGCGCACATCTCTCTGGGCAGCGCGCACGAGGACAACGGCGACTACCAGGCGGCGCTGGAGTGCTACGATCTGGCCGTTGCGGTCGATTCCGCCAATGCCGATGCGCTGCGCCGTCGCGCCAACGCCCTTTTCATGCTGAATCGCGTCGATGAGTCGATAGCGGCCTTTGAGGAGATTCTCACGCGCGATCCCGATGATTTTCTGGCCGACCGCAATCTGCGCCGCGCGCGTCGCCGCAATTTTCCCGCCTGGCATCTGCAGCTGCTCAGCGATACGGCCCGCAACAGCTGTTTTGACGCCGCCATCCGGCAGGCCGTCGGCGCGGACGATCTGGTGCTGGATATAGGCAGCGGCAGCGGGCTGCTCGCAATGATGGCCGTGCGCGCCGGCGCCGCCGACGTCGTTGCCTGCGAAATGAACTCGTTGATTGCGCCCGTCACCCGCCGCGTGCTGGCGGACAATTCCATGAGCGACAAAATTCAGTTGATCGAGGCCAAGTCGACCGGTCTGCGCGTCGGTCGGGAGTTGCCGCGTCCGGCCGATGTCATCCTGGCCGAGGTCGTCGATGCCGGGTTGCTGGGCGAAGGCATTCTGCCGACGATGCGCCATGCCGTCGGGCATCTGGCGTCCGAAAATGTGCGTCTCGTTCCATCCGCGGCGCGCATTTACTGCGCGCTTGTTCGCGCTCCCAAACTGCGCCTCGTCAATCCCGTTGCGCAGATCGAGGGTTTTGATCTCTCTGCTTTTGACGCCTTCCGCATTCCCTGGGAATACGTCGGCATCGACGCGCGCCGCGAGCCGTACCAGTTGCTAAGCCCCGTTGTGGAAGCGCTGGCTCTCGACTTTTACCAGCCGCCCGTCTCACCTGCCGTGGCTGCCGGACATCGTCACGACCTGGAGTTTACTCCGCTGGAGAGCGGCGCCTGCGACGGCGTCATGTTCTGGTTTGAGCTCGACCTGGGCGAGGGCCTCACGCTCAACAGCGGTCCCGACGGCGACGAAGTTCACTGGGGCCAGGCCCTCTATTTCTTTGAGCGGGAATTGCAACTCAGTACGGACACAACGCAGCGCGTGCACCTGCATCACTCCGATACGCAGATTTGGTTCACCCTGCCGCAGGCGGACGCCGGGGAATAAATTTTCAGAATATGCAACGTTATGGTTGCGCATTATTACAAGCTCCATTATCTTTGTGCAATCAAATGGTTGCATAAGGCGGCCGCTCAACAATTTTCAACTGTAATAATGGAGGTTTAATCATGGTGAAGGAAGCAACCCAGCAGGTAGTTGTCAAAAAGGTGTATAAACACTCACGCGATCGCGTCTGGCGCGCCATTTCCCGTTCGGAGGAAATTGCCGGCTGGTTTATGCAGAACAACTTTGAGCTGCGTCGTGGCGCGGAGTTAACATTTCAGGAAGAGCCCTCGCTGGACGATTGCGGCGAAGGTTACGACGGTTTTATTCGCGGCCGCCTGCTCGAATTTGAGGAAGGCACATCCATTACCTGGACGTTTAAGACAAACCTGATGAATGACGACTCGGTCGTGACGTTCAGTCTGGCGGATCACGCCGACGGGACGGAGTTAACAATTTTTCACCGCAACCTGGACGAGTCGGTGGTGCAGAAGGAAGGCACGTATGCGGACATCAACCGCGGTTGGTCTGTCTTCAGCGAAAGTCTCGTCACATATCTGGACGAAGCCGATGGTACAGCCAAGTGATTCCGGCGGGCCGCAGCGCGACGTTTTTGATGCCATCGCGGACCCGACACGCCGGCGGATTATCAAACTGCTGTCGGACCGTTCGCACAGCATGCTGGCGCTGGCCGATCACTTCGAATCCAGCCGCCAGGCCGTCGCCAAACACGTTAAGATTCTGTCCGAGGCGGGTTTAATCAACATTCGCAAGAATGGCCGCGAACGCACCTGCCACGCGCGTTTCGACAAGTTAAAAGAGGTGGCCGACTGGGTGCAGCAGTACCAGGTTTTCTGGACGGAAAAACTGGACGCACTGGAACGCTACCTGGACGAAAATACGGACGGGGATTGAGCGCACAGTCATCCGCCCGACTCTCAAGATGTTAACATTCTGCACCGCCGTACGGGACGCCGTGTGGCGGTTGTTGTTTAAACGAATATGACGCAGGGTCTGTTAAAACGTGGTCCTGACGCATGAGCGCTTCGCCTCCGCTTCTGCAAAGCGGGCGGCTTGCTTTTTCCTCTTGTTTGTCAGCGTGTTGTAGGCCGGAAGCCGCCGGTCTGTTTCAGGTCCGTCATGTTGCTGCCTTAAACAATGTTTAATTCGGTCAGCCTCCGCCGGCCAGACGTCCATTGCGGAAAAAGTCCAGCGCTTTCATGATGCCGGGCACGAGCACCGTCACCGCCGATACAATAGCTGTTGTCATATCGATGATTTCGTGCTGTGTGACGATCAGGAATGCTCCGCCGGCGGCGAGCAGAACAATCAGAGGCGTGCGCAGGTTTTCCCACGACGTGCGCGAGGATTTTTCAGTCAACGCATCGGCTTCCTGCTGAATGTCGTCGCGCTGAAGGTATTCCCGGAAACTGTCGTTGATCAGTTTGGGGTCCGGCACAAGCATCATGAGCTGTTTGTTTAACAGACTGTACACGCCGCGTTTGTTCTTGCCGTTGACAATGCCGTCGCGCGCCAGGTTGGCGAGCAGGACTTTTTCACCGCGCGTGCAGGAATTCCAGATAGCCTGGTAGAGCGGTTCGGCTTCGAGCATGATCTGGCGGCGCAGCGCCGCTTCATCAAATCCCATGTAGTCGCGGCAGATGCGGCGCATCAGATTGCGTCCGCGGTGACGCAACCAGCGCGTCATGTGAAACTCGTGCGCAATAATTCGAATGCACTGTTGCAGATTTTCGCTGTCGAGATTGTTGTCGTCGGCCAGGACCTCCAGGTCGGCGCGATACATTTGAGAATCGTGCATTTCCTGATAAAACGCGGTCTGCCAGGTGGAGTAGGCGCGCGCCGCAGCCAGATTGTCTTTGGAGCCGACTGCAGGCAGTGCCTTTTTGTCGTCGCCTTCAGCGCTTGCATCCGCCGTTTTACTCCCTCCGGCCGCCGTGACGGATTGATCCTGGAAGGCGATTGTCGGGTCGACGCTGCCGATGATAATTACCTGCCAGTCCGCAGCGGCCTTCAGTTTGTTAATCCGCAGCATAAACTGAATGTTGGCCTGTGAATACTCCGGATCCAGGTCGAATGCTTCGATGGTGCAAAGCGGCGCACCGGTCTCCGCCACGGCTTCAATCTTGTCGTTGGTCAATGCGAGCAGCTCGGCCCGGTCCAGGAAAATCACGCGGCTCTTCCACTCGGGATCAATAGTGTCGAACGAGCTGTTTTCGATAATTTCATCCACGGCTGTCAAGGGACGGCTGATGATAAACAGCGGTGCGTCTTTCGGAATTTCGACGTGTGTGCTGCGGCCGGAGCGCGGATTGGCAAAACGACTCAACAGTACCTGTTCGCCGAACTTGTAGCTGGCCCAGTACAACACAATGATGCATGCCAGGCTGGCGACGAACAAACCGATGAAAATGGAGGTTTCCTCAAAGCGGAAGCCGTCGGGTTTAATATGCGGCACTCCGGCGGAGCTGAGCAACAGGACATTGTCGGGACCGTTCAGGCGCTTGTGAATCATGGCGGCTTTGCCGCCGTTCAGCGACTTGCCGGTATTCCAGATGCTGTCGGCCGCTCTGGTGCCAAGGTATCGTCGTAGTTCAACCTTGTTTTCGGCGGACAGACTCAACCTGCTTAACAGTCGCGGCAGAATGCTGCCGACCGGGTCCTTTTCCGGATCGTGCATCACCACCGTGTCCTGTATTCCGGCGAAGCTGAAAGTATCGCAGACGCCCACGGGCGTGGGCGCGGCCGAGCACAGCAAGCCGGACTCAAAGAAGGGAGCGTGGTACATGCCTCGTTCGTCGTGTTTGAGACGGTTGTAAAGGTAATCCGCTTCGCTGGTGTTTAAGTGGGACACGCGCTCGGCGGCGTCGTGTTCACGCTCAAACACCTTGTGCGCCATGGTAATTTGCGAGTGTTTAATCAGCAGCTTGAACGTCGCCTCATTCGCAAGAATGAAATAGGCAATTACCGGCAGGATACCGGTCGTCATCACCAGAATAATGAGAAATGCCCGATAGGTGCGCCGGAAAAACCGCGCGGTCGGGACGCCCGCCACCTGGCCGGAGCGGTGGCGGTACAATTCGTGCAGATACTGATCGCGCGCCAGATAATTGCGTTTTGACTGGAACAGGAAGAGCGCATAGGCCGTCATCGCAATCAGGATCAGGTGATACGTGAACTCGATCCAGTTGTCCCACAGCCAGAACGATGACTGCAGGGTGAAAATCAAGGTGTGAAAGGTCACCACGTTAAACAGCAGCTCGCGCCGCCAGTCCCGCCTGATGCCCTTTGCGCGGTTCATCAGTTTGCGCAATCCGATGATTGCCGCCGGCAGCGCGGTGATTAACAGAAGCGGTAGAACAAGTTTCCAGATACCCGAATCGTCCGGCAGAGTGTTGTACACCTGAACCGCCGCCGCGAGCGGATAAAAACCCGCAAACGGCAGGATGATCAGCGCCATCCGAAAGTTTAACTTTTCCTGGCGTTTGAGCGAAAAGTACGTTATAAAGACAAAAAATACCGGCAGCAGCAGCGCCGCAACCATCACGTGATCAAAGCGCACATCCTGTGTTAAAGTGACGGCGTAGAAAATCAGAAATCCCAGGTAAATAAGACTCAGATTGCGATATGTGCGGTACTCCAGCAGGCTCGGCCACAACCAGTCGAGCTGCACGCTGCTGCTGGAAAAGCCGAGGACGACAAGAATTAACAACAGCAGGAGATTGACGCCGTACAGCCCGAGCGTGCTCGTCAGCATCACGATGTTGCTGCCGTCCAGCACGGCTTCTTCGCTGAAATACGCTATCAGCGTCCAGGGTGTGTCGTGCAGCGGCAGTGTGTACATGCGCCGGTTTTCACCCCAGTAATTGCTGCTTAACCAGTCGCTGCGCCGCCCTGCCAGCGTCGCCGCCAGACGTTGATTGTCGTCGCATTCGGTCAGAAAATTCTCAAAGCCGCTGCGCTCCGGCCGCGTGTGATACAACACATTTCCTTCGCCGTCAACCAGCACAAAGTTAAACGTGGGCGGCAGCAGGGGTTTGTCGAAACTGGCCAAAGTAGCGATGTCCATCCCGGCCAGCCAGGTTGCGTTGCGCGTGGTATCCGGGTTAACGGGAATGGCCATCGTGGTTTCGTACGTGCCGCTGGCCCAGGAGTGATGCTGGCTCAGGGCGAACCTGACCGTATCGATATGCCGGCTGCCTCGCAGCATGTCGTGTTCGTGCGAATGTCCCTGTTCATCTCCTTGATGATCATGGTCGCCTTCGTGCAGGAGCAGCATGTTGCGCTGCTGCACATCGCGAAAGTAGTCGCGTGAGCTGACGTTGAGAAATGGCGTGGCGGCGGACTTTGCTGCGAGTTTAACTTTGATGTCGCCCGATGGATCGGCAAAAAAGACGCGGTCAAAATTGACGTAATCCCAACCGGCGGGATCGGCCGTATCCGTCGTGTCGCCGTGAACGAAGTTAAACATGTTGTGTGTGCGCGGCAGCTGACCTTCCAGCGTCAGGCGCACTGTACGCCCATCCTCAATCGGGCGCTGTGTGACAATCGTTAAAGGATTGTCAACCCACTCGATGTAGTTTGAATCGAGTACCGGGGCGACTGCATCCGCGAGGAAGCGCAGCTGGCTGTAGGCCTGATGTAACTCACGGTGAAAATTGTCATGCGCTTCTTTGGCCGTAGCTTTCAACTGATCGTCCATCGTTTTGCGCAGATTGGTCAGTTGATACTGGTCGACAATCAAAAGGGCAATCAGGGCGGAGCCCAGCATAGCCGACAGTCCCAGAAATGCCAGATCCGATTTGCGCAGGCGCGTGAACGTCCCCGCGCCGAGTATGTTTAACAGGGGCCAGACCAGAATCAACAGCGCCGCAACAAACACAAAGAGGAGAATTGTATTGGTCGGCAGCGCCATGCTCTCGCTCAGCAGAGTATTGGACGGCACCGCTCCGACGAGAATCCAGTTGAAATTTGTGCTGTCGTGCGTGCCGATCTCCATTTGCAGGGGGCGTGCAAACAAAACGTGTTCGCGGCCGGAAAGCTGCGCGGTGACAAGACCGCCCGATTTCATCAGATGGCTGAATTCAAACGAAGTCTCGTCGTTGTTTAAGTCCTGCACCTTGTCAAAGCTGCGCACGTTGCCGCCGTGTTTGTTGTGCTGGTAGATTACGTCGCCGCCTGACTTCACCAGAAAAACGTTGTCAAAAACCACATCGCTGATCTGCTGCGAAATCATTTTTTCAAGATCAACGCGCACGCGAATGACAAGATCGGAACCGCTGCCGGCAACACTGCGATAGGTCAGGTAAAGGTTCTCGCCGATTAACTCAACTTTGTCAATACTGCTGCTGGAAATTTGTTTAATGTCCGAAGTCGTGTCCTGTGTTGTTGTGCTGTTTCCGGGTGCGTCACTGTCCCCCGACTTGCTGTTTGCGGACGGTATGGTGTTGGCGTATTCAAGGCCGGCAAAGGGAATGATACCGATGGCGGCGGCCAGGCGCTCGCGGTAGTTGATGTATTCAAGCGCCGCCTGTGCTTTCCTGAGTGATTGTTGAAGGTCGTCAAGCTGGCTCGACCCTTCGTCGTCTGAATTGACCGAGCCCCTTTCCTGGATCGATTTCGACTGTATTGGCGCAAGTTCCTGTTTTAACTGCAAGGCCTGTCGGCTGATGTTTTCACTTGTTTCCTGACGCCGGATATCGGAGAGGTTTACCTCACTTTTGGAGCGGCCGGTCTTGATTGCCTCGATCGATTTGTCAATTGCCAGACTGACTTTTTCCTTGTTGGGTCCTTTATTGACGATCTCGGTTTTCAGTCTGTCAATGTCATTTTCTATCTCCCTGACTGTTTTTAACAGTGTGGCTCGACGTTCGGTATCGATCTCGATATTCTCAACCGCGTTTTCCAGGATGTTGTGCACGCCGTCCATACGCGCTTCAATCTGTTCTGAAATCACGCCAAGTCGCCGGAAATTCCTGTCGACGACGTACTCGCGTTTTTGCGAATAGAATGAAAAATAGTAGCCCGCGCCCATCGCGATGGCGATGATCATCAGGAAAGACAGAACGCGGAGTTTTTTGCGTGGAGCATCTGGTCTCGGCATGATCGGGATGACCTGTCAGTGAAAAAATGTCGCCGCGGGGATTGCGGTTGCGGCCGGCGGAGCGCTCTTTGTAATGGTTGATCCGTGGAAAATCGCTCGCAGTTGACAAACGACCATATTACAAAAAATGGCGGGGGAATTCAATGGGGCGGGGCGGTGGAGATCGGGAAAGCCCGGCGCTGTTTCCTGCAGAGCTTTCTCTTGTTTGTCACGCAGAGAGAAGCCGAAAGCAGAAGAGTCCGCCCCCGAGTAAATGAATGCGGAGTCAGTTCCTGAATAAACAAAAAAACGCCGAATGATGAATCCGGCGTTTCTGGAGCTTTTGCGGCAAGCGGCGGCCCAGGTCTACCTCCCCACCACCAACATCTCAACCGTATTGATGTCTTTTGAGACGATCTGGTAGTAGTACACGCCCGCCGCCAGACCCGAAAGATCCAGCTCGACGGCTATTTGCCCCGCAGGCAGCGCCTGCTGCGAGCGCAGTACCTCGCGGCCCGAAAGATGCACCACGCGCACGGTCACAGTCTGCGCCTCGTGCAGCGCCATGTCGATCGTCGTGCGGCCCGTTGTCGGGTTGGGATAGGTCGGGTAAACCACGCTAAGGCCGGGAGTCTCGGCGTCGTCGAGCGCCGCGCTGAGCACGAAGTTGCAATTTGCTGTGCCGGTGAATCGCGGTGCAACGCCCGTACCAGAGAGCAAGACCGGCACATTGATACAGTTAAACGGGAAGAGCAAAGTGTCTTGCAGGTCCCCGGGAGAACCGGGATGGAAACAAATCGTCAATCGGCGGCTTTCGTCAGGACCCAGCACAATAGGGTACTGCGAGTACGGCACGGAAAAGTTGACGTTGCCCAGCATCTGCAACAGGTCGAAAGCCATCTCCCGCTCGCCGAAGTTCTGTACTTCAACCTCCGTGCAGGCGATATTGCCCAGGCTCAGGTCGCCGAAGTCGAAGCGGCCGTCCGCCGGGTCGATGACCGCCAGTGTGAAGCCCGGGATCGTGTCGATGTAGTCGCCTACGTTGCCGCTGGAGTCGCGCACAATGACGTGGTAAATGGCATCTTCGCGCCGATCGCGCACGCGCACGTCGATGCTGGCGGCGTCCGGCAGCCCCGCGTCGTTAAGTGTGATGTCCGTGTTAACGGACTCGACGATTTCTATCGACTCGATGCCGGACGCAAAAGCGTGCTCCTCGTCGATTCTGAGCGTGAATGGATCGAGGCAGATGTCTTCGCCGCCCGTGATCGTCGGTGAGAACTCGTCGCGTCCGGTTTGAATGTCAAAGACCATCAGCGGACGCGGAATGCAGTTGCCGACAACTTCAAGTGTGTCGAGGTATCTGGCCTGATCCTCGGAGACAAAACAGAAGCGGATTTCCAGGGTTTCGCCGGGCTGCAGTTCAAGCGGGAATTGCGGACCGTCCGGGTCGATAGTGAATTCGGGGCTGTTTTGCCGGAAACGCAGTTGGTCGATGCGCTGCGGAAATTTACCGTAGTTGTTTAATTCCGCCGTGTAACATGTTAAACGCCCGACGTTGATTGAGTCGACTTCTTCAAGTGTCGATTCATCGCGGATGGACGCGTCGATGTGCACCGTAAAGCCGGGCAGTTCGTAGCGTCCTTCCACCTTGAGGCGCAGGGCGTCGCGCGCGCGTATGTAAAACTCGCCGTCTTCGTAGGGATTCTGCAATTGTGCATTGAAGATGACCGTATCGCGCGGCTGCACCGGCGGATCGAATTGCACATCGACGTTGACCTTGCGATCTTCCGGCACCTCCACGCTGACGATGGGCTGGTCGAATTTGCTCGTGTCCGCCACGAAGCCGTCCACGCGCTGGCAGATCTCGTCGGCGTCGATGACCGGGCCAAAGATTTTTTCAAAACGCACGCCGCCGGGATAACCGTATGAATCGGCTCCACCGTAGCCATAAATGTAAACGCCGACAGTTGTATCCGCGGCAATCTCATGCACGCCGTCGCCTACGCGGGCAATGGAATAAACGTATTCAGTGCCGGGCACATCGATCCAGTTGAGCGGCGTGAGCGGCGGCGGCTCAATGATAACGCTGTTGCTGTTGGTTTTGAGCGTCACCAGGGTCATGTGCTGCGCGTTGTACACGAGTTCCATGCGATTGGTCTCGTTGTTGAACTGCAGCGTCTGCGCGTTGATGGTCAGATATTCATCAAGAAACTGCTCCACCGGCGGAATCAACAGCATGAATGGGTCCGCCTGGCGCAGGTCGGAGCGGTTGTTGCCGTCGGTGACGAGTTGCATGCTGTGGCGGTACTCGGCAACCATAATCGGCCCGTCGGCAATGACGCGGAAGGCCTGTGTGCCGATTTCGCCGGTAAATACCTCGCCGGAATTCAATGTTATGGTTTGCGTGCCGCCGATGTCGACGTTTGTGCCGTCAAGCGCGGCGACAATCCTGAAAAGGTCGCTGTTGAGGTTGTGTTCATCGCTGGAATTGGGGAAGGGCGTGATAATGGCCTGCTGTCCCCAGGTGCTGAGCGGCATCATCTGTTGTACCAGGTGGTCGCGCGAACGGTAAAGCGCTCCGCCGTCGAACGGCACCAGCGCGCGCTGATGACCGGAAAAGACGGCAATCGGTTTGTCGCTCGTGATGTTGGTCCCGCTCAGATCGTTGTACAGTCCGCGCGGCGATTCTTCCACCACGTCCGCCTGGACAAGGTAGACGTCGCCCGCGTTCATCATGACTGTTTGTGTTGCCTGGCCGTTGCGAAAAGTCGGGGCTGAAGGGGTAATCTCAACTTCTGTTTCATCCTCCGTGGCGACCACAGCAAACTGGGAGGGCGTCGCGGCCGAAGACGTATCGTCGTGACTTGGATAAGCCAGCAGAAAGTAGTTCTCCCCGAGCACGTCAACCGGCAGCGCCATAAAGGCATCGCTGGTTGTCACCGCGCGATTGAGTCCATAGACCGCCACCTCTTCGTCGGAAGTGATGTGCATCGCCATTGGGACGACGTCCTCGTCGACGGAAACGACTTCGGGCAGCAGATTCTGGCCTTCGCGGTAGCCGGGCAGTTCAAAGTATTCGGAAGGAAAACTCAGAAAAGTCTGTTTGTAGGGCAGCGCAAAGGTGTAAACCTGATTGGCGCTGACCGCGAAGGACGCGGAGTAACCGATAAAGCGATTCGTCTGCCCTTGATTGACCATGCTCGTGTAGTCGATCGTCACGTTTGTGTTGCGATCCGCGCTGATGAAAATGTAGACCGAATCATCGCTTGCATTGGGCGTGTTGTGAAAATTCGGCAAAAAGGTCAGGTAAAATTCTTTACCGCGGTTGTCGCGAATCAGCGAGTCCTGCACCACCTGAGCATGCAGATCGGCGCAGGCGAGTGAAAGCAAAAACGTTAGTCCGAAAAACAGTCGAAGCTGTGGCATGGTTGCGAGAATGTGATTGTACAATGCGCCGGGATTCAGCGTGCGCAGCGTGAGGCGTCGAAACGGCCCGGCCGGCTATCAGACCTGCCGGCGATGTGCGCAGAAGTGAAAACACAGCGGCGGAACGAGTGTTGCGCGTCTGATCGCAATATGAACAAAAACGCGCGTGTGTCCATGATAGTCTGATTAAACGCGCGTGAATTGTAGGTCAACGCTACGGATTTCCGGAAAATCGGTCACTGCCGGCGAATGCTGCTTTCACAAAGGGGCGATGGACTGCGATTCCTCCGCACGCCGCTTGTTTCCCCGACATAGATGCATCAGCCGCCCAAAACATTACACGGCAAGCAAAAATCGACGTCGGCAAGCATACAATATCGCGTCGGCTGTGTAGTTCCTATGCTTTCATTTTTGGCAAGCCCGGAGCTACAAAGGAGAGACCTGCACTATGCGCAAGCTCGTTCACGCTGAATTGCTGCAGCGTCGGCTGACGGCTGAGGAAGCGCGACAGCAGGACGACCGTCATCCGCTGTCGTTCATTCTGCACAACGTGCGCTCGCTGTATAATGTCGGGTCCATCTTTCGCTCGGCCGATGCATTGGCGCTGCAGGAGCTGCTGCTCTGCGGTTATACGCCGCGTCCGCCGCGCAGTGAGATTGCGAAAACGGCGCTGGGTGCGGACGAAATTGTTCCCTGGTCCGGCTGGGACAGTGCCGTAGAGGCCGTCCGGCGCGAAAAGCGGGCCGGCCGTACCGTGCTGGCGCTGGAACTTACCGACGCGGGTCGTCCATACGACGAACTGCATGCGGCCGATTTTCCGCTCACGCTGGTCCTGGGCAACGAACTGAGCGGCATCGACGACGAACTGCTGGCCGAGTGCGACGGCGCGGTCGAGATTCCGATGTTCGGTGTTAAACATTCATTTAATGTTAGTGTGGCCGCCGGAATTGCCGGGGCCGCCGCCGTGGCCTGCTGGCGACGACTGAACAACAATCACTGAGGTGGCGCGATGTCTGAAACCAAACCGGCGATAAAAATCCGCGTGGCCGTGCCCGACGATCCCGTCTACGATCCACTGGTGATGCATGCGGACAGCGTGTGCGCCGAGCAGAACTGGGAGTTGATTCGCACGAACGAGGACCGCTGCGGCGAGTTGTTGCAGCGCAACACGGCCGAACTGGCGCTGATTTCACCCGAAGATTACGGCCGCGCCGTCGGCAGCGTCGACTATCGCATTATTGCAGGTCCGGCCCTGATGCTTGAGGGTTATACCCACGCGGCCTCGATTTATTTCCGGCCCGGGCTCGAGGAGATCCGCAGTTGCGCCATTGCGGGACCGACGAATTTTCTGCTGCGCGCCGGCGCCATCGCCCTGGGCGAAAAATTTCAGCTGGGTCTGGAGGTGGAGGAGCACAACGAACCTGTAGCGACGCTTCTGCAGCGCTTTGACGCGGTGATTGCTCGCAGCGACGACGCACTTCCGGCGGCGCTGGACGTCAGCGAGGAGTGGGCTGATCTTGTGGGCACGCCGCTGCCCCTGATGTTCTGGGCCTGCCGTCCGGACGAAATGCCGGAAAACATCGGCGAGATCGTTACTTCGATGGCGGCTTCGCGCCTGCCCGATCAGAGCGCCGTCACGATTGACGAAGGGCCTGAGTACGAGCACCGTGCGGGCGTGATTCACTGGCGCTGGAACGACGATTTTGAGCAGGCGCTTGCGCAGGGCAACGAACTCTTGTTTTACCTGCAGTATGCACCGGCGATGGCGGCGGTCAAACTTTTTGGTCGCGATCCGCTCGAATGAGCACGACTTTCAGGATGTTCATTACCTCGGTTGATTTGGACTGCGATTTCACCTGCCCGGAGCGGCTTGCACCTGCGGTGCGCCTTTCTGACTTTTTTGTTCGTCGGCGGGCTTGAAGCTTCGGGCGGGCGCGTTGGGTTTTACACTTTGAGGTTTTGGGCCGGGTGCCGGGTTTGAGCTTTGTCTCCAGAGTGTTTGTCGTTGGGGACCTGGGACTCTGGTATTTGTCGCTGCGAGTTTTGTCACTGGTGACTTGAGATTCTGATACTGAACGTTTAACCACATAATTTGCTACGTTCAGCCTCGAATACACGACGTTCAGTCTTTTGCGGTTGATTTCCAGGCTTTAGCCTGGTAGACTTGTGGAGCAGCCTGCGCAGGCGCTGAGTGAACAGAAAAAGAATTCAGAGTAGGGTGAGAAACCTGCAGTCCGGGAGAAGTGAAAAATTCCGGGCCGGGAGAGCCGTGTCCGGCAGACAAATAGTGGTGTGGGACTGGTTGGTTGGAAGGTGGGGGTGGGGCCCGTTAGGGCCGAAATCCGCCCTGAAGTTAACAGTCCTCAGACTTCTTCAAGTCCGTGTGTGTCTGATTTCAAATTGCGCGCACGTCCGATATTCACTCGTGTACAGGTCTGATATTCCCTTGTGTACATGTCTGATATTCACATGTTCACATGTCTGATGTTCACGTCCGGACGTGTCTGATATTCACTTGTTCACATGTCTGATGTTCACGTCCGCACGGATCTGAGCTTCACTTCCGTACGCGTCTGGTATTAACTTGCTCACTTGTCTGATGTTCACGTCCGCACGGATCTGAGCTTCACTTCCGTACGCGTCTGGTA
>CAYULF010000021.1:0-47487 GCA_964445695.1 uncultured Hyphomicrobiales bacterium | reverse complement strand
TTTACTTTCACACTTGCCTGACATTCACTTCCGCACATTACTGAATTCATTTTGCGGACAGCTTCGATAATCTCTTCCATACATGTCTGACTTCCACTTCCGCACAGGTTTACTCACCCATAAACATATTGACAACCAGTTCCCGCTGGAATTCCGCAGTCCCAATCGCAGTGTTAAGTCGTTGGTGTTCCAGGGCTCGCTCGCCGTGGCGAGCTGATCCGCATCTGTGCGTCCTGTGCGGTCTCGCAGTCTGTTAACACCAGCCCCGTTGATAAACAATAAAAACAAGCAAGCCGCCCGCTGTAATCAGCGGAGGCGAAGCGCTCAGAGCAGGGCGTTGAAATGTGTTGAACGCCGCTTAAACAAGTGATTCCGTGGCGCGCCGGCGCATCGCGCGGATGTTGTCCTCAATGCTGCCGCTGAAAATGCCCGAGCCGCTGACGATCAGATTGGCGCCCGCGGCAACGACCTCCGCCACGTTGTCGATCTTAACGCCGCCATCAACCTGGATGTCGACGTGTGCCAGATTGTTCGCATCCAGAAAAGCTCGCAGTTCGCGTGCGCGGCGCAGAAAAGAGGGGATAAACGACTGGCCGCCGAAACCGGGATTGACCGACATTAACAAAATGAAGTCGCAATATTCAGCCGCAGGGTAGATGTATTCGAGCGGCGTCACCGGATTCAAAACCGCGCCGGCGCGTTTGCCGTGCTCGCGGATGAGCGCCAGACTGCGATGCAGGTGCGGACAGGTCTCAACGTGAACAGAAATGTTGTCCGCCCCGGCTTCGGCGAATTGTTTAATGTACTTGTCCGGGTCGCTGATCATCAGGTGAACGTCGAGCGTCAGTTTTGTGATTGGACGCAGCGCCTGAACGACGAGCGGTCCGATCGTGATGTTCGGAACAAAGTGCCCGTCCATGACGTCCACGTGCAACATGTCCGCGCCGCCTTCCTCACAGCGGCGTACGTCGCGCTCAAGGTTGGCAAAGTCGGCGGATAAAAGTGAAGGCGCTATCTGAATCCTGCGTGTCATGTCCGGGCGCTGCTCTGAATGTTAAATATGGAATTCTGTTTAAATCGGGTCGTCGCCGGCGTGCTCTTTCATGGCCTGGCGGTAGTCCTCCAGCGTCTGCGCCACGCGCCCGTAAATGGTGTCCGGGTTGAACTTGCGGATGTCCGTGGGCGTGCCCGCCGGCATGCCGGTTAACAGTTCAATGCCCTGCTCAATCGTCGAGACCGCCCAGATGTGAAACTGTTTGTTCTTGACGGCTTCGATGACGTCCTGCGGCAGCATCAGATTCTTGATGTTCTGCTCGGGAATAATCACGCCGTGGCGACCGTCCAGCCCGCGGGCGGCGCAGACCTGGAAAAAGCCTTCAATTTTTTCGTTAACACCGCCGATCGGCTGAATATCGCCTTTTTGGTTAACAGAGCCGGTGACCGCGATGTACTGCCGGATGGGTACATCCGCCAGGCTCGAAAGCATCGCGTAAATTTCTGTTGAAGAAGCGCTGTCGCCGTCGATCTCGTCATAACTTTGTTCAAACGCGATGGAAGCCGAAAGCGACACCGGCGCGGACGTGGCAAAACGCTCGCGCAGGAAGCCGCTCAGAATCAGGATGCCCTTGTCGTGGCTGCTGCCGCTCAGCTCAACTTCGCGCTCAATGTTAACAATGCCGGCGGAACCGACGCCGATGCTCGACGTGATGCGGATCGGCTTGCCGAAAGACACAAGGCCGGTGCTGTAAACGGAGAGTCCGTTGATTTGCCCGACGCGGTCGCCGTCCGTGTCGATCAGGAAGGTGCCTTCGATAATGGCATTGTGAAGTTTTTCATCCAGCAGGTTGTCGCGCCACTTGCGTTGTTTAAGCGCCTCTTCCACGTGGTCGCGTCCCACCGTTTTGGCGTCCGTCTGGCGGGCGTAGTACGACGCTTCCCTGACGACGTCGGCTACATCGCTGAAACGCAGGCTGATGTGACCGCGGCTGCCGGCGTGTGTAACGCCGAATTCAATCAAGGCCGCCATCCCCGTTTTGTTAAAGTGGCGCAGTCCTTCTTCTTCGCAGATCTTGTGCGTGAGCGATGCGTAGTTCTGCATCATCTCATCCGTCAACTCCGCTTCGTAGTCGAAGTTGGCGTTGATCTTGAACATCTTGCGGAAGTCTTCTTCCTCAAAGTAGAGCAGCCGGTAAATATCCTCGTCGCCGATCATGACGATTTTAACATTTATTTTGATCGGCTCGGGTTTAACGGCGATCTGCGAGAGCTGGAAGTAGCTGTCGGACGCCTGAATGTGCAGTTTGCTGTGCAGCAGAACCCGTTTAAGCGCTTTCCAGACGCCCTGTTCAGCCAGCATGTCCAGCGCATTCAGAATAAGATAGCCGCCGTCTGCTTGCAGGAGGGAACCGCCCTTGATGTGCATGAAGTCGGTTTTCCAGAAACCGCGCCGGTCGAATTTGCGTTCGATTGTGCCGAAGAGATTTGTTAAGGTCGGGTTGGTCTCGATGATGATCGGTCCGCCTTCCGTGTCCGTATTGTCCATCACCACATTGACGCGGTAGACGTCAAAAGGATCTTCCTCTCCGGTTTCACTCGGGATCGGCATCATCAGGTTGTGTTCCGGGTGGAAAGCCGGCAGGTTGTCAAGCACGTGGTTGTACACCGTGTCGAGGTGCTCCAGCACGCGCGGTTCTTCGTCGTTGAAGTTGCTGCGTATGTCGTCGACCGCCGATTTAACAATCAGCGTGGCGGCCAGACGATCGTGTTCCTTGAGCTCACGCTGGAATTCCTGGACAATGCGAATCCGCTCGCGCGCAATATCGGCAAACTCATCCGCAAAGTGCTGGTAAGCCGTATTGATCTTCTTGGCCTGCGCCTCCGTTATTACGCCCTGGTTGACGAGTTCGCGCAGATCTTCGATGCTGTGGTTTTCGTCTTTGAGCTTAAACAACAGCTCGTATTGAATGACGCCGTCGTCGTTCTCGGACTGCGTCAGGAAAAAACCGTTGGGACGCAGTTTGGCGTCGAAATTCGTGAGAACTTCTTTTTCCTTTTGCTGGAACTTGATGACGAGCGCCCGTCTCGTTTTCTGGAATCCCTCTTCTTCGAACAGCTGCGGAATGCGCGTCCGCAGAAAGGCGATCGTCTCGGCCATGGATTTGCAGAAAGCCTGTCCCATGCCGCGGCTGAACTTCAACAAACGCGGTTCGTCCGAATTCTTGAAGTTGTGAACATAACAATAGTCAAACGTGAAGTTTTTGGTGCTGCGTACAGCTTCGAGCAACTTCTTAACAGTCGTCAATCGCCCCGTGCCGGAGAGTCCCGAAACGAAAATGTTGTAGCCGGGCGAAAAGAGTTTGGCGCCCAGCTGAATCGATTCGACCGCGCGCGGCTGGCCGACGATTTCCTTCAGGCTTTCCAGGCTCTTGGTGGAATTGAACTTGAATTTGCTTGTAGGGCAGGTCCAGCGCAGCTGGCGGGTTGAAAGCTCTCGAACGGGGTTGGATCGCGTGATTCGTTTATTAGCCATGAATTGTATCTGCCCGAAAATGTTGAACGACCGACATGCGCGTATTCTTGCCGCAGCTCTACGCCCCTGAAAGCCGAAAGATACGAAGAATCCGCCATTTTACTGTACCGGTGTGCCCCGCCTCCGCGCTTCCGATTGCGGGTAAAACCGGGGATGCGTAGTTTTGCACCTGCAAATGCTATGGTCCACAATTTCAGGGCAAGATACTATGACTTATCGCTTACTCCTCGGAATCCTTGTTTGTGTTGCTGCGGCAACTTCTCTACAGGCGCAGGACGCGAACGAGCCGCAGGACTCCCTCGGTTGGTCGCACGAATTCGGAATGGGTCTCAATATCACCCAGAGCAAATATTCCAACTGGATCGCCGGCGGCGAAGATACCTTTGCCTGGCAGTTTTCCCTGATGAATGCCGACACGCTCTTCCAGTCGAACTACGATTGGGCCAACACCTTGCAGTTCGATTATGGTCAAACCCAGATCGGCAGCGCGGATGCGCGTAAAAATGTCGATGAACTGGTGTTCGAGTCTATTTTCACCTACAAGGTTAATATTTACGTTAATCCCTACGTTTCCTTCAAGTTGCGAACGCAGGTCGCCGATGGTTACCAGTTTGAGGATACCGATGCCGGAGTCGTTAAAAACAAGGTGTCCGCGCTGTTTGACCCTGCCTACCTGACACAGGCCTTTGGTCTGGGTTATACGCCTTATAAAGATATTAACACGCGTCTTGGTCTTGCCGTCAAGGAAACGATTGCCAATGACTTCGCCGCGTTGTACAGCGATGATCCGGATACTCCCGATGAAATTGAGACCTCGCGCATTGAAGTCGGTATGCAGTCCGTTACAACCGCCAAACTGCCGCTGTCCAGTACAATCGCCTATAAAGGGCGGCTTGAACTTTTTACCGACTTTTCCTCGACTGAAGATATCGATGTCAACTTTGACAACATCATCGAAGGTAAACTGAATGAAATCATTTCTGTTAACCTGAACGTGCGCCTGCAGTACGACAACGATGTTTCCAGCAAACGCCAGCTGGCGCAGATTCTCTCTGTTGGTTTCTCATACATTTTTTGGTAGTCGCCGGGATTGAAACTCAATGGTAATGCGTGCTCTGTTTGCCGCCTCCGGCGGCAAGCTTGAATGGCGCTCGGCGCCGCGGCCGCAGCCGGGCCAGAACGGGGTGTCGATTCGCGTCCACGCCGCAGGTGTTAATCGCGCGGACCTCTTGCAGCGGCGCGGGTATTATCCGCCGCCGCCGGGAGTCACGGAGATTCTGGGGCTTGAGTGCGCCGGGATTGTGGAACGCTGCGGTCCGGCGGTTGTCGGTGTTAAACCGGGTGACGCCGTCTGCGCTTTGCTGGCGGGCGGCGCGTACGCCGAATACTGTTGTGTCCCGGCCGATCAGGTTTTGGCCGTGCCTTCCGGCCGCAGTTTAACTGAAGCGGCGGCTGTGCCGGAAGCGGTGTTCACTGCCTGGCGCAATCTTGTGGACGTCGGCGGGCTGCGCGCAGACGAACGGGTTTACATCAATGCGGCCGCTTCCGGCGTCGGGACGGCCGCTATTCAGATAGCAGTGTTGTGCGGTGCCCATGTGGCCGCGTCCGCCGGCTCGGCTGAAAAGTTAAAAGTCTGTCGTGAGCTTGGCGCGGAATTCACCATCAATTATCGCGAGCAGAGTGTAGCTGCCGAGTTAAACAACTGGACCGACGGACGCGGCGTCAACCTGGCGCTGGACATGGTCGGGGGCGAACAATTCAGCTCTTTGTTGTCGTCCCTCTCTCATGCGGGACGTGTGGTTGTGATTGGTCTGCTGGGCGGGCGCGAGAGTAAAATCGACCTTGCACGTTTGCTTCAACGCGGCATCACGATCAGTTCAAGTACGCTCAGGAATGCCGGCGACGAAGTTAAATCGCGGTTGGCGGCGCAACTGCGCGAGCGTTTCATGCCGGCGTGGGATTCCGGCCGATACCGGCCCGTAGTGGATCGCGTATTTTCGTTTGAACAAACCGACGAAGCTCACGAGTACATGCGTGCGGCGCGCAACACCGGTAAAATTATATTGCAGTTTGATGTTTAATTGAACTGTTGCACCGCGGGCCCCGCAAGGCCATTACTGTTTTATCACTGAGGTCGAAATCGCCGCACCCGGCGCCGGTTAATATTCCTGCTGCACAAGAATGCGGAAACGCGCGTTGGAACGGTCTGCGACCTCGCCTGCCGGGATGCTGTGGCTCAGAATGATCGAATAGTTTTTGCCGAAGTTCTGACTGACGTCGGAATTGATGAGGATGTCGTCTTCACTGCTGTTTTTACCCGTTTCCCATACGACAAAGGACGTGCGCCGTTCGATCGTAACTGTTTCGATGTCGGATGCGGAGCGGTAGTCCAGATCTTCCGTGACCATTTCGCCGCCCAGAGAGTCGAGAGCAAACACGGCCTGGGGAATCAGGTTGCTGGCGTTGACGTAGCGCCGACGAATCTGGCTGAGCGTCGCTTCAAACGGCTCGCTCGTGAATGCGCTGATGTCCGTTGCGGCGACGGTGCCGCTGGCCACGACCAGCGTGCGCTGCCCGGCGATCAGTTCGATGTCCTGTTCGGAGTCGTCGATGCTGAAAGTGTGGATGCCGGGCATCAGCGCCGTTGCGCCGAATTCGCCGTGGAAACGCTCTGAGTCGGTGATGACGTCGCCGTAACTCACCAGGCTTTTCTCGGTGTCGCTCACGACGTTGACGAACTGAGTGAAGACGGCGGAAGGCATTGCTTCCATCGTCTGGTTGGCCCCGTTCTCTTCATCTTCGTCAATCACAAAGATACGCGGAGTTCCTTCAGCATCGAGTGCCGCAATCACCAGATAGCGTTTATCGGCTTGAAAATTTGTAAGAGTTGTTTCCAGCAGTCGACGCGGCGCCAGTTCGGTAAAGAGCAGGATCGGCGCCGGTCCGGGGCGTACTACGACGGGATCCATCACTGTTGTAAAGGGGGCCTTGTGCGCCAGCGTGTATCCGGTTTCGTACACATCGTCGTCGGTCGTGCGTGCACCGAGCAAGATCTGTACCGGCGTTCCCTGAGGAATCAGATTAACCACGCGCACGTTGCAGGACAGGTCAAAACCCACGTCCGAGAAAGCGGTATAGGGTGGCAGAATCACTGCATCCTGGGTGTTCGGGTCGTTGTCGTCCGGCGCAATCATGACGGTGTAGTCCACCAGCACGTCCAGCGAGACATCCAGGTTGACGGTGTCGGCTGCGCGGATAACGGAAAATCTGTCGTCCGACTCGGACTCGCAGGCCGTGACGATTGTAAAGGGCGAACGCGTCATGGCCTCAAGGTCGGCGCTGATCACTTCGGGCGATTCGCCGCTGGATTTTTCCACATCGATTGTTTCATTGCCGAGGTTGATCACGCGCACACGTGATTCAGTCGCCTCGCTCCGGATCACGGGCAGCAGGCCCTCCGGCGTTTCCAGCCGTTCGTCCAGGATGTTGAGAACAAATCCGGTTTCATTGATGTCCTGAACGATAATTGCGTAGTCGCGGTCTTCCTCAACCGTGATTTCGTAGCTGCTCTGGACGCCGGCGGATGCTCCATCCTTGTCAAAAGCCGTCAGCGTGATAACATACGGACCCGGCGCCAGCTCGGACTGGCCGCTGAAGACGTAGGGCGCGATCCTGTTGGCCAGCAGCGCGCCGTTGGGGCAGCCGCGCCGCATTGAAACATACAGATCCGATTCCACCGCTACATTGACGAGGCGCACATAGGCCACGTTCTCCGGACGGCTCAGACTGTCGTCGATAACATTAATAAAGAGAGAAGTGTCGCTGTACTCGCTGCCGCTGCGCGCCGGCACGGCAATAATCGTTTGATACGACCGGCGCAGGAAACGCAGGCGGCTGCTCGTGCGGAAGCGCGTGGCGCCGCTATTGTCGACAAAGTCCGCAAAGAGCGAGTCGGATTCAATCTCCAGAAATTCCGTGTAGTCGCCGTAGGCGGCCTGAGACGACTCCAGCCCGCTCTCGAGCTGCAGCGAGCGGCTCTGGCCCGGTTCGGCCAGGTTCAGCATTCGCATTTTGATCGTGCCTTCCAGCACCGGAGGGTTGATCAGATTCGGGTTGTCGTCCTGCAAACAGGATTGAGTACTTATCAGCACGGCGACAAACAAGAGAATCTGCAGGAGCTTGCGGGAAGCGTTCCGTATCGTCGGAACGGCTGTGTCGGAAACGGCGTGAATCACAGAGGCATGCAATAATTTGATCATAATTCGCTCTACACGGCGACCAATAAGCAAAAATAATTTGAGCCGCAAAAGGCAAAAACAGTGCGCGCAGGCGAGCAATGATGGAAGAAAAAGTACGGGCCGTACTCGATCGCGCCGAGGAAATTGATCAGCTCCTGATGGATCCGCTGGTCGTCAACGACTTCAAGCGCTTCCGCGACCTGAGCCGCGAGCAGAAGGAATTGAGCAAACTAGTGCAGGCCGGACGTCGCTACATGAAAGTGCTCGACGAGCGCAGCCAGAACGACGACCTGCTGGCCGGGTCGGGCATAGAGCCCGAAATGAAGGAGCTGGTCCGTAGCGATAACGAGGAACTCTCGCGCGAATTGGACGAGCTGGCCGAGGAACTGCGCCTGTTGCTGCTGCCGCGCGACCCCAACGATTCGCGCAACTGCATCGTGGAAATCCGCGCCGGGACGGGCGGCGACGAAGCGGCCATTTTTGCCGGCGACCTTTTCCGCATGTATCAGCGCTTTGCCGAGAGCAACAAATGGCGCATGGAACCCATTTCGTTCAGTGAAGGCGAACACGGTGGATTCAAAGAGATGACTTTCAGTCTCTCAGGCGATGAAGTCTACGGTATTATGAAATACGAGAGCGGCGTCCACCGCGTCCAGCGCGTACCGGCAACCGAAGCGTCGGGCCGTATCCACACCTCGGC
Source organism: uncultured Hyphomicrobiales bacterium (assembly GCA_964445695.1). Taxonomy (GTDB): domain Bacteria; phylum Bacteroidota; class Ignavibacteria; order Kapaibacteriales; family UBA7675; genus JAUIKM01. The sequence goes on along the minus strand of CAYULF010000021.1, from coordinate 39,020 downwards.
CGCCTCGGTGGCGGTGCTGCCCGAAGTCGAGGACGTGGACATCGAAATCAACGACGCCGATCTCCGCATCGATATCTACCGCGCCGGCGGCAAAGGCGGGCAGAACGTCAACAAAGTCGAAACCGCCGTGCGAATCGTGCACCAACCCAGCGGGATTGTCGTGCAGTGTCAGGATGAGCGCAGCCAGTTGAAGAACCGCGAAAAAGCGATGCGCGTCCTGCGGGCGCGGCTCTACGAGCTGGAGTCGACCCGCCGCCACGAAGAAATTGCGTCCGTGCGCAAATCGATGGTCGGCAGCGGCGACCGCTCCGACAAGATCAGGACATATAACTTTCCGCAAAACCGCGTGACCGATCATCGGCTTACCGGCGACGTCAAAAACTTCACTTTGCGGGAAGTCATAGAGGGAGATGTCGGAAATGTAATCGAACAGGTGCGTTTGGCCGACCGAACGGAGCAGTTGAAGGCCGAAAGCGCCGTCTGAAAAAATGTGTTCCGTTTTCGTAACGGCCATTTTTAAAACATCTGGCGGAATGTAAAAAAATCGTTAAAAAACGTTTGCGTCAGGGACAGTGCTGCCGTATATTTGTACTGTTCGAACGGAGAAAGTTCAACAAAAATGTGATCTCCTTTCGTTGTGGTGGTGAAAGGTGAGTAGGGGAGTGCCCCTTGGTGAGTGGTGACACCAAGGGGTATCTCATTTTAAAGCCCTTCGGTCTCCTTTACCGCATTTACGAGCGCGGCACACCGCCGAATCGCTTCGTTGCTGAATAGTTACCCCGCTTGCACCTCATCTATTTCCGCTGATTTATGTCCGTCAATGTTATTTCCTCCCGACCCGTCGAATTGCCCGATGCGTCGCGTTCCATCGCGGCCCGCAATATGCCGGCGCAAGAGTTTGAGCGCATGCGCTCGGCGGAGTTCTCGGAAATTTCCTACAGCCACGAAGGACTTGAAATTCGCGGATATATGGCTGTTCCGGCCGATTCCGGCCCAAAACCGGCGATTGTCTTCAACCGCGGCGGTACGCGACGCGGGGAGTTGACGCCCTCCTCCGTGGCGCAATATCTGGGACTTTTTGCTTCGTGGGGTTATGTGGCCATTGCCAGTCAATATCGCGGCGCCGGCGGCAGCGACGGACGCGATGAGTGGGGCGAGGGAGACGTGCGCGACAGCCTGGCTCTGCTGGAAATTCTGCGTGTCATGCCGGATGTCGACATGGACCGCCTTGGTCTTGTCGGCGGCAGCCGCGGCGGAATGGTGGCCCTGCTGATGCTGCGCGAGAGTAGTGAATTCCGTGCTGCCGTGACTTTCGGCGCTCCGACAAACTTCACGAATTTGCCGCCGGCGGGACGACTGCATCGACTGCTGCAGTCTTACCTCGATTCAGCAGATGATTATTACACGGCCGCGCGGCGCAGGTCTGCAGCGCTCTGGGCCGACGAACTGTGCAAACAGACGCCGCTGCTGGTGCAACACGGTACCGGCGACCGCAAAATTGATCCTTCTCACGCCTACGATCTGGGCCTGGCGCTGCAGCGCTGTCTGCATCCCTATAAATTGGTGGTCTACGACAACGCCGATCACATTCTGGCCGGGCGTCGCCGCGAGAGCAATCGCGACATGCGCACGTGGCTGGACATGTACGTGCGCGACAAATCGCCGCTGCCGCGCACCGGCCCGCACGGCAATTGAACTGTCCACCGTTTTTCTCCCTTTGTCTATTTCGCCTGATTTTGGGGCGACAGTCGAATCATACTTTTGCCGGATCACAACGCCCTTGACCATTTCGGGCGCCTTTTTTTGTTTATCAATGAGTGGAGAACTTCACTTCCACGGGAGACTTACATGTTGATTGAACTGGCTGTCGGCGATGCCTACGGCGCGGGATTTGAGTATGCTCGTCCCGACTTTGTGGCGCGATTCAACGACTGCACGCGCTATGTTAAACACCCTCGTCACGACATCGAACCCGGCGCATACACCGACGACACGCAGATGAGCATTGCGGTGTGCGAGGCTCTGCTGGCGGCTGCAGACTGGACCCGCGAACTTCTGGCTGATCGTTTTGTGCAAGCATTTAAACGCGATCCGCGCGAGGGTTATGCCCAGCGTTTTTACCACTTTCTGCGGGAGGTGTCTGACGGCGCGGAATTCCTCGCGAAAATCATTCCAACGAGCGACAAAAGCGGTGCGGCGATGCGCGCGGCGCCGATCGGACTGTTAAACAATCTCGGCGAGGTTTTAAACAAATGTGAGCTGCAAGCCCGCATCACGCACGATACGCTGCGTGGCGTTCATGCCGCGCTGGCCGCGGCCTTGGCGACGCACTATTTTTATCACGATATCGGTCCACGGGCCGGTCTCGGGAAGTTCATTGAAAAGCACGTTCCCGGCAATTGGTCTGACCGATACAAGGGAAAAGTCGGTTCCAAAGGTTGGATGAGCGTCAAGGCCGCGATCACTGCATTGGCGGAGTGTTCAGGCATGAGCGATCTCCTGCAGCGCTGCATCGCCTTCACCGGTGACGTAGACACGGTGGCGAGTATCGCCTTGGCTGCGGGGTGTTTCAGCCGCGAGATTAAACAGAATCTGCCGCAGGATTTGTTCGATGGTCTTGAGCGCGGTCCATATGGATTTGACTATCTGAGTTCGTTGGACGAACAGTTGCAGGCCGCGTATCCACGGCGATCCGTTGTATGATCCGGGCGATTGATTGCCAGGGAATGTTCAGGTAAAACAAAATTGTCCGTGTTCGGCGGGCGTTCCTGTGGTTTTCATGAGGCAGCAGAGATTGACACGCCTTTTGCGAAAAACTGTGCGGCTTTGTGTTGAAACGTGCGCCATTCATCTCCGAGCGTATCCCGGTTAAACAGTTTTCAGCAACGTTCAGTAAAACAGTTCGCGATGGCGTTGACTATCGGCGTAGTTTGTCAATCAGAACCGCGGGGAATGCCGGCCGGGCTTTGAACGCATTGTTCGGTCGGAAGTAAAACTGAAAACAAGCAAAAAATTCAAGGCTGTGAGGACGGCCAGGGAGAGAAGTGAGTCAAGGGTGAGAAAATTTGGCGGCGGCGGCGGGAACCGGGTGGGCCCTTGATCTTCACGTCAAAGTCTGCTCTTTCGTATCCGATTCCAACTTTCAGTCCCGGTCTTCAATGTTTAGTCCCGGAATTCAATATTCAGTCCTGGAATTCAATGCTCAGTCCCGGAATTCAATGCTCAGTTCCGGTCTTTAATGTTCAGTCCCGGAATTCAATGTTCAGTCCCGGAATTCAATGTTCAGTCCTGGTATTCAAGCCTCAGTCTTGGTCTTTAATGTTTAGTCCCGGTCTTCAAAGCTCCAGTCAATCAGCAAACATCCTCTTCGCTTCGCGTGTTGCGCTGAGAGTAGACACGTGCAAGCGGGTTCTCCTGCCGCTTATGTTTAAAACAACAAAGTCGCCCCGCAATGGAGCGACTTTACATTTGGCTGTTCTGCGCGGAAGAATGTTTACTGTCCGACTTGTTCCTTGTACTCGCCGACGTCGAGCAGTTGGTCGAGTTCCGACGGATCGCTGATTTTAAACTTCAGGATCCAGCCGTCGCCGTAGGGATCGCTGTTGATCAGTTCGGGATTGTCTTCCAGTTTGGAGTTGATCTCGATGACCTGTCCGGTGCAGGGAGCGTAAAGGTCGGCTACCGTTTTTACCGCCTCAATCGTACCAAAACTTTCGCCGCTTTCGATGGCGTCCAGTTCGTCTTCGATGTCGACGTACACAATGTCGCCCAATTCGCTCTGGGCGTGGTCAGTAATTCCGATAATGCCGGTGTCACCTTCGACGCGAACCCACTCGTGGTCTTCGGTGTACTTCAAATCCTCGGGAAAATTCATTCGAAATACTCCGTATATCCGATGAAAAGATGTACAATCAGTTACTGGCGGTGTGACCGGACTGACTTAAACATCCGGTTGCCGCAATCAGGCATTCCAGTCGTGTGAATCCAGGTAGTTCGTGTCGAACTCGCCGGCCACAAAATCCGGGTTAACCATCATTTTTTTGTGAAAAGGCACTGTCGTCTGAATGCCTTCGATCACAATCTCGTCCAACGCGCGCCGCATTAACATGATTGCCTCTTCGCGCGTGCGCCCGCGAGTAATCAGCTTGGCAATCATCGAGTCGTAATAGGGCGGAATCGAATAGCCCTGGTAAATGTGCGAATCGACCCGAATGCCACGGCCGCCAGGCAAATGCAGACTGGTGATCATGCCGGGCGAAGGACGCCAGTTCTTCAACGGATCTTCCGCGTTGATGCGACATTCAATCGAATGAAACTGCGGTTCGCTTTCACCGAAGCTCAGCGGCTCGCCGCCCGCAACGCGTATCTGTTCCTTGATCAGATCGACGCCCAGCGACTCTTCCGTCACCGGGTGTTCCACCTGAATACGCGTGTTCATTTCCATGAAGTAGAAATTGCCGTGTTTGTCGACCAGGAACTCAACGGTCCCCGCACCGACGTAATCCACGGCTTTGGCCGCAGCTACGGCCGCCTTTCCCATGCGTTCGCGCAGATCGCGATCAACAACGGGGGAGGGCGATTCTTCAATCAGTTTCTGGTGCCGGCGCTGGATCGAACACTCGCGTTCATTCAGGTGCACCGCCGTGCCGTGTGTGTCGCCGAAGACCTGGATCTCGACGTGGCGCGGTTTCTCGATAAACTTTTCAATGTACATGTCCGGGTTGCCGAAGGCCGACTCAGCTTCGTTGCTGGCGGCGCGCAGGGCGCCCGGTAATTCTTCCGCGGTTTTGACCAAGCGCATTCCCTTGCCGCCGCCGCCCGCCACAGCTTTCAGCATCACGGGATAACCGGTTTCCTCGGCGACCTTGAGCGCCGTTTTTTCGTCCGACACCACGCCGTCGCTTCCCGGAACAACCGGAACGTTGGCCGCGCGCATTGTTTCCTTGGCGACGGACTTGTTGCCCATCCGCGAGATTGCTTCCGCGCTGGGGCCGACGAAGGTATAGCCGCAATCCATGCAGATTTCTGCAAAATCCGGGTTTTCAGCTAAAAAGCCATAGCCGGGATGAATCGCGTCGGCATTGCTGATTTCCGCGGCGGCAATGATCGACGGAATCTTAAGGTAGCTGTCCTTGCCTGCGGCCTTGCCGATACAGATTGCCTCGTCGGCAAAACGGACGTGCAGCGACGCCTTGTCGGCTTCGGAATACACAGCCACGCTGTGAATTCCCATTTCGCGGCAGGCGCGAATGATGCGCAGGGCAATTTCGCCTCGATTGGCGATGAGAACTTTTTTAATCATAGAGTCTGGATAGCTCGTGGTCTTCTCCGTGGACGCAACGCTCGTCCGCGGGCGTTCAGGCTCAGCTCGTTTGAACGTGGAAGAGCGGCTGACCGAACTCCACCGGCTGGGCGTTTTCAACCAATACCTTGACGACCACGCCGCTGACATCGCTTTCGATTTCGTTCATCAGCTTCATGGCTTCCACGATGCAGAGCGTCTGGCCTTCGGCCACGCGATCGCCGACCGAAGCAAAGGGTTCGGATTCGGGAGAAGGAGCGCGATAAAATGTGCCGACGATAGGAGAAGTGACAATATGAACGTTGGCGTCGGCGGCGCTTTCTGCTGGAGGGGCGGGTGTTTCCGCCTTGGAGGATGTTTCCATCTGCGGAGCGGCGGCCTGTTGCGCCGGGAGGGCTTCCTGGCCGGTCAGTCCCGATTGCACATGTACGACCGGAGGAGCCGGTGCGCCCGCCGACGTCAGAGGCGTTTTAGACAGTCGCAGTTTCAGCCCTTCCTCTTCGATGCGAAAATCGACGACGGAGCTGTCGTCAAAAATTTTCACCAGACGGCGGAGGTATTGAAGATCCATAGACGTCCTTCTTCGACGGTTGTGCCTGTTATTATGGCGAGAGCCGGAACGGCAATGCCGGAAAATAACGGGCTGACTGCGCGACGCAATCGCTCAGAATATACAAAAATGCCAATGAAAAAAGCGTGTCCGGCTTCAGGGGGAATCGAACACGCTTTCGACAATTTTCCGCATCACTTTTTGACGCGTTCGATGTACGAACGGGTGCGTGTGTCGACGCGAATTACATCGCCCTGATTGACGAACAGAGGCACCTGTACAGATGCGCCCGTCTCAAGTTTGGCTGGTTTGGTCGTGTTGGAAACCGTGTCGCCGCGTACGCCCGGCTCGGTCTCCACTACTTCAAGCGTCACGTGCGCCGGCAGCTCGACGGAAATAATCTCATCGTCGCTGAACGCGATTTTCACCATGTCGTTCTCACGCAAAAACTCGGCGGAATCGCCTACAATTGCGTCTTCGACCATCACCTGCTCGTACGTGTCGTTGTTCATGAACACAAATGCGACGCCGTCGTGGTACAGGTACTGATATTCGCGGTGTTCGAGGCGCAGGAAGGTAATGTTTTCGCTCGAACGAAATTTATTTTCAAACTGGCGGCCGGTCTTGAGGTTGCGCATTTTTACCTGGTGGAATCCGCTGCCGCGTCCCATAAAGCGGTGCGAAGTTTCCAGAATAACGCAGGGATCACCTTTGAACTCAATAACCGCGCCCTGGCGCAGATCCGATGTAGAACCCATATCGGGAAGTAATCTTGTATGTCAGATTTAAGGTAGACTGTTTTGAGGTGCCGGAGGGATTCGAACCCCCGTAAAAGGTTTTGCAGACCTCTGCCTAGCCACTCGGCCACGGCACCGTACGCTGCATTCGCCAACAGGCATTTTGCTGACGAGAATCGCAAAGATACGAGTATTTGCCGGAATCACCCAAGATTTTTATATCCCGTACAGCAAATGCAAATTCCCCCCTGACATCTTCTGTTTAGTCGTGCGGATTGGAACCACGGGTCGCCGGGCCTTGTTGCAAATCGCAAAATTTCCCGGTGCAATCGACGATTTGTCTCTCGGTTCAACATTCAATACCACAAAACATTCGAATCCTATGCCGCACCGAATCTGTTTCCGCATGCGCAGTGCGCTGCTTGTCTCTCTTCTTTTGATTGTAACGGCGGCCACGCGCAGTTCCTATGCCGGGGGCGACGATTTTCACGCAGACTTCGACGCTCTGCTGCGGGCCAACGTCAAGTCCGGCACGGTATATTATCCCGGCTTTGACACTCCACGCTTTGACGGCTATCTGGCGAAGCTGGCTGCGGCGCAGCCGCAGGGCTGGCCGCGCAATGAACGACTGGCGTTCTGGATCAACGCGTACAATGCCTGCGCCATCAGGCAGGTCCTGGACAACAGCGCGCTGGCCCAACCGATCGACAAAGCCGATTTTTTCAAGGAAAAGAAATTCAATGTTGCCGGTCAGGTGCTTTCGCTCGACCAGATCGAAAACGAGATCATCCGTCCCCAATTCAAGGAAGCATTGATTCACTTCGGCGTCGTGTGCGCGGCGCGCGGCTGCCCGCCGCTGCTGAACACGGCCTACACCGCAGATCGGGTGGTGGAAATGCTGAAAAGCAATCTCAGGTCTTATCTCGCCGGTAGCGCCGGAATGCGAGTCGACCGGGCGGCCAAAACAGTTCATCTGTCCAAAATCTTCGAGTGGTACCGCGTCGACTTTGGAGATTCCGACAGCAAAGTGATCGATTTCATCGCGGCTTATACAGACGCTCAAACAGCTGCGTGGCTAAAACAACATCGCACGTCGTTGAAACTTGCTTACCTCGACTACGACTGGACAATGAACCGCCGACCTGCCAAACCCTGATGACGTGTGGTTTATTTCTTGCGGATGGCGCGAATCCGCTTGCGTATCTCGGATCCCTCGCTCAGCAGCAGCAGTTCCTGCGAGATGCTGCGCGCATGTGCGGCCGATGTTTTGCGGATGCGTCTCTTTGTTTCCAGCAAAGTCTCCGGCGCAACGCTTAGGTCGGTGACCCCCAATCCTATCAGCACGCCGGTCGACGCCGCATGCGCCGCAAACTCACCGCAAATGCCGACCGGAACATCGCTTTTTCGTCCGGCCTCAACCACCATTTTGATCAGGCGTAAAACAGCCGGGTTAAATGAATCGAAAAAACTGGCTACGTTGACGTTGATGCGATCAGCCGCCAGCGTATACTGTGTCAGGTCATTGGTTCCAATACTGAGGAAGTCGGCCTTGCTTGCCAGTTGGTCTGCCAGGAGCGCCGCCGAGGGCGTCTCAATCATTGCGCCGATCGGCATTTTTTGATCAAATGAGATCCCCGCCTTGCGCAGCGAAGCTTTGCATTTTTCGATGATTCCCAATGCGCGTTGAAAATCCTCCAGTCCTGTGACCATCGGCAACATAAACCTGACGTTGCGGTGCGTCGAAGCGCGCAGTACCGCCTTGATCTGGTCACGAAATACCTTGCGTTGCTGCAGCAAATAGCGCAGGCCGCGAACGCCGAGTGCCGGATTGCTCTCAGGAGCCAGTCCGTCGATCCACTTGTCGCCGCCCAGGTCAAACGCTCTGATTGTCACCGGCAGGGGATAAGCGCGCTCCGCCAATTGTGTGTACCATTTGCGCTGTTCCGATTCCGACGGAATGCCTTCGCCGCCGCGAAACACCATCGTTTCCGTTCGCACCAGCCCGATTCCCTGCGCACCGTAGGCCAGTGAAGCGTCCACATCTTCTAGCGAATCCGCATTGGCGTATAGTTTGATTTTAGCACCGTCGGACGTCTCCGTCGGCAGCTTGGCAAACTTGAGCAGCTTTTTGCGCTTGGTCTCCAGATCGCCGATGCGGCGCTGGTACTTGAGCAATGTCTCGGGTCGCGGATTGACGACCAGGATACCGGCAAATCCGTCGACAATGATTTTGTCGCCGGCGTGCACATTCTTGAACAAGTGTTTGATACCGATAACCGAGGGCACGTGGATGGACCGCGCCATAATCGACGTGTGGGATGCGATGCCGCTCATCTCCGTCACAAAACCGAGCATGCTTTCTTCGTGGAAAAGCATGACCTGGCTGGGGGTCAGCGATGGCGCAATCAGGATGCTGTTGGCGGGCAGCTCGTGTTTCAGGCGTTTGTTGCGCAGATAGGCCAGCAGGCGCTGTTTAACATTTTCAAGGTCGACAGCCCGTTCGCGCAGGATTTCATCGCGCGCCATGCGCAGGTTGTGTTCCTGGGCGTCGTACACCTTGCTGACCGCGCCTTCGGCGCTCATACCGTCTTCAATATTGCGTCGAATCCCGGCTAGAGCGGAGCGATCGTTGAGGATCATCAACTGCGCTTCGAGGATATGACCAATGGCCGGTGAATCCTTCGGAGCAGTTTCGATAATCTCCATCAATTCACGCGAACACTTCCGCAGCGCTTTTTCAAAGCGGCGTAGTTCGTCGGGAATTTCGTCGGCTTCCAGGCGTCGGGATTTGCGCAGAGAACGCTCCCGCTCGATAATAACGGCGGTGCCGGTGACAATGCCCGGTGAAGAGGGAATTCCTGTAAGTTGGCGTTCGCGCCGGCGGGTGGAAACATTGCCTGACCAGGCCGGCGGTATGGCGGATAACTTGTCAGAATCGGATTCGAGTAGCGGAGGCTCTTCCGGCAAGGCGGTTCTCTTGGATTGTGAACAAAAAGCTTCTTGGAATATAAATGAAAGCCCGGCGAAATTCAATGAGCGGCATTTAACTTTCTTCGCCGAATCGTGCATCAAAAAACTCTACGATGGCGTCGGCGGCTTCGTGTTCATCATCGCCCTCGGCGCGCAGCAGCAACTGCGCCCCCTGTTCCGCCGCCAGCGTCATGACGCCGATGATGCTTTTCGCGTTTATAGCGGCGCCTTCTTTTACGAGGAAAATTTCAGAGCGGAATCTGGAGGCCAGTTTCACCAGATGTGCTGCGGGGCGCGTATGCAGTCCGGCCCGATTCTGAACAGTCAATTCTCTTTCACACATAGCAGTAGTTTCTCGCCAAAGTCAAAATTCGCGATGAAGCAGCATTGCGGCGTAGCCGCGCAACAAATCAACATATTCGGATGGCGGTAAATCTTCCAGATCGCGCCGCGCCTCGTTCGTCAGCTCTGCAACTGCTTCTTCGGCATCGCGCAGTGCGCCGGTTCGATCGAACAGGTCGTACATGGCGTCCACTTCTTCCGCCGGCAGACCGTGCTGATCGATAAATCGCTGCAGTAATTCGCGGTCGGCTTTGGTTTCGGCATTCTCAAGTGCCTTCAGTACCAGAAAGGTCTTTTTGCCTTCTATCACGTCGCCGCCGCGTCGCTTGCCCGTAACCGTGCTTTCCGATGCAATGTCCAGAATGTCATCCTGAATCTGAAAGGCAATCCCGACTTTGGAGGCAAAGTCGCACAGCAGGTCCATCGTGCGCATGTCCGCGTCGGCGACAAGTGCGCCCAGGCGCGCTCCCATGACGAGCATACGCGCGGTTTTCAGCTCGATCATGCGCGTGTATTCGGGAATCGACACATTTTTACTTCGCTCGAATTTGAGGTCGAGCGCCTGGCCTTCACAGACTTCAATGATCCCCTCGCTGACGGCCGCGAGCATCTCGTCCAGCCGGGAATGTGATGCAGTTTTCAGCATAGCCAGACTGGCCAAGGGAATGATCGCATCTCCGGCCAGAATAGCCGTGTCCTCATTCCACTTTACGTGAACGGTGTCGCGTCCGCGGCGTTTGTCGGCCTGGTCCATGATGTCGTCGTGCACGAGGGTGAAGTTGTGCAACATTTCGACCGTGATCGCCGCCCAGCGGGCCTCCTCGGGTGTGCCGCCTGCCGCTCCGCAGCACAACATTACGAGCACGGGGCGTATGCGCTTGCCGCCGCTCGTGAGCGCGTAGCGCACCGGTTCGAGCAGGTGCACGGCCGGGCTGTGCGCCAGGAAGTCTGCCTGCGTGGATTCTATGATCCGGACGTATTCGCTGTAGCGCGAATCAAAGCTCATATATTGGCCCGCTTCAAAAACTGTCTCTGAATGATTGTCGGCGGATTTATTGTTTACCGGGCGCTGCCAGTCGGCATTCAGCGCGGCTCAATTCTTCAAGCGTGGCGCTTCCAGTCAGGAACATCGCCGCTCGCAGCTGGTATTTCCAGGCTCGAATCTCGGCGTGCAAAGCCTCCTCACCCTGTGTTTTCAGCGCTCGCACAAATGGTCGTGCCGCTGCGCCCAGATCGGCACCGAGCCGAATCGTCCTGGCCAGATCCAGGCCTGAAGTCAGCCCGCCGGAACCCACAAGGCCGAATCCGCGGGACTGCTGCAATTGATGCAGTTCAATCAGACAATCCACCGTCGGTATGCCCCAGTCCCAGAACATGTCGACCAGCTCCGGGTTGCTGCGGCGCAATATTTCGACGCCCGCCCAACTTGTTCCGCCCGCACCGGCAACGTCTATCCACATGACGCCCGAATCCAGCAGGCGCTCGGCCGCGGCGGCGGAAATGCCTGCACCGACTTCCTTGGCAATAATCGGTACGTTCAATGTCCCGGCCAATTGCTCTATACCCGCCAGTACTCCCGCAAATTGTGTGTTGCCTTCCGGCTGCAGCAACTCTTGCAGGGGATTGAGGTGGACCGTCAGCGCGTTTGCCTCAATCATGTCCACCAATTTTTGCGCTTCGCCGGATCCCATTCCGGCGGCAACTTCCGCGGCGCCGATATTGGCTACGATCGGAATTGAAGGCGCGGCTCGCCTCGCTGCGCGAAACGATTCAATAAACTGGCTGTTTTCCAGGGCCTGGCGCTGTGAGCCCACGCCCATTGCAATATTTTCCTGCTCGCAGGCCGCACCCAATGCGGCGTTGATCACTTCCGCCTCCGCGTAGCCGCCGGTCATGCACGATATCATCAACGGGGCGGAAAGTGTTTGTCCCAGGAAAACACTGCGAGAATCAATGTCCGCAAAGTTGAGTTCCGGAACGGCGTTATGTACAAATTCCACACGCTCAAAACCAGCCGATTTTGCCCGAAATGCCACATCGCGGTTTACGACCAATTCTACGTGGTCCCGCTTGCGCGAGGTCGTCTGCGGCGCATCCATCTGTTGCGGGGGCTGTTCGGTTCCGGACGATTGTTGTCCATCGGCGTCAGTGAAGGGATTGTCCGGCATAGCGATTTCCCGGGAGAGCTCTGATCAGGCCGCGACTTTCCAGCCGGACCAAAACAGGCAGTATTTCCGATAATTCCAATTCGGCCTGCTGCTGCAATTCATCGATGTGTTTGTCGCCCTGCAGCAAAGCGCTGTAAATGGCGGACTCGTGCCGTCCGAGTCTCGGTGTGAGTTGTGTCGTGCTTTTTCCGTCATTGGATCGCTGCCCCAACACCTTCAATATTTCGGCGGTCGAACAGGCCATGGCCGCCCTGCCGCTGCGGATCAACATGTTTGTGCCGGCGCTGGTCGTTGAATTGACCGGTCCGGGAACGGCAAACAACCTCCGCCCCTGGCTTTGGGCCATTTCGGCCGTGATCATAGCTCCGCCGCTCATCCCGCTCTCCATCACTACAACCGCGGCGGACAATCCGCAAATGATCCGATTCCGGCGTGGAAAATAGGCGCTCACGGCCCGCGTACCGCAAGGGTACTCGCTGATGATTGCACCACCCGCCTCGACGATCTCTTCAGACAGACGCGAATTCTCGACGGGGCTGACGCGATCCACTCCGGAAGCGATCACGGCGTAGGTTGTGCCTCCGCGTCGAAGTGTGGCGCGGTGAGCTTCGGTGTCGATGCCGCGTGCCAGCCCGCTCACGATCGCGCAGCCCGCGGCGGCAAGTTCTCCCGCAAAGGTTTGCGTCACAGCCGCGCCGTACGGACTGTTGCGGCGTGTTCCCACCAGTGCTACACCGATTTTGCTTTTGTCAAGTCTGCCGCGCACGTACAGGACGGCGGGCGGATAATCTATTTGTTTAAGTGTTTCCGGGTACTCGTCTTCAACGATGCTGATAACGGATACACGCGCCGCACGGCATCGTTCGAGTTCACGCTGCGCGGATTCGTTGATCCGGCGCCGGCTGCCGTTGTTAAACAAACTCCGACAACTCAAACCGGCGCGCTCAAGCTCGTTGGGCGATTCATCCAGCGCCTGGTCAAGGCAGTTGTACCGGTCGATCAGCCTGCGAATTGCCGCCGAGCTTATCCGCGCATTCGTCGCAAGGCCAATGATATCGGCCGACCGCCATCCGCGAACTGCAAGCGCTTCCATACCGGCATATCCCTCTTACGTTCCACCAAAGATGGCAGGATAATGCATCTTTTTCTGCTTTTCAACAACAATCTTCCTTAACGTGCCGCATTCGCCCCTGAACGTTGCAAATTTCAGGATTAACTGTCCATTTTCACCAGTGTACTCATTAGGTCTTCCACATCTTTCACCATGTTCTCAGCCCGTTTCCGATCGCCCGCCTCGCTGATGATCCGCAGGATCGGCTCGGTATTCGAAGCGCGAACGTGCACCCATGCGTCCGCAAAATCCAGCCTGATGCCGTCGCCGTGCAGCGCCCGCGCCCCACTGAATGTCGCTTCCAGTTTGTCGAATAAATTTGACGGGTCGCCTTCAAACGCCACTTTTTGTTTAATCATTGCATAGGCCGGAAACGACGCGACGACCTCGGACAGTTTCTCCCGGCGACTAACAAGAAAATCAAGCAAAAGGGCAGTTCCGACAAGCGAATCGCGGCCCGCGTGGATCTGCGGCACAATTACACCGCCGCTACCTTCACCGCCGACAGCTGCGCGCGTACTTAACATTTTATCCACGACATTGATTTCGCCGACGGCCGAACGATGGACCGTTCCGCCGTGCGCCGCAGCCGCATCCTCCACACCGCGTGTCGTTGAAAAGTTAACAACCGCCGTTCGCGCGTCGAATTCGTCCGTTGAAAAATGTTCCGCGGCCGACATCACTGCATGCGTGGCCAGCACGATGGTATTTTCCTCTCCTATGGCATTTCCATGGTCGTCAATGATGACCAAACGATCGGCGTCCGGGTCCACAGCTATTCCCAGATCGGCATTGTGTTCCCGCACTGCGCGGCTCAGATCGCCGAGATGCTGCGGCAAGGGTTCCGGCGTGTGCGGAAATACGCCGCTGCCGTTGCAATACAGCCGTACAACATCGCAGCCCATGGCTTCCAGCAGCTGCGGCACGGCAGTGGAACCGGCGGCATTAACAGCGTCCACGACCACCTTGAATTTCCGATCGCGAATAGCCTGCAATCGCGCACCGCCATCGGCACTGAAAAGCGGGTGATCGAGAATGCGTTTAATATGTGTGTCGAGCGGTTTAGTTACCCTGATGAGCGATCCCTCGCCGCCTGCGCAAACATAATTGAAGCGACCGCCGTCCACCAGGCGCCACATTTCCTGGAGCTGTCCGGCGCGCAGGAACAGCCCGTCACCGCCGAGAAATTTCAGCCCATTGTATTCCGCGGGGTTGTGCGATGCCGAAATCGAGATAGCGCCGGCCGTGCCGGTTTCCTCGGCAAAAATCTGCACGGTGGGTGTCGGGACCATGCCGAGAATACGAGCTTCGCGGCCACAGGCCTGAATCGCGGCCACGGCCGCATGTTCTATCCAGGTTCCGGAGGGACGGCCGTCGCGCCCCAGAACGATCGCTCCATCCGGCAGGTAGGTGCAGAAAGCGCTGACGTAGTCGGCCACAAGCGCGGGCGTCAGGGCGTCGCCCAGGGTGGCGCGGACGCCGGAAATAGAGCGAATGAATGCCATTATTCCTCCAAATGCCCGCAAACCTACAAAGAATAATACAAACGCGTCGGCTCATTGCGCCGGTGGACGATAGCGCCGGTTGCGCCGCCAGCGTTTGAAGCGTTTAACGAGCCGTTTCCAGAGGAAGCGCAGCAGTGCGGCCAGCGATTGAGAGCTGGGGCCGAGAGTTTTGCGCAGCAGCCCCACAAGTTGTTGCTCGTCCTGTTCGCTCAGTTCGATGTCCGGCAACTCCACTGTTCCGTCGGCGTCGTTTAACATCGACTGCAGTTCGGCTCGCAAATCTTCCGCCGTTTTGCCAAGATCGCCGGTTTCGTCCGGGAACGACTCCTGGAACAATTCGAGTTGCTGCAGGTGCAGCGCAGCTTGTTTAATCGCCATCGGGGTGGCATTGTTGCCGAGCGCCGCGAGCATGGCGGCGCTCATGTTTTTCAGTTCGTTGATGCGTACATCGCGCGGCGTAAACAGGTTGGCCAGCTCCAGGTCCGGCACGTTGATGAACACTTCGGACAGTTCTTCAATCTCGCGGCCGTAGGTGCTGGAAATCGTCTGCTTGAAAGAGTCGATAACGGTGCGCTTCTGGCGCTGAATGGCTTCAAGTTCCTTGACGATTGCACTGCGGCGCTGCTCGCTGTTGGCGCCGGCACGGCGCTGCGCCTCGACTTCTTCTTCGCGTTTGTAGAGCTTTTGCAGCAGTTTGGCCTGCTCCGAGTCGCCCAAAAGCACGCGATCGCGGATGTACGCATCGTTTACTTCAATGCTTTCATCGCCGATTTTCACCGCGTTTAGCCTGATCGTATCGCCGAACAATTCGCCCAGGGCATTTTTATCCAGGTGAACCGCACCGTCGGTAATAAGCAGGATTTCCGTGTCGCGCATGTTGTCGTGCGCACGGATGTCCGCCACGGCGGTTTTCAGCGCTTTTTCCATCGCCGTGCCGTTGCCGAGCGAGTCAAGCCCGATGAGCGCGTGGACCAGTTCGGAGTAACTGTGGCGGTCGTCGGCCGTGTAAAGCGGACCAATTTCCACGTCGAAAGTGCGGAAATACACGATGCCCAGTTCCTGCAGGTTGGCGCGCAGGAAAGCGTAACACAGCGCCTTGGCAAGCTGGATGCGATTGTGTTCAATCATTGAACTGGACGTGTCCAGCAGCAGGTAGACTTGTTGTTTGCGGCTGTCCGGCGCGTAATCGTTGGCTTCACTCTGATAGCGGAAATTATTCGGCGGCACGGCCACCGGCATCATCAGCGAGCGATCGGCTATTTTGCGGTCGAACACTTCTTCCGGCAGCAGGTGCTCGTGGGAGTAAATGCGCGCGATGTCTGCGGCCGAGCGGATCGGTCGCGCTTCGTACTCTTCGCCGACGGTCAGAATTGGTATCGGCGGAGGCGGCGGTGTTTTGGGCGGCCCGCTAGCCTGATGGATAATCGGTGCAAGTTTTTCCGTCAGCGGATTGTTCTCGTCTTCGAAGACACGCGCGATTTCATACACCAGCGTGAACTCCCGCGGCAGGTGGCCTTCGAGCAGCTCGAAGTAGCCGAAGTCTTCCATGCGCGCAAAAAAGTCGTCGGCCGCCAGGCGGATATCCTCCTGATCCGCGTCTGCCTGCGCTTCGAACTTCTGTGGCGATGTTGCCGCGTCGTTTTCCATGTCGGAAAATACACAAAATGACAGTTGTTCGCGGATCGGATCGCCAATTGCACTGACCGTGCTTATCCGTTCAGCGGGCGAACCTTGCCGCTTGGTCACGCGTGGCATGCGTTCAATGTTTTTCCGATTGAATTTGCCTGAAAAATCGCCAGACTTGTCCAGATACGTGCGGGAGTTCGCGCGACGCCCGCAGCAGGAGTGGCTGGCTGCCGCGGGCAGAAATGCGGACGGCGACGCTGTACTGAAACTTAAACAAATCGGCGGCGACGGCGGTGGCGGGAACACGGGAGGGCCCAAAGATTCAACGGTAGTTTGCGCCTGTTGACATGCCTCACACGCTTGTACATCACTCGAGTGCGCCGCTTGTTTGCACGTCAATCGACGGCGCAACACCGGATTGTTAACAATCGTCTTCCGCCGAGTCGGGATTGGGTCTCGCGGGATGATTTGTCAACTCCGGTTTTTACATCTGATTCATGGATGCGGCCGAGTTGATCTCCCGTGGACACTCGGCGCATTTACAAGTACTGTTCAGCCCTTCGACGTGTTGCTGTCGGGCTGCCGACGAACCTGGACTCGGTGAATACACCAGCCGAAAAAATCGTAGTTTCGCCGATTCGGGTAAAACATCAATGAACGGGCAAACTGGTGAAGCGCTTTTTTATCGTGGCCGGCGAGACATCCGGCGATCTGCACGCCGCGCGCCTGATGCAGCAGCTGCGCGCCATCTGGCCGGACTGCGAGTTCCGCGGCATCGGCGGCCCGCAAATGCAGGCGCTGGGGCTGCAGAGCCTGGCGCAGCTGGAAGACATCAACGTCGTGGGTTTCTGGGAAGTCGCAAAGCGCTATCCATTTTTTCGGCGTCTGCTGCGGCGTTGTCGCGCAGAGCTGGAACAGGGGGGCTGCGACGCCTTCATCCCGGTTGACTACCCCGGATTCAACCTGCGTCTGGCCGCCGCTGCGCGCAAAGCCGGCATTCCCGTCCTTTACTACATCGCGCCGCAGCTGTGGGCCTGGGGAGAAAAACGCGCCGCAAAACTGCGCGCGGCAGTGGATCTGCTCATGGTGGTTTTTCCGTTTGAAGTGGAATTTTTCGGGCGTTTCGGCATCGAAGCGCGCTTTGTCGGTCATCCGCTGCTCGACGTTCCGGCCTTCCGCGACGGTGATGTAGACGGAGAGCGCGAAGACGACAGCATCGCTCTGCTGCCGGGCAGCCGCACTCAGGAAGTGGAGAACAATCTGCCGATCATGCTAGATGCCGCCAGACTGTTGCAGGCGCAGATGCCGCAGCTGCGGTTTGTTATCGCGGCCGCGGGTCGCGACAGCAGTGTGCACGAACGCCTGATTCAGGCCGCCGCGGTGGACGTGAAAATTACGCGCAACAGCCGCGCCCTGCTCAAACGCGCAGCGGCCGGGATGGTCAAAACCGGTACTTCGACGCTGGAGTCGGCGCTGGCGCGCATGCCTTTTGTGATGATGTATCGCACTTCGGCCCTCTCGTATCGCATTGCGCGCCGCCTGATCACACTGCCGTTTATCTCTCTTGTCAACATTATTGCAGGCAAACAGGTTGTGCGCGAGCTGATTCAGGACGAGGCGCGGCCGGAATTGCTGGCCGACGAAATGCGGCGACTGTTGGATGATGCTGCGACCCGCAAGTCAATGTTGCGCGAGTTCGACGCCGTGCGCGCCGCACTGGGCGAAGGCGGGGCCGCCGCCAGACAAGCCGCCGAATGTATTGCCGACTACCTCGAACCGCAAAGGAGTCGTCGCAGGTGAAAAAAAACGGCGGGCCGGCCGCGCTCATTCGTTTGCTGGCGTCGACCTGGCGCATTCGCTTCCGCGGGACGGAGCCGCAGGCGCCGGCCGTGCTGGTGTTCTGGCACGACGAAATGCTGCCGGTGTGGAAACACTTTGCCTTCAAGCAGGCGACAGCGCTGACCAGCCTGAGCAAGGACGGGGCGTTGCTGGCGCAGCTGCTGGAGGAGTGGGAATACACGCTTGTTCGCGGTTCGTCTTCCAGCGGCGGACGCGAAGCGCTGGCGCACATAGAAGATCTGGCGCGTCGTTCGCTGGTGCTGGTGACGCCCGACGGTTCGCGCGGTCCGCGCCACACAATGAAACCCGGCGCGGTGGTGGCGGCTGCGCGGGCGGGAGTGCCCATCTATTGCATCCGCATTCGGACTGCCGGGCTTCGACTGCAGAAAAGCTGGGACAAATTTCTGATACCCTGGCCGTTTGCGCGTGTGGAGATTGTCATGTCCGATCCGATAATTCCGCCGAATGGCGATGACCGCGACGCCGTGGATCGCACGATTGAACGCGCAGCACACACGCTGGAACAACTCATGTCCAAATTCTGACGCGAGACGCAGCCCCAACAGCATGAAAAAACTCCTCTCGATTGTCTACGGGTTTGGCGTTAGATGGCGCAACAGACGCTATGACGAGGGGCGTGCCGAGGTGCTGCGGGCGCCGGGGCCGGTGATCAGCGTCGGCAATATTCAGGTGGGCGGGACGGGCAAAACGCCTTTTGTGCAGTTGCTTGTGCGGGAGCTACAGGCAATGGGCAAACGCCCGGCGATTCTGGCGCGCGGCTATGGGCGATCCAGCCGCGGCCTGGTGCTGGTTTCCGACGGAAAGACCGTCCTCGCCACGCCGCAGCAGGCGGGCGACGAACTGACGATGCACGCACACGCCTTCGACATTCCCGTGCTGGCGGACGCCGACCGCGTGAACGGCGCGCGTTATGCCTTCGACCACTTCGATATCGACGTAGTTGTGCTGGACGACGGATTCCAGCACAGGCGGCTGCACCGCGATCTGGACATTGTGCTGTGCGATGCGCGCCTGCTGTCGGATCAGTCGCTGTTGCCGGCGGGTCGTCTGCGGGAGCCGCTGAGCGGCCTGCAACGCGCCGACATACTCGTGGCGCGCGACACATTGACCTGTTACGCACTTGGCGCATGGAACCCGGCGGCTGAATGCCTTCATGCGCGCAGCGAACTTCTGGCTGTCCGGCGCGCGGATGATCTCCCGATGACGACCAAAAAAGGCTGTTCAGTCATCATGATGACAGGGATAGCGCGACCGGAAAATCTGAGGCGTTCCATCGAAAAAAGCGGCTATACGGTGGCGCAGGAGCTGGTTTTTCGGGATCATCACACATACACGCGCGCCGACGTGGAAAAGGCGATTGCCGCCTGCCGGGACAGCGATGCGTTTTATCTCATGGTAAGTGAAAAGGATGAATTTAAATTGCGCGCATATCTTGAACTGCTGCGGGAGAACGACGTGCAGTTGTACGTTCTGCCGATGCGCCTGACCATAGACGAAGGCCGTGAGAGATTGCAACAGCGCCTGATGAAGGTATTTGATTGAGGAATACACCAAATGAAAGTGGCATTGTCCAAAGCAAGCGGCAAAGCGCCGTACCTGAATTATATCCCCTGGCTGAAAAAAGCCGAAGACGACATCGACTGCATCGATATGAACGGACGGACTGTGGAGGAAGCGCTCGAGCTGCTGGACGGCTGTTCGGGGCTGGTGCTGACCGGCGGGCCGGACGTTGAACCAAAACACTACAATCGTCCGAATGCGGAAGGTCTGGGAGCGGTGGATGCGGAACGCGATGAACTGGAGTTTGCGCTGTTCCGGCGTGCACACGAACGCAATATGCCGATCCTGGGAATCTGCCGCGGTCTGCAGTTAATCAATGTAGCGCTGGGCGGCAGTCTGTACGTGGACCAGCCGAGTGAGTCGCCGTCCGACGTGGAGCACCGCCAGCTGAAAGGCGTGGATTCCGAACATCACGTCATGGTCGAGCCCGGTACATTGTTGATGAAAGTAAGCGGGGTAACGGAAGGGGAAGTAAACAGCGCGCATCACCAGGCGATTGAAGATCTGGCCGAAGGTTTGCTGCGCAGCGCAGAATCGCCGGACGGGAACGTGGAAGCGATTGAGTGGCGCGACGGCGGGCGCAACGGATTCCTGGCGGCCGTGCAGTGGCATCCGGAAAGAATGGATTTCAGCAATCCGCTTTCCGGCCATTTGGCCGAGCGCTTTCTGTTCGAAGCGTATTCGTACAAGCTGCTGATGATGGGGGACGATTGATCAGGCGGCGGTACGTATTCGGGGGCCGGTAGAGTTCGTGGAAGTCCCGCCCGGAGGGTGGCGGTTGAGCAGGACTTCCGCGGATGTTGTTTGCGGGGACGGAAAATCACATGGCGTTTTTCAAGTCCTGAACTTCCATCCGGATCTCCTGCGCGAGTTTGCGCACTTCCTGCATGTGTTTGCGAACGCGAATTCCCGCGGTTTTGTTTTGTCGAACGTAAAATTTTTCGAAGTCTTTCTCGAAAAGCTGGATCATCTCCACGAGCTGCTTATACTTTTCCATAAATGTTCTCCATTACGATAGAGGATTCCACACCTGTGCCGGCGTTTTGGGGGTGCGCGTCAGCGAAGTACTTTCAGGGCGAATGTCTCGACCATATCCTGCAGTTGAAGTCTAACCACATAGTTACCAACGGGCAGTGACGCCGTCAGGATCTCGACGGAATACTGGCCGACACGTTGTTCGCCGTGAAACACTTGCATCATCCGGCGGCCCAACAAGTCGAATACGTCAATCGACACAGCCTGTTTGACAGCCAACTGGTAGTCGACGGTGACGACGCCGTTGCGATCGGGATTCGGAAACACACTCGTGAGATGTGATTCACGCGGGAGCCGCTTGATTGCTGCAGTGCCGATGCCGCTTTCACCGGCGCGAACCCGCGCACTATCAGCATGAGTGTAAAGATCCGTGAAGTTGTCGCCGGCAAATATACTAAATGCGACCGAAACAGTTTCACCGGCGCGAACAGAAATCGGGCCGGCGCCGAGCACGGCGGAAACGTCCGTAACATTGCTCCTGTCGCGCGCCACGCCGTTGCTGATGACATGCCACTTTTCCTCGCGCGTGAATCCGTTTGACAGGTTGATGCCGCGACTCGTAGCATTGTCGATCGCAAAGAAGTTGACGTCGTACTCAGAAAGCAACTGCATGCCAACGAGCGGCGAACTCTCGTCGCGTACATTGCGCACATAATATAAAACGCGGTTGTAGTCAAAGGCGGTGACATCCGAAGCGCCGCCGGCCTGCAGATCCCAGTCGCACAGCAGGCCAATGAACAACTCTTCCATGTCGACGCCGCTGGTATTGGTCACATCGTAGCGCACAAGCGTGTAGTCGCGATGCCCCTCTTCGTCAAACTGAAAAATGCCCTGTTGAACGCTGACGCCTGCGTCGTTGGTCGCCAGCGTATCGCCGAAAACGCAATGGGCTTCCAGAGGGGCGACCGGTCCATCATTGGTCAAGGTGATTGCTTCGGTTATCAGGAATGCGTCGTCCTGGCGGCGCAGCGTCGTTGCTCGCGCCACATTGGATATGTGATCCGGCGAATAGCCGATGATCAATGCGCCTTCAAACATGAGGTTGCGTCCGCCTTTGTAGCGGAAGCCGCTGCCCATTTGATTGGACGGGTAGTCGTTGTAGCCGAAATTGCCGCGACTGTTGGCCGTGACTGCAATGTTGTTGGCATTGAGCGTGCGGTAGGAAGGATTCAACACGATGCTGACGGCGTCGAATCCAATGACGTTTTCCCCGTCGCGGAACTCGATCGGAATCCTGAACACGTAGTCGTGAACGATCTGCTGCGGCACGGTGAATGTGATTGTCAATGCGTCGTCCCGATGTTCGCCGCGCTCCAGCACGTCCAGTTCAAACTCGTAGCTGTCGAGCTGCGGATCGTCGAAGACGGGTGCTCCGGCGTAGGCCGCCGCGGCTCCGGTGGCGGCCAGTGCATTCCAGATATCGATGGAAATGTTAATCTCATCGCCCGGCGCGGCCAGTCCGTCGCCGTCATTGTCGCTTACCCGCACGTCCTCGACGAGAATCGATTGCGCTTCGCGGTTGCTGACGGCGGCATACATGTCGAGTTTGCCGCGGCCGATCAGCCCGGCGACATCCCCGTTCAGATCATCGACCGACTTTGATGTCGCCTTTATCTGCTCGATCACCTGAATTGCATCCATCTCAGGAAAGGCGGTCTTGACCAGCGCCGCCGCCGCGGCTACCATTGGAGCCGACATCGACGTGCCGTCGCGTGTATCGAACAACCCATTTTTATCGGTGGATGTGATGTCGACGCCTGGGGCGGACACATCGACAGTGAAGTAGAAGTTTGAAAAGTCCGCCTTTTTGTCGGCTGCGGACAGCGCGGTGACGGAAAGCGAGCCGGGGTAACCGGCCGGAAAAAAGTTCACGAATCGGCCGTCGTTGCCGGCGCCGCATATGACTACGACGCCCATGGCGGCCACGGCGTCGATCACTTCGCTTTCAGCCTGGGAGCCGTTGACGCTGCCCCAGGAGCAGTTGATGACCTCGGCTCCCATGGCGGCGGCATAGAGAACACCTTCAAAACCGCGGATCACGCCAAAATTTACTTCGGAGTCGTTGGCCACTTTCACCGGCATGATTTCCAGCCAAGGCGAGGCGCCGGAAACGCCGAGACCATTGTTCACGACTGCGCCTGCAATGCCGGCGACGTGGGTGCCGTGGCCGCTGCCGGGCAGGGGGACGTTGTCTCCGTCGCCACTCGACCCAAAATCCCAACCGCGCCAGTCGTCGACAAATCCATTGAAGTCGTCGTCGATGCCGTTGGTTCGTTTGTCGCCGCCGCGACCGTCGGGACCGTCTTCAAGCGTGTTGATATACATGACGTCTTTGAGGTCGGGATGCTCATCCTCAACGCCTGTATCGACAATTGCAAGCAGGACTTTGCGGCTCTCGCCGATGAATTCCCATGCGTCAAAGGCGCGAATGCCGGCCAAGTGATATTGATTTACCGCCAACGGGTCGTTGGGACCGGCGCAAAAATGGTGGCGCGGCATGCGCTCTGCGTACTCAATGCCGTCGTGGCTGTTGAGTTTGTCGACGTAAAATTGAATGGATTCGGCGTTGGAACTTCCACCCAGCTGCAGGACGGCGATGTTCGCCAGCGGTGTGAATGAAAAGCGCTCGGAGCCTTTGGCCAACGGAGCCGGAGCTATGCGGCGACTGTAAGCCGTCAGCACGGCGTCGGAGAGAAAAGGGCGGCTGTCGTGCGGTCCGATGACTGCTTCCAGCTCGGGCAGGGAAGCGTTGCGATCCTGTTTAAACCACGTCGCCGCGAGTTGTTCACCCGCGGCGAATTTTACAATGATCTTGTCGGCCTCAAACGAGTCGTCATCGGACGCAAGCACGGCCCCTGCGGCGGCAAACCAGCCGATCAGCACTAACAAGGAAATCAGTCCGGCTCGCGGCGCCAACATGTACAT
Organism: uncultured Hyphomicrobiales bacterium; assembly: GCA_964445695.1. Taxonomy (GTDB): domain Bacteria; phylum Bacteroidota; class Ignavibacteria; order Kapaibacteriales; family UBA7675; genus JAUIKM01. The sequence goes on along the minus strand of CAYULF010000021.1, from coordinate 15,329 downwards.
ACTCCAGCAGCTTGGTACTTCCTGATGTCATAAGCGACACTACTGCCCCTGAAGCGGTTACAGGCCGATCAACGCACGATGAACATTCCGCCGAGGCGCTCTCCGTTCTCCAGGTCGATGGCGAGGTAGTACGCGCCGGCGCTCAGTGCAGCCGTGTTCAGGTTGAAGCGCGCCGAACCCGCCGCCGCCGGACGGACAAACTGTTGAACTGTGCGTCCCAGCGCGTCGCTGACGCTGATACGCAACTCCTGTCTTTCCACCAGATTGAATCGCACGGCGGCCTCGCCGCTTACAACCGGATTGGGGCTGATGGTCAACCCACCCGTGGCGGAGACGCCGTTTTCGACCGACGAGGTCACGTTCATGAACTCTTCCGCAAGCTGGGCTTTAGCCTGAATTTCTGCCAGGTCCGCACCGCCGAACAGAAGAAAGTGCATCGTGTGAGTGCTCTGCGGCTCAAGCGAAACCGGACCTTCGCCTATCAGCATGGAAACGTCGGCCGGACCGGCGGACGTGCGCGCCGCGCCGTTGATCATAGACAGCCATTTGTCGCCATTCGTAAAGGTCGGCGAAGTCTCGAGTGAGCCGTTTGTCCCGGCATTCTCAAAGGCGTAGAAGGCAAAACGTTCGTCGGGTGCAATGCCCATAACTGCGATGTAGGGAAGGCTGGTTTCGCGTGAATTGTAGACGTAGCCGTAGTTCAGGCGGAGGGGATTTCCGCCGGACGACACCATTTCAACTTTGTCGCCCAGGCCGTCGGGATTGATATCCCAGTCGAAGTAGAGAGCTCCGTACATGTTTTCAATGCGTGTCTGGCCTGCGTTGGTAATGTGATAAACCAGATGTGTAAACGGCTCGAAGCTTTGATCGGGCTGGTACACGTCGATTCTCTGGTCGACGCTGACCTGCAGGCCGGGTGCGCTGCCGCCGTCGCGGAATTTTGTCGTTCCGCGTGCCGCGCGGCCCCAATTGGCTGATACTTCGTCGGCAACCAAAGGAAGTTCAAGCGGGAGAAAATCGGCCTTCGCAAAACCGACCGACTCGTGTACGGCGGACAACATGTCGTCCGGGGAGGTCGCCAGGATCAGTCCGCCTTCGTAGACCAGATTTTCGCTGTTTTTGTAGCGGATGCCGTCGCCTTCATTGTTGTCGGCGTAATCGTTGTAGCCCAGTTTGCCTTCGTTGTTGAAGGACAAAGTCATCTCGCCGCTGTAAATCGTGGCATAAGTCGGGCTGATCTGCAGCCGAATGGTTTCGTGGCCGATGGTCTCGCCGGATTCGCGCAGGTTGAGCGTCAGGTAGTACACGTGGTTGCTCGGCGCGCCCTCCGGGATGCTGAGCACGATGCCCTGATCCTGAACCTGACGCGATTCGCCCTCGGCCAGTCCGCCGACGACGACCTCGCCGCGCGAAAAATCAGCCTGAAATTCTTCCGTTTCGTCGTCGGCTTCGACGCGCAGATTGATCAGCGTGCCGAAATAATTTGTGACGGTAAAATTGATCGTGACGTCCTCGCCCAGTTCGACGGCGCCGTTGCCGTTGGCGTCGATGATCCGGATGTCGCTGATGCCCGCCGCAGTTTTGCGCTCGCGCACCGCCTCAAAACAGTTGAGTCTGCCGCTGCCGTAGCGGCCGGGGATACCGGAGTTGCGGTCGTCGATGTTGTCGGCGGCGTTGAGCACCTGCGCTTTGATCTGCTGCGGCGTCAGGGTCGGCCAGCGCATTTTCACCATTGCAGCGGCGGCGCTGACCATCGGCGCAGCCATGGACGTTCCGTTCCAGCTGGGGCCGCCGTAATTGTCGTTGGGCAGCGTGGACACAATGCTCGATCCAGGCGAACTGATGTCGACCGTCGTGTGGCGGTTCGACGAACCCGAGACGCGGTCGTCGGCCGTGGTCCAGGCCACGCTCAGGACGGGCGCATACCCCGCCGGGAATCGCGTGGCGTCGATGCCTTCATTACCGACGGAGGCCACGACGAGGCTGCCCATGGCTGTGGCCTCGTCGATAATCATGCGCTCGGCCCGGGAGTAGTCGAAGCCGCCCCAGCTGCAATTGATCACGTCCGCGCCGAGTGTGGCGGCATACAAAATGCCTTCGTGACCACGTGAGGTCGTTTCCTGGAAATCGGGGTCGGGACCGATTTTGACCGGCAGAATCTTCACGCCCAGTCCGACGCCGGCCACGCCGACGCCGTTATTGACCGTTGCTCCGGCGATGCCCGAGACGTGCACGCCGTGTTCATTGCCGTTGGTCGGGTTGTTATCGCCGCCGGGAGGCGTGCTGACGAAGTCCCAGCCGCGCCAGTCGTCGACGAATCCGTTGCCGTCGTCGTCGAATCCGTTGCTGCGGCGGTCCTGATTTTGGGCGTCCAGTCCGTCTTCGCCCGGATTGATCCAGAACGCATCGCGTAAATCTTCGTGGTCGAAGTCGTAGCCCGTGTCGACGATCGCCACGAGGGCCGTGCCGTTCTGCGGCAGCAGGTCCCACGCTTCAAACGCGCTGATGCGTTGCAGGTGGTTCTGCTGGTCCTTGAGCGGATCGTTGGGCTGAAAGAGGAATTCGCGTTTGAACAGCGGCTCGGCAAAGTCGATGAATTTGCAGGCTCGCAGTTTGCCGACGAGCCAGACGGGATTGAGCGGCTGCGTAAACTCCACCACGCAAAGGCCGGCGATCGGGTTGCTGACGATCGCGTCCGCCGCGCCGTTGAGTCCGGCGCGCTGCATACCGCCTGAAAAGCGTTTGTGCTGCTGCCAGGCCTGCAACAAGGCATTGGAGATGTAGCCGCGGCTGGCGTGTTCGCCGATCAGCGCGCGCAGCGCCGGAAGTTCACCTGCGCGTCCGGCGTCGCTCCATGCTCTGTACTCGCCGGACGAAGTTTTAAGCGCCACTACAACGCTGCCGGCCTCGAATGAATGGAATTGCGCTTCGGACCGGCCCGCGGCCAGCAAAAGCACCAGAAATACCAGGGAAACTGAACGTTGTATGTGCAGCATAGCGCCGGAATGGTTAGGAGTTAATGCGCGTGCCAGATCGGATACAATGATTGCAGCAGCCGAGATTGGGTTACACCTGTGGTGATGCCTGGCTCGACGGCATTGCCGGGGGGACAATTGACCGAACTAACACGCAAAATGTCGAATCGATGCCGGAGTGTCAAGCAGCGCACCGCTGTGTGGCGCGCTTTTGCCCTGTTTTATTTGTCCGAAAAATAGGGATGCGGCAGGATCGGCGGTTTGGCGAAGTCGGACTCAACCGGTGTGACTTCAAGGTCTTCAAACAGCACGTCCGCTCCAATGTAGGAAACGGGGATGTATTGACGCCCGCCGGAGTAAAAAGGCGAAGTGATCGACGACGCAAGGAAGTTGTAAGCGTAGCGCTCGTCGCCCAGCGCCAGAATGTCCTTGAACGACTGGTGTGAGATCCCGGTCACTTCCATGCCGCGGATCAGTTCCTCGCGGCCGTCGGGATAGACTTTGTACGCTTCGAGCAGGGGCACCACGCCCTCGCCGCGCGTAAAAGCGTAGTCGCCCTGCGTCATCGGATAAATTGAGGTGATCAGCAGGTTTGAGTTCAGCGCGCTGCGCACTACGATGCCGTAGGGCAGTTCGCGCGCTTCACACAGTTCCAGCATGCGCTCGCGCAGGTGCTGCGTCGACCAGGTCTTTTCCGGCGATGCCGTCAGCGAGACTGTACTGAGCATTGCCGCGCCGCCGCGCTGGTGGCCGTTGGACTCGCGGACGCGCCGCGTCGGCACGCGCGAACTCATCAGGTTCTGCAGGTAGCCGTCTTCGATGATATTGAAGCTCTGCGTCGGCACGCCCTCGTCGTCTACTTTGCACATGCCCACCAGCGGCGTGCCCTCAAACGCAGCCAGTTCAGGTTTGACCTCGGCGCTCAGGAACTCCGGCAGCACGCGGCCGCCGATTTTATTCTGGAAAGCTGAAAAACGCGGTTTGTCCTGGAATCCGCCCTCGGAAAGCGGAGCGCGCACGGTGGCCAGATTCGGCAGGAAAATTTGTCCGAACAGCTCGGCCGCGGCCTGGTCTTCAAACAGCACCGGCCCCGAATAGGGTTCGATCATTTCGCTGTCGCGTGCGTCCGTCAGCAGTTTGCCGAGGCGGTGCGCCACGCTCAGCAGCGAGTCGCGCGACGGCAGGTCGTCCGGATTGCGCGAATACGTCGTGTACGTCTGCGCGATCGGCATGCCGTCTTTGGCCTGTGTAACCGCCGAAATTTCCAGGCCGGTAAACAGCTCGGTTTTTATCAGCCGCCGCCCTTCCGTATTCAGGTAGTACTGCACTTCCGGCAGGAACTCAAAATTTACCTGGCTCAGCGCGATATCCGGATACTTGCGGAACACCGCGGAAATGTCTGTGATCAGCTGCGTGAAGTAGTCCTTGCGGAAAGCCGGAATCGGCTCGATTTCCGTGAACTCGGCCGCCGGCATCGGAATAAAGTCCGGCGTGGTGTCCAGCCTTACGCGGTTCTCGATTGCCGCTTTTTTCTTGGCGTAGATCTCGCCCGCCTGTTTGTAGGCGGCGTCGCTGGCCAGCCACAGTTCGCGGCGCAGGTTGTCGTAATCGACGTCCCAGGGAATGCGGCGGTTGCGGAAGGATTCTTCGTCGTCCGTCGTGCCGAAAAAATTCAGGCTGACATCAAAAAAATTGCTGTTGTCGAACTCGTAGTCGCCCACTCGTATGCCGACGCTCAGCGTGGCTACTTCGTCGTCGGAACTCTCAACCAGACTGCCGAAGGTGGCCTGCAGATTGTGCGCCCAGCGCCGTTGCAGGCGGTACTCGAGATAGTAGGGTTTTTGCACGCCCGGCAGCGACAGCTCATTCAGGGACCGACGGATTTCGTCTTCCATGGCCCGCATGATTTTTTTGTTTGCCTCCGGGTTGACCGTCGCGGTCATGGCAGGCTGTGCCGCGGCGTCGATGGCCGCGCCGCAAAACAAAATAAAAAGCAGGAGGAGGCTCGAGTGAGCGGAACGGACCAACATATTTGAACGATTCTTCATTGCTGAATTCCGGGTTGTTCTGAGTCCTTGCGTCGCCGCGGTCGGCGGCGCAGCGATCGGCATTAGTCTATGCCGGCCTGCGACGGAGCCGGCAGGATCGGCAGTTTGGCCTGCGATTTGGCCTTTTTCTGAACCTCGATGGTCGAGACCAGCAGGCTGGGCGACGATGCGGAGACGGGCACGCTGCCCGATTCGGCGCCGCACATGCCGTTGAAAACGCCCAGGTCGTCGGCCGCAGCCACGATGTTTTTGAAGGTCGTCAGCGGCGTGCCGATCAGGTCGACGCCGCGCACCAGCTGGTCCGGCCGCCCGTCGGCAAAAATTTTATACACCACGAGCGGCTGTACGTTGAAGGCGTTGGGGATAGTGCGCTGCGTGAACGTAAACCCGCCCTGGATCTCGACAAAGTACAGGCCGAATTCCTTGTCCTGCTTTTTGCATTCCTCGCGCAGCAGTTCGCGCAATTCTTCAAAAGGCACCTGTTTTTCCGACTGCACCAACAGGTTGGACTGGCGCGAAACGACGCCGAAGCCGGGCTGTTTGCGGCCGTGGCCGTTGGAATTCGGAAAGCGGTCGATCGGCGAACGCGACATCAAAAACTCGCGGAACACGCCGTCCCTGACCGTCACAACGCGCTTGCCGGGAATGCCCTGATCGTCGTAGAGGTAGTGCCCCACCAGGTCCTGCTCGCCCAGGCGGCGCAGGGCAGGATCAAACACGACGTCGATAAAGTCGGGTAAAATCTGCTCACCGACGAGGTTCTTGAAGGTCTGGCTGGAGTTGACGTCTTTCTGGCGATGGCCCTCGATGCGATGGCCGAAAATTTCGTGGAAAAAGACGCCGGAAGCTTCGCCGGACAAAATGGCCGGGCCGGAGTAAGTCTCGAACAGCGGTGCTTCGCGCAGGTCCTTCAGCAGGCGAATCATCTCCTGAATGTCCGACTCCATTTTTTCTTCGCTCGGCAGTCCGTCGGCGGAGAAGGCAAAATAGGAGCGGAAGAGCGGCAGCGTCATGCCGTCGTCGGCTTTTGTGTTGGCGATGGCAAACACGCGAATGACGGGTTCGCTGGTCTGGATCGCCGTGCCTTCGCTGTTGACGAAGTATTTGTTCAGGACTTCGGCGCGCATCCAGACGGTGCCGCTGTAGAGTTCCGGATGGCCGGCAAACAGCCCCGAAAGGCGGCGCAGGCGTTCCTCCCACTGCGGCACGTTCAGGTCCAGCGTCCGCAGCGGCTGCGTGGCCGAGCTGGCTTTTTCGTGGGAAAAGTCGCCGGAGCGATCTTCTTCCTCGATTTTAACGGCGCGGTTGGTCAGTACTTTCAGGTAGCGCTCCACGGCGGATTTGTACTGGCGGTCGGTCGCCGTCCAGATGCCGGCGCGTATGGCGCCGATGTCGTCGCCGAGCGGCAGCGCACCGCCGCGCGCCAGGCCGGAAGACTCAAAACTCGAGCCGCGAATCTGACGCGTGTTGTCGAGTGCGTAGTCGCCGACGCGGATGTCCGTGTCGAGGATGCGCGATTTTTCCGGCGAGGAGTCAACAAGCAGGCCGAAAGACGCCGTGATTGTATGCCCCAGCACTTCCGTCACCGAATACGAGAGGAAGTAGGGCGGGTGCTCCTCCTGGCGCAGTTCGTCCATAGTGCGCGCCATTTCCTGGCGCATCGCCGTCAACACCGGTCCCTCCGTGGCCTGCGCGCACGGTACAAACAAGGAAATCATCAGAAAAGTCAGGAAGGCGGTCAGGGATGCCGTGGAGCTGCTGAGGTTTTTCATGCGTCGTGTTGGAAGTACGTGAGGGCGGCGCGGCGCCGGAAAGCAATTAATGTTGATCCTGGCCCAGATATTCAGCGTGCGTCACCTCGAGATTGTCGTCGAGTTCGTAGACGCGCGGCACCCCGGTCGGGATGTTCAACTGCGTGATTTCATCGGAGCTGATGTGCTCCAGATGTTTGATCAGCGCGCGCAGCGAATTGCCGTGTGCGGCGATCAGAACGTTTTTTCCGGCGCGAAGTTTCGGTGCAATGTGCTCCTCGTAGTAGGGCAGCACGCGCTCGAGCGTGTCCTTGAGCGATTCGCCGTTGGGCGGCGGCGTGTCGTAGGAGCGACGCCAGATGTGCACCTGTTCGTTGCCGAACTTCTTGCGCATCTCGTCCTTGTTGAGGCCCTGCAGGTCGCCGTAATGGCGTTCGTTCAGCGCCTGATTTTTTTCCATGGGCAGGCCGTTTTTGCCCGCCGTCTCCAGCGCGATGTCCGCCGTGCGAATGGCGCGCGTAAGAACCGAAGTAAACACCAGATCGATGGGAAGGTCGCGCAGCAGCTCACCGGCGCGGCGCGCTTCTTCTACGCCTTTGGGGGCCAGATCGACGTCGACCCAACCGGTAAAGCGGTTTTCGAGGTTCCACTGCGATTGACCGTGGCGCAGTAAAATCAGAGTAGGCATGTGCGGTATCCGGCTTGTCAGTAAACGGGAAGGCCGTCCGGTTCTCCGAACGCCTCGTGCGATTTTTTGGCCGTCCGCGTGGGGCTGCTTCAGGCGTCCGGTTTATCCTGGCAGAGCTCCATCAATACGCCGCCGGTCGATTTGGGGTGCAGAAAACCGATCAGTTTGTCGTGCGCACCGGGCACAGCTTCGCTGTTGATCAGTTTGATGCCGGCCGCTTCCAGGCGCTGCAGCTCGTCGTTCACCGCGTCGGCGGCAAAAGCCACGTGATGAATTCCCTCGCCGCGTTTGGCCAGAAATTTGGCGATGGGCGAGTCTTCGTCGGTGGCCGCGGTCAGCTCGATCCGCACTTCCCCCACCTGAAAGGACGCGACGCGGACCTTCTGGTCGGCCACTGTTTCGCGGTGCACTTCCACGTCGGGAAACAGTTTGAGCCAGGTCGCCAGGCTCTCGTCCAGATCCTTGACGGCAATTCCGATGTGGTCTATCGCTCTGATCATTTTTTAAATCCGCTTTTGTTCGTCCCCGCTGTCGCGGTCGGTGAGCAGTTCTTCGAGCGCGAGCAGTTGTTCACGGGTGTTGACGCCCTGCACTTCGCGCCAGTCGGGACCGCGCCAGGCCGCGACTGTCCGGCCGTCGCCGCGCAGGATGCCGACGATGTCGGTCAGGTAGAGTTCGCCCTGGGCGTTGTCGTCGGAAATGCGATCCAGTGCGCTGAAGAGTTGTTCTGCATCGACGAGGTAGATGCCGCTGTTGATTTCCTTGATCGCGCGTTCGGCGTCCGTGGCGTCTTTGTGCTCCACGATGCGCGTGAAGTCGCCGTTGTCGTCGCGCACGATGCGGCCGTAACCGGCGGCGTCGGGCACGTCGACGGAGAGCACGGAAGCGGTCGCCGCGGAATTGAAATGCGCCTGCTGAAAGTCTGCGAGCGTGGCGGCGCTGAGCAGCGGCACGTCGCCGCTGAGGATCAGGACGTCGCCCTTGAAATTGTTGAGTGCGGGGCGGGCCTGCATGACGGCGTGGCCGGTGCCGTTTTGCCGCAGTTGTTCGGCGAATTCACACTGTGCGCCGTCGCGGCCGCGCAGGTGATCGATGACTTCGTCTTTTTTGTGTCCGACAATCAGGATGGTGCGGGAGGCATTGAGGCCGGCGGCCTGCTCGAGCACGTAGTCGATGAGGGCCTTGCCGGCCATGGAGACGAGGACTTTGGGCCTTCCGGCGGGGTCGTTCATTCGCGTGCCTTTACCGGCGGCGAGGACAACGACGGCCAGGTTGCGGGCGGACGCGGAGGCGGAATCAGGCATCTGCATGCAGCGCTTCGTAGACGTTGGTCGAGTGCAAAACTTCGTGATAGCGGCTTTTGATGTTGTTGTGTTCGTCGACAAGCACGACGGTGGGGCGGTACGTGCGCGCTTCCTCGTCGCTCATCGCGGCATAACTCATGATGATGACTTCGTCGCCCACGGCGCCTTTGCGCGCCGCCGCGCCGTTGAGGCAGAACTGGCGTTTGCCGGGTTCGCCGGGGATGACGTAGGTTTCAAAGCGCTCGCCGTTGTTGACGTTGACGACCGACACCTGCTCGTAGGGCAGCAGGTCGGCGGCTTCCATCAGCTCCGGATCGATCGTAAAACTGCCTTCATAATACAGCTCCGCCTCGGTAATCCGCGCGCGGTGGATTTTCGATTTGAACATGGAGCGTGTCATGATGTTACCTTTCGGATAAACTGGACGAATCTTCGCCGCCGTAGCGCCGGAATTCATCACTACTGGACGACGTCCGGCGAACGAGAACGCTACAGACGTATCAAAAAGGATAAAGTGTACGAAATAATGCAGGCTTTTAGCGGCCATTCCGTATTTTTGGCTGACCGCGGGCCGGAGAGCGACCTTTCGGCGAGCGGAGCGGCGAGTGAATTCAGCGTGTACATCCAGGAAAGGCGGGCCGATGACTTTGATGCGACTGAGTTTTGCGCTTGTGACAATCGCGATGCTGCTGGCCGGTCCGGCGGCGCAGAACGGCCGCGCAATGGAGTTTCAGGTGATCGACTCGCTGCAGCTCGACGCGGACGCACTGGTCGACCACATCGACATGCGCGCCGTCGAGATCAAGTACGGCAACCGCAGCCTGCTCGGGAAATTTTTTGCGATCGACTTTTACGATCTGCTCAAAACAAGGATCGAAGCGCTGCCGGCCGATGAACTCTACGGCGTCAGCCTCGTCTGCCGCAGTTCCGACGGCCGCACTGTCAGCCTGTCGATGGCCGAGATCCACCCGGCGATGTGCCAATCTCCGGCGCGCATACTGATCGGCCCGGCGGAGGAAACACAGCGCGGCGAGATTGTGATCGACGCCGGCGACACGCCCGACATCGACGACGGCAGCCTGGACCTCAGCGGATTAAAACCCTTCACAAACACGCAGGTGCGCGAGCGCCTGATACTGCCGCACCTCTCGATCGACGGCAAACAAAAGGAAGGCATTACCGCGGCGGCCATGAGCGTGATGACGACGAATGACGTGCAGCCCCTGCGCTGGCTGCCCAATATCGCGACCATTTACCTGGTCCGCGCACACTGAAGCGTCCGCTCGCGACGTCGAAGAATTTCAACAGCAATCCCAACTGCAATCAATTGAACAGCAGGAACAACGAGCATGAAAATCCCTTTGTCAAAAATTGCCCACGCGCGCAGCGGCGACAAGGGCGATGCCGCCAACTGCGGCGTCATAGCATATAAGGAAGAATGGTATCCGCTTCTGCGCGATCAGCTGACGGCCGAGCGCGTCAAGGAACACTTCACCGGCGTCTGCGAGGGCGACGTGGACCGCTATGAACTGCCGAATCTGTGGGCGCTCAATTTTGTGCTGCACAACACGCTCGGCGGCGGCGGCACGGTTTCGCTCAAGCTCGATGCGCAGGGCAAAGTTGTGGCGACGGCGATGCTGCAGATGGAAATCGAGGCGCCGGACGATTTGGACATCAGCCGTTAGCATTTTTGTAAAAAAGTGTTAACTTCGGCGGTCTGAAAATCAGATGGAAAATTCGAGGGTCTATATTCCAGGCGCGTTGGTTGACGTTGGACGTCGGTCAACGCGCCTGATGTTTTAAAAGATTTGGTCGTGATTAACTCCGCCTTTTGACCTGCCCGTTGTGCTGCACGGATCGTTTACCACGGTTTCCGGCGCGTTTACACTGAATCCGGCTACGCTTAAACTTTTCCGCTTGCCGAGCGCGAGGATTGTGTGCATGTTGCCTGCGTCGAATCATCCGGGCGTTTCGGCCGTGCCGCGCAGAGAATTCTCCGATTCTGGGGAAGCGAGATCCTGCAGACAAAGGGATGTTACATCCCGAAAAAAAATCCACGTTGGCGGGACGGGGTGCTGCTGTCCTGGCGTGAGAAAAAATTGGAAAATGGACAGGCGGCGGCGGGGGCGGGGGACCCATTTGGGTCCCGAAACCGGGCCTCGCCAATCTCAGAGTCTTCAGTCTTGCCCTGTTGTATGTGGCCGCTTCTGCCTCCCGTTTCGAATATGGTTTCAATTGCGGCATTTTTGCATTGAGGGTTTTTCACTTCCGGAATTGGTGATTTCGCTTTGTTGTCGGCCTCTCAGGCGCGCGGCGACACCTGAGGAAATGTTATTCGGCTTTCGGCCTGTTCTGAATCGATTGAAGCTGCACTGAAAATTTGTTGCTTAGGCAACAAATTTTGCATTGACTGAACTGACCGCTTTGAGGTCCGCGCTGCGCTTGCCCTCAGGCTCTTTGACTTTTTTGTTTGTCACCGGGTGATCACGCGGGGGCGGGCATGTGGATGGCCGCGCATTGACATTAAACAGGCGCTTTTGTTTGCAACTTGACGCTCGGCGACCAGCAGAATGGAAAAGCAAGCCACGGCGCAGGCGGGGCGAAGCATCCGAGCTGACAGAAAATGAGTTGCGGCGCAGGCAAAAATCCCGAAATTGCGCAGATGAGCAATTCTCCTTCCGAATCAGATGAGCGCGCAGCAGCTGCGCCACCGACGGTAAACAGGCGACCGACCGATGCGCTTGAATTCCGCTGGCCCTGGCGCCCCTACCAGCAGCGTGTGCTGGATGCGATTGATCGGCACCTGAGCGATGACCGGCTGCACGTTGTTGCGGCTCCCGGCGCGGGTAAAACGGTGCTGGGGCTGGAAGTATTCCGGCGTTTGGGCGAACCCGCGGTCGTGTTTTCACCAACGCGCGTAATTCGCGATCAGTGGCTGGAACGTCTGAGCGACTTTGTGCCGGAAAACGGTCTGCGCCCTGACTGGACGAGTAAAACAATCGATGCGCCGGCCTTTTTAACAAGTTTAACATACCAATCGCTGCATTCATTTAACAAACGCGGCAACAAAAGAATAGCGGACGTTGAAGACGACGAGCCTGATTCCGAAAGTGACGAGGAAAGCGTGGAGGGCGGCAGTGCAAAAGCCCCGCGCAAAGCAGAGCTGAACGCCGCAGCGGCAGTGTTTAATAAAGCGGGCGTGAAAACAATCATTCTGGACGAGGCGCATCACCTGCGGGCGGCCTGGTGGCGCGCACTGCATGCGCTTGTTGAACAGATTGACGATGTCATTGTTGTGTCGCTCACAGGAACGCCGCCCTACGATGTAGCGCCGCACGAATGGCACCGCTATGAGTTGTTGTGCGGGCCGATCGACGAGGAGATTTCCATTCCGGAGTTGGTGTACAGCGAGACGCTTGCGCCGCACCAGGACTTTTTATGGGCCGTCGAGCCGGATGAAGAAGAGCAGGACGACTTTGAGACACGCGCTGAAACCGCCACCGCCATGTTTCACGAAATCCTGGCCGACGACAGGCTGACACAAGAGCTGCTTAAACACCGCTGGATGAGCGGCTCTGTGGACATTGCCGATGTTCTGACAGCGCCCGAGCTGGCATTTGCAATGCTCTGTTTAATAAAAGCGCAGGGGCAGCCGCCGCCGCAGGCGCTGACGCACGCGTTGGGTATTGTTAATGCGGACATTCCGCCGATAGACAAACGCCACGTCGAACGTGTACTCGCGTCCTATCTCTTCGACGAGCAGAGCTGGTCGGCGGATGAGGAGACTCAGGAGCACCGCCAGTCGCTGGCGCGCCGGCTGCGTTCAAAAAACTTGCTGGTCAGGCGGCAGTTGTGTTTAAGCCGCAATCCGCGCAGTGAACGCGCACTGGGACTGTCGTCGTCGAAAATCGATGCATGCCTGCAGATTCACCGGCTGGAGCGCGCAGCGCGCGGCGAAACGCTGCGGCTGGCGATTCTGACGGACTACATCCGCAAGGGAGTTGAAGATGAATTGGGCGCGTGGCCGATCTTTCTGCGTTTAACATCGGATGCCAATGGTAACGCGCGCGACGTGGTTTTGTTAACCGGCAGTCTGATCGTTGTTCATCTGGATTGCGTGGAATACCTGCAGGAAAGTGGGCAACTGACGAATGATATGTTTCAGTCGCAGGCGCCGGCGGCGCGGCCCGGTTTTGTGCAGTTGAAGATGCGCGGAGGCAGCAATCGCTTTGTTCGCCTGTTGTCGGATCTGCTGCGCGCGGGGCTGGTGCACACGGTGGTCGGCACGCGCGCACTGTTGGGAGAAGGATGGGATGCGCCGGAAATCACCTCTTTGATTCTGGCCACGTCGGTCGGGTCTTTTGTCTCGACGAACCAACTGCGCGGGCGCGCAATCCGCCGCTCAAAACTCGATCCGACGAAGCTGGCTTCGATCTGGCACCTGGTGTGCGTGGATTATAATGCGCCGGAGGGCATGAGCGATGTCGCTCGACTGGAGCAGCGTTTTGATACGTTTGTCGGGGCCTACAACGATCGCGACAGAATCGGCAGCGGCCTGGACAGACTTAACCTGCCGCGTTTAAACTACGTTGTCGATCTGCAGGCTTTTAACGAGCTCTCGGCGCGTCGCCTGGCAAAGCTGGAGTCGATACGGGATGCCTGGCAGCGCGATCCGGACGAACGCGCCAATGCCGCGGTTGTGCCGGTAGTTCGCCTGGTCGACAGGGAACGCGCGCTGGCGCAACCGGAGCCGCCCTCGCTACGCGGATTCTACGTTCAGCATGTTAAAAGCAGTATTCGCATCGGCGGCGTGTCGTTTGGTTCCGTGCTTCTCTCGGCCGGCGCCAAGCTGGCACTCGGCGGTTCGAACGGCGCCATGCTGCACCTCACTCTCCTGGGACTGGGTCTGGGCGCGGCGGCGATGCTGGGCATCAAGTTGTTTAATCATCTGGGCGGCATGATAAAACACATTCCGTCGGGCGGTACGATGCTGCGCATGTGCCTGGCGATTCGCGATGCACTGGCGGAATCGCGGCTTCTGGAGTGCGATGCCGGCTCGCTGGCGGTTGCCGTTAAACAGGATGAAGACGGCATCTGGTCCGCAACGGTGACCGGCGGCAATATTCACGACAGGTCGATTCTGGCGGACGCAATCGCCGAGATGTTAAACCCGGTTGCCGACCAACGTTATCTTGTGACGCGCGGATTGAATCCCGCAAACCGACCGGAAGATATTCACGCGATTCCCACTGAACTGGCGCGCAAGCCGGCAAGCCGGCAGATTTTCCTGAAACACTGGATTAAACAGGTGGGCATGTCAAGCATGATTGACACGCAGCTGAGTGGCGGTCGGCCGATTCTGCTGCGCATCAAGTCCTACAATATGATGGGCAAATTTGCGCATTCCGTGCACCGCAGCGACCGCTGGGAGTAGTCGCGCAGTTATGATGATTTTTCGGTTGTTTAATCGACGCGTCGACCTGATCGCTTTGAGGTCTGCGCTGCGCTTGCCCTCAGGCTCTTTGACTTTTTTGTTTGTCGCCGGGTGATCACGCATCTACCGGCTTGTGGTTTGAGGTTGAGCGGATGTTAACAGACCTGGTGGTTTGGGGCTTGAGCTTCGGTGGTTAACAAGAGAAAAAAGCAAGCCACGAGCGCAGCCGGGGCGAAGCGAGGATTTAGTTAAAAGCCGCCGACGTATCCTGCAATTGACATGTCGACGGCTGCATTTTGGAGGGCTTAAACAATCGGGCGTAGGTGTTATTCCTTTTCGGCCCACTCGCGCGAGCGTTTTTCCATTTCTTCCGGGCTGACGTTTTCGACGCGGCTGGCTAACCACCATTTGATGCCTTGTTTATCCTGCACGCCTGCGTTGCGGTCGCCGTAGAACTGATCGGCCGGTTCCATTAAACTGGTCGCGCCGAGTTCGATTGCCTTGTGGTAGGCGGCGTCCGTATCGGGGACGTAAACGTAGAGCATGCTGGGGACGGACTCACCTTCTTTTGAGCCGAACATGATCATGGAGTCGCCGATTTTGATTTCGGCGTGCATGATTTTGTTGTCCGGGCCGGGAATCTGTTCGAGGATATCTGCGCCGAAGACGGCTTCAACGAACGGCAGTTCGGCTTCGATGCTGTCCACCATGAGGTATGGGATGACGCGTTGGACGTTGCCGGGGATTGGGTCGACTGACATGGAAAGTCTCCGCAAGTTAATGTGTTGATCGAGGGAATTTAGCGCGCGGCGGCAGAAAATCCGAATGCGGCGTGCGGTTCTTGCCCGCTTGAGCGAGAAATCATACCGTTGAATCACACGTGGGCGACGGTTAATTTTTTCCGCTGGTTTATACGCGGTAATGGCTGTATGCTTGTGGAGAACGGCGCGCAGCATGCGGCGTGTTGAACCGCGGAATAATCACTCAGCAAAACTTGCACTGAAGCAGGGAGGGAGGAGTGCGTTGGAACGTGGTGGAGCTTCCCGAGGCGGCGGCGGGGCGGGCCCCAGATCTAGCGGAAGGGTATCGGAGACCAAATTGTTTAGTCAGGTCAGCGCCGGACGGTTTC
>CAYULF010000020.1:87959-114222 GCA_964445695.1 uncultured Hyphomicrobiales bacterium | reverse complement strand
AAGGGCCCAGGCAGGTCTGGCAGGCGGGTACGGGTGGGCCCTTTGATCTTCACACAAAGAACCGCACTCTCAGTATTCAATCACTCAACAACTTCAGTCTCGCTGGCCGGCTTTCCGATACGCACGACTGTCAATGACTATCGCGTAGAATTCTCAGCGATTCGCCGCTGCGCGCCGCCTCCGGCGACTCAAACTCACTGCGTGCTGCTCAATCAGGCGCGTCCGATTGCACGAAACCCTAAGACTAAACAGATCCGTGTGCACGTCCGCCGCTCTCCCGAATAGTCCTGAAAGTCAAGTTGATACGCGGCGTGTGAATTCTCGCACTCTTCGGCAGGCTGTGCAGCCAGTGGTCCTGCGTCGCGCCGCTCATGATCAGCAGGCTGCCGTGCTCCAGCACCTGCTCCACCTTCTGGCCGCTCTGTTTGTGTTTGAACAGGAATCGCCGCTCCGCGCCGAAGCTGAGCGAGGCGATAACGCCGTGTTTGATCAGGTCTTTCTCGGCGTCGCTGTGCCAGGCCATGCCTTCCGTTCCGTCGTGATACAGATTCAGCAGGCAGGAGTTGAAAGTACTGCCGCTGTGCTGTTCCGCCGTTTGTTTAAGTTGCAGCAGCGCCTCCGTCCAGGGTAGCGCCTTGCGTGTGACGCCCGAATAGGTGTAGTCAAAAGCGCGTTCGCCGTACCAGGCGACTTCGCGCTTGGTTGTGATGCGTTTGCCGTAAATCAGCGCTTCGTCCCGCCGCCAGTCGATGGTGTTTAACAGTTTGTTGCAATACTCGTCCGCCTCATCACGCGCAAATATCGCACCGTGATAATAAACCGCGCCGTCGCTCGGCAAAAGGTTGGTGCGTGGGTCGGCGTGTTCGTTGAATAACTTCATGGTGGCGGTTGTTTAGTGCCTGCGCTGTTGTTGTTTAACTCGCCGCGTCGTGAAATATAATTCCGGCCGTGTGCCGCCTGCCCGACAGCACCGTGCTGACGCCGTGTTTAACATTCGCCTTGCTGAATCCCGCCGCACTTGCAACCGGGTAGAAACTGCTGGTGAAAATCACCGCATCGCCGCGCCTTGGCTGTAGCACTGTCGCCCGCGCCTGCGAACGCGCGCGTTGCTCCGTCAAAACAAAGTCGCCGCCGGTGAAATCCCGATCTGGCTCGCTGAGCATCAGCACAACCTGTAGCGGGAAAAACACCTCGCCGTACATATCCTGGTGCATCGTGTTGTAGCCGCCGGAATCGTAGCGCAGGATCAGTGGCGTTGCCCGGCGCTGCTCGTGCCCGTGGCAAACATGTAGGAATTCTTCCAGCGTGTCGGGGTAGCTGCGGTCCATGTTTAACATCTTCATCCAGCGACTCGCAGTGCCGGCCAGATGTGGATACATGCCTTCGCGCAACTCCTGGATCAAGTTCGGCAGCGGGTAGTCGAAGTATTTGTACTCACCGCGGCCGTAGTTGTGTTTTTCCATTATTACTGTTTTGCGGAAGCCAAAGCCGCGATCGTACAATTCCGTTAACTGCGCACACTGCTCCGCGCTGAGCAGCTTGTTTACGTGGGCGTAGCCTTGTGCGTCGAGCTGTTTCTCAACTCCCTGCCAGTCGACCTGTTGTAGTTTCTGTTTAATGTTCTGCATGTTCTTCCGTTTCTCCTGTGCTGTTGCGTCTGCAGGCCTCCCAGGTTAACATGGCGGACTTGCGCGGCACGCCCCAGCGGTAGCCGCTTAACAGGCCGCTGGATTTTATCACTCTGTGGCATGGAATGATGAAGGCGATTGGGTTGTCGCCCACGGCGGTGCCGACAGCTCGTGACGCCGAAGGCCGGCCGATGGAACGGGCGATGTCGCCGTATGTCGCGACGTCTCCCGACGGAATTGTTAACAGCGACTCCCATACCTTTAACTGGAACGGCGTGGCGCGCAGGTGGAGTTGTACTTCCCGCGCTTCTTCCCAGTCGCGCGTAAAAATACTCAGTGCGTTTAACTGCTTCGCGTCTGACTGTTGAACGTACCTCGCTCGTGGAAACTCCTCTTTTAAATCCGCAACAGCCTTCTCTTGTTTGTCAACGAAGACCAAACGGCAAATCCCGCGGTCGGTTGATGCCACGAGCAGAGGACCGAAGGGACTGTCGGCAAAACTGTAGCGAATTTCCAGCGCCGCGCCGCCGTCGCGGTATTCCGCCGGCGTCATGCCTTCGATGTTAACAAAAAGATCGTGCAACCGGTTGGTCCCCGAGAGGCCGGTTTCGAGCGCGGCGTCGAGCAGGCCGGTCTGTTTGTCCCGCAGCAGGTGTTTGGCGTAGCCGAGGCTGACGTACTGCAGCAATTTTTTGGGGCTGGTGCCGGCCCAGGCGCGAAACATGCGCTGGAAGTGCGCGGGGCTCAGGTGCACGTGCGCCGCCGCTTCTTCGAGCGTCGGCTGCCGCTTGAAGTTGTCGCGTATGAAAGCAATCGCGCCGGCAATACGCTCGAAGTCTATGTCGTTTTGCGTTTTCATGCGGTTTTCCGGTTTTGAGCCGCAAGATAGAATGCTGGTGCGACGTTGGCAATCCGAAAGTTGCGGTGATGGGTTTGAGGCGCCACGTTCGTCACCGAGTGCGAAACGTCAAACGGGTGTGATTCAGGTGGAGCAATAAAACCCCTCTCCCGCCAACGAGCAAAAAGAAAAAGCAAGCCGGAACGGCGAAGCGCTCAAGCCGGACAGGTCATGCGTGTGCGCCGGTTTAATTGCGGATGGAACATCTGCTCAGTCGGTCCATCCTGGATTGCGGTACACATAAAACGTTGTCGCCGTGTTGAATGCTGTTTTCCGAAGCGGTAAATGTTAAATCACCGGTCTCTGCATCGATTCGATAGAAAGAATAATCGCCATGCTGTTTAAGGTGTTGTAACAGCTCCATAGGTTCGTGTTTAAACATGCGTGCGGTCTCAAAGTTGATTTCAATAATCCAGATCGGAGGATTCTGCTGAGTGAGAAGGTTCCTGCTTCCCAGCAAAACCATTAACTCGGCGCCTTCAACATCCATCTTCACGAAGTCCACAGTCTGAATCGACTGTTTTTCGACAATCAAATCGACGGTTGTCGCTTCAACTTCTATGGGGGTGAATTTATCTTTGGACACCGGCTGAATTGAACTCAATCCATGTCCGCGTTCGTAAACATGCAAGGTAACCGAGCCGGGTTGCTCCGACAGTGCCACGTTGAAGAATTGACACTTGTCTTGCAGTCCATTCAGCTCAATATGTTTAACTGTCCGTTCCATCAGCTCCGGATTCGGCTCAAATGCAAAACACGTTCCCGATTGCAACATTGAACTGGCTAGTACGGTGTACCAACCCATGTTGGCGCCAATGTCAAAAACCGTATCCGACGGTCGAATGATCTGCTGAAAGACTTTGGATACACCAGGCTCGAACTTTCCAAAAAAAGCGAGATATTCATATCCGCGATCCTCCGGAAAGCCAAGCTCCATCTTTATATTGGATTCCGCTGAAATCGAAACTGTTCTGCGTCTTTGAAATATCGACAGGTAGGTGTGTATTAAGTTCCATTTCCCCGCTTCAATTGGCGAAGCTTTGTAATACCACATGATGAATTTGTTTAGCCAGTTTCTAAGCTTCATGTCCACGAATATTTCATGATGTGAAATCTGCAATCGCCAATGCAAGCAAACGCGTCAATTTACGCAAATTTGCCTAATTGATCTTCGCACAAGAAAATGGGCACACCGTCAAACCTGAGCCGAAAGCCGCAGCTACAGACCAGTGAAGTTTTTGACCTGAAATCGGGAGGAGTTCTGCGAGCGCGGACACCGGCGGCGAACTCTCCGGTCCACCGATGCACAGCATGAACTGCCAGGTGCCTCGAACACCTGAACAATGCCTCACTGTCGATGCGATTGACAAGCTGTGGGCAGGCGACATGACATATTTCCCGTCCCGCGAAGGCCGGACTCAATTGCCGACGGACCGGGACTTTGGAAGCTGATCGTTGAAGAGTTCACACACTTGAGAATTTCCTGAATGCTCCGTATATTTCCGGCTTCAGCTAACAGAATGATCGTGATCTTTCATCAACTGTGACGTAGATTTCACAAAATAATAAAGTCGGGTAATGACAAAAGACGAAGTCCATCTTTATTGGAATACAAAACCATGTGGAACGGACGTAACTGAGCATGCAAAATACTCCAAAGAGTACTTTGAAGAAATAGAAGATGTCCGATATGCAAGAGAACCGGAGATATTTTCCTTTGCTCAATTCTCCAGAGCATACAGGAAAAAAGTTCTGGAAGTTGGTGTTGGGGCTGGAACTGACTTTGTTCAGTTTGTTCGCAGTGGCGCGGACGCGTATGGAATCGACTTGACGGAAGAGGGAATCAATCATGTTGAAAACAGACTGAAACTATACGAGTTGCCTCAAGCAAAATTGGTAACGGGAGATTGTGAAAACTTACCCTTTCAGGATAATTTCTTTGACCTGGTTTATAGTTGGGGAGTTGTTCATCACACCGCAGATACTGAACGTGCCATCAGAGAAATATTCAGGGTCGCCAGGCCGGGTGGTATCGTAAAAATCATGGTTTATCATAAATGGTCGATCGTAGGAATCTTTTTTTGGGTCAAACATGCTCTGTTTAAATTCCGTCCGTGGAAATCTATTAGCTGGTGCATGGCAAACTTCATGGAAAGTCCTGGTACAAAAGTGTACTCGAAACGTGAAGTGCGTAAAATGTTAAATGACATTCCGGCATGTTCGAATTACTCCGTACAAACCAGGTTGACATATTATGACAACCTTACTCGATTCTCACAGTTTTTTGGAAAAGTGGGGCGAGTTCTCACGCAACTAACAGGCGGTGATTCTCGGGGGTGGTTCTTGATGATTACTGCAAAAAAAGCAGAAAGTTAAAAAACTGGCGTAGCGTAGTCGCGACTCAATCTGGCGTTTTGTGTATGGTGCATTCATCAGCTGCGCTTGTCACCGCGTTCGCCCTAATTTGCGGCTCCATTTCTTCGGTTTGTCGATGATGCACGGGCGATGTGTTTGTACGACTCTGCATCGCGGACCTCGCCGAAACAATGTTGAACGAAGGCTGAACAGCTCCTGGTTTACTTTTCTTTTTCGCGTGCTTTACGCAGCGCTTTTTTGAAGTAATGCTGCATTGCTTTTTCCCGTGCATCTGCATCTTTGAGTACGATGTTTTTCAATTCATCATCGCGCTGGTACGTGCGAAGCAGACTCTGCAGGAATGCGTCCTTGAAGGCTTTGTAGACAACGTCCGGAGCGTTGTTGCGCAGCATCTCCGTCATGTCCTCATCCATGATCTGACGGTTCACATTCTCAAAACGAACCATATCCTCTTCGGTGAATTCTGTGCCGAAGCGGTCGTTAAAGTCTTTAACAATTTCGGACAACTCTTTCTTTTCATCTTCGGCGTTGGAACTTGCACCGAATTCGCTGATCGGTTTCAACGCCTGGGTATCGCCTGCCTCCGGTGAGGCTTTGCCGGATTCTTTCTGCGCGAGTTTAAATGCCTGGAGACTGAGCATATCGTCGGTTATCTCAATCTCCGGCGGCACTTCGCGGTTTGGCAGGAGGCGGAGCAGCCAGTCGCCATAGGCGGCCAGTTTTTCAAGACTTGCATCGTCGAGATACACGAGTTGTGCGACGAAACTGTAAAACCGGCTGAAACTCCTCAGGAGTTGGCGGAACTCTTCCTGCCGCCTTTCATCCTGTTCAGCGTTGAACCGTTCGACTGCTTGTTTAACAAGATTTTCCAACGGTGCGCGGTCGCGGAGGCTGAGCGATCCCTTAAAGTAGGTCCGTGCAAATATGTCTATCTCGGCTTTATCGAGATATTCAAAATCCATGACTCGTCTTTCGAGGTCGTAGACCATGTTGTGGTCGGATATCGCTTCCAGCGTCGTCGCTTCAAAGTAGGGTTTAAAGGCATTCTGAATATCCTCTATGGAATTCTGAAAATCGAGGATATATGTCTCATTCTTGCCCGTTCTGGTGCGGTTTAAACGGGACAGGGTCTGCACCGCCTGCAGGCCGGCAAGTTTGCGATCCACGTACATGGCGCAGAGTTTGGGCTGGTCGAAACCGGTCTGGTATTTCTCGGCGACGATTAAAAATTGATAAGTCACCGGAAAGGGCGTGCCGTCGGGTTTAACGCCGTCAAAGCGGCGCGGGAGTTCGGTTTCGGAAAAACCGTTGAGATCCGCTTCCGTGTAAACTACTCCGTCCAGTTCCAGTTCGCCGGAGAAAGCGACGAGCGCTTTCAGGTCGGAGTAACCCTCCTGTTCTATGTATTTACAGAGGCCCTTGTAGTAACGCACTGCATGCTCGCGACTCTGCGTGACGATCATTGTTTTGGCCTGGCCGTTCAACATAGTTTGAACGTGACGGCGGTAGTGTTCAACAATGATCTGGACTTTCTGGCCGATGGCCGTGGGATGCAGGCTTGCGTAGCGAGCAACTCTGCGTTGGCCGCTTCTTCCGCTTAACTTGGGATCGTCTTCGATAGCCTTTTCGATCTGGTAGTAGGCTTTATAGGTCATGTAGTTCCGGAGCACATCCAGAATAAAACCCTCTTCAATAGCCTGGCGCATCGAATAGAGATGGAAGGGAAGCGGAAGCCCGTCGGGTCCCGGCACGCCGAAACGCTCCAGAGTCACATTGCGCGGAGTGGCGGTGAATGCAAAGAAACTGATGTTGGACTGCGGCCCGCGCGACCGTTGATACTCGGCAATCAGTTCCTCGACGTCATCGCTCGTTGCAACTTCGCGCGTCAGGGCGTCGGTCATCGACTGTGCGCTTCTGCCCGACTGGCTCGAATGGGCCTCATCTACAATCACCGCGAAGTTGCGATTGCCCTGGCCGGAAAGTTCTTTGAGGTGATCGGTCGAGAATTTCTGGATCGTGGTGACGATAATGCGCGCGCCGCGGGCGATTGCTTCTTTCAGCTGACGGGACGTGCCGTCAATTTTCTTAACAAGACCGGCCGTTTGCGCAAACAGCGAAACGGTCTTCTGAAGCTGTCTGTCCAGTACGACGCGATCTGTCACAATGATCGCGGTATGGAATATTTGTTTATCGTTTTTATCGTGCAGATTGATGGCGTGATGAGCGAGCCAGCCGATGGTATAGGACTTGCCCGAGCCCGCCGAATGCTGCACGAGGTAGTTGCGTCCCGCTCCGCTTTCCAATGCGTCCGTCATGATCTTGCGAACCGCGTCGAGCTGCTGGAAACGAGGAAATATCATTGTCGCCGATTTGCCGCTGCCTTCGAGCATCATGTACTTCCCGATGATGTCGATCAGAACGTCACGGGAGAAGATTGCTTCGCCCCACTCTCCATTGAGGTAGAGGTAAGCAGTTCGATTTTCGTGATCTACATCGGGATTGCCTCCGCCGCCATTGCGGCCCCGATTAAACGGCAGGAAACGCGTCTTGCCATTTCGCAGGTGTGTAGTCATCGACACGTTGTCCTGGTCGACGGCAAAGTGCACGAGCGCCCCGCGTTTAAACTTCAGCAGAGGTTCGCCGGCGGGAGAGCGGTCCGTGCAATACTGTTTTTCCGCGTGTTTGAAGGTGGTGCCGGTCAGGTTGTTCTTGACTTCAAGCGTGACTATGGGAAGTCCGTTCAGAAAAAGCACAACATCGATGCGGTTGCTGTTTTTGCGGCTGTAGGCGACCTCATCGATAACGCTGAGGATGTTGGCTTTGTACTCCTCGCCGCGCTTCGGCTCCAGGTTGCTGGCCGGCCGAAAATAACACAGTTTAAACTGTATGCCTGGAATGACCTTTATCCCGTTGCGGAGCACATCGAGCAGGCCCGCTCTCTCCAGAGTTTTGTCCAGTTGTTTAAACAGCACTTCCTCTGCGGATTCGGCGTAGTGGTGTTCGAGTTTTTTCCACGCTTCCGGCTGTGTGTTTCTTAAAAATTCAAGGACTAACTCGCGATCCATCGCGAGTGTTTTGTCGTAGTGGATTTTGCCCTTGTAATAGTGGTAATAATGACTCTTTTCCGAACCGACGCGGATCTGATATTTTTGCACCGCCATCAAACGTTCAACCAGATAAAGCTGGAAGGCGTTCTCTTTGTGCAGGTTGGCCGAGGTGAAATTGGTCATTGGTCATCATCCTGTGGAATGTATGCCCAGATGCGTTGCAGAGGCAGGTCGGCACGTATGTTTTCCGGCAAGCGGTCATAGGTTCGGAAGAGAGCGCTCAGAATTTCATCCCGATCCCAAAGGCGCACGCGAAAGTAGAGTTCCTTTGCACGATCACGAACAGCTGTTGTAAAGCCGGACCAACTTACGAGCAGTCCGTGTTCCGCCTGAACATCGGCAATGCACCCTATTAAACTTTGCAGGGTTGGTTGGTCGGCAACCTGATCGCCCGACTTAACCTGGACTACCAGCCGCGGACCGTCAAAACCAAGCAATCCCTGACCTGCAACAATGTCGATCCCCCTGTCGCTGCCCAGGGGACCGACGGTAGTCTGATATCCGTCCGCCTGCAGAATCGCATTGATCAAACGCGTGAAGGCATGGCTGACAAAAGTTGAGCTGATATGCCGTTCAATTTGATCGCGGGAAATTTCAACAAGGTCGACCGGTCCATCGCCGGATTCATTTTCATCAGCATTGTCTGATGCCCTTGTCCGGAGCGCGCTGTCTCCGGGGTCGCGGCGCGTGTTAACAATTTCTTCAAACCTGGCGGCAGCGTTGTTGCGTGAAATTTCGCAAATCGTCTGTGAAGCGCCCAGGCTGAATAATAAATCCTGTCGCAGCGCATCTCGCGGAATATCGGTGTGAAGCCACTTGACTTTTCTTGCGGGGTGTTTGCCGTCGGCAGCAAAGAAGCCGCCCTCAATGCGTCCCAGGGCCAGTTTGCGGGAGGCTGTTTTTAGAGGTGTAACGGTCAGATCGCCTTCGCCTGCCACGTTGCAGAGCTGATTAAGCTGCACGCTCCAGTTGAAAAGCGTTGCCGGTTTTTCCTCTGGATAAGCCTGCTGCAGCTCTGCCAGGATCGCCTCGCGCTCCATTGCGGTTGTTAAACCGGGCAACTCCCATCCGGTTGCGAGTTCGCAGGTTTCCAGTGCGCGCGCTTCATGCTCGCCGAACTTGCCGAGTCTGACCAACCAGACACGAGTCATACATGTACCTCTTGTTAAGTCATTTGTTCTTCAATGTGATCCAAACGCCGCTCGCTTTCTCCTTTTTTGCCCCAGGTGGCCACGTCGATCTGACCTGTGACGGCGGCCGTGATGAGGGCGGAGCGGAATTCTCTTAGTCGTTCGATAGAAGTGATCGTGGTGGAAGTAAGAATATTTGCGCGTTGAAGCGACGAGCCCACATCAATCAGAATTGCCTGTTGCATTTCCAAAGACGGGAATGGACAACGCAGCCCGTAAATCACATTTTGACCGATGTTGCGAGCCATCCCTTCAGCGCTGGATAACCTGTTTTCGATTTGTCGGCGAGAATTCTCGCTGTTCACGACCATTGCCAAGTACTCTGCAAGAACCTTATTCGGGTCAGGAATTAAGCGAAAATGCTTGTCTGATAGCATCAAGTTGTAGTGCGTGGTCTTAACAAATGCTGCTCGACCAACCAGTTTTGGCGAACCACTCGCACGGGCTACGAGCACATCTCCAGCTTGCACTCGAAACGCCGGTTTCGGATTAATATTTTCGGGTAAAGCCTTGTGGTGTTCCTCAAGATAAATGGCTGTGGTTATTGCACCGAGCTTCAATACTCCCCATTGATTTTTTTCGACTTGTCGATCTTCGCATTGAGGGC
This sequence comes from uncultured Hyphomicrobiales bacterium, assembly GCA_964445695.1. Lineage (GTDB taxonomy): Bacteria > Bacteroidota > Ignavibacteria > Kapaibacteriales > UBA7675 > JAUIKM01. The sequence continues at coordinate 104,416 of CAYULF010000020.1, read as the reverse complement.
TCCAACCCTGTTCAATTCTGCGTACCGCAAACTTCAGTCGATGAATGTGTGACAGGGGGACACTATTCAAATGTTTTTCGACCAGAACATTTTGTCGCTCCTCCAGCAATGTCACCAACCGCTGTTTCTTCTCAATCAATTCATCAATTCGAGCGGTCTCGCGGTCGAGGAATGCGGCGATGGATTTTTGGGTGTCGAGGGGAGGTAAAGCAATCTGAATGTTTCCGATGAACTCCCATGAAGCCCTGGGCATTTTCGCACCAAATGTAGATGCGTTCACGATATTAATCAATCCTGCTTCAACCATTCTGTAGCGGAAGAATCTTGCATCTAAAAGTTGAAATGGTCGAAGAACAAGTGCTTCGCTTGAACAGTGTCCGATAAAATCAGGCGCAGCCACTTTGGCTAAATAGGGTCTCAGCTTTCCAAAAAGAATATCACCGTGCTGGAACCGATTTCCGAGAGACCCGGTTTTTCCGTTGCTACTATTAACATCAATTTCGCCGGTCCAAGAGGCTATCGCCTCAAGTCCAACATAAGGTCCCTCATCTCTCGAATCTGTTGCTTTGTGTATTATGGAGCTGGCCAGAAATTTGAGACGGTGTTTTGACCAATTTTTCGTCATCCCACCACCTCCCTCAACAGCTTTGCTATCTCATGCTCAAGTGTTTTTAACTCCGCGTCGATCTCTTCCAGCGGGCGCGGCGGAACGTAGCGGTAGAAATAACGATTGAAGTTGATCTCATAACCGACGCGGCCGACCTGTTTGTCGCGGGCGTCGGTATAACTCTCGTCGACCCAGACGTCGGGGACAAAAGGTTTGACTTCGCGATCAAAATACTCGCGCCAATCTTCGTTTAAAGGCACCAGCTCGTGGTCGCGCAGGTTGGTGTCTGGTTCGGGATTGCCATTTTTGTCCCTGCAGATCTCGGCGTTGTCATCGCGCTCGGACAGGGCGGCGAGAATGGCTTTTTTAACAGGGGCTCCGATTTTAATGTCAGCTTTTTTTAATGCTTTTGACAGGGCCTTCTCAAACGTCGCCCGATTGTTAAACAACTTGTCGCCGATGCTTTTTAACGCCGCTTCAATTTTAACTCTGGTCGCCTGATCCTGACGTGTATAGGGTTTGTGCTCGTCAAGCCGTTCGAGGCGTTCGGCGTTGACCTGAAAGTTCAGTTTAAGCGGGCGTTCGACGCGAATTTCGCGGAAGCCGAATTCACTCGTGTCAAAGATTTTTGCGACGTCGGAATCACCGCTCGCGCCATTCAGGAATCCGGCATAGATGCGCACGATTTCGGCGCGCGCTTCATCGGGAATTTCGCGGCGTTTGCTGCCGAGCGACTTGCGCATCGATCTCCAGAATTGCTCGCCGCTCGCGTCGATAAGCTGAACCTTGCCCCGGCGTTCGCTGGTTTTGCGGTTCGTGAGCAGCCAGACATAGGTCTGAATGCCCGTATTGTAAAAGAGGTCGGTCGGCAGCGCGACGATGGCTTCAACCCAGTCGTTTTCGAGCATCCAACGGCGTATCTCGCTCTCGCCGGACTGCGCACCGCCGGTGAACAGCGGCGAGCCGTTCATAACGATGCCGATGCGCGAGCCGTCATTGTCGTCGCGCATCTTGGAAATCATGTGCTGCAGAAACAGGAGCTGGCCGTCCGAGATGCGCGGCGTCCCCGCTCCGAAACGACCTGCAAAACCCATGTTCTCGGCTTCGTCTTTGATCGGATCCTGATATTTCTTCCAGTCGACGCCGTAGGGCGGATTGCAGAGCATGTAGTGGAATTTCTTGTCCTTGTGCGCGTCCTCGGTGAGCGTGTTGCCGAAGGCAATCTGCTCGGGATCGTGGCCCGTCACCAGCATGTCAGCTTTGCAGATGCCAAAGGACTCGTCGTTCAGTTCCTGTCCGAACAGTTCAACGCGGATAGATCGGTTGAAATTCAGCAGCGCTTCTTCGCTGAGGGCGAGCATGCCGCCCGTGCCGCAGGCGGGGTCGTAGACCTGGCGAATAATACCGCGGCCCGTGAGTTTGGTATCGTCATTTGCTATCAGCAGGTCGACGATCAGTCGGATCACCTCGCGGGGCGTGAAGTGTTCCCCGGCCGTTTCGTTTGAAATCTCCGAGAAACGGCGGATCAGTTCTTCGAAGAGATAACCCATCTCCAGATTAGAGATTTTGGCGGGGTGCAGGTCGATTTCACAGAAACGTTCAAAGACATTCCACAGAATGCCGCCTTCCTTCAGTCGCTTGAGTTGTTCTGTGAAGCGAAATTTGTCGAGGAAAATATCGCGAACGTTGGGTGAGAACTTTGTGACGTAGTCGATGAGGTTGGTGTGAATCTGCTCGGCATCCTGACCCTTCAGGGTTTCGAAGGTAAATCGGGAGAGGTTGTAGACTTTAACATTGTCGCCGGCAGCGTTAAAGAGATACATATTCCGAATCTCGTCCTCGTCCGATCCGGGAAAGGACTCGGCGGCTTTGATTACCTCTGTCTTTGTCGATTCGAGGATGCAATCCAGACGGCGCATCACAACAAAGGGAAGAATGACTTTGCCGTACTCGGAGCGTTTGAAGTCGCCGCGCAGGATCTCTGCAATCGACCAGACAAAACCGCTTAAATCCTTGATTTCGCTCACAACTGCTCCCCGCGTTTCAGCGCATTTTCCAGACTCCGCACCAGCCGCACTTCGATGAAATACCAGCGCCCCTCGGGTCCCGCGGATCGGATCTGCAAGCCGACTGACGTTTGAATATTTTCTGGTCGAATTGCTGCAAAGTTACTCCAAGTCCCCTCGCCCGCCAACTACCATAAAGAAAAAGCAAGCCGGGGAATGGAATGAGACGGCGCTGCAATCAGAATTATACCTGCTCTTGATGCGTGCGCGGCTGAACCTGACGGAGCTGGTTGTGATCGTCTGAAGCGTTCCTGCCCCGCGCTTTAATTGCCCGCCGGCATCGTTGCGAGGTTGTATTTAATGTCTGTGATCCCGACCTTTAACCAGGTCCATTCGCCGGTGTCCAGCGACCAGGTGACTTCACATTCTGTCGGGATGTTTACGCCGTTGTGTTGTTCCGTCTTGATTGCTGTTATGGTCCAGGCGACAGGTTCACTGTCGTTTACATCGCGATAGCGCATTGCGGTAAATTTTTCGAACTGGCCATGTTCGTCAAAATGGAAAACGCCGGAGCCTGAGGTTTTGTTAAAAGTCATCGTAGCCCTGGCGGAATGGTCGTCGATGCTCTCCCAGTGAATGTAGGGACTTGTTGCCGCAGAAGGAAACCAGGCGATTTCCGACAGAAAGCGCTGTAAACTGGCCTGGTTGATTTTGTCGTGTTTATTAACATCGACTACCGGAATGAGGGCAAAAAGTTTGATGAGCATTTCACCCTGCCCATCTTCAAATTTATCGCGGCCGACGGCATGCAGGAATGAATTCATTTTTGTGTCGATATTCCAGTTGAAGGCCGGCGGCTGGATCGTGAAGTACTGCTCGGCCGTGCCCTCGTTCCATTCGCTCTGGTCCGGCTTCAGCTTCAGTTGTAGTTCCTGTGTTAAGTGAACATTTGAAACCGCCGGCTTGCCAATTACCGCGCTGTTGATCAGCCATTTCTGGACCGGCATCGGCAGGCTCGCAATGTCCTCGATGCCGACGATCTTTGTGTGCAGGCTTTTCGACTTGTTAAACAAGTCGATCCGTTCCTGTTTAAGCATGCTGTTGAGGCTGAAGTTTGAATATGCCGCAACGCTCGCCAGCAGTATGATTGCGTTCGCAATGCTGCCGAACTTTGTGTCGGACCAGGAGCTGAAAATCAACAATTGCGAGACAATCACGGCGAGCAAACCGCCGATCCACCAATAGTCGGAATCAAACAGCAGCAAGGCAATAGTGACGGCGAAAAGGACAAACGTCAACAACCAGAATAGTCCCGCCGTTTTCGAAACGGCCTGGTTGATGGCGCTGAGTTCGGCAATGCCGAATGCCTTCAGAAATCCGAGCAGGTGAATCAGTCCGTGAATTGCGAGGATTGTGATGAGAGCTATTCGCATTGTACTTATGTCTGGGGCAGGGATGCAGATCGACGTGCTCCGGATCGGGTCACGCCGCTATTTTTCGATGGGACAAGATAGCGCATCCTTTGGATTCATCATATGATCTGCCGGCGAAGTGAGGCAAAAAACAGGTGGCAGACGGCAGGGACAACAAACAGCTCCAAACAAAAAAGCCTTGCAAGTCATTGACCTGCAAGGCTTTACTGTAGTCCGTACGGGACTCGAACCCGTGCTGCCGCTGTGAAAGAGCGGTGTCCTAACCACTAGACCAACGGACCATATCCCGTTTTTAGGGAACGACAAACTTACGATGAAAAGAATCAAAAGGCAACTATTTTTTTAGTGCCAGGCCCCATTTCGCCATTAAAGTGTCGCCGAAGCCGGTCTCGCGCAGATACAACATGGCCGTGTTGACCTGGCGGCGCAGCCCCGTGCGGCTGTGGCTGAGGCAGAAGGCAAAATAGTCGTCGCGGGTTTTGAGCTCCGTCAGCGTCAGGTCCTCCGTCAGTTTGCCCTGTTTGTGCAGCTCGTGGCGGATCACCGGATAGTCGTCGCAGAAAGCGCTGACCTCGCCGCTCTCCAGCATCTTCAGCGCCTCCGCCACCGTCGCGGCCGTGTGCAGGCGCCCGCCGGACACGCGGATGAAATCCTCAAACACCGTGCCGTCCACACAGACCACATCGTGATTGTGCAGGTCCTCAACCGACTCAATCTGGTCGGCGCTCAGGCTGACAACCGTAAATGTCGTGGCGATGCCCGCCGTCAGCGAGGAAGCCGTGACCATCGCCACCAACATCCAAAGCCCCGTCACAATGCGGCCTCGCGGCGTAGCCGGCGCTATGTCGCCGTAACCCACCGTCGTGAAAGTCACAAGGGCCAGCCAGATGCCCGCACCGACGCCGTGCAGCCAGGTGTCCGGAATGTGTTCGTTCTCGCGCCGTTCCACCAGCCAAAGAATGTTGGCGAACAAAAACAGCACAAAAAAGAGCGTGCCCGCAGCAATGATAAAGGTGTTGCTCAGGAATGGTTTGACGATGCCCCAGACGCTGATGCTGTCGTCGCGCGAGACCACTCCGACGTGCGCCACGTAGTACGGCACGGTGAAGTCGACAATCAGCGAGCGTTCATCCGTCATCGAAATCGGCCCGACGGCCAGGTCGTATTCGCCTTTGCTGACGCCGCGAATTGCTTCTCGCACCGAAGGGACATAGGTATATTCGTAGCTCAGGCCGCTCTCGGCCGCGGCGCGCTCCCACAGGCCGACGGCAATGCCCTCGGGTTTTTGCCCTTCCGCGTAATCCGTGAAAGGCGCGGACCCGGTCAGAACAACCTTGAGCCGTTCATTGTTGGCCTGGCTGCTGTCGATGTTTACCCGGCTGCCGTCGACGTTTTCCTTCGCAGGCATGGCGGCGACGCAGCACAGCAACAATGCGGATATTACAAGCAACATACGGCCGAAATACAGGGTGCGGGAGCTCAAATGGCTCATAAATGGACGTTCGCTTGATTTGGAAATGAGGTCAATTCATGGATTTGTACGGGATGAATTCGAAATTTGCGGAATTTTGCGACGGTGATCAAGTCGCGGCACAGCGGCATTGCAGCTCATGAACAGCCGAAAAGTCATATCGAATCAGGCGGACGTACACCCGCAACTGCTCGAACGCCTGGCGCGGTATCGCGGTGCGGCCTTCCAACGACCGATCCCGCAGCGCAGCCGCGAAGCGTTTGCGGCGGCCGACGAACTGGTGCGGCGCAGCGGAAAAGAGCTCATCCTGGACTCGGGCTGCGGCACGGGCGACAGCACGGTGCGACTGGCGCAACTGTATCCTGACTGTTTTGTGCTGGGCGTGGACAAATCGCGCGAACGACTGCGGCGCGGCGAGCACCAACACGGTCTGTTGAGCGGCGAAAATTTTGCCTGTGTGCGGGCGGATCTCATCGACTTCTGGCGGCTCGCTCATGCTGGCGCATGGCGGCTTAAATACCATTTTTGTTTGTATCCGAATCCATGGCCGAAAGCCGAACATCTGGTGCGGCGCTGGCATGCCCATCCGGTTTTCAGCGTCGTTCCGCAGCTCGGCGGTCGGCTGGAGATGCGCACCAACTGGCGCATTTACGCGGCGGAATTTGCCATATCGCTGGCGCTGCACGGCGTCCGCTCCAACACGGAAGTCTGCGACGGCACTCAGCAGCTGACGCCCTTTGAGCGCAAATACGCCGCCAGCGGACACAAACTGTATCGTCTGACGGCGGATCTGGATGCGGCGGCGGCGCAGGAAAACAGTGCCGAACAGAAGCAGGAGCGAAGGGAAATATGATCTATTCGAGGCATTTCACCCCCGCCGAGGCGACAAAAACGCTGCCGCTGGTGCGCCGCATCGTCGAGGACATTCTCGCCGTAGCGCGCGAGATGCGCGGCCTGCTCAAAGAACCGGCTGAAGACGCGCAGGCAACACTCGACGCGCAGCGCGCGCGGATTCAGGACTTCATGCAGGAGCTGGCGGACCTGGGCTGTGAGTTCAAGGACTGGTCTTTTGACGTCGGACTCGTGGACTTTCCGGCGATCATCGACGACGAGGAAGTATTTCTGTGCTGGAAGAGCGACGAGCCCGCGCTGCGCTACTACCACCCGATCAACGGCGGTTTTCAGTCGCGCAAACCCATCCCGGCGCACATGTTTACGGAGCCGTCATGAGTGAGTGGAATCGCGGCAACTGGTTTGTCGGCGTTCCGATTGCTTCCGCCGACTGGCTGCCGGAACTGCAGCGCGATGCGCCCGCGGGCCTGCGTTTTTTTGATCCGGCCGATGTTCACCTGACGATTGCATTCCTGGGGCGTTTGACGCCGGACCGCGTGGAAAAAGTCATTGCGGCGCTGGACGCTATCCCCGCCGCGGAGTTTCCCCTGTTCAAGGCGCGCCTGGGGCGTCTGCTGCTCTTGCCGTCACCGCGGCGTTTCAGCGCAGTATCGTTTTCGCTGGATGCGGGCGCGGAGCAGGCCGCGCAATTGATGGGGCGTCACCGCGAGATTTTCTACAGCGCAGCCGCGGTGCCGGGCGACACACGAGCACCGTTGCCGCACATCACAATCGCGCGGCCACGCCGCGGGCTCGGCGCAGATGAACTGCGCGAGATCGACACCTGGGCGCAGTCGGTCGAGCCGCCGCAGTTCGAACTGCAGATCGGCGCGCCGGTGTTGTACTGCTGGGCGCGGGATCGGCGGGAGCGGCAGTTTGAGGTTTATCACCAGCCTGTTGTTTAAGTGACTTGATGTTTTCTGGTTTGCTCTGATCGCTGATTGTTTAAGGATTTTTGCCTCGAAGTTCTGGTCGAGCAACCACGTGCTGTAGCAATCCGCGCTTCGCGTGCTGTGGCGTTGGGCGACAGCTTGTGGATGTTATCCGTTCAAGCGCGTTCATCTCACGTGCACTGCCTGCGCGCTGCGCTGTTGGATTGAGAGCTACGTCATTCTGACTCGCAAACTTGCCAATTGAACACGTTTAACTTACCCGCGGGACGGACTCGCTGCATTGGATTGAGGACTGCGTCCGCTTGACTCGAAAACTGACCCGTTTAAGCACGTTTTGAGCATCGTTCAGTTTTTTGTGCAAGGACATTTTGTGGTTTCGACGTAGACTGGCACGTATCACGGGGCGCCGCATGCAACGCGCCGTGGTAGACCGGACTGACGCTTGCCTCAAAAAATATCTGCACTGGTTGCAGGGTGGGAGGAGTGCGTCTGAACGTGGTGGAAACTCGCGGTGGCGGCGGGGCGGGCGATGGGGCAGGCGGGCCCCTTGATCACGCATAGCTGCGTCCAAAATTATTGACGCGTCCGATTACCAGTAAAAAACGCCCGCTCAGTTCATTAAACATCCCGCTCAGAGGACCGGCGAAACAGGTCACTATTAACCCGGCACTAAAAACCGGATTAAATTGAACGCTCAGCTATTTGTCGTATTTTTCAGGGCGCGCTGCGAGTCAACGCCGGCCTCGAACCGGATTGTAAATGCAATGCCTGCAATAGACAGTTTTGCAGTTGTTAAACACTCACTGTTCATATGAAAGAATCTTACACACGCCGGGACTTCGTCCGACTGCTCGTTCTGGGCGGCGCTGCGCTCTACCTGCCCGCCTGCTCCGAGCGCACCGAACAACCCGAGAGCGACAATGCCGACCGCTCCGCGGCAGAAATGAACAGCGCCAATAGCGATTCCACGGCTGTCGATCAACAGGTCGAGGAAATTCTGGAAGTGTGGGACACAGATGACGTTGTTTTTCTCAGACAGGCCGGCCCCGATTACGCGCAGTACACAGGCCGCTTCAACAAAGACATCAACAAGTTGCCCGCCGTCATAGCGCTTTGTTACTCAACCGCCGGTGTTGTGCGCGCTGTTAACATCGCCAAACAGGAAGGACTTAAAGTCGCAGTCAAAAGCGGCGGACATTCGTTCGAAGGATTCTCGACGAACGACGGCGGACTGGTAATTGATCTGACATTCATGAATGCCATAACATGGGTGGAAGATCAACACGTTCTCATTCAGCCTGCTTGCAAACTGGCGCAGTTGTACGATGAGTTGTTGCCGGTAAAACGCTTGATTCCCGCCGGTTCCTGCGGCGGCGTAGGCGTCGGCGGACTGACGCTGGGCGGCGGTTACGGATTCTTCAGTCGCAAGTATGGCTTGACATGCGACAGTTTAACAGGCCTGACAATGGTCGACGGTCGCGGGCGAGTGCATGAAGTGAACAATGATCACGAATTGTTGTGGGCCTGCCGCGGCGGAGGCAACGGCAATTTTGGCGTGATCACCGAATTCAGGTTTAAAACTCATCCGGCTCCGGAGCATTTTTACAGTCACAGATTCAAGGCGAATAAACTCACCGTCGAGCGCGCACGCAATCTGCTGGAGCAGTATTTTCTGTTGAGTCGCGATCTGCCGGAAGCCTGTTTTTCCGCCTTTGTGTTAAATGGCAAAACGCTGACCTTGTTGGTCGCCAGCTACGAGGGGCCGCATGCCGGGCTGCAGACGATGTTGGATCGTTTTACCGAGCTTTGTGATAAAACAACGGTCGGTTCCGCCGTTCCGTTGGCGAAAGCCCTGAAAAATTACTACGGACGTCCCGATCCCCTGTACTTTAAAAATGCTTCGGCAGGGCTGTACAGGTCCTTTGCCGATGTTGAGACGTGTATCGATGAAGTCATTGAGAAGGTGATTGAATCAAGAGGTTTGATTTATCAGGTCAATACACTCGGCGGTGCGATCGATTCGCCGCAGTTCGAACAGCGGTCCTGTTATCCGCACAGGCGGGAACTTTACCTGTCCGAGCTGCAGGCATATTGGGAAAGTGAATCACATGGCGTTGAGCTCAAACAGCGATTTGATGAAATACAAGCAGTTTTTGTTAAGCACGGAATTGATAAACAATACCGGAACTACCCGAATCTGAAATTCCCCAACTGGCAACAAGCCTATTACGGAAGCAGCTACGCAAAACTTCAGCAGATTAAACTGGCATACGATCCGGATGATCTATTTCAACATCCGCAGAGCGTAGCGCTGCCGGCTGAGTAACGGAGCACTCCGACGGTCCGGGCCGGGTATGAGTGATTTGCATAGCAGGATTGTCTGGCGGGATTGTTATATTTGCAGTCCCGGTTAAGCTACATCTCATTAAACAACAGCGTTATGCAAACCCACACTTCTCTCCTTGTTATTTGTTTTTTGCTCATTTCATGCGGCGTGGATACGGAACTTGCACAGAATTCCTCGCAGGCTTCAAAAGACTTTATTGCGGCATATCTAAAGGGCGACTATAAATCCATTTACGAAAATGCGTCGATTGAAATGAAGGCGCACGTGCCTGAAGACATTTATTTGAATGTTGTGAATCTTCAGGAAAAAGTACACGGCAAAATGGTGAATGCCGAGCTGCAGCACGAATCCACCGGCAAGTACAACATTTCTGCTACCAATGTATATCACTATACACTTAAGAACGAAGCCGGTGAAGAGTACGTTTTGACGGCCGAGTTTCTGCGCGGTCATCTGTTGAAAAGCAATATTGAGCCGCCGGATTGGAGCATCGAATCCGATTTTGTTAAAGGCCTGGTTGCGCCGGTCGCCGAAGTTCTGCAGCAAAGAAATTACAGTGAAATCCATCAGATGATGGACGAACAGTTTCCTTTGGAGCAGATCGAATCTGTCATGCAAAAAATCGCTGAAACCTGCGACGGCGTGGCTCACAGGTACGACAGCAGCTGGACGGACAACGATTCGAAGGGCAAAATGATGGTTGCCTTTGTGTACGCCTATGAAGGCAAAGGTTATCTGGAATACCGGTTCTACATCGAAGACGACAACTATCCGCTGGCCGGCATCTTTTTCAATCCGGATGAAGACGTAAAACTTCCTTAAACACAACAGCGCACAGCCTGAAGGCTGTGCGCTGTTGTTTATTCCGTATTAAAAACTACGCGTGGAGCGGCTGCGCACGCATTCCCGGCGACCGGCACATTTAAACTGCGCGATTAACAAAAAAGTCAAAAGAGCGCCCGCCAGGGCAAGCGATCAGGCAAGTCGGGTTAAATTTCGGCGTCAGGAAAGCGAGGTCTTTTTCTCGTCCAGCGCTTCCTGCGACGGTTTGTGCAGCTCCGGCAGAAACTGCGACACGTCGTCGAACAGGCCCATGTTGGTTTCGCGGTGAATGTATTCGGCGACGGCTTCCATGCTGCCGGTCTCCTCAAAGACGCGCAATTGCCTGTCGGCGCCGGTGCCGCGTTCGAGCATGGTGTAGATGTAGTTTATTTCCTTGCGCGAGCCCAGATCGTCCACCACGTCGTCGACAAAGTGCAGTAATTCCAGGATCAGATCGCGCGTGGGCACTTCCGCCTGTTTGCCGAAATCGATCATTTTGCCGTCGAGGCCGTAGCGCACCGCGCGCCATTTGTTTTCCATGACCAGGGAAGAGCGATACAGCCTGAAGCTCAGGTTTTTCTCGTAGAGCGAGAAGAGTTTGGCGATGATGGCCTGGACGAGCGCCACGATAGCGATGGTTTCGTCGATGCGCATCGGGATGTCGCAGATGCGGATCTCGAGTGTCGGGAAGTTCGGATGCGGCCGCACGTCCCACCAGATTTTCTTGGCGTTGTCGATGCAGTTGGTGCGCACCAGCAGGTCCACAAAGCTGGAATACTCTTCCCAGGAGCCGAAAAAGTCCGGCATGTTCGTGCGCGGAAAGCGCTCAAAAATTTTAGAGCGGAAGGATTTCAGGCCGGTGTCGGTGCCCTCCCAGAAGGGCGAGCTGGTCGTCAGCGCCAGGATGTGGGGCAGGAAGTAGCGCACTTCGTTCATGAGCTGGATCTGCGTTTCGCGGTCTTCGATGCCCACGTGAATGTGCATGCCGAAGATGAGCAGCGAGCGCGCCAGGATCTGCATGTCTTTGACGACGGTGTAGTAGCGCTCGTCCGGATAAATTTCCTGTTCTTCCCAGCGCGAGAAGGGGTGGGTGCTGGACGCGCCGATCACGAGGCCGCTTTGTTTGGCCAGGTGCGCGACGATGGAGCGGATTTTGGTGATCTCAAAGCGCGCCTGGGTAATGTCTTTGCAGATGTCCGTGCCTATTTCCAGCATCGAGCCGTGCATTTCCGGCTTGATGTTTTCGTGCAGCAGGATTTTACCGCGCGACAGCAGCTCGAGGTTGACGTGCGATTTCAGCCCGTAGGTGCTTGGATCGAGCACCATGTATTCTTCTTCAATTCCAAGCGTAAAACTCGGTCGGCTGAGTGGATTGCGGCCCGCGATCCGATTCATTTTTGAGCGTTTGGGATTCATGCTGATTCCGGATGTGGAAGTGATTGTTCCGCCTGCGCCTTAAACCGAAGCTCCGCGGGCGCGTGAAAATATTGATTATTCAGCCTTGACGCAAATGCCGTGCGCGCTTTGTGGGTCCGATCGTTCCGACGTGATCGCTTGCCCTGGCGGGCGCTCCTTTCAAGGCCGTTTTTGTTTGTCGCCGGGATGGGTGTTGCGAGCCTGCGGGTCGGATTTTGGTGTGAAGATCAAAGGGCCCACCCGTACCCTCCTGCCAGACCTGCCTGGGCCCTTCGACCGCCAAACACCTCCCACGCCGCATCCTTCCGCGCGTCAATCGCGCAGGTTCGGGGCGTATTTGTTTCACTTCTGTTGTTTACATCGATCCCGGCCGGGTTCAGGAGCAAGTCTACTGCGCTTTGTGCGGCTTTTCAAGCGCAATCGACTGAGCGGGCGGGTTGCGCCGCTGAGTGGTGTGAATCTTGTGGTTGAACGGACAGGAGTCATTCCTGAATGCTTTGTGGGCGAACGTCTCCCGGCAGACGGCGTGACTTTCGGCGTGGCGCACGCTGACGAGCAAAAAGAAACAAACGAGCCGACGAGTGCAGCGAGGGGGCGAAGTGCTCAAGCGGGGTAAGCCATAAAAAAAGCCGCCCGATCCCAGGATCGGACGGCTCGTGTAAAAGCTCGAGTCAAACAGCTGCTCAGTTGGCGGCGGGTTCGTAGTACTGGTGACGACGCAGGTATTCGAGGCGCTCCTGCAGCTGGGCCACCGGAATCAGGAGTTTGTCCTTGCCCAGGATGCCTTCCTCGCGGCTCTCAAACACCATTTCGTAGTCCTTGCTCATCACGATGGCTTCTTCCGGGCAGACTTCCTCGCAGAAGCCGCAGAAGATGCAGCGCAGCATGTTGATCTCAAATTTGACCGGGTAGCGCTCCTTGACCTTTTCAGTCTCGTCCGCCTGCACTTCGATGGCAATGGCGGGGCAGACGCGCGAACAGAGACCGCAGGCCACGCAACGCTCGCCGTGTTCCTCCTGAACAAGGACGGGGCGGCCGCGATATGCGCCATTGGGTTCAAAGCGCTCCTCGGGGTATTCGCGCGTCATCTTGGGCGCGACCATCGCCTTGAGCGTCTCACCGAGGCCTTTCACGATTTCGGGGAGGTAGATTTTCTCCCAGAAACTCATCCGTTGAGCTTGTGTATTGTTCGTGACGTTCATTCCGCAGTCCTTTCAGATTCAGTCGGAAACGTAGGGCATAGGCCGGCGCGCGCGCCGACGGCAATGCTGCCCCGTGTCTGTCAGATAAACAGCATCACCAGGCCGGTGATCAAAATATTCACCAGAGCGAGCGGGAGCAAAATTTTCCAGCCCAGGTTCATCAGTTGGTCATAGCGGAAACGCGGAATCGACCAGCGAACCCAGATGTACAGGAAGAGGAAAAATGCGATTTTGGCCGTAAATGTGCCGATCTGCAACAGCGCCAGGCCGATTTCTCCCTCGCCGAAAAAGGTCCAGCCGAGCTGGTTGACCAGGATGTCGGGCAGGAAAGGCACGTGCCAGCCGCCAAGAAAGAGCGTCGCCATAATGGCGGAGGACACGATCATCGCGGCGTATTCGGCCAGGAAAAAGATGCCGAATTTCATGCCGCTGTACTCGGTGTGATAACCGCCGACCAGCTCGGGTTCGGCTTCCGGCAGGTCAAAGGGCGCGCGGTTGGTCTCGGCGTAGGACGCCACCAGGAAGATCACAAAGCCGAGCGGCTGATATATGATGTTCCAACCGTTTTCGGCCTGGTCAATCACGATCTGGTTGATGTTGAGCGAGCCGGAAATCATCACGACCGCCACGAGCGCCAGGCCGAGCGAGAGTTCGTAAGAGATCATCTGCGAAGCGGAACGCAGGCCGCCAAGCAGCGAATATTTGTTGTTCGAGGACCAGCCGGCGATTGTAAGGCCGTAGACGCCGACGGAGGTCATCGCCAGGAATATCAGGATGCCGATGTTCGTGTTGGGGGAGACGCCCAGGTAGACCGTCTCGCCGCCGATGACCACGTAGTGGCCGAAGGGGATCACCGCAAATGTCGCCACGGCGACGGTGATCGAGATGAGCGGCGCCAGAAAGTGGAAGGTCTTGTTGGCCGCCGCGGGAATCAGGTCTTCCTTGAGCAGCAGCTTGACCACGTCCGCAATCGGCTGCAGCAAACCAAAGGGGCCGACGCGGTTGGGACCGACGCGATACTGCACCCAGGCAGAGATTTTGCGTTCAAAATACACACAGGCGGACGCCCCCGGCAGCACAACGCCGAAGAGGAGAACCACGGTTTTGATCAGGGCCAGAATCGGCTCAGTCAACAAAATATCCATCGCGCGGAATTCCGGAATTCAGAATGGATGATTCGGCTCGCCGGCCGTTAGTTCGGTTTTAACTCGTGAGAATCGTATTCCTGACGCAGCGGCTCGGGCGAAGCGCCTTTGCCCAGCTCTATGCCGCGATGCTGCTTCAGGCCGGCGTAGTCCATCGCCGCAAAGTCGCCGATTTTGGCGGCCATTTCACCAAAGACCTGGTCGGCGCGTTTGAAGCCGAAGTCGCTGCCCATGGCCTGCGCCAATTGTGCAATCGGCATCCAGCTCGGGCGGCAGTGGCGGCGTTCGCCGTGCGTCCAGCGGTCGTTGACTGCGCCGAATTTGTCCAGTCGGCTCATTTTCATGCCCATGCGCCGCTCGTTTTCGGCGGTGACAATCACCGGGGCGACGTGCTGCACGCGACCCGCAAAGTTTGTGTACGTGCCCTCCAGTTCGGCGTAGGTCGAAGCCGAGAACACGATATCCGCTTTGGCCGTCAGGGCGCTGTGGTTGGACGCATGCACGATCAGCAGGTCGAGATTGTCGCAGGCGTTCAGCAGCTCGGCGGGCCAGTGCGCCACGTCGTCTTCCAGCGCGTAGAGCGCCTTGATCGCGCCGGACTTGATCTGCTCGGCCAGCGCCTGTGCACCGCCGCCTTTGAGGCCGAGCGTCTCGACGCCTTTGGCGTTCGGCGAGCGGTCGTTGCGTCGCAGTTTGCTGTCGCCGAAGCTGTCGTCGATGTGCCGCACGTAGTCGACATTTTTTGTGCCGAGGACGTCGGCGGCAAATTTTTTGAGCGCGTAGTTGGCTTCATTGGTGGCGTGGGCGGAAGCCAGCACCATAATCTGATTGCCTTTGTAGCCGGCCAGCGCCTTTGCGGCTGCGGAGACGGCGTCCTTCCAATCAACTTCGCTCTGGGAGCCGTTGGTTTTGACCAGGCAGCGGTCGATGCGGTTTTCGTTGACCCACTTGTACTGCGTCAGGCGGCCGGTGTCGCACATCCAGTATTCGTTGACGGAGGCGTTGGCGCGCGGCTCCAGGCGCATGATTTCGTTGTTGCGCACGCCGACCTGAATGTTGCAACCGCGCGAGCAGCCCGGGCAGATCGAGTCGTTGAAGCTCATGTCCCAGACGCGGGCTTTGAAGCGGAAGTCGGGGCTGGTAAGCGCGCCGACGGGGCAGATTTCAATGACGTTCATCGAGTATTCGCTGTCGAACTGTTTGTCCGGGAAGGTCTCGATCGTCACGTGGTCACCGCGCTGCACAAAGGTCAGGTGCGGCTGCTCGGCGTATTCATCGGCAAAACGGATGCAGCGGGAGCAGGAGATGCAGCGCTCGGCATCGAAGAGGACATTCGGCCCCAGCGGGCGGCGTTTGTCCTTGTGATTTTTTGTTTCGACGAAGCGGCTCTCGCCGTTGGAGTGGCGGAAGCCGTATTCCTGCAGTTTGCACTGGCCGGCTTCGTCGCAGATCGGGCAGTCGAGCGGGTGGTTGATCAGCAGGAATTCCATCACGGCTTCCTGCGCTTCGACGACGCGTTCATCGACGAGCTTGACGTGCATGCCGTCCTGGATGGGCGTGGCGCATGCTATCTGCAGTTTGGGGAAGTAGCGGATCACCGGGTCGCCGTTTTCGTCCGTTTCAAGCGTGCCGTCGCGGCCGCGCGCGGGCATGCCGACGTCGACGAGGCACATGCGACAGTTTCCGGCGACCGACAGGCCGGGGTGCCAACAGAAGTGCGGGATGGTAATACCGGCGTCCAGCGCCGCTTCGATAATCGTCTGGCCTTCTTTGGCTTCGATCGGCGTGCCGTCAAGGGTAATCGTGGGCATTCCTGGTTCTCCGTTCCTGCTAATTGGGCCTGCGTCCGGCGGCTGGAAATACACCGCGGCAGCACTCAGACTTGCAAACGCACAGCGCCTGGGGAGGCGCTCGTCAAAACGATTCGCAATATACGAAAATCTGAAACCAAGGCCGGTTGTTGCGTCCGGCTTTGTCACGCCGCAGTTCCTGGATGATGATGCAAGGGCTTTGCACCCGGCAATACCCGGCACAGTATACTTCTTGTCGTTTCTGCGCCTTCACTCCTTTATTAAATGCCTCTTTTGTTTGTCTCGCAGGTTTCAGTGGCGCGTGTTTGCTCGCCGTTCTCTACGTGACTTCAAATGCCGTTTTGTTTGTCATGCAGAATTCAGTGGCGCGTGTTTGCTCGCCGTTCTCTACGTGACTTCAAATGCCGTTTTGT
>CAYULF010000020.1:22729-87859 GCA_964445695.1 uncultured Hyphomicrobiales bacterium | reverse complement strand
TTGTCGTGCAGGTGTCGGCTTCGAGTTTTTGCTTTCGGATAGCTGTTGGACAAGCCGGCCTCATTTGTTTGTCTCGTAGATTCAGGCGGCGAATGCTCGCTTTCCGATAGCTGTTGGACTAGCGGCCTCATTTGTTTGTCGTGCAGTGATTTGCGGCCGGGCCCGGGAATGACAACGCGGTGACCTGGGGCAACTGCTATGCAGATCGCGTCCGGCCCAATGGCAAACAAAAAGCGGCTGTTGCAGATGTAGGCGATAATCGGGGAAGTTGGAAACGGTCGTGGCGCTGAAGCGGTAATGTCAGGAGCTGCAAACAAAAAAAGCCGCCCAATTGCATTGAGCGGCTGTCGTATTTTCTGGTCGACCGGAGTCGACGACCGGCCGGATTACTGTTCGGCGGTTTCGGCTACCGGGGCGTAGACGGAAACCAGACGCGAAATTTTGCCTTTCTGCTCAAATTTCACGTGGCCGTCGATGATGGCGAAGAGCGTATCATCGCCGCCGCGTTTGACGCCGTTACCCGGATGGAATTTGGTGCCTTTCTGGCGCACGATAATGCTGCCGGCAGTGACAAATTGGCCGCCGAAGCGTTTAACGCCGAGGCGTTTGGAATTGGAGTCGCGGCCGTTCTTGGTAGAGCCGCCGCCCTTTTTATGTGCCATGACCTATAGTCTCCTGTGTACGATTGAAGATCGGGAGCGAATGCGCTGTCCCCGAAATGCGTTTTCAGCCCAGGCTGATGTCGCCGATTTCAATGCGAGTGAAATCCTGGCGATGCCCGTTCTTGACGCGGTAGCCTTTGCGGCGTTTTTTCTTGAAGACAATTACTTTGCCGCCGCGGTCGTGACCGACTATTTTTGCGGCAACAGAACCTTCCACGTACGGTGCGCCCAGCGTGAGTTTGCCGTCGCTGTCGACTGCAAGAATGCGAACCTTTTCAGCTGCGACCGCCTCGCCCTCGTTGCCTTCCAGGCGGGGCACGGAAATTACATCGTCTTTGGAGACGCGGTACTGGCAGCCGGCGATTTCAATGATTGCGTACATCGTTGATCGTTATTCCCTACGGAAGAACCGTCTGTTTTGTGAAATCGAGAGAAAGTTTTCAAGTTACCATTTTGCTCGTTAACGATCAAGAAATTTTTCGGGATTTGCGTGCAAAAGCGGTGCGACGGCGGGCGGCGCCAATGTAAAAGGTCGTCCCTGCGTCCGCGTATGTGTGACGTTTCGGGTTCTGAAACCATCTTATTCGCGCTGGTGTTGATACCCATTGTAACAATGCGTGTCGAATATTCATCTACAGTCGCGGAAACGCCGGGCGGCGCAATCTGGCAACAGATCCGGCACTTTGAGTGTACTGACATCGACGGCACTCATTAATAAGGAAACACAAACGATGCTACGCAATACTCATACCTCGTCGGCTTCAGTCGTTCATCTCTTCGTTTGTTGCTGCTGTTTCCTGGTTCTTGCGGCTTCGGCTCAGGCGCAGACCACGGGTGACGAGCCCGGCGACCTGCCGATGACGCCGGAAGATACGGACAGCGTTATGGTTTTCACCTCGCCGCGTCCGCTGCTGGAAGACGGGGACCCGAACGCACAAAAACTTGACGCCTGGGGATTTGACCTGCTCTTTTCACAGAACGGCTTTGGCTTCGGCGGTTTTTATCGCCGCGAATTCAGCCGCGATTTCTTTGGATTTCTGCACCTGGGAATGTCCGGGGCGAAAAACACGGACGAGCTGGACCGCTACGACAGCGAGCGCGGCTTGTTTGTGCCGGACAAAATCAACCGTCTGTTTATGTTCCCGACGACGATCGGTGTTGAGCGCCGCCTCTTTGCCGACGACCTGAGCGATTCTTTCCGCCCTTACCTGCAGGCCGGCGTCGGTTCGGCACTGATCATGGCGATGCCGTACAACGAAGGATTTTTCAGCGACATCGGCGACACGAAGTTTTACATTCGTCCGAGCGGCTTCCTGGGCTTCGGCGCCTATGTGGGCGAATCCAAGTCGAGCCTGACCGCGGTCAACATTCGCTACTACTACATTCCCTTTGGGGGCGAAGGCATCGAAAGCGTGCGTGGATTCCCGATCAAGAATTTCGGCGGCATCTTTTTGTCGCTCAGTGTGGCGATGCTCAATTGACAATGCAAACGCACGGGTTTTCTCGTCGGCCGAAAAGAGCCGACTGAATACTCCGACAGCAACGAACGATTTAACAGCTTGGATAAAGACTCCTCGCAGACTGCGGCGCGCGCCGTGACTGCGGGGATTTTTTGTTTGGGGCCACGAGCTTGCGCGTTTGGCTGTTCACTTCCGCGGCCTCATATTCGCAAGGGAATAACAGCAGACAGTTGACTTGCGGGTTTGTTTAAGCGGGACGGGAATCAGTGCATACAGCTCAATTATTTATCGGCCTGATGTCGGGCACCTCACAGGACGGCATTGACGCGGCCCTTTGTCGTTTGCGGCGCGACGCGGACACGGGGATGGATCACATTGAACTCATTGACTATACGTGTACGCCCTACGAGGCGGACCTGGCATATTTGCTGCGCGCGGTTGTAGCGGAGGAGAGCACCACGCTGGACGACATCAGTTATCTGCACACACATCTGGCGCTGGCTTTTGCGGCCTGCACCGCCGAGATATGCCGTCGCAACAATGTGACAGCGGCCGATATCGCGGCGGTGGGCAGTCACGGGCATACGGTGCGTCATGCGCCGAAGCCGCGCAATCTGGACGGACGTTCGCTGGGCGCGACACTGCAACTTGGTTGTCCCTCGACTCTGGCGCAGCACAGCGGGCTGCGCGTCGTAGCGGACTTCCGCGCGGCGGACGTGGCGCGCGGCGGGCAGGGTGCGCCCCTGGTCCCGATTTTTGACCACGCCTTTTTGCGCGACGAAAATGTTAATGTGTGCGCATTAAACATCGGCGGTATAGCCAATTGTACGATCCTGCCTGCGGGCTGTGCACCGGAGGATGTAAGAGCATTTGACACTGGGCCGGGCAATGTGTTGATCGATCTGGCCGCGCGCAGGTTTTTTGGCAAGCGCTACGACGCCGGCGGCGTGTACGCCGCGGCGGGTATCCTGGCGCCGCATCTACTTGCGGCGCTGCAGTGCGAGCCGTTTATTGCCGCGCCGCCGCCGAAGTCCACCGGTCGCGAGTTGTTTAATGACGAGTACTTAAACAAGGTGCTTGAGACTTCGTGGCAGGGTTCGCGTGCGGCGGAGGATTTGCTGCACACGCTGACGCACTTTACGGCCTGGAGCATCGCGGAGAATATCCGTCAATTCGCCGGCCCGCGTTCCCGACTTGTCGTTTCCGGCGGCGGGCTGCACAACAAATGTTTAATGCGAATGTTAAGCCTGGAGTTGCCGGAGGCCGATATTGTGAGCAGCACTGACTGCGGCATTCCTTCCGACGCCAAGGAGGCGATGTGTTTCGCCTATCTGGCCTGGCGTACGCTGCACGGTCTGCCGGGTAATATTCCATCGGTGACGGGAGCGGACCGGGCGGTGGTGCTGGGGGGGGTGTGGTAGAACGGTGAGATGGTTTTGGATGATATTTTTTTGTTCGTGACTGGTTGTAGGTTTGAATTCAATTGCGCCCGTGTCAGGTTGAAGTGATTGAATGTTGTACAGCGAGCGGACTCCGGTGTGAAGATCAAAGGGCCCACCCGTACCCGCCTGCCAGACCTGCCTGGGCCCTTCGACCTCCAGCACCTCCCACGCCATAACCGCCACCGCATAAACAGCAGAGATTCCAGGGCGTAATTGTTTCACTATTGTTGTTTAATCGCAATGCCGGCCGGTTGCTTCACAAGCATACGTCGGCGCCGCCGGGCTCACAAGCGGAAACGACTGAGCGGTAGGTTTTCGCCGCTGACCGATGCCAAAAACGTGGGTGAACGCCCCGGCGACTTTGCCAACGCCATCGTGGCACGCAAGCCGAGACCCGCTCCGCGTTGGCTTTCCGACGTCATACGCAGATTCCCCGGATCCGGGGTTCGCGTCCGCCTCCGCACCTGGCGGTGGAAAACTGCACGACAAAGAAAAAGAAAAAAGCAAGCCACCGCAGGGGGCGAAGCTCAGAGAACAGGTGTGCTGTCTGCTTGCATCGGGTAAAGGGAAAACGTATCTTGGACGACCTTACCCGCGTTCCCCCGGACAGTCATCACTTTGTCAATTTCAGGTGTTGCAATGAGACGATACACACTATCTTCTGCGGTATTGCTTGCCGCATACTTTTTATGTGCGGGGTCCATCGAAGCCCAGCCAAACTTTACTTACCTCAACAGCTCATTCCGCAGTGCGGCGTTTCTGGATGACAATACCATCCTGATAGCCGGTACGCGTGGGGTTTTTTCGCGGTCGACGGACGGAGGGCTGACCTGGAAGCTGGAGCAATCCGAGTTCGTATCTGAAGTGCCGTGCAACATGACTTTTATCGACAACGAGCGCGGCTGGCTTGTCGGCAGCAACAGTCTGATGCTCTCCACGGATGACGGCGGTGCGACCTGGCGGCGCGGATCGGTGCCGGTTGAAAACCTCGAGATCTGCGATATCGCCATGAACAGCGCGGGTGCAGGCATGTGCGTCGGCGGCTCGACCATTTTGAAGACCAACAACTTTGGAGCTGAGTGGGAGTTGGTCACGACGCTAAGTCCCACCAGGGCGATTCAGATTGAACATCTCGGCGGCGACGGATTTGTGCTGTGCGGAGGCGACAGCGTCTGGCAGAGCAGAGACGCCGGCGCGAGTTGGGAGCAGGTGTTTCATGATCTGTCGCCGGAAAAAGGCGAGCTGGAATTTGTGAGTATGTCGCGTGCAGGCGACGGCAATATCTATATCGGTACGCGCATGCCGGAACCGCGATTCATACTGCACACCAGCGATGCCGGCGCTCAATGGACAAAAGTCGCTACACCGGCCGACGCAAACAGGCTGGCGGTGCATGGTGACAAGGTGTTTCTGGTTGCAAATTCGGCCGAGATGTACTACTCCACGAACGGCGGTACCAACTGGCAGGAAAGTCAGGTGCCGCATCCGCGTCTCAGCGCTCAATTCGAAAATCCCGGCCAGGGCGAAATCATTTTGCGCAACAATATTGCCCTTATTACAGTGGGCCGCAATGGAATTGCGCGGTCGGACAACGCGGGCCGCGTCGTGTTTACGCGCTCTTTCAAGGGCGGAACCAACGGCGCCGGGCACTTCGAGAGCCTGAACTCGGGAATTATCAGCGGCGCCGGACTCGAAGGCTATGAGACCATCGACGGCGGAGCGACCTGGTTTGTGATGAGTCGCGTCTCGCTGTTTCAACTGCGCGATGTGCACGATATGAGTTTTGTCAGAAACTCGGGTGGGCTGGCTGTCAGCGAAGGCGGATTCGGTCTGTGGCCGGTAGACGAGAAGTTCTGGCGTAGCGCGGCAACGACAGGTTCCGACGAAAAAATCAATTTTCAGAGCGTCGATCGCAGCATCGACGGCGCTGTGATGGCGGTTGGGACGATTATTCCTTCCACCAGAGGCTGGGGGTATCTGCGCAACTCCGGACCTCAGGAATTGCTGCAGGGACCGTTCAACATCGGCGCGGTAGAATCCGAATTCCGTCCTCAGGATGTTGTGCATGTCAGCGGCGAATCCTGGCTGGCAGTAGGGTACACGGCGGCCAACAGCGAGCCTGGCGATGAAAGCGCCGGATGGGCGCGTAGCGACGATTTCGGCGATACCTGGCAGGAGTGGGCCGAAGCCGGTTTGCGAACCTTTAACTCAGTCGCGCGATTGAGCGATGATGAATTTGTGGCCGTAGGTGTCGGCGGACAGATTGCTCGCAGCGAGGACGGCGGTCGAAGCTGGAATGCGGTGGATTCACCCATTGACCCGAATGAAGAACTCGACCTGCACGGCGTGGACTTCATGGATGTAATCAACGGAATAGCCGTAGGCGACGGAGTAGTGCTGACGACGCAGGACGGCGGGCGCTCCTGGAAGCGCCTGGCGGATTTTCCGGGGCAATTGTTTAACAAGGTGCAGCTGTTTTACGACGGCAGCGCCTTCGTTTTTGGCCCTTCTATCGATGTCTTGCATTTGCAAACAGATATCGTCAGCTCGGTGGAGGAAGAAGGCGAACGCAGCCGGTTTAGCAGCGATATTAACATATCCATTTATCCAAACCCGGCGGTGGAAACGGCACACATCAGCGTGACAGGAAGTGCAGCGTTCAAGGGGACGGCGCAGCTGGCTGTACGAGACATTCGCGGCGCGCGTGTGCTGGAAATCTCGCAGGCGGTCGGCATTTCGCCGGTTGGCAGCCGGGAACTGGTTTTTGACCTTCCGACTCAGGGGCTGGCCGGCGGCTACTACATCGTCGATGTGCGGCTCGGCTCGCAGCGCGCAAGCGCGATGCTTGCAGTTCTCAGGCCGTGAGTTGTTTAAGTTCTTTCAGAATCTGCGCGTAGACCTGATCGCCACGGCGGGAGTAGGCTTCAAAGTATCCGCTGTACCACTGGCATAGTGAAGCGCCGGCGTCGAGTGATTGCTCGACGTCGGCCGACGTTTCGATTCCACCCGTGCGAATGATGTGAAACTCGTGATGGCCGGCTTTACTGTTTAAGTACTCACTGGCGGTGCGCACCAACTGCAGCGAAGCCTGTTTAAGCGGTCGGCCGCTTACCCCGCCGCCGAACGTGGAGCAAAAGTAGTCGTAGAGCGGTAATTCCGGTGCTGCAATCGCTGTGCGATGCAGGCTGTACTGTGTCGAAGTATTGCCAAAGTTGATACCGTCAAAACCCAGCCGCAGCAGGACGTCAAGCAATTCAGGCGTCTGAGACGGATCCGTATCCGTGGAAAACTTCACGATCAGGGGCAGGTGGCGTTTGCGCTTCTGAACAAACTCTTTTGAGACAAACTCCAGGCGTTCGACCATGTGCTCAAACCCGGCAGAACCGTCTTCCGTGTTGGGGCAGCTTTCGTTGATTTCGATGAAGTCGACGCCGGCTTCTTCATAGTCACGGAGACCTTTCAGCAGACCTTTGCGCGCGACGTCGCTTTCCACACCGGGATCGGCCGAGAGACTCGCGCCGATGGGGCAGTCGACATGGCGCTGGATGGATGCCAGGCGCTCAGCCACGGCGGTATGTCCGGGGTTGGGCAGCCCCTGCCAGTTGGACGCCGCACCGGAGAGCGGGTAGGGGGCAAAGGGTTTTACGGCTCCGGCGCGCAGGTTCCCTTTGCGTGGAATAGCCGTTGTTGTGCCGGCCAGCCAGGCTCCCGCACCCTGGCGTGCGCAAAGTTCGTAACCGCGTCCGTCCTTGAACATGCCGGCGGCGTTAAACAAGGGCGTGCGGAACTCAATGCCCCACAGTGTTTGAAGCGCCGTGTCCGGAACCTGAACGGGAGCCGGTCGGGATTCGACAAAACTGTCGAGAAAAATGTCGCGATTGTTGGAGTAAAGGCGGGTTACCGCGGCGGCAGGCAGGCGCACGAGGTAGCGCCGAAAGATACCGTCGATCTGCGCTATCAGGCTGGCCATGCTCATGTTGATGTCCCGTTCCGCGGTTGTGTGCGCAAAATACATTGGGGCGTCCGTGGCAGCAGGACGGTCGCAACGGCTTGCTTAGTGTGCGGCGCGGCTTTGCACATCGTAGTTGGCCACTGCCGCCGCCTGTGTTTGCGGGCCGGGGTACACGCCCGCCTGCGCCGAAATATTCAACAGGACGCCAAGCGCCGCCGCCGAAATAATGGTCGCCGTACCGCCGTAGGAAATAAAAGGCATGGGCAGACCCGTGGTGGGAAGCACGCCGCAGGTGACGCCTGCGTTGATCAGCGCGTACGCGCCGAGCGTAATCGTAATTCCTGTCGCGAGTACGTGGCCGAAGGTGTCGGGCGCCCACTTTGCGCTGCGCAGGCCGCGCCATACGATCAGGCAAAATGCCGTGAGTATCAGGCCCGCGCCGAGAAAGCCGTATTCTTCACCGACGATCGAGAAAATGAAATCGCCGTAGGACTCCGGAAGAAACCAGTCGCGCTGACGGCTCTGGCCCGGTCCCAGACCAAAAATTCCCCCGTTGCCAAAGGCCAGGAGGGCCTGATCCAACTGATAATTCTCGCCGTCGCCCCAGTAGGCCATCAGGCGCTGCATGCGATACTCGGCCGACTGCGCAAAGACAACGAGCGAGCCGATGCCCAGCAGAGCGATACCCCCCAGCTGCCAGATGCTCAACCCGCCGACAAACAAAACAGTCATGCCAATGGTGAAAATCACGGCGGCGGTCGACATGTTTGGCTGCAGGCCTATCAGTATGCAGACCGCACCTATCCACACAAGCATGGGAAGCAGAGCGCGTTTGAAGCTCCTGAGGTAGGTTTCCTTGGCCGCAATCATTGCCGCCAGGTGGGTGATCAAGGCAAATTTGGCCAGTTCCGACGGCTGGAAACTGAAGAAACCGAGGCTGATCCAGCGCGTCGCGCCGTTGCGCGCCTCCCCGGCTATCAAAACGTACAACAGCAGCAGCAGCGCGCCGACAATTCCCACGCGCGAAAACTTGCGCCAGATGCGATAGTCGATTTTGGCAAAGACCAGTACAACGACCAGCCCGACAACCACGCGCATGGCGTGCGACCAAAACAGGCGATCCGACGAGCCCAGGCGCACGTCCGCAAACGACGAACTGGCGCTGTACACAAATGCCACGCTGAACAGCATCAGCCCGGCCGCCGCCAAAAGTAAAATCCAGTCAATATGTCCGCTTGTGCGATCTGCTTTGATCATGCCGAACGAGTACCTCCCCCTGAGCGCTCGTTTACGCCAGATTGTTGACCGCCTGTTTAAAGGCGTTGCCGCGTTCCTCAAAGTTGAGGAACATGTCGAATGATTTGCATGCCGGTGAAAACAGTACGATGTCGGCTGGATCGGCCAACTGCATTGCCGTCAGAACGGCTGCGTTCAGGTCCGGCGCTTCGACGCAGCGCGTCATGCTGCTGAAGTGATTGAAGATTGTGCGGGACTCTTCTCCGATGCTCAGAATGGTGCGGACGTTGCGGCGTACGAGTTCGTCGAGCATGGCGTAGTCGTTTCCGTCGCCGCGTCCTCCGGCAATCCAGATGAGCGGTCGATCGTAGCTGCCGAGCGCATACCAGCAGGCGTTGACGTTGGTCGCTTTTGAGTCGTTGACAAATTCTACGCCGGCGATTGTGCGGACGGATTCCAGGCGGTGTTCCACGCCCGTGAATCCCATCAGACAGTCGCGGATATCTTCGTTGCGGACTTCAAATGCACGTGCCGCGAGGGCCGCGGCCATGGAATTGTACAGGTTGTGCACACCAGGGATGCCGATGTCGCTGGACGGCATGAGAACTTCCTCCTTATGTCGCCGGTCCGCCGTTGAAACGTGCTGCGCGGGGGCCGGTTGTTGCTGCTGCTGCGTGGTACTGAAGCGGAATACGATTTGCCCTTCCCTGACAAATGCGCCTTCATTCACTTCCCCGAGCCCGAATTGCCACTGCCGTGCAGCGCTTTCCGGCGGGTGTGCCTGGAGGTGCGCGTCATCCGCGCCGGAAATTAACACATTTTCACTGCTTTGCTGCGAGAAAATTTTGTACTTGGCGCGGCGGTATGAATCCATGTCGCCGTGATAACTCAGGTGGTCCGGCGTGAGGTTTAATATGACGGTGACGTCGGGGCAAAAACGATCGATGCGATCGAGTTGGTAGGAGCTGGTTTCGATGACCACGACGGCCGACGGCGGGATCGTGCCGGCAAGGTCGCTGAGCGGCAATCCGATATTTCCGGCGGCATATGTTTCCAGTCCGGCATGCGTCAGAATTGCGGCTATCAGGCTGGTACAGGTCGTTTTACCGTTGGTGCCGGTCACGGCTATGCTGCGGTTTGGCAGGTGCCGCCAGGCGTATTCCAGCTCGCTGATAATCGGAATGCCGGTTCGTTCAAAGTGGCGGATCACTTCAGCCTGCGGCGGGATGCCGGGCGAAGCCACCACGAGGTCGGGCCGCATCTGCAAAGCCTGCAAGTGGCCGCCGAATTCAGCTGCGATGCCGTGTTCCCGCAGTGTTTGCCGCGCCGCGCTCATGGTTTCCGCAGCATTGAATTCGCTGACAAACGGCGTGCCGCCGATCCTGATCGCGAGTTTGGCGGCGGCCAGCCCGCTGCGCCCGGCCCCGAGAATGAGGACGTTCATAAGAATTGCACTCCGGATCGAGTCCCGACGGCCGTCGGCGCCATGCCTGAGCTGTTCGCCGACGAGCGGTGGCCGCCAATGCAGCCTATTCTATTTCAAAAGCAATGCCGGCCTGCAGACTGAACATGTTCGGCAGAATTTCTTCGGAAAGCGGAAAATCGGCGTTGAAAGTCACATAGCCCTGCAGCTCCGGGGCGATCGGAAAGCCGAAGCCGAGAAAGGTGCCGAACATGAAGTCGGCCGTGGGCGAATCGTCGAAGTCCGACTGGTCCAGGTCCGGGCCGCCGAAGATAAAACCGCCGGTCAGACCGAACAGCGGCGTAAATTCATCGGGTTTGAAGCGGTATTCCACCACGCCCTGCAGCATCAGAACAGCGCAGTCTTCCGTAATTGTCTCTTCGCCGAGCGGCGGATTCTGCGCATCGCTGAAATCGTATTCGTATTCGAGCCGCGTGTAGGCGATGCGCGAGCCGGCGCTGACGTGTTTGCCGAACTCGAGAATGTAGCCGCCTTCAACCAGTACGTTGGAACTGACGTCGATCTTGACGTCGTCCAGTCCCAGAACCTGCTCGGCCGACACGCCCGACGTCAGGCAGGGGCCGATTTTAGCGAAAATCAGGCCATCTTCGGCGCACAGAGGCGTTCCGCTCAACGCAGCCAGAAGAGTGACCACCAATGTGATCCGGATTCGATTCATGATCATTTGATTGCTCCAAGGAACTGTCGGAATTACCTGTTAATTCATGAATGCCGGGGGGAAAGAGCTTTTCAGTTGTTCGAGCGCGCAGACGACTGAGAGTGCACCGCAAGTGTCTGTGACGATCGCTCAGGTGCGATTGTGTTCACAATGGCCGGGATCGTTGCAGGTTGCGTAGATGTTAAACGCGTGTTTAACAGGTTTAAAGCCGAACCTGCTGCAAATATTCGCCTCGATTTCAGACAGCGTTTCGTTTTCCTGGAACTCAATGATATGACCGCACTCGGTGCAGATAAGATGGTCGTGGTTCGGCATCTTGTCCGCCAGCTCGTAGTGCGCGCCTTCGCCGTCGAAACGATGCTTGACCAGGATGTTGCACTTTGTTAACAAATCAAGGGTCGAGTACACGGTGGCACGCGACACCTTGGCGCCTTCGGAGTGAATGTACAGGTACAACTCATCCGCGCTGAAGTGTTTATTGATCGTCACAACCGCTTCCAGGACGAGGTAGCGTTCCTGGGTGTTGCGATAGCTTTTGCGTCGCAAAAACTGGGCGAAGCGATCGCGCAGTTCCTGCAGGTTCACATCACTGTTCAAGTTTGTCTCTTTCTTTGTCGATCGGCCCGCCGCTGCGGGTTCCCGCTGCATCTGCCGTGGAACCTCGGCCGCGCAGGCCTGGATCGCTGCTGATCGTGGAACAACTCTTCCGGGGCCGCACCATCCGCGGATGAACGGAATAAAAGACACGGCAAAAGAACCGAATATAATAATCTTAGTCCGAACTTTCGTATTTTTGCTGTTCTCTGCTTGCGACACGGAGCCGGAATCCCGCCCGCTCCGCATTATTGAATCTTCGCGCAAAGGTGCGTGCCATGTCGCTTTCAGTAGGCTCTCCCGCCCCTGAATACTGTGATGCCGTCGCTGCCGATCCAATCGCCGCGCGGCCTGCTCACAGCCCTGCGTTCGGCGATTTCTCTCCCGGCGACGAACAAGAGAAAAGCAGTGAGGGGAAATGTCCTCCGGAATGTGTTCGTCTATGGACCGCGCCTTGTTCCGGTACGGCGAAAAGGGAATTTTGCGTTCGATGTGCAGCGCCGCCGTGGGACGATGCGCCCCGGTCGGACAGTCATCTGCAATCGGGCAGGGCATACAAACGATCCTTGATTGTCTCTCCGAATCATTGCCGCGCCGGGAGTGCCCCGGATAACGCGCGCAATTTACTGCATCGGCCTGCACGGTACAATGCACTTGGGACTGCTGCAGAGCGAGCTCGGGCGGTTAAATAATGCCTGCATTCGCGCAGCGCTTTTTTTACTTGTTAACATTTCAGCGAACTACGACCTATGCGTGCCTGGACCAGCGAAGACGCAGTTGAACTGTACAACATCAGCCACTGGGGCATTAACTATTTTGGTGTTAACCAGAATGGGAATGTCGTCGTGCGGCCGCGCAAAGACGCCGGCCCCGCGATTGATCTGCGCGAGTTAATGGCGGAACTGGTGTCCCGCGATATTCCGCTGCCGGTGCTGCTGCGTTTTGTGGATATTATCGGCGATCGCATTGCCAAGATCTGCGGCTGTTTTGAACAGGCGGCCAAGGAGTACGAATACGGCGGCAAGTACTTTGCGGTGTACCCGATCAAGGTGAACCAGCAACGCCACGTGGTGGAGGAAGTGGTGCGCTACGGCAAGCGATTTAACATCGGCCTGGAAGCCGGTTCGCGTCCGGAGCTGCAGGCCGTCCTTTCCATTATGGAAAATCCCGAAGCCGTCATCGTCTGCAACGGTTATAAAGACGCCGAATTTATCGAGCTCGCGCTGCTGGCCCAGAAAATGGGTAAGCGCATTTTCCTGGTCGTGGAAAAGTTAAACGAGCTGCGCCTGATTGCGAAAATTTCCAAGGAAGTCAAGGTCGAGCCGAACATCGGAATTCGCATTAAACTCTCCAACGCCGGCGCCGGCAAATGGGAAGAGTCCGGCGGGGACCAGAGCAAGTTTGGTTTAAACTCGGTTGAACTGCTGGAGGCCATCCAGATTGCCAAAGCCGAAGGGCTGGAATCCTGCGTGCGCATGATTCACTTTCACCTCGGCAGTCAGATCACAAATATTCGCCGCATCAAAGAGGGTTTGAAGGAAATTGCGCACTACTACGCGCAGATCCGCAGCATGGACTGCGACGTCAGTTTTGTCGACATCGGCGGCGGCCTGGGCGTCGACTACGACGGTTCCCGTTCAATCGGTCCAAGCAGCATCAACTACAGCATACAGGAATACGCCAACGATACGGTCTACGCTCTGGCGGACGTCTGCCGCAAGTTTGATCTGCCGCAGCCGAACATCATTAGCGAGTCGGGCCGCGCATTAACGGCGCATCACTCGGTGCTGGTGTTTAATGTTCTCGGCAAGACTTCGCTGCCCGAGTGGGACGATGAGTTGTTCAGTGTCGAAGAGGACGATCACGATATCGTAAAGGAGTTGTACAGCATTTTCCGTCAGTTAACGCCGCGGCGTTTTCTGGAGCATTGGCACGATGCACAGGAGATGAAGGAAGATATTGTTAAACTCTTTGGCCTCGGCCTGCTGGACCTGCGCGGTCGCGCCAAGGCGGAGCGACTGTACTGGAGTATCGCCAAGGAAATTAAACGCTTTTCCGAGCGCATGAAACAGACGCCGCCCGAATTGCAATCACTTGCGCGGATGCTGGTGGATAAATATTTCTGCAATTTCTCGCTCTTTCAGTCGCTGCCGGACGCCTGGGCTATTGATCAACTCTTTCCGCTGGTGCCGCTGCACAGACTTAACGAAAAACCGACCCAGATGGCCACGCTGCAGGACATTACCTGCGACTCCGACGGCAAGGTCGACAAGTTTGTTACTACGCATGAAGATATGTCGTTTTTACCGGTGCATACGCTGGAAGAGGGCGAACCCTATTACATTGGAGCATTTCTCGTAGGCGCGTACCAGGAAATCCTCGGCGATCTCCACAATCTTTTTGGCGACACCAGTGCGGTGCACGTGACGGTTACGGCGGACAACTCGTTCAAAATTGATCAGGTGATCGAGGGCGAGACTGTGGCGGACGTGCTGGAATACGTGCAGTTTGAGCCCAAAACGCTGGTGCGCAAAATCGAGAAATGGGTTAACGCGGCTGTGAAGGAAGGTAAAATTACCACGTCGCAGGCGCGTGAATTTTTGCAGATGTATCGCTCCGGCCTGTACGATTACACCTATTTGGGAAGTTAAACCGATCGGATTATCCCAGCGCATTTTACGGCACTGCCTGATTTTAAATCCGCTTTTGTTAATCACGCGGAGAGGCGTCGTCGTGTGCCGCGCCGGTCGAAGTGTTAACAGTCTGAAGTTCGTGTCAGGTGCGCCCGCCTGAATTATTTGTCGTCCGCTGTTTATCCCGCCGCGGACATGTTTGTGTTTCCATGTTTAACACAGCCGCGTTTTGAGCCGGAACTAAAACGCGTACAACAGGCCGATTCGGGCCTGCAGTGAGTGAAGAATTTGATCGCTGATGCTCGCTGTCACGACGCCGTCCGTGCGCGGACGTGAATTGTCCGGCAGCTCATCGGCGTTGCGGTGCAGGTAGGTGATGAAGTATTGGCCGCCCAACTCGGCCGAGAGAATCCAGTCGGTGTCAATCTCGCGGCGAACCACCAGCGCCATGTCCAGACCCCAACGAAAATCCTGATCGGGTTCGGTTTCAATCAGGGCCGTATTGTTGCTGCCGTCTACTGTTGTGGGCAGCAGCACGCAGGCGTGTGGTTCCAGAACGCGATGTTCAATTTCACCGTTTGTTTTGCCCAGGCTGTTCTGGATGGTCGGACCGATCATCAATGAGACTTCGCCCGCGAGTCTGAAACGCAGGAGCAGGGACATCGCCAGGTTGGCCAGCGAAAATCGATGCTCGCTGTCGGTCTCAAATGGGATTACCTCGTTCTCGGCGCTGAGGCATTCGTGCGTCCACTGCACGGAATGCGAGTAGGCTTTCACGTCGTAGGCAAAACGAAACTGCGCGCCGTTTTCTTCCAGCGGCAGCAGATCGATTGTCAGTCCAAACAACCCGCTAAACCCGCGGCCTCCATCAAGTACATTGAGACCTGAATTCGGCAGGGCGTTTTGCAGATTGGCCGAGAACATGTTGTAGTTCAGGCCGGCCACCAGCCCGATTGCCACGCCGTCCAGCAGATTGAGCGTGGACGTTGTGGCGCCGGTAGCCTGTTCCTCATCCGCTATCGGTGCGCTTGTTTCCACTTTGCCCGTTTCGTCGTCGTTGGGCGCCGCTTCGTCGGCTGTGGATGTGCTTGAGCCGGGCAATTCACCCGGTGACGGCGGCGGTTCTTCGGCGTGGGATGGACCTTCAACTGAGACAGGATCCGGCGCACTTTTATGCAGCGCCGGAACAGCGCGGTCACCTTGATGGGCTTGCGCCGTCGCGAAACCGCAGGCTGCCAGGAGCAGAGCCAATGCTCCGCAGCAAAGGCGCTGAAGTACTGAAAAAGTCATACGTAACTCCTGTTGATCCACAGGGCTGCACGGCTGAAGGGCTTGGCTCGGGAGGAAGTTATGGCGGGGAGGGCAGAATGGCAAGCAATCAAAACCGGCCGGAGTGTTTTCCGGCCGGTCGCTTGAGTTTATCAGGCGGACGCGGCGGGTAAACCCGGCCTAGATTACGTGCATTTCCACGCGGCGATTGCGCGCCCGCGATTCATCCGTTGTGCCTTTGTCGATCGGCTCGCGTTTGCCCTTTCCGGTCGTTTTGATTCGCGAATCGTTGATGCCGTTTTCCAGCAGGAAAGACTTGACAGCTTCGGCGCGTCTTTGTGACAGTTTGTCGTTGTACGCATCGTCGCCGACGTCGTCGGTGTGGCCGACAAGCTCGATCGACTTGCTGTGAGAATTCATGAAGTCGACCAGGCGGCGCAGCTCCGACTGCGATTCATTGGTCAGTTTGCTGCTGTCGAAATCAAAGAACACGAGCAGGCGCGTTTGCGTGCGCGAAAGTTTGATATCGTGGCGCACCTCGCTGCCCTCGTCGCCCGGCAAAACGTCAAAACGCTCGCTGTAGAACAGGTAGTCCGGGTGTGAAGCCGTGACGGAATAGCGCATGCCGACCGGCAGCCAGACGGTGTAGTCGCCCGTCACGTCGTCGCTGCGCAGCTCGCCGACAAATGCGCCGGTTTGCAGATCGGTGATAATCAGGTCGGCCTGGACGGGGCGTCCGGATTGTGCGTCGGTGACTTTGCCCTTGACGATGCGCACGGGCTCGGGGATCACCGGGTTGGGCAGCGCGGTGTAAATGTCCAGTCCGCCGCGGTTGTCTTCCGGCCGATTGCTGGAAAAGTAGGCGATGTCCGAATTCACCATGGCCGTAAAGAAGTATTCGTCGTGCTCGGTGTTGATCGGCGCTTTCAGATGAAAAAGCGGCCCGAAGTCGCCGGCGTCGCGTTTGCTGGACCAAATGTCGAAGCCACCGATCGACGAGCTGCGATTGCTGGCAAAGTAGAAGGTCGTGCCGTCCGGCGCCAGCACCGGGCACATGTCGTCGGCGTCGGAGTTGATGCGCGTGCCGGCGTTGCGCGCCTGGCTCCAGCCGTCGCCGCGGCGCTCACAGTAGTAAATATCCGCGCCGCCGCGTCCGCCGGGGCGGTCGCTGGCAAAGTAGAGGATCTGGCCGTCGCCGGAAATCCAGGGCTGCGAGTCCCAGGCGTCGGAGTTGACCGTCGGTCCCAGGTTCTCGACGTCTTTCCACTCGCCGCGGACTTTGCGCACGCCGTAGAGGTCCGTGCGGCCTTCGCCGTCCTCGTCGTGTTCGTAGGCCGCGAAGACCATGTATTGGCCGTCGGGCGTAATCGTTACCGAGCCGTTTTGTTGGCCGTTGTTGATTGCGTCCGACAGCGCTTCCGGTTTGGTCCAGCTGATGGACGTGAAGACTTTTTGTTCGACGCTCTTGCCGAATCCGTCGGCCGCGCGGGCTGACGTAAAGAGCATCATATTTTTATCGCCGCTGAACGCGGTGCCGAAATCGTCGTCCGCCGAATTGATGACCAGCGGCGAAATCTTGACTGTTTGCGCCTGCGTGACAAACAAGAAAATCGGCAGAGAGATCAGGATAATCAGGCCCGTTTTGACGAAGTGTTTCACGATGTATCTCCGAAGTGATGTTTTGATATCAGAGGCCGAAACGCAGGCCGATTGTGAAAATGAGACTGTTAAGTGCGGCGTTGTCGAGCAGAACCGGCTGAATGCCTTCAGAAAACTGTCGAGAGGTGTCTTCGTCGAGGCGATCCGTCAAAGGAGCGGTAAACACGTGCTGGTAGACAATTGCAGGTGTCAATTCCAGGTCGTCGCCGATGGGAATGGCATAACCGCCGCCGATTTCGAGTCCGACTCTGAATCCCTCGGTAGCGGGATCATCTTCCGACGCCGTCCGTGTTTTTGAATCAAACAGGCCGTCGCCGTCCGTGTCAAATCCGCATTCATCGGGCGAAAGCATTGTCTGGTCAGCCGTCAATTCGATGTCGGCCATGGCGAATTGGAAGACCGGTCCCGCTACGATGAAAATATTTTCGTTTGCTTGCCAGTGCAGCTGCGTCGCCAGGTCAAAATAGGCGACGGTACTTTCAAAGTCGACGTCAATCGTGGCGGGGACGACCGTCGTGCCGCCGAGGACACAATCGACAATACCCTGTTCATTGTTGGAATAATTCTTCTGGTCGTAGGCGAGTTTGACGCGATAACTCAGTGATTCGGCAAAGGATGACGGAGCATCAATGTAGACCGACAGGTAGGGTGCCAGTCCTGAACCGCTTTCCAGACCGGCAATGACCGAATTGTCAAAAAGACCGGTGATGTCCTGTGAAAAAAACGAAGCCGTGAGCCCGGCTTCAATGCCGGCGTGCCACTGGCGTCCTTCGCCGTCGTTGTCGTCATTTGATGAACTTTCATGCCCGACCGATCCGGGACGCAGAACGTCTTCGGCATGCAGCGCAACGCCGGCGCACAGAAAACACACTAAAAAACGAAACAGGTGTTGCATTCCTCATCTCCTGGGGCTATTGATTTGTGCGAGTGTGGTCCGGAAAGTTCGGGTAGATTCCGGATTCGGGTAAGATATACAGTTCAGCGGCAGAAATGACGGCGGGCGCGTAAAATTGTCGAGTGCCTGCGCCCCCTGCCATATTGATAAATATAGTGCTAAATTACGGCCTGAAGGAGGAAAGCCGCGATTTTTTGCGGCTTCATAATGGGTAAACGACAACGCACTCCCGCGCCGGGTGAACCCGCAGCATCAGCCGGAAAGGCCAGGAACAGACGCTTTTCGCTCAATCGCTGGAGCTTGTTGGGGCTGCTGGTGCTCAGCGCCGCCCTGATCGTTTTTTTCGTGAGCAACGTGATTGCCGTCAACAAACTGGTGGACGACATCGACGCGCGCCGCGGCGAGTTGGAAGAGCTCGAGCGGCAAAACGAGCGGCTCAAAGCCGAGTTGGTGCGTCTGCAGTCGCCTGACCGCGTGACGGCGTTTGCGCGCGAGAATCTCGGCATGATACAGGCGCCGCAGGCGCCGAACAAGTTGCGCTGACGCAGCGCCCATTCGAATGTATTCGAGTGCAGCATAATGATGAATGATCCCCAACAGCAGGGGTTCGACGCCGCGCAGGAAGGCGCGCCGCCGCAGCGGCGCAGACGCGGAACGTTCAAACTGGCCCTGCTGCTTCTGGTGTTTGTCGCCGGTTTCGGCGTCATTGCCGCGCGCCTCTTTACCGTTCAGGTTATTGAGGGCGACGACCTGCGCGCGCGCGCCAAACGCCAGTACGAATCGCGCATTGAACTGGCGGCCGACCGCGGCCGCATCTTCGACAGCAAGGGGAAGGAAATTGCCACGACCCTGCGCAAGATGTCGATAGCCGTCGATCCCGGCATGCTCGAAAACCCGCAGCCAATCTGTCGCGCGCTGGACTCTCTCACGGGTCGCCCGGACTCCGTCTATCTCGAACGCATATCACAATCCGACTCCCGTTTTGTCTGGCTGGGCCGCGCGCTCGACCGCGCGGAGTTTTCCTCGCTTGCCTCCAATGAAGATCCCGGTTTGATACGCCGCTGGGAAGCCGGGCGGCAATACGCCTACGGCACGCTTGCGGCGCAAATAGTTGGATTTACGAACGTTGATAACCACGGATTGAGCGGCATTGAGCTGCGCTGGGACACAGTCCTGCGCGGCCGTCCCGGCTACGTCGTCATGCAGCGCGACGGCCGCGGCGTCAGCCGCCGCAAACCCGACCTGCCGGTGATTGAACCGCTCAAGGGCCACGATATCCGGTTGACGCTCGACATGGACATTCAGGGCGTCGTAGAGAGCGAGCTGCGCCAGGGCGTGCGCGCCGCCGAAGCCCAGTCCGGCACCGCGGTGGCGATCGACCCGAACACCGGCGCCATCCTCGCCATGGCGTCCTGGCCGTCCTTCAACCCGAACAACATCGCCACGGCCACGGCCGAAAACGCGCGCAATCGCGCCATTACCGACATGTACGAGCCCGGTTCGACCTTCAAACTGGTCACGGCCGCCGCGCTGATCGAAGAAGATGTGATTCACGCGCCGGACAGCGTCGACGGGCTGGGCGGCTCGATGCGCATTGCCGACGACCACGTCATCCGCGATGAAGTGCCGCTCAACCGCGTCACCTTTGCCGAAGCCGTCGAACACTCCAGCAATGTCGTATTTGCGTCGTTGGTGGACAGCATCCGTTCCGACAAATTTTACAAGTACGTTCGCGATTTTGGATTCGGCATTTACACCGGCGTCGACCTGCCGGGCGAAGTGCGCGGCATCCTCAAGAAACCTCGCTCGTTTGATCACACAACCAAGAGTTTCATGGCCTACGGCTACGAGCTGGCCGCCACCGCGCTGCAGATCGTCAATGCCTATGCCGTCGTCGCCAACGACGGCGTTATGATGCGCCCCTACATCGTCGCGTCGGTGACAGACAGCGACGGCGACGAAATATACAGCATGCAGCCGCAGCGGATTCGACGCGTTATCCGCCCGGAGACGGCGCGGGAGCTGTCGGGGCTGCTGCGCGGCGTCGTGGACCACGGGTCAGGCTCGCTCGCGCGGGTTCCGGGATTGTCGATCGCCGGCAAAACGGGAACGGCGCAGCAGCTGGAGGAAGGCGGCTACAGCAAACGCAATTACACGGCGTCCTTTGTCGGTTTTTTCCCGGTCGAATCGCCGCGAATTGCTCTGATCATCATGCTGGACAAACCGCGCCGCGGCTACTACGGCGGTCGTGTGTCCGCGCCGATTTTTCAGCGCATTGCGCGGCGGCTGGTGGCTGCGGGCCTGATCGACGTTCCCGACCCCTCGCTGATAGCCGCCGCTGAA
This sequence comes from uncultured Hyphomicrobiales bacterium, assembly GCA_964445695.1. Classification (GTDB taxonomy): domain Bacteria; phylum Bacteroidota; class Ignavibacteria; order Kapaibacteriales; family UBA7675; genus JAUIKM01. The sequence goes on along the minus strand of CAYULF010000020.1, from coordinate 67,573 downwards.
CCGCTCGACAGCCTTGAACTTGAAACTTCTCCTCTGGTGCGCGTACCCGACATTCGCGGACTGGAGGTCGATGAGGCGCGCACGATGCTGCAACAGCACGGCCTGCGCCTCGAATCGGACTACCGCGAGGGGATCGTCCTCAAGCAGGAACCTTCCGCCGGCAGCACGCTGGAACCGGGATCGATGGTGCAGACCCGGCTGCACTCGACAATTGTAACGGCGCATTCCGACTCCCTGCCGGTGTTGACGCAATTGCACAAGGTGCGGCCCGATGTGCGAGGAATGACGCTGCGGCGCGCGCTCAATCTGATGCATGCCGCCAGGGTCAAAACGCGCGTGGAAGGCAGCGGCGAAGTCGTCAGGCAGGAATGGTCCCGCGACGGCGCCAGTTGCGTCCTGATTTGCAGCTCGGGCAATTGACGCCGCGGCGGATATGCCCGTTATCGCCCCGAATGCCCGCCGTGCAATATTCGCGCTGCGACTCCGATTTCACGACTTGTTGATTAGGCACTGAGTTCTCTTTTTCAGCATTGAATCCACATGATTGCATTTTTCGAGTTGTTCGCCCAGCCTGAAATCTGGCTGAGCCTCCTGACGCTGACCGTCATGGAGATCGTCCTGGGGATCGACAACATCATCTTCATCTCCATTCTGGTCGGACGTCTGCCGGAAGACCAGCGCGAAAAGGCTCGTCGTATCGGGCTTTCACTCGCGTTGATTTTGCGCCTGTTGCTGTTGTCCCTGATCGCTTATCTGGCGCAGTTGACCGATCCGCTGTTCAGCGTCGGCGAGTTCGCCTTCAGCGGTCGCGACCTGATACTCATCGGCGGCGGCGGTTTTCTGATTGCCAAGAGCACCAAGGAAATCCACGACAAGGTGGAAGGCGACGCCGAAGCGGAGATGAAAAATCGGCGCATGCCCTCGTTCTGGTCGGTCATTACGCAGGTCATCATGCTCGACATAGTATTCTCACTCGACTCCGTCATCACTGCCATCGGGCTGGTCGATGAACTGGTCATTATGATTGTTGCCGTTATTATCGCTATGGGCGTCATGCTGGCCTTTGCCCGCTCGGTGAGTGAATTCATTGAAAGACATCCGACGATGAAGATGCTGGCTCTTTCTTTCCTCCTGATGATCGGCCTCCTTTTGCTCGTCGAAGGGTTTCAGGTTCACGTTCCAAAAGGATATGTGTACTTTGCCATGGCCTTTTCCGTTTTTGTTGAATTCCTCAACTTGCGCGCCCGTAAAAAACGCGACAAAACTGCGGCGCAGCATTGATGCGACTGTGTTTTGTTTTGAGCGGTCGGCAGCCTGTTTAAGTCGGACTGCAACCAAATTGATAATCAGACGTTATCCCATTCCCGCCCGAAGGCGTGGATCGATACACACACACATACAGTAAACAAAGGTGGCCCGCTCATGGCATCAACTGATTCCACTCAAGGATCTCCTGAACAAAAGCCGCACAGAACTCCGCCGAACTATGAACACTATCAACGCCGGCGGCGCAAACAGTCAAGTTGGTGGATTCCGCTCGCCATTATCGGCGTGATCGTGGTCGGAATGATCGCCGTCGGCACGGTGTTTTTTATGGCCATCTCCGATCCATTTGAAGCCAATGAAATTGACGTCAAATCCAATACTGTTTTATCGCTTTCCGCTTCCGGTGCCGTCGGCGAAGTAGCCGATGTTAACCCCTTCGCATTCCTTGGTTCGTCGGGGAACAACGGCGTCAATCTGTTTAACACGTTGTCCGCTATCGAGCGGGCCAAAACGGATGACGACATTCGCGGCATTTACTTCCGCGCGGGCGGCATTCAGGCCGGCTTCAGCAAACTTGTCGAATTGCGAGATGCGCTTATCGACTTCCGCAGCTCCGGCAAATTTGTCTATGCCTACATCGAATTCGCGAATGAATCCGACTATTTCCTTGCCACCGCAGCCGACTCGGTCTTTATGGCCACTGAAGGTTTCGCCGAGATGAACGGCTTTGGCAGCGTCGGAATGTTCCTGGAAGGCGCTTTCGATAAAATCGGCATCGACTACCACGTCGTTCAGTTTGAAGAGTATAAATCCGCCGGTGAAATTTACTCGCGCACAGGCTACAGCGATGAAGCGCGCACGCAGATTCGCGATATCATCGACCAGCGCTACGGCATTCTGCTCGACGCTATTTCCGAAACGCGTGGAATGAGCAGGGACGAAGCGCATGCACTGATGAGTCGCGGCATTTACACCCCCGATTCGATGGCTTCAGTAAACTTTGTGGATGGTCTGCTGTCCGAAACAACGCTTAAACAGCGAATCTGCGATCGCATCAACGCCGATCTCAGCTCTGTAGACAGCCTCGAAAGTCTGCGCACGATCTCGCTGCGCAAATACATTAACGCGCCGGTGTTTGCCGACAACAGCAAAGTCAACGAAGATATTAACATCGCGATCATTTTCGGCAGCGGCGTCATTGAAACAGGCGAAGCCAATCCTTCGCCCTTCGGCGGTTCCGACGTCATCGCATCGGAGACTTTTTCCGACTACATTCGCTCCGCCCGCGAGGACGACGACGTCGACGCCGTACTGATCCGCATCGACAGCCCAGGCGGTTCTGCCACGGCTTCCGATGTTATCTGGCACGAGATTGTGGAAACGCGCAAAGTTAAACCCGTCTACTGCTCAATGAGCGATTTGGCGGCGTCCGGCGGTTACTATATCGCCATGGCCTGCGACTCCATTTTTGCGCACGAGTCGACCATTACCGGATCTATCGGCGTTATCATGTCTGTCCCGCAAATGACCGAATTATTCGACAAAGTGGGCGTGACGTTCGACACGGTGTTAACATCCAAGTCGGCGCTCTTTTTGAATCCCGCTTTCCCGATCGATTCCCTGCAGGAGCAAAAACTTAACAGTATCGGCGGAGCTATCTACAATCGCTTCCTGGAACGCGCGGCGGAGTCGCGCAACAAATCCTATGACGAAATGCGCAGCCTGGCCAAAGGCCGCGTCTGGACCGGCCGCCAGGCGCTTGAGCATGGTCTGATCGACGGAATTGCGGACTTCTCCGAATCGATCGAAATTGTTAAACGCTCGCTCGGCGTTCCCGAAGGTGAAAAAGTTCTGGTCAGCTTTTATCCCCGGCCGCAGGATTCCTTTTCCGCCTTCCTGCGCATGCTGGATATTGAAGAGGAAGCGGGAATGAGCGCCGAAAAACTCGCTGTTAAATACGATGAGTTTTCGACCGCCTCGGCCCTGGGGCCGTATCGCGAAGCCTGGAAGATGATGCCCGCCTCGGTGCAGCAGCAGTTTAAGTATATGCTGCAGATTAACCAATTGGCAAGCAGCGAACACGCCATTCTGGCTTTGCCGCATATGCCCGTGATTGAATAATCAGCGCGTATCGTGTCTATTAAACAGCGGGTCGTTTCCATTGTGGGAGCGACCCGTTTCTTTTTGGCCTTGAGCCTGCGGGCTGCGCCCTTGTCTCGGCCTCTTTGAAATTCTGTTTGTCGTCGAGTTTAAAACTCGAGTCTTCCAGTTAGTCTGATGTCGCCGCACATCTTCCCATTAAGGTGTTTTATCGGCTGTGTACTCCGACTGAATAAAAAAACGGGCGAACGTGTTTAACGTTCGCCCGTTTTAAGTCTTGCGATAGATTCTTGTGTTTAACCGACAGAGGCAGAAGTCACAGGTTCATGCCGTGTGAAGATGACAGCGAGTGAATCACGTGAATCGCCACACCCAAAATCTGAAAGTCGGATTCCGGTGTGATCAGTATGTCCGGGTACGACGGGTTTTCAGCCACCAGGTATTCGCCCTCGGGCCGAATCTCGTAGCGTTTGACCGTCAGGTCGCCGTCCAGACGGGCGATGACGACGTCGCCATGGCAGGGCTCTACCGCGCAGTCGATAATCAGTATGCCGCCGTTGCTGATGCCCGCGTCCACCATCGAGTCGCCGCTGACCTTGACGAAGTAAGTTGAGCGCGGGTGCCTGATCAGGTGTTTGTTCAGGTCGATGGCGCCTTCCGTGTATCCCTCGGTCGGCGTCGGCTGCCCGGCGGAAATGCTGTGGCCGAACATGGTGATATTCAGTTCGGTTTCGGGGTTGCAGTCGATGATTTTAACTACCTTCATGAGTACCACCTACTTGTTCAAGGAATTGGCTGCTGTTTTTAGCCAGCGCCACAAGTGTTTCGATGATTTGCGGCGTAAGCGCCGGAATTGTTTGCGGGGAAATCGCTTCTACGTCCAGAACTTCAAGCTTGTCGTCCTTGCGCGCGGTGTCGCCGGCGCGGGCTTCCGCCACCGGCACGTCGTCCAGCTCTGCAGGTTTGTCCATGACGAGCTTTCGATCGTCGAATTGCCGCTGAATCAGAACATCCGTAAGGGCCTCAATCTTGGCCGTCAGGCGTTCATTTTCGCGCCGCAGCTTGTCCAGCTCCTGTTGCATCTGGGCGGACAGTTCAGCCTCCTGGTGGTCCGAGGCAGCCTGCACAATCATCTTGCCTTCCGCCGCAATCAACCAATTGAGATTGATCTCGGGATACTTCGTCTTAAGAGAACGAAGAATATCTCCACCGGGAATTTTTTTGCCCTGTTCGACCTCCGAGAGAAAGCCCTGAGAGATATTCAGCGCTTTCGCCAGTTGGTACTGCTTGATGCTGCGAAGTCCGCGGTACTTTCTTAAACGTGCACCAATTGCCATAGCAGTGAATTTTGTGCTTGCATATTATCTCTCGCGAGATTAATTTTGCTGCATAGCGATTGAGAAAAACGATTTGCGGACAAATTTACATCAAAAGCGATGCAAAAGCAAGTTTTATCAGAGCAATGGCGGCGCGCAGGAGTTTGTGCTCGTGAACATTCACAGGGGAAGGCATGCAAACGGGAACCGCGCTCCATTGTACACCGGATATTGCTGCTGCACCCGCCGACAATCCTCCCGCCCCTGCTGTAAAGCAGTCGGGGAGCTGCACTGACTTCTGTGCTCCTGAGGGCGGGGGGATTGTCGGCGTTGTTGTTGATTCACTGATCTGCGCTTTAAGCGGCCCGGCGGCGGTCGGAACGAACTCTTCACACTAACTGCGGAACACGGACTATGCTGGAAACTACTGTGCTTGTACTTGACCCCGCCGGTATATCGCGGGTGGGAATGCAACTTTTGCTTGCCGGCGAGCTTGGCGTGCGGGTGCGCTGCGCCGGCAACGCGTCCGACCTCCAGTCGATCTTTGCCGCGGACCGTGCCGAATCACTGCCGCGCATATGCATCGTCAACATCGGTGCGCCCTGGGGAGCCGGACTGGAACTCCTCAAAACCCTGAAAACATGTGTGCTCGCCTTGCCGGATGAGAGCACGGAGAAACTCAGAATACTTGCACTCGGCAACTGCGCCCAGGCCGGTTTTGACGACCTGGCCAGACAAGCCGGTGCGGACATCATTTTCAATCGGCGTGCAGGAACGCGCCGATTGACAGACCTGGTTCGGCGGCTCCTGAGCGGAGAATACACCAGCGCTTCCCTACTCGCGGATCACAGCCCCTCGGTTGCGCCCGTTCAGGGGTCGCCACGAGCCATGTTGTCGCGGCGCGAACACGAAGTGTTTGCGCTGATGGCTGCAGGCGCGGCGACCCGCGATATCGCCGCCAGATTGAAAATCAGCATCAAGACGGTCGCCAGCCACCGCGCGCGCATCATGGAAAAAATCCATTTGCGCGACCACGCCGACCTGATACGATATGCGCTGCGAACGGGTGTGATTGAATCAACTTGAGATGACTGATTCGGTCATTTGCCCCGCAGCATCCCGGGGATGCGCCCAGTGCGCATCCCCTCTTTTTGTTTGTTCCCGCGCCTGCTTTTTCGCGGCCCTGTTCGGCTCCGGATTTCCCGGCTGGGATATTCAGCCTCAAGCGCGTATTTTTGTGCGTTGATTCTATTCGGCGGCGTTCTGTTTGGACGCTGCGCACGTTTTAAACACGCCGGAGAGCCTTCGGCGTGGGGGAAGGTCCGACTGGAAATTTTTGCACGCATCGGCCGCGCCATTCTTGGTTTTGTCGCTGAGTTCGGCCAGATCGTTCTCCTGGCGCGCCACGTTGTGCGCTACCTGCCGCGCATCTTTCGCGACCGCAAGCTGATATTCGAACAGATGGGCATCGTCGGGGCCGACTCCCTGCCGCTGGTCATTCTGATCGGCTCATTTACCGGCGCAATCGCCGCGCTGCAGGCGACAAATCTCTTTGCCAAGTTCAACCTGATCGGCATCGCCAAGCCTTTTATAGGCGGTTCCGTCGCGACGGTCATTTTTACCGAGCTGACTCCGGTGTTGACGGCTCTCGTTATCGCCGGGCGTGTCGGCGCGGCAATCACGGCTCAAATCGGCACGATGCAGGTGTCTGAACAGGTCGACGCCCTTGAACTGATGGCAATCGACAAACATCGCTATCTGGCTATGCCGCGCGTTCTGGCTGCTCTGGCCATGATGCCCGTTCTGGCAGTTTTTTCCAACGTCGTGGCCATCGCCGGCGCTTTTATTCTGACCTGGCTCAAGTTCGACTTTTCCGCCGTGGCATTTTTCGACTCGATTGCCTATTATTTTCAGCTGTCGGAAATCATTCTCAGCCTGTTCAAGGCGTTTGTCTTTGGCGGAGTGACGGCTATTATCGGTTGTCACGTTGGTTTTCGGACGGCCGGCGGGGCGGAGGGCGTCGGGCAGAGCACCGTGCGTTCCTTTACACTTTCGGCCGCGAGCATCCTGATCCTGGATGCATTTTTTGGCGCCGTTTTTTGATTGTCGCCGTACCGCAATTCCGGAGTCTGCCGGACGCGGCGCAGCCGCAAGCCGCTATTCATTCACTCAACCATACTTTTCGGCCGTGTCGATAGACTACAGCAAATACCCCGTGCCGCGTATGCGGCATCACACAAGTCCCAATTATTATCTGCCGCACGACAGGCAGCAACTCGGCGACGCCGACTACCCGCCGCTCTATGAGTCGCTGGACTGGTCGCGGATGTTTGCCGACGGCGGCGCGCCGGAGCTGCTCGACATCGGCTGCGGAATGGGTCGTTTTTTGCTCGATTACGCCCAGGCCTGTCCGCAGCAGAACATTCTGGGCATCGAAGTACGGCGCGCACCGGTGGAGTGGATCGACGGCGTGATCAATGGAGAAAAGATCGACAATGCCGCCGTGGTCTGGTACTCCGTCGTCAACGGCATTCCCTTTGTGGCGAGCGACTCCATCGAGCGCATTTTCTACTTTTTTCCCGATCCCTGGTTCAAAAAACGCCACAACAAACGCCGCGCTTTTACGGCTGAGTTTCTGGACGAGTGCGCACGCGTGCTCAAACCGGGCGGCGTTCTCTACCTGATGACCGACGTGCCGGACGTCGACGACTACCAGCGCAAAATCCTCGACAGGCACCCGCGATTCAGCTACGTCGAGTGCAGTGACGAACAATGGGAATTGCCTGTAAAAACGGACCAGGAAATCCTGAGTATCAATCGCGGAGTGGGTTATACACGTCTGCGATGTGAGGTGCATAAGTCATGACCACACGTGCGTCCGACGATCATACGGAACTTTTTACCCCCGAATTGGTCATTTGGGCATACGAAAACGGCTATTTTCCGATGGCCGACGAACAAACCGGCGATCTGTACTGGCACGCGCCCGATCCGCGCGCCATTATTCCGCTGGACGCCGTCAAAGTCTCCCGCTCGCTGCGCAAGGTCGTGAATTCCAACCTGTTCGAAATGGCAGTCAACCGCGATTTTGAGGCCGTCATCCGCGGCTGTGCCGACCGCGAGAGCACGTGGATTTCGGAAGACATCATTCAGGTCTACATGGAATTGCACCGGCGGGGTTTTGCCCATTCGGTTGCAACGTATCTGGACGGTAAATTGGTCGGCGGACTTTACGGCATGCAGATTGGCGGCGCCTTTTTTGGCGAGTCCATGTTTTCCATCGTGAGCGAAGCCTCCAAGGTTGCTTTTGTGCACCTGACGGAGCGTCTGCGGGAACAGGACTTTCTGCTGCTGGATTCACAATACATCAATCCGCACATGGAAAGCCTCGGCGCCATTGAAATTTCGCGGGTGCAGTTTATGCGCATGCTGGACCGCGCCCTGCAACTGCCGCGTATTTTCCACTGATTCCGGATCAATATCGGCGTGGTTGATGCGAATCAGGCGCAGGAACGGGCAAACCGATAGTTCATCCGTCCCTGAACGCGGCACGGCTGCGACCGGTCAAAATCCTGGACAAAACAACGCACGATCATGAACATCAACGGCAGGCAAATGAACTTCCTGACATCCGCGGCGGCGCTGCTTGCCCTGGCGTGGTTGCAGGCCTGTGTTCCGTCCGTGCCGAAAGATTATGATCTCGACTGCCCCGAACCCGTTGTGGAATGTCGCCCCGGGCAGTGGCGTGGCACACCATTCGACACGGCTCGCAGCCGCCCCGGTACGTCCTACCTGAAAATTGAGCATGTGGCCGGCATCAACAGCCCGGCCGGCGAATTTGGATTGTCGTTCCGCACGGATCGCGATGCTCTGCTTACCGGCGGGGACGGAGCCGTGCAGTCGCTGATCGGCGTGGAACTTCAGCAGGCGGCGGCGGGGACGCGCTCGGGCGCGTATTCTGCTCCCGGCATTCGCACCTTCGGCGGGGGCGGCGTCAAGCCGATCGTCGTTTTCAGCGGTGTGGCGGATACAGCCGTCACCGGCGACGCGAACATCTACATTGCCGAGCGCGGGCGCGACGGTTTCAGCGACATTCGTTTGCTCGACGCACTCAACGCTCCGCTGTGGTGGGACGGTCATCCAAGCTCGTCGCCCGACGGGAATGTCATAATTTTTGCCTCTGAGCGACCCGCTTCACTCGGCGGGGCGGACCTGTGGTACAGCCTGCGCAGCGGTGACGGCACGTGGTCGCAGCCACAGAACTGCGGAACGGAGCTGAATACGATCTGCGATGAACTCTCACCTTTTATCACGCCCGACGGCCGGACATTACTCTTTTCATCGGCCGGTCACGAAACGGTGGGCGGATATGACATCTTTTCGGTTTCGCTCGATCTTGGAGCGCTCCGCGCCGGTCGCCCGCATGAGGCTTTTGGCCCGGTGACAAACATGGGAAGGCCTTTGAATACGGCGTCCGACGAAATATTTCCATCGACGCCTGCAGGGAGCGACACGCTTCTCTATTACAGTTCCAATCAGACTGCGCCGTCAGGCACTGCCGATGGGCGCCACGGTGGATTCGACGTGTTTGTGATGCATCGCATTCACGTCCCGACCGATCCGACGATAGCCGCCGCGACGCCCAAAAAACCGTCCGGAGTCGAGCCAAAAGAGCCTGTCCGCCGCATCGATACCCTGGCACTGAACCGTCCCGAAGTTGAGCCACTTCCCGACGCCAAGCCCGAAGCAGAAGCGCCCGACGAGCCCAAAACCGACGAGCCCAAAACCGACGAGCCGCGCGATGTCGTGGTTGAAGGCCGGGTTATCGACAAAAGTTCTCAGCAGCCGCTGCCCGAAGTGGAAGTGACGATGAAAGAACTCACGTCGGACGAGATCAAAGCGCGCACCCAGACTGACAAAGAGGGCGCTTACCGCCTGGAAGGGCAGTTTACAGGCGGCGTGGAAGTCACCGCGCAGGCGGAGACATATTTTCCGCGATCGAGCAAAATTGACGAGCCGGGCGACAAAAAGCTGCAGCGCGATTTTGAGCTGACGGCGGATCTGACGCTGCGGCTGAACTTTCCGAACGACATCTACCAGGAACCCTATCCGAATATCCTGGACAGCAACGGCCGCCGGACCAATCAAACCTGGCAGGAAGCCGTCGCTACGCTGGCCAATCACATCAGTTTGTATCAAAAATCGATAAAGTCGATTGTCCTGATCGGGCATACCGACGAGAAAGCCTCGGAGGAGTACAACCTGATGCTGGGGCGTCGCCGCGCCGAATTTCTCAAGCAACAACTGAAGGTGCGCGGCGTACCGGAGAACCTGCTGGTCACAAATTCGGCCGGCGAAACCAGGCCGCTGCTGCGCCGTGAAGGCGAAGACACCGAGACCTGGTACACGCGCTGTCGGCGGGTGGAAATCAGGAAAATTCTGCAGGAATGACAACAATGAAAGTTCGCTTGCGAGCCAAATACATTTTCTGGACGCTGTTCGCCCTCCTGTTCACGACGACTCTCGGCGTGGGAATCTATGTGTACACCGTCACCAGCGGGCAGCTGGCCTCACTGGCGCAGCTGGAGAATCCGCGCGGCGACCTGGCCAGCACTGTGCTGAGCGAAGACGGCGAGGTGCTTGAGATTCTGTTTGACCGGCAGCGCCGCACGCAGCTCTCGCGCGACAGCATTCCCAACGACTTTATCACGGCGCTGATCGCCACGGAGGATCGCAACTTCTACGATCACTGGGGGCTGGACTCCTGGGGTCTGCTGCGCGCCGTGCGCAACAACATCTTTTTTGCGACGGGCGAGGGCGCTTCGACGGTGACGCAGCAGCTGGCGCGGAACCTTTACCTTTCACACGAACGCAAACTCGAGCGCAAAGTGCGCGAGCTGTTCACGGCGATTGAAATCGAGCGGCGCTACACCAAGAGCGAAATCCTGGGACTGTACACAAACACGGTGTATTACGGGCGCGGTGCGTACGGCCTGAAAATGGCGGCGCACCTCTTTTTCAACAAATCGCCGCTGGAACTGACGACTTCACAGTGCGCCTATCTGGTCGGCGTGCTTAAGAACCCGGGGCGCTACAGCAGCCGCAGCAATCCCGAGCCCGGTTTGCAGCGCCGTAACATCGTCCTCGGCTGCATGCGCGCCGTCGGCAAGCTGACGGAGGAAGACTATCGCGCGGCGCTGGAAGAAGAGATTGTATTTGCGGAGCCGGAAGAAACCATTCAGCGCCGCAGCATCGCGCCGCACTTTGTTGAAATGGTGCGTCAGGAGCTGCGCGGTCATCCGCTGCTCAAAGAAAAAGAGCTCAATTTTTATCGCGACGGCCTGGTGATCCACACCACGCTGAACGCCGGGATGCAGCGCTACGCCAACTCGGCGGTCCAGGAGCACCTGGCGAAGCTCCAGAAACAATTCGACAAACAGTGGTCGTGGAAACGCAACGCAAGCGTTCTAAAAGCGCTGGTCAACAAGTTTGCGCGTCAGACGCCCGAATATCGCAACTCGAGCGGTGAAGCGCGCGATGCGATTCTGGACAGCCTGCGCAACTCGGAAAAATTTGCCGAATACGTCAAGGTGGAAGCCACGCGCATTCAGATTGGATTTCCGGCCATCGATCCCTCCAGCGGTGCGATACGCGCGCTGGTCGGTTCGTCCAAGTTCGGCAAAAGCGAGCGCTATACGCTCAATCGCGCTACGCAGATTCGTCGCCAGCCGGGTTCGGCCTTCAAACCCTTTCTCTACGCCACGGTCCTGGAACACGATTACCTGGCGCCCGACAGCCTTGTTCAGGCGGGAGAGTTTTCCTACGATCTGCCGGGAACGGACGACGTGTGGGAGCTGTCGCCGCATCCACGATATACAACCGGCACCGTCAGCCTGGCGACGGCGTTGAAATTTTCGATCAATACGGTTGCCGGCCGCCTGATCACGGAGTACGCAACGCCCGAGGAAGTGCGCGCCATTGCGCGGCGCATGGGCATTGAGTCTCCGTTGCAGGCCGTACCCGCCATGGCTCTTGGCTCTGAACTGGTATCACCTCTGGAGCTGGTCAGCGCATATGCGGTTTTCCCGAACCGCGGGGTGCACGTTGAACCATATACCATCGAACGCATCGAAGATCGCTTCGGCAATGTGATCTACGACCGCAAAGGTGCGGTCGAAGCTTCGGACGCAATTTCCGAGCGCACGGCGGCGCGCATGACGTCCATGCTGCGCGGTGTGATCAACGGGGGTACCGCCGTCCGCGTTCGTTCGCTCTTTCCGATTGAAGCCGCCGCCGGTAAAACCGGGACGACCAACGACTACACCGACGCCTGGTTTGTCGGTTATACGCCGCAGCTCTGCGCCGGTGTCTGGGTCGGCTTTGACGATATTCTGGTCAAGTTTCCCAACGAAGACGGCCAGGGCGGCCGCGCAGCCGCGCCCATCTGGGCCAAGTTCATGCAGCAGACCTACAACGATCCGCTGCTGAACTACCAGGATGCGCTGGCTTTCCAGTTCGACGTGGTGGAAGAGCCCAAAATGGTGCGGCCCGTCAGCGAGAGCGCCTTCATCGGCCGCGAAGAACCGCTCGAAGCGCCGCCGGAAGAACCCGCGCCGCCGAAACCCGTGCGCGACGAGGAAAACAGTCTGCGCGAGTGGCTCGACATCGATACGCGCGGCGCCGGTCAAGACGACAAAAAAAGCAGTGATCAGGACCACAACAAAAGCCTGCGCGAACAGGCCCGCGAACTCGATTCCAACGACTCGCCCCGCAAATAGCCGGCGCTGATTGCTCCGCGCTGTAAATATCCATACTTTGCGCTTTTTTTGGTGCTGCCTGCACGTTATTGAGCCGAGTGGGAATGACAACGATCAGCCAGGAAATCTCAGGGGAACGGAATCAACTGCTGCAGGATGTGAGCGAGCACGTGGCGGAAGTGCTCAAAAACCAATTGGGCAACAATTACCTCTATCACAACTACAGCCACACCCTTGCCGTGGTGGAAGCCGCCCGTGAAATCGGGACCGCATCCGGTCTGAACAAGGAAGAAATGGAGTTGGTGGAAATCGCCGCCTGGTTCCACGATGCCGGCTATGTGGACGGACGCGCGGAACATGAAAAACGCAGCGCCGACATGGCTGCCGAATTCCTGCAGCACAGGGGCTATCCGGCCGAGAAAATCGACAGCGTGCGTTCGCTGATACTCGTTACCAAGTATCCGCCTTTTCCGCAGACCTTGATGGAAAAAGTGATTTGCGACGCCGACCTGCACCACGTCGGGCTGGAAACCTATCTGCGGACCAACGACCTGCTGCGAGTTGAGTGGGAACACGCCGCGCAGGAGCGCTACGACGATGTTGAGTGGATGAGAAAAAGCGTGAGCTTTTTGATGGAGCACCAGTTTTTTACCGACTATGCGATTGCCCGCTACCAGCCAAACAAAATGGCGACGATTGCCAAGCTGAAAAAGAAGGTGCGCAAGCGCAAACGCAAGGCGGAGGAAGACTCGCTCAAGATCAAGGTCCAGAAGAAAAAGCTCGAATCCATCAAAAACAAGCAGATTGTGCCCGACCGCGGCATCGAGACGATGTTCCGCGTCACCATGCGCAATCACATCAATCTCAGCGCGATCGCCGATAACAAAGCCAACATGCTAATCAGCGTTAACGCTATCATAATCTCCATAGTGGTAAGTTTACTCGTCGGCAACCTGGAGGCCAACGATCATCTGATTGCGCCGACACTGATGCTGCTGACCGTTTGTGTGGTGACGTTGATATTTGCGACCATCTCCACCAGACCCAAAGTGACGGAGGGCACCTTTACGCAGACGGACGTCAAGGAACGGCGCGTCAACCTCCTGTTCTTCGGCAATTTTTTTAACGTTACCCTGGACGATTACGTGTGGGGCATGCGGGAGATGATGAGCGACCGCGAATACCTCTACGACAGTCTGACGAAAGACCTGTTCTTTCTCGGTCGTGTCCTGAGCCGCAAGTACAAGTTTCTGCGCATTTCCTACGACGTATTTATGTACGGGCTTATCCTCTCCATCCTGGCTTTCGCCGTGGCGGTCCTGACCGCACATCCGGTGTAAGGCCGGCCGCCGGAGGACGATCCCGGCAAGGAGACGATGAACCGGCAGTATGCGCGGAGTCCGAAGCCGCACATCCGGAGCACATGCATGAAGACTCTCTATCTGGCTCGGCATGCCAAGTCGAGCTGGAAGTATGAAGAACTGAGCGATTTTGAACGCCCGCTGAATTCCCGCGGCCGGCGCGACGCTCCGTTGATGGGCGCGGTGCTCAACCGCATGAACATCAAACCCGATCTTATTATCTCCAGTCCCGCCAGCCGCGCCATTACCTACGCGCGCATCCTGGCCGAACACGTCGGTTACCCGCTGAAGCGCCTGCGGACCGACGAGCGCATCTACGAAGCGACACCCGACGACCTGCTTGAGGTTATTCACTCGGTGTCCGACCGGCATGCCGCGTTGATGCTCTTTGGCCACAATCCCAGCCTGACCTGGCTCTCCAACAGTCTGAGCAACTACCGCATCGACAACATTCCGACGAGCGCCATCGTAGCCGTTGAGTTTGATGTGGAGCACTGGACCGACGTCGTCGGGCACTCCGGAACGGTGGTGTTTTTTGAATACCCCAAGAAGTACACGGATTCGGACGATCTGTCGGACTGATTGTACGCTGTAGAAAGGTTTTCCGCATGACGGCCCCCGACAAGGACCTGCGATATCACGACCGTGATCTCAGTTGGCTGGCATTCAACTATCGTGTTTTACAGGAAGCTGCCGACGTCAGTGTACCGCTTTTTGAGCGGCTGCGCTTCCTGGCCATATTTTCCTCCAATCTCGACGAATTTTTCCGCGTGCGCGTCGCCCTGGCGCGCAGCCTGGCTTCGCTGCCCAAACACAAGACCAAAAAACGCGATATCGAACCGCGCGAACTGCTGCGCCGCATTCATCGCATCGTCAAAAAACAACAGGACAATTTCGGAGACATCTACCGCAGCGAGGTCCTGCCGGAACTGAACGCCGCCGGCATATACATTCCGACGGAGCGCCAGATTACGCGTGCCCAGCGGCGCTTTGTGCGGCGCTACTTTCGCGAAAAAGTCCAGAAGCTGTTGCAGCCGGTTATCATCGACGAAAAGACGGATCCGCCTTTTCTCAAAAACAAGGCGCTCTACCTGACCGTGCAGCTGATCGAGAAAGACCAGGACCGCGGCTCCTTCCGTCGCACGCGACGCTCCAATTGGGCCATCCTCGAAATTCCATCTGAAGAACTGGGGCGTTTTGTCCAGATTCCTGCCTCGCGCCGCGGCCATGCCGTCATGTTCCTGGACGACATCATCCGCGACAGTCTGCCGCTGATTTTTCCGCGCCACGAGCCGCTTGCGACCTATTCCATCAAGCTGACGCGCGACGCGGAAATGTACCTGGACGACGAGACCTCCGGCGACCTCGTAGCCAGGATCCGGGCCGGCATCAAAAAACGTCACGTCGGCGTTCCGGCGCGTTTTCTCTACGATATGGACATGCCCGAGGGTTTTCTGGCTTTCCTGCGCCACTCCTTCGAATTGAGTCGCGAAGACCTGGTGCCGGGCGGTCGTTACCACAATTTCAACGACTTTTTTGCTTTCCCGACTTTCGGGCGCAGTGAACTGGAATATCCGCGTCAGGAAGTTCTGGCCGTGCGGGAGCTGGAAAAAGCGTCCGGTATGTTCGAGGCCATCGCGGCTAAGGACCGGCTGCTGCATTTCCCTTACCAGTCCTTCGGCTACGTCACCCGGTTTCTGCAGGAAGCCGCCGCGGACCCCGACGTGGAGCAGATGTTCATCACCTTGTACCGCGTGGCGTCGAGTTCGGAAATCGTGCAGGCGCTGATCCGCGCCGCCGCAAGCGGCAAGCAGGTCATTGCGTTTGTAGAGGTCAAAGCTCGCTTTGACGAAGAACTCAACATCTACTGGGCCGAAGAAATGCAGAAGGCCGGCGTGGAAGTGCTCAACAGTATGCCGGAGCTGAAAGTCCATGCCAAGGTGGCCTGGGTGACGCGCCGCGAAAACGGCAAACTGCGCGAGTATGCCTACATCGGCACCGGCAACTTCAACGAAAAAACCGCGCGAGTTTACACGGACTTCGGTCTGCTGACCGCCGCGACCGCCATCGTAACCGAAGTTGGTCGTGTGTTTGAAGGGCTGCGCGATCAGAACATGGCGGACAAAACATTCAAACACCTGCTGGTGGCGCAGGCCGGCATGCGCCGAGAATTCAACGCGCTGATCGACGCTGAAATCGCCGCGGCCGAAGCAGGCGAGCCGGCGCGCATCTTCGCTAAAATGAACTCGCTCGAAGACCGCAAAATGATCAAACGCCTCTACCGCGCGTCCGTCGCCGGGGTGGAGGTGCGCCTGATCATTCGCGGTATCTGCTGTCTGGTGCCGGGGCTGCGCGGCAAGAGTGAAAACATCCGCATCACCAGTATTGTCGGGCGTTACCTTGAACACCCGCGCGTTTTTGTGTTTCACGCCGGCGGCCGCGAAAAAATGTACATCGCCTCGGCCGACTGGATGAGCCGCAACCTGGATTCGCGCGTGGAAGTCGCCGTGCCGCTCCACGACCCGGACGTGCGCTCTCTGATGCGCGATCTGATGTCGCTGCACGAAGAAGACAATGTCAAAGCGCGTATCATCGATCAGCGTCTGGCCAACCGCTACGTCGCCGTCCGCGGCAATGCCTTGCGCGACGCCCAGAGCGACACGCTCGAATATCTGCGCCGCTTCGCCTGAATCACCGTTCCGCCGGTCGCAGTCACTACCTTTTAACCTGCGTGAGACTATTTTTGTCCAGGCTGTGTCTTAGGGCCATTCCGTCGCGGCTGCGTGCGCAGCGGTCCGCGGATCGGCGCATGGCGACCGACGGACGTTCGACGATCTACGCCGGACAGAGGCCGGCATGGCCGCAGAAGTACCCGGCGTTTCACGGCAGGTTGCATGCAGAGGATCAATAAGGACACGACCGATCTCGACTTGTACAAACGCATTGCCAAGGGCAAGGCGGAAGGTGAGCGCGCCTTCGCCGAACTGTATGCTCGCTTCGGCAATCGCGTTTTTATGTACTGCGTCAAGATTCTGGGCGATGATCGCGATGCGCAGGACGTGTACCAGGAAACCTTCATTCGCTTCCATCGCGCGGCGCAGAAGGAATACGAGGTGCAAAACGTCCCGTCCTATCTGTTCAAGATTGCCCGCAACCTCTGCTACAACCACCGGCGCGACAAAAAGCAGTTCCTGGACCTGGATGACTTTTCCTTCTCCAGCCGGGACGAAAGTTACGAGCGGCGCGATCTGCTCAACCTGATCGAGACCGCTCTCGGCCTGCTCGATATCAAGTATCGTGAGGCTTTTGTGTTGAAAGAATACGAAGGCATGTCGTATTCACAAATCGCAGAAATAACAGGCGACACTGTTCCGGCACTTAAAAACAGGGTGTGGCGCGCCAAAGAGCGCATCCGGAGCATACTTTCGCCCTATCTGGCCGACATCGAGAAATTTCAGTGAAGGCCGAGGTGACATCATGAATTCAGAAACTATGCTGCGTGATTTTCTGGACGGCGACCTGGACCAGGCCGACCAGGAACTCCTGTTCCAGCAGTTATCCGTCGATTCCGACCTGCGACGGGTGCTCCAGGAACACCTGCGCATCGGGTCGATTGTCCAGCAGGACATTCCGACCATCGCCGCTCCGGCCTCCGCCGGCGCGCACATATTTGCGGCACTCGGCTACGGGGCGGCAGCGACGAGTCTCTCCTGGAGCGCGCGCGCCATGGGCGGCCTGCGCCGTTGGGGTTCGCACGCTCTGGCCGCCGCCGGCGGCGCCGTCGTGGCGTTGCTGCTGACGCTGGTCGCCATGGGCGGCTTTAGTCAGGACGAGGTGCAAGACGGCGGTGATCGTTATGCCTTCGTCGAAGTGCCGATGCCATTTCCCTGGCCGGAACAGATCGGGTCTGGTTCCCCGACTGTTGCGAGTTCTGAACTGCCGGCGGACATTCCCGTCGTGCCCGCGCAGCCCGCTCAGGAAACCGTCGTCCGCAACATGCCTGCGCCGACGTCCAATGCCGCGATCACGACTGACAACGCGAGCAAGACAGAAAATGCCGATCAACAACAATTGCGTGAACCCGAAAGTAGTGACCTTGAGTCGCACAGTAGCCCTCAAAAGCCGGCGTCGCTTCAGACGCCGGTCTTGAGGAGCAATCCACTGCCGACGACCGATGCCATTCTGATTGCCGGACTTGAGCGCCCCAGTCAAAGTGAAACGCGCGCCGAAACCGACCCGCTCGACATCGCCGAATTTGCGGTTGAGCTGGAAGAACTGCGGGACATGGATTTCAGTATCGAACTGCGGACGCTGATCGGCAACTCCAGCCCCGATGTGACCCTGCCCTCGCA
The DNA here is from genome assembly GCA_964445695.1 of uncultured Hyphomicrobiales bacterium. Taxonomy (GTDB): domain Bacteria; phylum Bacteroidota; class Ignavibacteria; order Kapaibacteriales; family UBA7675; genus JAUIKM01. The sequence continues at coordinate 49,421 of CAYULF010000020.1, read as the reverse complement.
GGTGGATGGTTTTACGGCGGATCGCTCGCTGGCATTTACCTATGAATTCGGCAATAACTTTGTGCTGGGAATTGAAGGCGGCCGCGAGTCCTTTGGCCAGGAGTATCGCACCGTTATTCAGGATCGCGCCGCGACGGTGCGCCAGAACCCGCAGTTGTTCTGGGCCGGACTGGTGACGCGCTACGACCTGCGCGTTCTCTCACCCGTCGACGTGGTGTTCCCCTACGTCCAGAGCATCGTAGGTACCTCGGAAGTCGGTCCGCTCGGCAAGGGCATTGTCGGTCTGCGCACTACGCCCGAAGAACCGATCGTGCTGTCGCTGGGTGTTGAATTCAGTCGTTTGTGGTACAACATCAACGGGGCGCGTTTTACGTCCGATAAACTCGGGTGGTTCTACGGCGCGTCCGTTCGTTTCTAGCGCCGCCGCGCAGTCAACAGCAAAAATGAGATCCGTATGAACAGCATAAATTCAATTCCCGCTCTGCTGCGTTTTCTGCGCCTGCCGGCCGTGTTTGCCTTGCTCGTTCTGGCGGGTTGCACCCCGGCCGACGAAGTCTCAACGCCGCGCACCTTTGATTTTGAGCCTGTTGCGCTGCAGCAGGTCGATGTAGTTGAAGCAACCATCATCGTCAGCATCGATGAGTATCCGCCCCATCTGATGGAGCCGCTGACTGAAATTCCCATCGATCTGCGGCTGGACGATCTCGTCAATCCGTCTTTTATCAGTCTGAATCTCGAAGCCAAACTCGTCGACAACCAGCAATTGATTGAACAGCAGGTGGTGGTGGCCGCCCTGGGTCTGGTTCTGCCCACGACATCGCTCGCCAAAGACCCGCTCAAACTCGGTGATGAAAGCTACGTCGAGCTGGGCGTTTTTCCCGGTTTCGGCGATATAGCAACTCGTCACCTTCTCCCCAACGGCGGCAGCGCGGAACCCGTCACCCAGGTCGTTACTACGCTGGATAACATCGGCGGCCAGGAAGGCGCAATACAACTGCAGTACATCATCGCCATCGAAGAAGAACTCCTCGTCGAAGACAAATTTCTGGTCGAACCGCAAAACATCAATATTCAGATCACGCTGAAATACTGACGCGGGGCCTGCGGCAACGGCCTTTTTAACAGCCGCTTTTTGTTAGTCGCGCAGATCCAGGTTTCGATTCTGCGAGTCGGTCGCACGGTTCCAATCCAGGCGGTTCGGGCCTGTTCACATGCGACTGTCGGCTCGTGCGGCACTCTTTTTCAGCTTTGATCGTTTCGTCTGGCATTGCAGAACCGGCCTCGGCGCCGGCAATCAGCATTGTACCACACAGTGCCGGACCGAAGCATGAAAACAGGCATCGACAGCGCATCCCTTCATCAGACATTATTTACCTGTGCCGGAAAAAACGCACCGCCGCTGCGGATGACGTTGAGTTTCGACGTTCTGCGCGAGTATTGGCGCAACGATTTGTTGCAGCGCGAACATCCGCTGCAGGCCGAGTGGCGCCGTCAGTTTGATCTGGTGGAGCAATGCCGCGAACTGCACGGGGCGATCGAATCGTTTGACGTGGTGGAACGCAACCGGCCGCTCGTCGACTTTCTGATGTCCGGCGTCGTCGCACCCGGCGCATGGGAACGACATTTGATCGCGGCTGTCACTCCCGACGACATGCGTCCGCTCTACACCACGCGCGATTTTGACAAGTACATCAAACTGCGCGAAGACGAAATCAATTTCACGATGAATTTTGATCCGGGCCAGATGCTCCTGGCGCGCATGGTGCACATGTACGTGGCCATTCTGGGGCAGATCTACGGCATCGGACTCAACTACGAATTTCCCGTGGTTTTTGTCGTTTCCGATCCCGACACAGGCATGGAACGGCACTATAAAATCATGATCGACGCGCGCTTTCTGCGCATCATCGAACGCGGGCCGCGCGTGGAGCTGAGCGATGACGACCTGACCGAGCTGCGTTCCAACATGACCGACCTGGACACCTGGATGCGCATTCTGCCGCCGGAAAACTTTGAAATGCGCGGCTTTTCGATCATGCACGCCACGGACATCACCGACCAGGAAATGCTGTCCGGCATGCGCCTGGATCTGCTGCAGAAAAGTGCGCTGACCGCTCCCGACGCGTTCAACGAACTGGAGCGCAAGGTTCGCAGCTACCTGAAACGCCCGACGATGCGACTGGGAGTGGCGGCCTACTCGGCCGGACTGGACAACACGTTGCGACTTTCGCGGCAGCTGGGGCGCAGCCTGGCACTGACCGAGCAATGCCTGGCGACGTCGCGGGCGCTCGAAGAATCGCTGTATGCGCGGGTGGCGCGCACGGGGCACATCGAGCTGATTGACGACCTGCAGCAGCTGGAACAGCCGGGGATGCTTGAAGAGCGCTTCCTCGCGATCGGTCTGCGCAACGTCGTTGTGGCGCCGCTGCTGCACGACGGCGAACTCGTCGGCATGCTCGAACTGGGCAGCCCCGACGCCTATTCGTTCAACCGCGTCAACCTCATCAAAATCGGCGAGCTGCTGCCCTTGTTTGCCGTGGCGCTGGATCGCAGCACCGAAGAACTGAACAACCGCGTAGAAGCGCTGATCAAAGAAGAATACACCTCGATCCACCCGACGGTGGAGTGGCGGTTCCGCTCCGCGGCGATCAAGCTGCTGGAGGAGCGCCGTAGCGACGCGACGGTGCAGATGCGCGACCTGGTGTTTAATGACGTTTATCCGCTCTACGGCCTGAGCGACGTGCGCGACGCAACCGGACTGCGCAATGCGGCCATCCAGTGCGACCTACTGGAACAACTGGACCTGGCGCAGCAGGTGATTGGCGCAGCGCTGGAAATCGACGCGATGCCGATTCTGCGCGAAATCCGCTACAAAATCCGGGAGCACGAAGCGCACATCCGCCGCGGTGTGGTCTCGGGCGATGAAAGCGGCATCGTCAACTTCCTGCGCAGCGACGTGGAAAGTGTGTTTGGCCGCCTGCGCAATTTCGGCGCGCCGGTCACCGCGGCTATCGACGCTTATACCGCCGCCGTGGACGCCGACGCCGGCATGGTCTACCGCCGCCGCCGCGAGTTCGACCAGTCGCTGCAGCGTTTAAACGACGAAATTTCAACTATACTGGACCAGGAGCAGGACCGCGCTCAGGCGATGTTCCCGCACTACTTTGAGAAGTACAAGTCCGACGGCATTGAACACGTGATGTACGTCGGAGCTTCGCTGGTGGAACGGCGCGGATTTGATCGCATGTACCTGCGCAATCTGCGGTTGTGGCAGCTGTTGCTGCTGTGCCGCGTGGCGCAGCGCACGCGGGAACTGGCCGGCGAGCTGGCGGTGCCGATGCAGACCTCGCATCTGCTGCTGGTGCACGACGAGCCGCTGGCGGTGCGCTTCCGGCTGGACGACAAAAAGTTCGACGTGGACGGCGCGTACAACCTGCGCTATGAAATCATCAAAAAGCGGATCGACAAGGTGAAAATTCGCGGCACGGCGGAACGATTGACGCAACCCGGAGCGATTGCCGTCGTTTTCTCGCAGCCCAAAGCCGCCGTTGAGTACCGCGAATACTTTGAATTTCTGACGGCGGCCGGCTTCCTGGAAGCGGGCGTCGAAGCGCTGGAACTCGACCCGGTGCAGGGCATCCAGGGAATGCAGGCCCTGCGCGTGACCGTCGGCTCAACGAAGGGCGGAGTCAACGGCGCCGGGGCTTCAAACGGGGCGACTGGACTTTCGGCCGAAGCGACACAACAAATTGCGGCGATATTCGACAACACGGCGCATGCCGTTGCGGGACAAACAAAATAGTCAGGCAGGCCTACGCGCAGCGTAAAGGCCTCAAGGCGCCGGAGTATTTCCCTGCGGTGCAACCAGGTGCGGGCAAAAATATGACAGCTACAACTACAACTTCGAACAGGGAAGGTCGGATCAGCATCGGCGAGGTGGACGACTACCTGCGTTCGCGCGGCGTACACCTGCGGTCCCGGCTCAGTTTTGAACAGCTGCTGGAGTTCTGGCGGTCGATGGTGCGGCAGACAAAGGGCATGCACTCCACGATGGCGCAGGAAGTGGTGGACCGCGTGGAAGCGGCGCCCGCCCTGCTGGCCGAAGAAGTGGACATGGAAACCGTCACTGCCAACATGGACCTGATAGAATGCATGTTGACCGCGGTGATTCCGCCGGCGCAGCAGAACGAGGCCTTTGTCGGCGCTTTCAGGCCCTTTTCAACCGACCTGGTCTACGCCACGCAGAAGTTCCGCGACTACCTGAGCGGAGAAGACGGCGCGCACAAACACGTGCAGGTCAACATGGACATGGAGAGCGTGATTCAGGCCAAGATCATGAGCGCTTACAGCATGATTCTGGCCCGTTTTTATGGTCGCCGTTTTGAGCATATCACGCCGTTTGTGTTCACCGCGCAGAGCCCGGCGGACGGACTGGACCTGCACTTCCGCAGCGAGATCGACCCGCGATTCATGGATATTAAAGTGGACGGGGAGTTGCCGCAGCTGAGCGACGACGACATCGACGCCCTCATGAAAAATTCGACCGATCTTGAGATGTGGTCGCGTCTGTTGCCGCTGGACCTGTTTGTTTTCAGCGGCGTCTCGATTTTTGCGGCGACGGACGTAAGTGAACAGGAAACGCTGTCGCGCCTGAAATACCGTCTGATCGAGTCGGACGCGTTGACAAATGCGACGTCCTTCGACCGCCTGGAGCGCGCCGTGCGCAATATCATGCGTCGTCGCGACCTGCGCCTGGGCATTACGCCTTTTGCGAAGGACTACGATACGATGATGATGTTCGCTGGTCGCCTTGGTCGCAGTCTGATTCTGACCGACGACTGCGGGCTGAATTGCGACGCTTTCAAGAATTCCGTCTACCAGCGCGCCTACGAGGCTGGTGGATTTGTGGTGGAAACGGATCTGGAGCGCTTGCCGAACCGGCGCGGCACGGAAGAACTGCTGCTGCGCGCGGGACTGCGCAACATCGCGGTTGCGCCGCTGATTCACGACGGCAAGGTCGTGGGCATGATCGAGCTTGCCTCTCCGAACGCCGGCGACCTGACGAGTCTGAACACACTGAAGCTGCAGCAGTTGCTGCCGATGTTCGCCGTCGCGATGAAACGCAGCGTGGACGACCTGAACGCTCAAATTCAGCAGATCATCAAAAACGAATGCACGGCGATTCACCCGGCGGTTGAGTGGCGGTTTCACCGCGCGGCCGTCAATGTGCTTGCGCGTCAGCCGCGGCAGGACCGCGCGGTGGGCGAGATGGAGCCGATTGTCTTTGAAGATGTCTACCCGCTCTACGGCCTGTCCGACATCCGCGGCTCGAGCACGCAGCGCAACGAATGCATCCGCGCCGACCTGGCCGGCCAACTGAGCCTGGCGCTGGACGTGGTGCGCGCGGCGGCGGCGGTCAAACCCATGCCGATTTTCGACGAGCTGGATTTCCGTTTGAGCCGCATGGTCGACTCGGTGATTGAACATCTGGGTTCGGGCGATGAACTCTCGATACTTGACTACCTGCGCAGCGAAGTCGAGCCGCTGTTTCAACATTTGCGGACTTACTCGACGCGCGTGGACGACATAGTGCGCGTGTACTACGACAGTCTCTCGCCCGAGTTGAATATCGTGTACCGCAAGCGGCGCGAGTTCGACGAAAGTGTTGCGCGCATCAATGACACGGTGGGGCAGATTCTGGAGAAAGCGCAGGAACGCGCACAGGCGATGTTTCCGCACTACTTCGAGAAGTACAAAAGCGACGGCGTGGATCACGGGATGTACATCGGCGCGTCGCTGAACTCCGAAGGCTACTTTGACCGCATGTACCTGAAAAATCTGCGTTTGTGGCAGCTGGAAGCGATGTGCGAAGCCGCGGTGAGCACCGACCGTCTGCGCGACGACCTGCCGCTGCCGCTGGAGTCGGCGCATCTGATTCTGGTGCAGGACACGCCGCTGGCGATTCGCTTTCGCGTGGACGAAAAACAGTTCGACGTGGACGGCGCTTACAACATCCGCTATGAGATCATCAAAAAGCGCATCGACAAAGCCGTCGTGAAGGGCAGCGGCGAGCGGTTGACGCAGCCCGGCAAGATTGCGATCGTCTATTCACAGAACAAAGAAGCGCGCGAATACGAGGAGTATCTGAACTACCTGCAGAGCGTCGGAACCATCGAGCCGCAGATCGAAAGCTTTGAGTTGGAAGATATGCAGAGCGTATCCGGTCTGCGCGCGCTTCGCGTGACGGTGAGCGGCACCCAGGCGGCCCGCAGCAAAAAGAACGGTCGCGAGCAGGCGGGCAAACGCCTGCGCCTGAACGGCCGCGGTGCGCGCCGTTCAACAGCTGAAGTCGCCGCAGAAACGGGTGAAAATCCCTGAGTCCCTGGGCTAGGATTCTGGCGTAAAACAGCAGCGGGAAGTCCACATGGACTTCCCGCCGTAGTTTTAAACAGGCGCTTCACATTTGAAGCGGCGCGTACCAGTTGGATCAGAACAGCGGCGTCGACAGCGTCACGAAGTACATCTTGTTGCTGTCGGTCGTAGTCGTTCCCGGCAGCAGCTTTTGCACCAGCCCGCCGTTACCGTTGTCATCCACGCCGAAGTCATCATCGTTGATGATGCCGATGCGCGTGCTGTTGATGATCACAAAACCTTCCGGTTTGTCGTGCGGATAACCGCCGGAGATCGAGAGGATGTCGAACACCAGGCTCTTCGTCACGAAGTTGATGCCGGCGCCTTCGATTTCCGAACGCGTGCTTTCTTCCAGCGTCTTGCCGTCGATCATCATGCCGTTCTCTGTATCGTCGCCCAGGACGTCCGTGGCGTTGCTGATGTCGATTTTGTAGAGGCGTTTGTAGACTGCGCCGGCGTCCTGGAAAGCGCCGTCGCGTTCGAGCACGATAAATTCCGTGTTGGAGATGGCGCGGATTTCGCTGTTGCTCAGGGCCGGGGCTTCCTGCTCATAGAGGAAGAGTTTCGATGTTCCTGTCGCGACGTCGAAAACGACGATACGCGTCACTTTGGAGGTCGAGCGAACGCTTTTGCTCGGGTTGTCGAGCGAGGATTGCATGATGCCGACGATTTTGCTTTCATCCGGTGTAATCGTCAGACCTTCCATGCCGCGGTTGGGGCGGCGTTTTTGCAATACGAGCGGCAGGCGACGGCCGCCGGAGAATGGGCTCAGGCGCTCGATTGTCGTGCCGCCGGCGTTGAAGTGGACCATGTAGGGACCGTACTCGTCGCTCACCCAGAACGTTCCGTCGTTCATGAACTGGATGCCTTCGGGATCGAGGCCGTTGGCGTCGAAAGGCAGGATATTGCCGTCGAGGTCGGAGGGCGTCTCGCCCGTGCCGCCGGCGCCGACGGGATTCGGCAGACCGGTGATCGGCGTGCCGCTCGCATCTTTGAGAACGATCGAGGAGACGAGATTCATCTCGCCGTTCTCAAGTTTAAAGCGACCGATGACGGGATTGAATGAAGGGATCGGGAAAACTTTGGAGTCGCCGTCCGCGCCGTCGAAGTTCGGTCCGCGGTCGGTCATGATGTAGAAGTGTTCGTCGGACGTCAGGTCCAGGGCCATGCCGGAGCCGTAACCGCCGTGCCAGACATTCACGTCGCCGAAGGTGGCCAGCGACGTACGCGGCATCAATTCCACCGGCGTGGAGGGATAGGTCGGCCTCGTGTTCGGATTTGTGCCGTTGTCGTCATCGTCGTCGCAGCCCGTGCTGATCAGCAGGCAGGTGCCGGCCAGCAATAACAAGCGCAGTTGAAACAATCGCTTCATGTAAACATCCAGGTGTGAATATGAAAGAATGGAGTATTCGGGGGAGCCGAGCCGGCGCAGAGAAAACGCCGAAAATAGCCTGAATTTGTTGCGTGGGTATTTGGCCGCAGTTAAAACTGTGTAAACAGTTGGTTAAGCGCTTTGCAGGAGCGCCGTCGGTGGCAACGGAATATTAAACAGTCGGGTGAATTGCGCCTGCGTCGCGTGTGCGGGGAACTACTGCCACAGTTCATTTTGCGTGGGATCAAATCGGCGAAAATGCGCGTTGCTGAGTGTCTTGTCGGTTTGTTTGTTTAAGCCGAAGCGCTCGCAGAGAATCTTAAACTGTTGTGAATACAGGTCGGCATAAGCGCCTTTGCCACGCATGCGCGCACCGAAGTTGTTGACATTCAGTTTGCCGGCGTGCATGGAGCGCACGCGATTGAGAACTTTGTTCTTGCGGTCGGGATAGTGTTCTTCCAGCCAGGCTTCCAGCAGCGGTGCGACGCTCAGCGGCAGACGCAGGTTAACATAACCGGCGCGCGTCGCGCCATGGGCGGCGGCGGCCTCCAGAATGGCGGCGGTCTCGTGGTCGGTTATTCCGGGTATGACCGGCGCGACCATGACGCCGACAGGGATTCCCGCTTCGGCCAGGCTGCTGATGGCCTGCAGGCGTTTGGCGGGCTGCGAGGTGCGCGGCTCCAGGATGCGCGTCAGTGCGCCGTCCAGCGTCGTGACGGAAATCATGACAGCCACGGCGTCGTACTTGTTTAAGTCGCGCAGCAGGTCGAGGTCGCGCGTAATCAGCGCATTTTTGGTGATGATGGCGACGGGATTGCGGAAATCGCGCAGTACTTCCAGACAGCCGCGTGTGATTTTCAATCGTCGTTCGAGCGGCTGGTAAGCGTCCGTATTGCCGCTGAATGCGATGACCTGCGGTTTCCAGCCCGGCCGCGAGAGTTCGCGCGCCAGCATCTGCGGCGCGTGTTCTTTCACGAGAATTTTACTCTCGAAGTCCACGCCGGCGGACAGTCCGAAGTATTCGTGCGAGGGGCGCGCATAACAGTAGATGCAGCCGTGTTCACAGCCGCGGTAGGGATTGATTCCGTACTCAAAGGGCACGTCGGGGCTGTTGTTGCGCACGAGAATGCTGCGGGCCTCGTCGCGCAGAATCTGTGTCTGCGGCGCGGGGTCGTCTTCGTTCCAGTCCGGATCGCGTTCCAGGCTGATCGTGGTAAAACGGTGGGCGGGGTTTTCGGCCGCGCCGCGTCCTTTGATGGCTTTTTTACCGGGTTGCATGCCGGAAAACACGATTTGGGTCTGAAATTATTCAGCGCCGCGGCGATGGGCGGAAGAGACGGGAAGAGTGGGCTGTGAGCCCTTAGGGCTCACAGCTCCTACGTAGTTTTACGTAGTTGGGCCTGAAATCCTCTGCCGCCTACCCGCCTCTCTCCGACCAAATCACAGACTACAATCCTGCGCTGTGTATCTTGCAGCTCGGAACTGAACACTAAGCGCCGCAGCAACGGCGCAATCAAACAGCCGGAAAGACCGATGCAAAACAGGAGCAGAAAACAACTCGCACAAAACGTGATCAGCGGCGTCGTGGCGGCGGAAATTACGCTGGCCTCGATTGCCATTATCCACGCCGGCATTATTCTCAGTCTGCTGTTCGGCGGCAATCCGGCGGGAGACGGGGAGTTCGTCAGCATGGGATTGCTGCTGGCGCTGGCGATTTTCACTATTGTACTGGCGTGGAAATGCCGCAATGCGCAGACGCGCGGTTGGCTGCTGATGTACCCGCTGCTTGTATTCAAGTCATTCGGATTCAGCGGAGTGCTGGCGCAATACTACTTCTACACCGGCGCGGCCTGGTATCTGCAATTCGACAGCGCGACCGGGTTCAGGACAAACTTTGATCTGGGCGGACAGTTTGTATTGAACTTCGACCCGCCGGCGGACCTGATGCGCTTCGGCATTAACATCATCGCCCTGGTTCTGCTGCTCGCCGCATCCTGGGCGCGCGGACAGCTGCGTCCGACAGCGCGCCGTTAAGAACCTGTTTAATTCACCTCACCTGTCAACATCAATCTGAAGTACTGACATGAAACTTCCAGCGGTACTGCACGACTGGGACATCGACACGCAGGCGGCTGCGGCAATCCAACGCGAGTTGGCCGGCCGGATCATCCGCCGCGGTAGACTCGGTAAACTGCGTTATGTAGCGGGACTGGACTGCGCTTTTCCGGCGGAAGGACGCGAGTGCCTGGCGGCGGCAATCGTCTGGGACATGCAGGATGGATGCGTTGTGGAAGAACAGCACGCGACGGCGCCGACGCTCTTTCCCTACATTCCCGGCTTCCTGAGTTTCCGTGAGGCGCCGGCGATTCTGGCTGCGCTGGAAAAAGTTCAACACCGGGTAGATCTGTTGATGTTCGACGGTCACGGCATTGCCCATCCGCGCCGGTTGGGGATTGCTTCACACGTCGGCCTGCTGTGCGACATGCCTGCCGTTGCCTGCGCCAAGAGCCGTCTGACGGGCGTGCACGAGGATCCCGGTCCGGAGCGCGGCAGCCGCATGCAATTACTGGCAAAAGACGGCGAGGAACTGGGAGCGGTGCTGCGCACGCGCGACAATGTTAAACCGGTGTACGTGAGCATCGGACATAAAACGACGCTGGACGACGCGGTGAATACCGTCCTGCGCTGCGGCCGCGGGTTGCGACTTCCGGAGCCGACGCGCCTTGCGGACAAGCGCGTTGCGGACATCAAGAAAGAGATGGCCCAAACTTAAACAAGCGGCAGTTGCAAGGGCTGCATGCGGAAGTCGGTGGAAATGGAACGCGGCAACAGGTGCAGCGCCTGCACAAAAGACTCGTGGTTTGGCACGTTGTAGATGTTTACTTCAAAACCCCAGCGGGACAGGCAATCTATCATCGTGCGTTTGTTCTGCGTTAACCAATTGATGGAAAAACGACGTACGCCCCAGCTTTTTAACATCGTTAAAATTTCGAGCGCTTTGTTGGGCGCTTCCATGATCGTCGATTCCATGAAGTGAATCGGGCACTGTATCGCCGCACCTGGAAACGCTTCGGCCAGACGGCGGAAACCGTCTTCGTGGAATCGCTCCACATGTCCGTTAAACCACAGGTCGGTGTCGGGGAAGCCGTGTGCGCGCACCACTTCGATGACGCGATCGACCAGGTCGCCACCTTCCTTGAAATCGAGTTTTATACCGCGTCCGTGGCGGCGGCACTTGTACAGGCAGACTTCCAGCAGCAGGATATCTTCGTGGCGCTGCAGCGGCGTTTGGTTGAAACTGTTGCGGCGCAGAATCAGGTCGCGGCTGACGGGGTCCTGGAAAACGTCCATTTCGGCCCAGCGGATCGAGGAGTCGAGAAAACTGTGCAGTGTCTGCATGTCATTGACGCGCGTCCACGCCAGGTCGATCCCGCCCGGAATATCACTCTGAATAAACCCATCTTGTTTGTCAACGGGAGCGGTGTTAAGCGTCCCCGCGGTTGAAGTATTTTCCGTTGTTAATTTTTTGGGTTGGGCGAAGACGGGTCCGAATGGCAAGACCAGGATTTCGCGCTGGGCGTCGATGTCGTTTAACAGGGCGGCATCCGTTTCGCAGACGCCGGCGACGGCAAAGATGCAAAACCCCTGTTCCTGAAAGTAGCGGGTGTTGGCGGCCAGTCCGCTGGTTTTTTCGCTGAAAGGGCGGTTGGGCGTCATGGCCAGGAGCGGATCCCGCAGCGGGATACGGGCACGCGAAGCGGCGCGGCGCAGGAAGGCGCGTGTATCGGTCCGCAGTTCTTCCGGGCGGCTGGTAGCAATGCCCACAAAGACGTTCGGCTGCGATTGCAGCCAGGAGAGCAGCGGCAACACGCCTTCGAATATGCGCAACTCGTCGAAGTCGGGACCGGCAAGCGAATAGTTGCTGTTGTACCAGGCCTGCACGCGGCGAATCTCCGAGCTTGTTAACGCACGGGTGGCCAGGAGATCTTCCAGGCGGTTCGTGGCGGTCGGCTGCGGTTTGACGCGGATGCGGCCACTGAGTTCGGCGTCCATTGCGGCGTCGAAGTCGAGGAGAAGTGGCGGCAGGAGCGAAGTGAGATCAAAGACGGAACCTTCGAAATCGAGCAACATCAGCAGCCGCTCGTCCGGATATTTCGATCTCATTCGCTCCAGGTGTGAAACCAGGATCGAAAGTCGTTCTTTCATTTCAGCATCTCTTAACCATCTCTATGCGTTGAGCAAGGCCCTAAATACCACGAAGATTTTACGTAGGCGTCACTGACATGTAAAAGATTTCTAAAACAGCTGTGCAAAGCGCGCCGCGCAGTCTGTTGAACACCTGCTCTATGACAGCGCAATATCTTTTCGGTCGCCGTACGGTGCAATGCACAAATACCGCGCCGCTTCACACCCGGGGACAAACAAAAAGGTTATGGCAAGCCACCGCAGGTGAGCGCTCTGAAAAGCAGGTCAATTGCCGGAGCTGAAGCGGCGGTGGCGGAAAAATGCGGGAAAAAGCCAAAAAAGGGGGATTTTGCGGACGATACATGAAAGGCGGCGCGCGTGCGTCAGTGATCCATCGGTCATTCTTGCCGATAGAACCGGAATTTTACGGACCAGCAATACAGTGGAGTTGATGCATGGCAGAGGAAAAAAAGCAAGAAGACAAAGCCAAAAACGGTCTGCAGGAACGACTGCTCAAGGCGCGCGTCGTGACGATTTTCGGCGAAATCGACATGGATCTGGCGGAGAGAGTCTGCGCTCAGTTGCTGGCGCTGGCGGCCGAATCTGACGACGACATTCGCGTGCTCGTTAACTCGCCCGGCGGCCATGTGGAATCCGGCGATACGATTCACGACATGATTCGTTTTATCAAGCCGAAGGTGATAATTATCGGCACGGGCTGGGTGGTGAGCGCGGCGACGCTGATCTACGTATCTGTGCCGAAGGACCAACGCGTCTGCCTGCCGAACACGCGTTTCCTGATTCACCAGCCGCTGGGCGGCGCTCGCGGACCTGCCAGCGACCTGGAAATTCACACGGACCAGATTCTGAAAACGCGCGCGCGCATCAACCGCATTCTGGCGGAAGCGACGGGGCAGCCGCTGGAGCGCGTGGAAAAAGACACTTTGCGCGATTTCTGGCTGACGGCGGAAGACGCCATCGAGTACGGTCTGCCGGGCCGTATTATCGAGTCGGTCGGCGATCTGGACTGAGGCCGCGTTTAACAAAAGCACGGTAGATAGTTTGCCGCCGCGAATGCGCCCTGACCGGTAGCTTGCGGCGGCTTTTTTATTTCATTGCGAACAGTGGGTGCACGGTGCTGAGAGATATTCTGTTTTATCCGGAAAAACTGCGAACCGACTACACGTTCGATTTCGGGCCGGACTGTCGCGAGTTATTTATCCCGACGGAGGACGGCGAGAAGTTAAACGCGCTGCACTTCAGCCTCGACAATCCACGCGGCTGCGTGGTCTATGCGCACGGCAACGCCGGCAATCTGGCTTCCTGGGGAGCTGTGGCGGCCGTGTTTAACGAACTCGGTTACGAGGTCATCATTTACGACTACCGCGGCTACGGCAAAAGCAGCGGCGAGGTTGGAACGGAAGCGCAGTTTTTCAGTGATGCCGAGTGTGTGCTGCGTCGCGCGCGCATGGGATATGCGGAACAGGACATCATCCTGTACGGTCGTTCACTGGGCACGGCGATGATGACACATCTGGCGCGCGGCAGCGCTTGCCGTCAGCTTATCCTGGAGACGCCATTTGTGAGCGTGCCGGACCTGGCGCGCACGTTGTTTCCGATGTTGCCGGCGGGCCTGCCGCTGGACTACCAGTTCGACATCGGCGCAATGCTGCGCGAGGTTAACATCCGCGTGGACCTGATCCACGGCACGCAGGATGAAATTGTGCCTTACGACTGCAGCGTGCGTCTGGCGCAGATGCTGGGAGACGATTCTATTTTACACACGGTGCGTGGCGGACATCACAACGATCTGAGCATGTACCCGGACTACCACAACGCGCTGACGGCTATTCTGAAACAAGGCGCCGGGAAAAAAGGGACTTAAACAGGCGGGGCGCAATCGCGGTTGGACTCGCGATCACGCCCCGGATGCTGGAGGCTCTCTTCCCACTCATTCGGCGGCTCAGGCCGCTTTTCTTTGTTTCGTATCCAGATTCCCTTCCATGTCGACCGTAAATGCGGTTTCCTTCCCTGCGATAATCGCCTCCAGGCGTACGGCTCTATGCCATAGCTGTTTAACATATTTGAGTGTGTGCTGAGCGTAGGACGCTTCCAGTTCACGGCCGTCGCTGTAGTGCCGCAGCAGGAGCGTACCGACGCCGTCAAATCCGGCGTCTTCAATTTTGATTACGGGCAGCGATTCTGTGCCGATGTTTGCGAGCAGCGACTCCTTGACGTGGCGCCAGCCTTCCGTGTTCGACGTGTTCGTCACCATTCCGACGCGTTGACCGCGGTGGTTTTGGCGACGTTCAAACTCAAAGAGGTTGAGGTCTTCCATGATCGCCGGCGTCAGGTACTGGCGCAGGAAGGACTTGTCTCGGTCGGCCTCGCGCACCTGAAAGAGCTTTTGTATTCCGCTGACGTCGCGCGTGTCGAAGGGAATCGCGTCGCGCCGTTCGAAGTCTTCGCGCATTTTAACAAAGAGCGAGTGTTCATCGGGCCGCAGCGCCTTTTCGTCAATCGCACCGTCGTACCAGATGCGAATGGCGTTGAGCACTTTGTAGCCCAGGTGATAAGGATTCAGGCCGCCGGGATGCGGACGCAGGACCTGGGCGTGGCGCACGAGAAATTCCATGTGCATGTCCTGCGGCAGATCCAGCGAACTCATGATGGCGTGGTGCCAGTACGAGGCCCAGCCCTCGTTCATGATCTTGGTTTCCATCTGTGGAATGAAATAGCGCGTCTGCGCTACGACAATCGAGATGATGTCTCGCTGCCATTCGGCCAATTCCGGATTGTTGTCGCGGATAAACTCCAGCAGGTTTTCTTCGGGCGCCGGCGGGTTGTGGCGCAGGCGGCGACGCAGTTCGTCTTCGTCGTAGTTGTCGCCGGCCTCGCGTTCGTAGTCGCGGATAATCTGCTCGCGGACCTGATCGGGCGAGCTGCGTTTAATCTGCATATTGCGTTGGCACTGCAGCGAGAGCGCGTGCGCGGCGTCGATCATAGCCTCAACGCGTTCGATGCCGATGCCCGGATCTTCGACGTAGCCGCGGATGCGGTCGGCGTGCATTTTAAACTTCTGCAGCACGTACTCGGGCTGCGTGTGCGCAAAGGTAAAGTTGTTCTTGAAGAAGTCGTTGTGGCCGTACACGTGTGCGATTGTCAGCACCTGCAGCAGCAGAGAGTTGTCGCGCATCAGGTAGGCCAGGCAGGGGTTGGAGTTAATCACCATTTCGTACGGCAGCCCGGAGACGCCGTAGTCGTACATCGTCTTCTGTTTTTCAAACTGTTTGCCGTAGGACCAGTGCGGGTAGTGCGAAGGCATGCCGGAGTAGGACATGTAGCCTAGCATCTGCTCGTGATCGCAGATTTCAAATTCCTGCGGAAAACAGTCGAGCCCAAATTCCTGCGCCATTGCGGACGCGCGTTCGGCCCAGTCGTGCAGATCCTGCAATTGATAGTTTCTCATGACGCACCTCGCTCGGCGGAAAGAAAATCGCGGAAGGCGTTCCAGATATCTTCCTTGCCGTTAATTAACAAAGAGCGGAAGTTGTCGGCATCGATGTTTTTCTCGAAGAAACTCAACATGCTGTTTTCGTAGGAGCGTTTTCCGTTCGGTTTAATCTCACCGTAGCCGAACAGGTTGCAGTTCTCGCACAGCTCAAGCGCGGCTTCCGCCGTTTTCTGGTTGTCATTGGGAAAATTGTCGCCGTCGGAACAGTGGAAGGCATAGACGTTCCAGAGGCTTGGATGGTAGCGCTCCTGCATGATTTCGAGCGCTTTGTTGTAGCCGGAGGAGATGTAGGTCCCGCCCGACTGTCCCTTCGTGAAGAACTCTTCCTCAGTCACTTCCTGAGCTTCGGTGCTGTGCGCCACAAACACCACTTCCACCTTGTCGTATTTGGTCCGCACAAAACTGAAGAGCAGAAAGAAGAAGCTGCGTGCCAGGTACTTTTTGAGCGTGTCCATCGATCCGGAGGTATCCATGATGCAGATCACCACGGCGTTTGATTCCGGGCGCAGTTTATTGCGATGATGATGGTAGCGCAGGTCGCTTTCGCGGAAGGGGAAACGCGGCGCCGGTTCTGTACTTGTCGCCTCAACGGAGTCGTCGGCGCTGTTGTTTAAGAGCGCTTGCGTCTCCGCGTGTTTTTCACGCAGAAAGGCCAGTTCCCTCGAGTAGTTGATGCGCAGGTCGGATGTTGCGTCGCGCGTCGATTCGAGCAGTTGTTCAACTTCCTCAATCTGTTGTTCGAGCAATGCCAGGCGGCGTTTAACGCCCTGCATGCGGCGCACGCGTTCCAGCGCGGTGCGATAGTGGGACAGGTTGGCTCTGACGCCTTTTTTGCGGTAGCCAATTTTCTTGCGGTTGCTGTCCGTCTCGATATTGCGCAGTTTCTTGCGCTCCTGGAAGGGTAGTTCCAGGTCTTCAAACATAATGTCGATCAGCTCTTCCAGGCTGACGTCGGTCTCATAGTAGTCGACGCCTTTCTGGTCGCCGGCCTGCCCTTCGCCCTGCTGCTGGTCGTCGCCCTGGCCGATCACCTGGCCGGTTTGTTCGTCGCCGTTGCCTTCGCCGACCTGAGGGTTGTTGTTGTCGCCGTAGACAAAGCGGTATTCTTTGATGCCGCGGATCGGCACTTTGATAATTTTGTCGTTGTTGCGTCCGATAATCGATTCTTCGGCTATGATGTCCGCGATATTCTCACGGATAGCCTCGCGTACTTTATGCCGGTGTCGTGCCCTGTCTCCGGCGCTTCTGTCGCTGCGTTGCGCCTCGGAGGGCTGCCATTCGCGTATGACAAATTCAATCATATCTCTCCATCCTTTCGACCATTAAACAGTCGAGAAAGCCTTGCGGCCCGGGGATCCGTGAATTCACTTCATGTCAATCACCATTCTCCATCTGTTCATGTATAGTCTCTTCATATATGTTGCGAGTATTGTGTTAAGTTGGGAAAATTGCCTCCAAAAACGAGCGCCGGCCCCGGCGCATCGA
Source organism: uncultured Hyphomicrobiales bacterium (assembly GCA_964445695.1). Lineage (GTDB taxonomy): Bacteria > Bacteroidota > Ignavibacteria > Kapaibacteriales > UBA7675 > JAUIKM01. The sequence continues at coordinate 32,454 of CAYULF010000020.1, read as the reverse complement.
TCCGAAATTCACACTTCCATTTACCTTCAACTCATCAATTACTGGAATGTGCGACGACTGCTTGATCCAAGCACCTTGATTCCGAACCGACTGCCGGGAACCGACACTCTGGAGAGCTACGACATTGTCGGTTTACGTTGCTGTTTGTTGAACTTACAGCGTTCGTCCGCTTTTACGTGTCCTGCCGTTGTTAACTCGTCTGCCTGCCGTCATTGTGTTAAACCCCGTTGCTGATTTCCGTTTTTTGCGTTTGCGTCCGGCGTTGGAGCCGGTGCGTTTACCTGGTTTCTGTGTTTGCTTCCGCAACTCGTCCATTTCGGGATCGAGTTCGGGAATGATGGGAAATCGCTTTTTCATGTCGACGCCTCCCGGAAGAGAATGTTAAGTTGTGTTGCTCCTGATGCGGCATTTTTTGCCGCGCTCGCGCCGGAATACCTCCGGCTGTACGACTTGTTCAGCGGGAGTCGCCGCAGGCCCTGGGGCTGCGCGGCGACTCATGGGCCGGGAATGTTCGGGGGGTCAGTCTTTCCACAAGTGATTGGCTGCGTACTTGAGAATGACATCTACGCAGGAAGCCGGATAACCGTTGGCGATCATGCTCCTGACCATGTCGCCGTACTTCTGCTCCTGCTCGCCGTCGCGCGTCTGTGCTTTGGTCACGATGCGGCTGATGTCGCGGACGGACACCATCAGGTGTTTCTCGATCGCTTCTTTCAGCGGCTCGTAACTCGAAAATGTTAAGGTGACGCCGCGCCGCGATGCCGACCAGAGGTAGGCGATGACTTCCTGGCGGAAGCCGTCGCAGGCGGAACCGGTGATGCCGATCTGCGCTTCGATCGTCGCGAGGAAATCGACGTCCGGTTCGAGCTCTTCCCTGGTGTTGCGGTCGCGCACCTTGGTTTTGTTAACATATGCTTCGGTGTGGTCCAGATAGTTCTGGAACAACTGTTCGGCCTGTTCCTGGTAACTGTAGACAAAGGCCTTGGCGATTTCTTTCTCGAGGACTTTCAGGTATTCCTTGTGCAGGGTGTCCTGCAGGAAGCCGAGGTAGCGTTTGCGCGTGTCCTCGGGCAGTTCCGTTTCCTTCACCATTTTGATCAGTGCTTCACGTACGTTGATCGGGTGAATGCAATTGCCCTCGAAATTGTCGGACAGGGCATTGTCGAGCGCTTTCATGATGAAACGCGTCGAAATGCCGGTCATGCCCTCGTTGCGCGCATCCTCGCGCAGTTCGCGTGCATCCAGCTTTTTGGTCGAACCCTGCTCGACGACTTCTTCGCCGTTGTAAATGCGAAGTTTGGTCATCAGGTCGCATTTGTTTGTCGGCTCCAGGCGCGTTAACAAAGCGAACATGGATGCAATTTCAATTGTGTGCGGCGCGATGTCCGCATTGAAGTCGGATGCGCCAATAATTTTGCGGTAGATTTTGACCTCTTCGCTCAGGCGCAGATTGTACGGCACCTTAACAACCACGATGCGGTCAAGTATAGCTTCGTTTGTGTGATCAGCCTTAAACTTCTGCCATTCGGCTTCGTTCGAGTGCGCCACGATTACCGTGTCCAGATAAATCATGCCGTGGCGTCCCGGCGCCGGAATCGACTTTTCCTGCGTCGCCGTAATCATGGCGTGCAGGTACTCTGTTTCGTTCTTGAAGACTTCGATAAATTCCACCATACCGCGGTTGCCCACGTTTAACGCTCCGTTGAGGTCAAGGACGCGGGCGTCGCCTTCAGAATACATGTCGAGCTTGGAAATGTCGACCGAGCCGATTAACACGGAGGTATCCTGGTTGTTCGGGTCGACCGGCGGCACCATGCCGATGCCGGTGCGATTGCGCTTGGAAAACTCTCGCGAAACAACCGGCATTTCTTCGTAACGCCCGCCGAATTCTTCTTTGAGTCGACGGCGGCAGATCGGGCAGAGGTCGCCTTCGATGTGCACGCCGAGCATGCCTTCAAACTCGGGACGAAGGTGCCGCGGCAGCAGGTGCAGCGGTTCTTCGTGCATGGGGCAGCCTTCGATGGCGTAGAACGGCGGCGCTTGTTCCAGCGCCTGTTTAATCTTTTCAATCAGCGAACTCTTACCTGCGCCGACGGGGCCCATCAGGTAAAGTACCTGGCGACTTTCTTCACCTTTTAATGCTGCGGAATGGAAATAGCGGACGATTTTGGCTATCGTTTTTTCGATGCCGAAAAATTCGTCTTCAAAAAACTTGTATACGGGAATGGGATCGTCGTTAAACAAACGCTTCACGCGGGCGTCGCTGGTATCGAGGATGTTTCGTGATCCAGCCTGCGTCAGCGCTCTATAGAGGCGGGTGTGGGCAAGTTTCGTTACTTCAGGGGTCTCCTGAAGCATATGCAGATAGTCGATGAAAGTCCCCTTCCAGGACTGCTTCGGGTTGTCACGCCGATCATCTTCTATCATCCGTTGTAATTCCTGCACGCTAACCATAGCTCTCCTCCTTCGTGTAAAGGAATAAACAAAATGAGTGTCAACCTGACATAAGCACAACTCCATTTTTCGGGTTGAACATCTTTCCGCTCAGGCCTCCTGCCACCATTTGGTTAAACAAAACTTTTGATTTCTTGCCGAACCGCGATTGTGAATTTTGTCTCAGGAAAAATTTGTCCCTGTTTCAGTTTCGCCCGGTTTCGGCTCCCTTTGTCTCCGCCGTCCAACACCGTATCATGTGTTTTACCGTGCCTTCCGGCCGGACTCCGGGGTCTGTGTTTGTCCGTTGACCCTAGTACACGGTAAGTGTCGGATTGGTTTCATTTAATTCGCCTGCCGTGTTTAAGAATCAACGTTTCCGTTAATTGTGAGAATACCTTCTGACTCTCAGAAGTCACATTGCGTAGATAGGTGATTTATTGAAAAAATCGAGGGACAAATTCGGCCCTGTGCCACAAAAAACTTTTTTGGGTGGAAATATTAGCGACGCTCATTTTTTTCGTTGACATTGCCTGCTATTTGTTTTATCCTTGGATGATTTGACTGCCATTCATACCACGGCCTCAACCAGTTCAGAACCTTTGATTTTGTGCTTTTCACTGCCTTTTTCATCGTCGCTTGGCTCGTCCGCCCAATGATCCGCCCGGTGCGTGCGTCGTTGCACGCCCGAAAGCATTTTGCTAATTTTCGGGTGCAAGCAGGTGTATGTCACAAACCGATCTTGACGAACGATGACTATTGAGCTTTACAATACCCTTACGCGCAAGCTGGAGCCATTTAAACCGCTGGAAGGCAATACCGTCAGAATGTATTCCTGCGGCCCCACGGTGTATTCTTATGCCCACATCGGCAACATGCGCTCTTTTCTCTTTCCCGATCTTCTGCAGCGCGTCCTGCGCGTCATCGGCGGCTATGACGTCCGCTGGGTGATGAATATCACCGACATCGACGACAAGACCATTCGCGACAGCGCCATCGGCGCTCCTACCTGGAAGGCGGAAATGGGACCGCAGAGCGAGGATCCCATTGACAACCTGCGGCGCTTTACCGATTACTACTCCGATGCATTTGTCAACGATCTGCGCTCCCTCGGCATTGATCCCGATCAGATGATCGCCATGCCGCGTGCCACCGAGTACATCGAGCAGATGCAGGACCTCGTCCGTCGCATCGTCGCCAACGGCTTCGGCTACGTTCGTGAAGGCAGCGTCTACTTCGACGTCAACGCCTGGTCCGCCGCCGACAAATACGGCAAACTCGTCAATATCGACTTCGACAATTTTCAGGCCGGCGTGCGCATTGATGCCGACGAGTACGAACGCGATCAGGTCAGCGATTTTGTTCTGTGGAAAGCGCGCCGCGAGGGCGAACCCTACTGGGAGTTTGAGGTCGATGGTCAGGCCTGCCCCGGTCGGCCCGGCTGGCACATTGAGTGCTCCACGATGGAGGCGGATCTGCTTGGCCTGCCCTTCGACATCCACACGGGCGGTGTTGATCTCCGCTTTCCGCACCATGAGGACGAGATAGCGCAGAGCAAGGCCGGCTACGGTGTTGAGCCGACGCGCTTCTGGTGCCACAACGAATTCCTTGAAGTCGAGAGCCGCAAGATGTCCAAGTCCGCCGGCAATTTCTTCACGCTGCGGGATCTGATGGACAAGGGCTTTGACCCGCTCGACATTCGTTATCACGTGCTGGCGGCGCATCACGCTTCGGTGTTCAATTTCACCTTCGCGGGCATCAAGGCCTGCAAAAAGGCGCGCGCGCGCATTCAGGATTACATCTACCGCCTCAGTGAAGGCGAGCCCGGCAAGGAGGCGGCTGACGTGGCCGCTTTCCGTCAGGCCGTGTTTGCTCACCTGGCCGACAATCTCAACACGCCCAAGGCCATCGGCGAGATATTCTCCTTCTTCAAACAGTATCAACCGCCGCGTCTCGACGCCGACACACGCGCGGCTCTGCTCGACTTTTTCCGCGAGTTCAACGACATTTTTGCCGCATGGGAGTTCGGCCCGCGGCCGGAAGTCAGGCTGGAAGTTCCGGCGGACGTGCAGCGCTGGGCGCAGGAGCGCATCGACGCCCGCAAACGCCGCGACTGGCAGGAAGCCGACGTCCTGCGCGACAAAATTCAGGCGGCCGGCTTTTTTGTCAAGGACAATGCCGGCGGCTACGAACTCATCAAAAACGAGGACTGAGTCCGCACATTCATCGCGAACGCGAACGTTCCTGACCGCTTTGCTCCCTTGTCTGCGCCGGCGGGATCAGGCTCCCTTGCATTTTTGCTTGCCACTGGGTTGTAAGCCGACAGTCGTCGAGCTGCCGGCCTTCATGAATCACTGCAGTCCCGGAGACTGAAGTCTCAGAGCCGGTCTTCAAGTCCAACAGTCCCTGAGCCGTCGCGCTCGTCAGAAGTCAACAGCATCCTGCGTGACATTAGCACGAAACTTCGCCCGCTTGTCGGTAAAACCCGCCCGCTGAATCTTTTCCGCTTGATGAGAAGCTGATTTGGTCTCATGTTGCCTCTGTCGAGCCGTCCGGAGGTTCGTCCGCGCCGCGTCAAGGGAATCCCGCAGGAAGGGATGCGTACCCCGAAAAAATTCCGCGATAATCGGGGCCGGAAGAGCGCGCCCTGGAGTAAAAAATCGCAAGCAAAATGGACAGGTGGCGGAGGGGGAGGGGGACCCTTTTCTGTGTTGGCCCAAAAACCGTCCAGTCGAAAAATCACTGAAAAATCGTAGACAGGCAGGATAGGCGATGGAGGGGGACCCTTTTTTGTGTTGGCCCAAAAACCGTCCAGTTGAAACTTCCGGTAGAATTTGCAATCAATGTGAACGGCATCGAAGAGTGTGGTGCATACGTGGGTCGGCGGTCGACCCTTGTTCCGGCCTGTCGAAAAGCCCGGAAACACAAAAGGCCGCTTGCGGCGGCCTTTTGTGTTCCTAAACTGCGTGATTAACTGACATTTACTGAATGATCAGGTCGGCGTCCTCGGGGCCGTCGGCAAAGTGCATTCGCACAAAGTATCGGCCCGCCGCCAAAGAGGGAATCCCAATCGTGCCGTCCGGGCCGAGCGTGCTCGTCCAAACCAGAGCGCCGGCGGCGCTGATGATCTCCACACGTACCGGCTGCGGACCCATGCGGTAGGAATCCGGCAGATTGAAGGTAGCTGCCGAGCCGCCGAGTGAGCCGGGAATCGTGACTGTCGGCCGTACTTCGAGCGTCAGATTCGGCAGAGCCGCGCGGTCGACCGAGTTCGGGAAAAGACGCAGATTGCGTCCGGCCGTGCGCGGGTGTTCGGCCACGTCTGTGGTCGTGCGCCCGACCGTGTCCAGCCACTGAAATGCATCGCTCAGGATCTGATTGCGATTGTTAAAATCAATCGTGTGCGGTACGCCCTGCAACAACAGCGAGTTGACGATGGCGCCCTCTTCCTCAAGCATGTCCACAAAAGGCGTAAAACGGATATTCGGCGCATCCTGGCTGCCGTTGATCAGGTAGAACGGCTTGCCGAAAGCGTTGCCGCGCAGCTGCACCGATACTTCGCTCAGCTGAATCGCCGGACCGAGAATCAGATAACCGGCAAAAACGTCCGGATGCTGCAGGCCGAACGTGTAGGCCGCCCGGCCACCAAACGAAAAGCCGAACACGTAAATGCGTTTGTCGTCAACGTTGTACCAGGTCTTCATCGAGTCGATCAGGGCGCGCTGAAAAAGTTCGTCGTCCGGATCGGCTACGGAGCCGTCCGGGCCGCCGTCCGGCGCTACCATAAGCAGTTGATTGGCCTCCGCAAAAGCCGTCAGCGTGTCGCGCCAGGCGGCGGCGGTCCAGCGCGCCGTGTTGCGCGGGTGCAGCACGAGAATCATGCCGTTGGCTTTCCCGGCATCGTACTGCGTCGGGACGTAGACCGCATAAGATTTTTCACTCAGGCCTTCCAGTTGAAAGCTGCCGGTGGTTTTCTCCTGGGCGCAGAGATCCGCAGCAAACAGAAAGACACTAATCAATAAGACCGTCGAGATGCGCATCAGCAACATCCTCCTCCATCGTAAAAGTAGGTTGATTCCGTGATGTGTATGTCGTCGCGCCCCAGCGATTTCAACGCATCAGCCGTTTTGTCGCAAACAGCCAGCGGTTGGTTGTGCAGCAGGGTATGGCCCTTGCCGTCGTCAAAAAATTCGTCTGAGCCGATGTAAACGGCGTGGCGGCCCGTGAAAATGCAGGGTCCGTCGTCAGGCATCGGGTCCTTGATAGCCGCGATTTCCACGCTCTCCGTCACAATGCGGCGGTCGGTGTTGTAGCTGCGCGGATCCAGGATTCGATATGGTCGCCGCGCGCGGATTTCTATCGTGCCGAAGCCCGCTTCCGTCATCAGGCCGACGTACTGCTCCAGCGGCAGCGCGCCGCTCAGGCACAGCGCGCGCAGTTTCTCGTCCTTGTGCAGGCTCTCCGGCATCTCGTCGTCGCAGATCGGGTCCGAAAGAATCAGGCGGCCGTGCGGTTTGAGTACGCGGTACATCTCACGCAGCGCCTGTTTCAGATCGTCTTCGCGGAAAATATTGAACAGACAGTTCTGTGCAGCCAGGTCGATCTGTTCGTCTTCCACCGGCAGGGAAAGCGCATCGCCTGCGCGCAGCTCCACCATGTCCGGCGTGAACCAGTCGTTTTGCTCCGCCGCCGTCTGCAGGTTGGCGCGGCAGGCGTCAAGCATCTCCGGCACGGAGTCGATGCCGACGACGCTGTGCGTCGCCCGTGTGAAATAGGCAAACTGCAGCAGTTCCATTCCGCCGCCCACGCCGACGTACAACACGCGGTTGCCGGCGTCAAGGTCGCGCGGGTGCACCGTGGAGCCGCAGCCGTAATTCATGTCCAGCATGCGCTGCGGCATGTTCAGGCCCGGCAACCGCCAGACCGGCGTCGTTGTGCAGCACAGACCGATTTGCGGCGACTCCGCCGCTTCTTTGTAAACGTCGCGTGTAGTTTGCAGATAGTCGGACATAGAGATTTCCGGGACATGAAAATTCAGAGGTCGGCGGTGCGACCCGAATTGTTGTGGAAATTCTGCGAGAGCGGTAGTCGAGCGGGCCGGCTTTTACACCGGAGTCGCGACTGGAACGTGCGTTTTGTTGAAAAGTTCCCGTTTTTTGCACTCGCAGTCTGAAAGAATTCGCGCAAGATACGACGCGCCCGTTTTTTGAACCTGAAAACCGGCAATTCCGGCCGGAACGGCAAGGCGGAAGATTCAATGATTGATACTCCCGACGGCGGTCGCCGGATCAATCGCATGTGCATCGTGGGCCCCGGTCGCCTGGGCGCCAGCCTCGCCGCGCGCTTTGGCGCGCAACACGTCTGTTTTGTGCATCCCCGGCCGGACCACATCCTTTCGCAGTTGCCGCCGGCGCTGCAGTCCGTTGCGCTGTACAACTCGCTGCGCGCCGCTTTTGACGGCCAAAAATTTGACGCCCTTGTGCTCTGCGTCGGCGATGCGCAGATAAGAGCGCTGGTCAGCGAGCTTGCTCAGTTGCCGCCGCCGGAAGATGTGCTGCTCATGCACTGCGCCGGTTCGCTTGGCCGCGAAGTCTTCGACGATGCGGTGCTGGACCGCTCCTGGCGCACGGCCGCTGCGCACCCCTTTCAGACCTTTGCTGATCGCACTTCCGCCGCCGCCTTCGACGGAATCGCCTGGGGAGTGGAAGCGGATGCGGCTGAGCGGCCGACTCTGGCGCACTGGATTGCCGATCTGGGCGGCTCCGCGCATTTTTTTGACGGGCCTACGGCGGGTGGAAAAGCGCTCTATCACGCCGCCGCCGTGGCCGCTTCCAACGTCATGGTCGCCAGCGTGGAGCTTGCGCGGGCCTTGTCCGCGGCGGCCGACATTCCCGCGTCAAAATTTCTCGCGCCGATCATGCGTCAGTCGCTTGGGAATGCGCTGGCGGCGCTCGACGAAGACGGCGGCCCGCTAGGTGTGCTGACGGGGCCGATAGTGCGCGGCGACGTCGCGACGATCCGGCGGCACATGAAGGCGCTGCAGGACGAACCGGAACTCAGGCGCGCCTTTGCCGCCGCTACGCGCATGACGGCCGAACTGGCGCACGTGCAGGACGGTATATCCCGCGCCAACTTTGACGACATACTTTCCACGCTGCGGAATTTTGATGAAGACTGACTACGCCTCGCGACCGGTATTTGGCCTCCTGTTCCTGCTGTTTTTCGGGACATTGCTGCTGGGTTCGTCCGCTTTTGCACAGGATGGTGAAAAAGGCGCGGCGGTCGAAAGCGACACGCCGAAAGAAGTCAAACCCTCGCCGACGCACCTGGAGTTTTACTTTCAGATTGACTCGCTTGATGGTGAGGGCGAGACTGTCGACGGCAAGCGCGAAGGCCCTTGGGATTTGCTCTATCCGGGCGGCGAACTGGCCGTGGAAACGAACTACAGCGACGGCCTGCGCCACGGTCGGGAACGCGCGTTTTATCCCACCGGCGAACTTTTTTACGAGGGCAATCTCGCCATGGGCCTCAGCGACGGCGAGTGGCGTGTGTACTACATCAACGGCAATCTCAAAAACGCGGCGAATTACAACGAGGGCATCAAAAACGGCTGGGTGCGCAGTTACTACGGCGATGGTTCGTTACTTCAAGAGGCCGAGTTCAAAAACAATCGCAAAAACGGCATTCTGCGCAATTTTGCTCAGGACGGCGGCCTGGAACGCGAGGAGAACTACAAAGACGGCAAACTGCACGGCGCCGCGCGCTATTACTACCAGAACGGCCAGGTTGAAATGGCCACGCACTATTTTCAGGGCAAAATGGACGACACGTCCAGGACGTTCTACGAGGACGGCTCGCTCCAGAGCTGCGAGTTATTCAGAAATGGCCGCAGCCACGGCATCTCGCAGTTTTTCTACACTGACGGCGCGCTCAAGGCCGAGCTGAACTTCGACGAGGGCCGCCTGCTCTACAAACGCGAGTACGACGAGGACGGCAACATGACCTCCGAAATGATTCCGCCCACGCCGCGCGAGATCCTGGAAATGGAAGCCAAACGCAAACAATCCGAGCGCGACCACCTGGAACGCCTCAAAAACGATACTACGCAAACAGGTTCTTCAAAACCCGCCAAACCACGGTAGGGCTTTGTTCTCTTGTTTGTCACGCAGAGAGAAGCCTCCAGCCTGTCACCGCACGACAAGCAAAAAGCGGCTGTTAAAAGCGCCCCGGCGAGAAACCTCCAGCCTGTCACCGCACGACAAGCAAAAAGCGGCTGTTAAAAGCGCCCCGGC
>CAYULF010000020.1:0-22629 GCA_964445695.1 uncultured Hyphomicrobiales bacterium | reverse complement strand
GAGAAACTCCAATCCCGTCACCGCACGACGAGCAAAAAGGCTGTAAAAAGCGGCCCAATGAGACGTCCCAAACCTGCCCTCCGCACGACAAACAAAAAGCGGCTGTTTCAATCAGTCAAAGGATCGGTTGGTGCGCCGCCGCAAACAAAAAAGGCCGGTCAAAAATGACCGGCCCTTAAAAGTAAGCTGTTGTGCCCGAAGTATTCGGATGATCAGTTTTTGTGATAGTCGTAGTTTTCGATGAAAAGCGTCGCCAGGCGCGCTGTTACGCGCTCGCGGTTGTGGAAGTCGCGCAGGCGTTTGCGCAGGTGAAACAGGAGCGGCAGCGCCGCGCAGCCCACCATGATCAGATACAGACCCAGCATCTCCAGCGCAAAAGCCGTGCCTGCAAAAAGCAGCCCGGCCGTACCGACGACCGGAATGGCGGCCAGCACATACGTAAGCCCGCCGATGAGCACCGCGCCGACCATACCCAGCCAGAACAGCGTCGGTTCCTGTCTGCGCGCGCCCGAAAGCAGGCTTCGCAGCGAAGATTTCTGTTCGATCCAGATGGGGTGTTTGCGCAGAATCTGTACCCAGGCATTGCCGCACAGAATGGCGGGCGGCAGAGCGATAACCAGTGCCAGGATGCCTTCGCGGCCGGCGATCAACGGCACGCCGAGGACCGCGATGAATCCGACGAGCGACCAGATAACACTGAGTTTCAGATGCGCACGTACGTTGTTCAGAGTCTGTGGGGAAGGCGGCAGATCCGGTAAATCTATTCGTTTCCTAAACTTCAGCGGTTCCATGCTGATTTCAGTCCTTTATAACTTGTCCGTTTAAGCTTCAGAATGCGGAAGGACGCCAGTTGGCCTTCCGCGTCACAACAAACCAGGATCAAAGGCTCGGTTACATGCTTTGTATGGCCCTTGTGGATACTTAGGGCAAGACACCAAAATACGAATTTGTTTACAATTCCTCGTAGCTTTTGCGCATGCCCAGATAGACCGGCGTGAAGCGCTGCTCCAGCGTCGGGCGGTCTACGATAGCGTGCACCGCATGGTCTAGAGTGCCGTTGTGCGTGAAAATGTCGCATCGTTGCGGATTTTCGATGGAATCGATGATTATCTGCGCCACTTCCTCCGCCGGAATCATAGGGCTGAGCGGCGCCAGGTCGACGTCGCGCTCGCGTGCAATTTTGCGTGAGTTCTTAATGCCGTGGAAAAACAGCGAGCCAATTGCGCCGCCCTCGGTGACGTCGCCCCACTCCGTTTCGACGCCGGCGGGGTAGACGGCGCTGGCTTCCACGCCGGTTTCGACCAGTTCACTGCGCAGCGCGGCCGTAAACCCGGTGCACGCGTGTTTGGCGGCCACGTAGGCGCTGTTGAAGGGAAAAGCCATCGTGCCGGCCACGCTGGAAATGTTGACGATATGTCCCTTCCGTTGAGCCTTCATGTGCGGCAGAACCACGCCGGTGGTGTACCAGAGCGCATAGACGTTGAGCGCAAACATGCTTTCGATCATTTCCTGCGTGGTGTCTTCCACCGAGGCCATATTGCCGCGCCCGGCGTTATTAACCAGCACGTCGACGCCGCCCATTGATTCCACCGCATTCTTTGTGATTGCTTCGGCCTCATCGCGTTTGCTGATGTCGGCCGTGCGGACGTACGCCGTACCGCCGGCTTCGCGGACCTGCTCGGCGACCGCTTCCAGGCGATCGCGGCGTCGGGCGATCAACACCACGCTTGCGCCGCGTTTACCCATGGCAATGGCCAGGGCCGCGCCGATGCCGCTCGACGCGCCGGTGATAATTGCTTTTGTACTGCTGTCGATGCGGATTGCCGTTCGTTTAGCCATGAATATTCCCGTGAAGTTCCGTTGGTCTGATTGGTGTATTTATCTGCTGCGCCGCAATGCAACGCTGGAAGCCGGCTGCCGCCGACGGGTGAGCATAGTCGAACATGTCGCCAAAATATTCTCAGTGTTTATGGCGCCTGTGGCCCGTCCGGGCGGGGTTTCCTTATGTGCCGAAATCATTGTAAATTTGGAGTTTTGGCTTCTGGTCCATCCCTCACGATAATCCAGATCTGTATTCACGTATAGCAAGACCGAGCATAGGTTGGTATTATGAAAATTACAGTGATCGGCGCCGGTAATGTCGGCGCAACCACGGCGCAGCGCATTGCCGACAAAGAGTTGGCGCACGAAGTTGTATTGGTAGACATCGCGGAAGGTATTCCGCAGGGTAAAGGTCTGGACATGTTCCAGTCGATGCCTGTAGAAGGATCCGACACGCGCATTACCGGCACGAACGGCTACGCTGAGACGGCGGGTTCCGACTACGTCATCATCACGGCCGGCCTGGCACGCAAACCGGGCATGAGCCGCGACGACCTGCTCGCCAAAAACGCGGCCATCGTTAAATCCTGTGCCGAAAACGCATTTGAGCAGTCGCCCAATGCCACCTTCATCATTGTTTCCAACCCGCTTGACGTCATGACCTACGTTGCGCAGAAAGCTACGGGCCTGCCGCGCAACCGCGTTATCGGCATGGCCGGTGTGCTGGACACGGCGCGCTACCGCACCTTCCTGGCCATGGAGCTGAACGTTTCCGTCGAAGACATCAACGCCTTTGTGCTCGGCGGCCACGGCGACAGCATGGTTCCGCTGCCGCGTTTCACGACGGTTGCGGGCATCCCGATTGAAAAACTGATCTCGCAGGATCGCATCGACGCGATCGTCCAGCGCACGCGCAGCGGCGGCGCTGAAATCGTTGAATTTCTGAAAACGGGCAGCGCCTACTACGCGCCGTCGGCCTCGGCGGTGGAAATGGTCAAATCGATCATCCGCGACAAACGCCGCATTCTGCCCTGCGCGGTGGAAATGAAGGGCGAGTACGGCCTGAACGACGTGGTCATCGGCGTGCCGGTCAAACTCGGCAAAAATGGCGTGGAAGAAATCATCGAGATCGAGCTGAGCGACGAAGAGCGCGCTGCGCTGCACAGCTCGGCGGACGCGGTCAAGGAAACGATCGCCAAGCTGCGCGTCTTCGATTAATCGACTGAACGCCTCGAAAATTCTCCAGTGTAAAGCGGGGAGCGACACTTGCCTTCGGGTTTGTTGCTTCCCGCTTTTTGTTTGGTGGATCGCGTTTCGGCGCATTTGCCCTGCGGGCATGCGATGATCACTTCGCCGCTTCACTTCCGGTTTGCGGCTTGTTTTCTCTTGTGTTTGTCACGGGGTTTGAGGCGGAAAACACGTACGTAGAACTACCTATGAGCTGTGAGCCCTAAGCGCTCACAGCTGTTTTACCCCGTGCCAAAAATTTTGTGTTGCTGGATTCTCCTTGACCGGCCGATCAGAAGCGCTGAACGGCTCCTGACTACCCGAACACTTTGATCTAGCGGTGATTTCACCGCGATTTCAGAATTGCGCTGCGTCCCAGAATGCGTCCGCGCGACTCGACGCTCAGCAGGTAAGCGCCGCCCCTCAGCGTATGCAGCGGCCAGACGATGTCATCAACATCCGGGTTGAGCGGAGTTCGCAGTTCGCTGTGCAGCGGGCGCCCCTGTAAACCGTACAGCGCAACATGGTAAGCGGCATTGCCGTGCGGAATGCGCAGATGCACGTCATCCTGAATCAGCGTCGGCCAGGCGCGGAATCCCGCGTTGTCTTCAGTCTCGGCATTCCGAACGTCGGTGACGGTCGTATCGCCGTACACCCTGCCGCATACAACCGCTCCACGCAGTTCGGCGTAACTGCCAAGATGAGGAGCGACGCCTGACTCAATCGGGACGGTCGTCGACACGAGATGCATGATTGGCCCGATTTCGGGCGAAAACACCCAGGTCTCGGTTTCCGACTCGCCGTCAGAAGTGAGGCGCCGGAGATTGTTCCAGATTTGGCAGGCCCGGATTTCGTTGAAAACTTCAAACGGTTCCAGCCGGCCGCCGGCAAGGGGAGCGCTCCACAAGAGTTCAATCTCCGGGCTGCTGGAGGCAGCCGCATTGTCGATGAGCTCCACAACGCTGTCGCCGTCAATACTCCAATACAGAACTTTGTTTCCAATCGACTTGCCGTCGCTTGTCGGCAGATTGCGGGCTTCCACCACCGCGGCATCGATGAACTGCACAAACTCACCCTGATCAAATTGGCTGAACACAGTGTCGCCGATGATTTCAAGCGTCATCGTGCCGCTGGTCTGAGGATTCGCGATTTTCGAGTGTAGCGGCCGGTGGTAGTTTCCAATCGATCCCTGCTCGAAGGTGTACACCCAGCGGTTGCCGACCCGCAGCAGGCAGGCCAGGTCCGCGCTGTCGACCTGTGGCGCAAAAATGGTATCGATCGCTACGCTGGTATCGCCAATTGCAACACCGTCGATCAATGTGCCGCGCAGCGTGGCCAGAATTCCATCAGGCGTACTGTTGCGCCAGCGGTAAACGGCGGCAAACTCCAGAATGCCGTATTCTGGTGAAAAGACAAAGTTGTCGACAGTTCCGCCGTCGGGTCCGGTCAACCAATGACTCCAGGATTGAACCGGCGCAGGCGCGCCGAGCACAATGCGATCAGTGAACCGGGCTTCAATATTGCGTAAATCCGGATCACAATAGGAGATGTCCGCGGAGTTCACAATATGCGGATCAGATTCTAGCTTGTCGTACCAAAGCCATTTGGCGCTGTTCTCAGGCTCATGGCACTCATAGGTTCCGTATTGGAGGAAAGCGCTGTCGCGCTGTACCCAATAAATTCGGTCGCCAATAAAAGGCATGTCGCCCTGGCGCGGCACGTCGATGAGCGATACGATCGCCGCCTGCTCGCCTTCGATGGTCGTATCGCCCACTATTTCCAAAACGCAGGTGTTGCGTTTGCGCTCGTGGGCAAAGTAGTCCTGTCGTTCCTCGTAGAAAATGTCGGTTGCACCCACTCTATAATCGTATATCCAGCGATTGCCGACGCTAAGTGAGATCACTTCGGGTTCTTGCGCGGCGATACGGCCGGCAAATGTCAACAACAGCAGCAGTCCAACAACAAGCAGTCTGTGTGGTTTCATAACAATCCTCATATCGGTCTATGCAGGTACTCCAGCCTGAATCTTCTGCTCAGGCGGATTTCGGGTGCATGCAAACTAGTGTCGATGGAGCGCGATAGCTGTACTGCATTTCTACTGCAATTCAGATGTTGGCGGATAGGCGGAAATTGACAGGAAGGATATTCCAGGCGTCGGTCGGACGGCGGCCGGAGCGACATGGCGGATCACTCGATCCTGTACCGGCGATGGTTCGCGGTTCTCATTCAATTGAATTGTGCAGGCTGAAAACACGTACGTAGAACTACCTATGAGCTGTGAGCCCTAAGCGCTCACAGCTGTTTTACACAAAAAACGGCTGCCCGAGTTTACTCCGGCAGCCGTTGCTGTTTGCAGTCGTCACGCTCCACACTTACTTGATGTACAGCATCTCCTCATAACTCGGCAGCGGCCACAGATTGTCCGGGACCAGCTTCTCGAGCGTGTCGGCGACGGTGCGCAGGTGCTCCATCGCCGGGAGGATTTTGCTTGTCGTATGTGCGGCCAGGTCGTCGGCGGTGCAGTCCGCGTCGAAGATGGCCGCAGCATCGTGCAGTTGGGCAATGGCGCGCTGCAGCTCGTCCGTGTGTTGCGTCAGACGCTCCAGCAGGCCGCGAGTCTCGGCG
This sequence comes from uncultured Hyphomicrobiales bacterium, assembly GCA_964445695.1. GTDB lineage: Bacteria > Bacteroidota > Ignavibacteria > Kapaibacteriales > UBA7675 > JAUIKM01. The sequence goes on along the minus strand of CAYULF010000020.1, from coordinate 16,956 downwards.
CTCTGGATGTCGACCTTGCCGACGTTGCGCAGCGTGGAGCCGATTTCGTTCATCGCGCGCAGGGCGGCGGGCAGGATAATGCGCTGCGCAATCGACATGCTGGAGTCGACCTCGATGCTGATCGTCTTGAAGTACTGGTCGTACATGACGTCCACGCGGGCCTTGAGCTCGCGTTTGTTGAGGACTTCGTACTTCTCAAAAAGCGCGGCATTTTTCTCTGCTTCGAGCGCCGCATAGGCGTCGACCGAATTCTTGAGGTTGAGCAGACCGCGTTTTTCGGCTTCCTCCATCCATTCCTGCGAATAACCGTCGCCGTCAAAAATGATGCGCTGATGTTTTGAGATGTAGTGTTTGATCGTGGCGCGCAGGGCAAGCGGGAACGTTTTGCCTTCGGCCATTTTGGCCTCGACCATGGCGGTCAGGTCGGCAATCGACTCGGCTACCATCGTGTTGAGCGCGGCGTTGACGAAGGAGATCGTCTGGCTGGAGCCGAGAGCGCGGAATTCAAATTTGTTGCCGGTGAAGGCAAAAGGCGAGGTTCGGTTGCGGTCGCCCGCGTGACGCGGCAGCGGCGGCAGCGTGGGTACGCCCAGGCCGAGCAGACCCGCTTCCGGCGTCTGACCTTCCGTGCCTTCGACGATGTTGCGGAATATGGCGCTGAGTTGTTCGCCCAGGAAAGCGGAGATGATCGCCGGCGGGGCTTCGTGTCCGCCCAGACGATGGTCGTTGCCGGCGTTCGCAACGCTGGCGCGCAGGATGTCCTGGTGCCGGTCCACCGCCGTCAGCACAGCCGTGCAGAAGAACAGAAAGAGGCGGTTGGAGTGCGGCGTATCGCCCGGTTCCAGCAGGTTGACGCCCGAGGGCGTGCTCATCGACCAGTTGTTGTGCTTGCCGCTGCCATTCAGCCCGGCAAAGGGTTTTTCGTGCAGCAGACAGACCAGGCCGTACTTGCCGGCCAGGCGGCGCAGCGTCTGCATGATCTGGTGCTGGTGGTCGGCTGCAATGTTGCTGTGCTCAAAGATCGGCGCCAGCTCGTACTGTCCCGGAGCAACTTCGTTGTGGCGCGTTTTGACCGGCACGCCCAGGCGGTAGAGTTCGTACTCGACGTCGGACATGTAGGCCAGTACGCGGTCGGGAATCGAGCCGAAGTAGTGGTCGCTCAGCTCCTGGCCGCGCGGCGGCGGAGCGCCGAAGAGCGTGCGTCCGCAGGCCACCAGGTCCGGGCGGCGGTAGAAGTACTCGCGGTCCACCAGAAAGTACTCCTGCTCCGCGCCGACGGTCGTGACGACTTTGTCTTCATCCATGTCGAAGAGTTTGAGCGCTTTGCAGGCTTCGCGGGAAAGCGCGTCGATGGAGCGCAGCAGCGGCGTTTTATGGTCGAGCGCTTCGCCCGTCCAGGAGGCGAAGACCGTCGGGATGCACAGCGTGGCGCCGCGTGGATTTTCGATGATAAACACCGGCGACGTCGGGTCCCAGGCCGTGTAGCCGCGCGCTTCAAAAGTGGCGCGCAGTCCGCCGCTCGGGAAGGAAGAGGCGTCCGGCTCGCCCTGAATCAGGTCTTTGCCGGAGAATTCGTACATCGCGCCGCCGCCCTTGTTGGGCGTCACGAAGCTGTCGTGTTTTTCTGCGGTGCTGCCCGTCAGCGGTTGAAACCAGTGCGTAAAGTGCGTCGCGCCGTGTTCGATGGCCCACTTTTTCATTGCCACCGCAGCGGCTTCCGCCACGGAAGTATCCAGGCGCGCTCCGTGTTCCACGGTGGCCTGCAATTTTTTGTAGACATCGCGCGGCAGCGTTTCGCGCATCATTTCCACCGTCAGCGTCTGCTCGCCGAAAATCGAGTTGATATCCGCCGGAAACGGCCGTGCGCTGTTGTGGCGCGCCGCTCCGTTGGAGCTGATCGGATTGGAAGCGGGAGGTTGAAGTCTGTCAAAATTCAGATTGCTGGCATGCATGGAAATACATCCTGATTCGCGATAAAGAGACATTGTATTCTGGATTAAACTGCGAGTTCTCGTTCTTCGGCCGCACTCGTGTCGATGGCGTGCGTCTCCGCATGCGTCGAGAGGACCAGATGAGTCTGGGTGCCGTGTACGCCCGGCCAGCGCTGAATCTCGGAGAGGATCACTTCCAGCGCGGCGCGGTTGCGCGCGCGGATTTTCAGCAGATGGCTGGCCTGTCCCGTAATGGCGTGACACTCCTGAATGTCGGGCCGCGTGCGGCACAGATCGATAAAACCGGCAAAGTTGTCGCTGCCGGCCAGGCTGACGAACACAAAAACCGTCAGGTCCAGCCCAAAGGCTTCCGCATTGAGCACGGCGCTGAATTCGCGGATTACACCGCGTTGTTCCAGCCTGATGATGCGTTCGCGAACCGCCGGCACGGAGAGACCGACGCGTTCGGCCAGGACGGAATACTGTGTACGGCCGCTCGATTGCAGCTCCTCACACAGTTGTCTGTCGACGTTGTCCAGGTAATACGGCAGGGATTTGTGTCCGTTTTTCATGCTGCAAACTTAAAATTATTTTGCGATGCAATCCAAACGCCTAATAAAATTTTGCCTTGGCGATCGGTGACAAACAAGAAGGGTTTTAAAAGGCTGTTTCTGTTACAGTGCGTCCCACGGCGTGTTTTTTGGGCGTAAATCGTAATTTACTGCGGCGGCTGCGGCCGGCGTCCTTTCCCCGACACACAGATTTTTCAGCCATCCTGACGGAACCCGGCAATGACGATTTTACTCAAACGGCCTTCGGCGGCGCTCTGGATATTCTCTCTGGCTATTTTTTTGTTTGTCCCGCAGATTGAAGCGGCCAACCGGTGGGAAATCTTGCCGGCCGCGCCGAAGATCGGGCGCCTGGATCCGGTCCTGGCCAAAACGCTCAACATCCGGCTGGCCGCCAACGCCGGCATGCCGGCGGAGCTGCAAACCGTGCTGAACATGCCGGAGATCACGAACGTCAAACGCCTGCTTGCGCCGGAACAATCGCTGACGTTCAACAGCAAGCTGCACAGTCTGGATCGCATCCAGCGCAGCGGCCGCAGCATCGCCGAGTTGATGGAAGCCGAAGCGCCGCTGCTGCGCAGTTTTACGATCAGCTACACGCCGGATGAAATTCCAGAGCACTACGCACAGCGTCTGATGATGGCATTCCCCGAAATTGAAATCGCCGAGCCGGTCTATCAGCCGCACTTCCTGATGGGCGACGGCACGCCCAACGACCCACGTATTCCGGATCAGGAGCTGCTGGAAACAATCCGCGCGCTGGAAGCCTGGGAGATTTACGACGGCGATCCCGATATCGTCATCGGCATCAGCGACAGCGGCATCTTTCAGCAGCACATGGACCTGCAGGGCAACCTCTGGAAAAATCCGGGCGAGACGCCGTTCAACGGCCTGGACGACGACGGCAACGGCTATGTGGACGACTGGGAAGGCTGCAACTTTGCGTCGGCCGTCGACGGCTCGACTCCCGGCGTGACAATCGGCGACGGCCACGGAACCGCAGTGGCGGGCATCGCCGGCGCGACGGCCAACAACGATGAGGGCATTGTCGGCACCGGCAACAAATGCCGCATTTTCCCGATGAAAACACAACCGAACAACGGCGGCCCCAGTTTCCTGTGGGAGTCGGTGGTTTACGCGGCCAACATGGGTTTCGACGTGCTCAACTGCTCCTGGGGCAGCTTTTCCTACTCGGAAATCAATCGCGCCATCATCAGTTACTGCGTCAGCCGCGACGTGGCGGTGGTAGCCGGCGGCGGGAATCACGGCGACACGCGGCCGCACTATCCGGCGGGTTATGCCGGTGTTCTGGGAGTCGGTCTGACCTGGGACGACGACGACGTGGCGGAGGAGTCCGCGTTTGGGCCGAATGTGCGTATCATGGCGCCGGGCCAGCGCGCGCTGACGACCTACAACGACAATACGTATGGGCGCTTCGACCTGACCTCTTCGGCCACGCCGATAGTTTCCGGCGTGGTGGCGCAGGCGCGCGGAATGCATCCGGATCTTTCGGCGGTGCAGGCGCTGGAATTTGTGCGGCAGTGCGCCGTGCCGATTCTGGAGCGCAATCCCGAGCCCGAATACGCTCAAATCCTGCCCAACCGCGTGGACATGCTGAACGTCATGACGCGCGATCCATTTTCTACGCCTTCAATTACCGCCAACTACTACGAACTCTACGATTCCGACGGTCAGACCTCGTACGCCCAGGCCGGCCGGCATACGCGCCTGTCGATCCATTTGCACAATCACCTTGGGGCGGGGCAGAACCTGAAGTTTTCTCTCTCGATTATCGGCGACGTTGACAATGTCCTGACCGTGGTGAACCCAACGGCCGAAGTGGCGCAGTTCGACTCAAACAGCGAGATGGTCTTTGATGAATTGAGGTTCAGCCAGAGCGGCAGTTCCGACGCGGACGGCGTCTTTTTCCGGATCGATATCAGCGACGGCGTGGACGGCGGCTACCGCGATTTCATTCTCCTGCCTTTTGATCCCGAGTATCGTAGTGAATTGCGCTTTACGACCTTCGAAAACAACATTGTGCGATTTTCAATGGGCGACCGCGGGTCGATCGGTTTCACCGGCCTGACGCGCGCGGCACCCGGCGTTGGTTTTCAGTACGGTGCGGATCGCCCCGGCTCGATCCTGTTTCAGGGCGGGCTGATCGTTACCGACCGCGACGGCCACGTCTCCAGCACGGTCAAGAGTGCCGACCCGTCCGTTGCGTCCAACGAGTTTGGTGCGCTGTTTCCCTGGTCGGACAAAACGGCGACGTCCGTTGTTGAGGACGGCGGAACAAATCCGAACAATTACGTGGGTGTTCAGATCAGACAGAAGTTGAGATTCCAGGAGGCCGACATGAGCATTGTCCGCCTCGATCTGAAAATTCTGAAAACGCACCTCGATCAGCGCTATGAACTTGCCGCGGGTGTATATCTCGATTGGGACGTTGGTCCGCGCGGCGCCGACGACCTCGGCGAACTGTACTCGGTCGACGATATTCCAGGCGCGCCGGGCGCGATTGGAGCCATCGGTATCGTTGAGAACAAAGCGGAATATCCTGTGGCGGTTTTTGGCGCCTTCACATTTGAAGAGGATGCCGAAGCGCAGATGTCGATCTTCAACAATGACCAGACGGCGTCCGGCACACCGTTCGGCACCTACGATGGTTTCAGCGATGAAGAGGTTTTCCGCTCGCTCACCAGCGGCACATCGTTGACCTACAACGACCGCGGTGAAATAGCGACGGTGTGCGGGATCCGCTTTCCGGGAGTTGCACCCAGCGGCGGCGATTTCGTAACAATGAGCGTCATTTTTGGCGCGGTGGACAAGATAGAAGACGTCGATGCGGCCGTCGAGCGCGCCGTCACCGGCGGGCCGGTGAGTGTTGGCGACCGCGATCAGTCTCCGGTCGAATGGACAGTCAGTCCGCAACCGGCGCAGGGTACGGCAGTTGTGAGCGGCCCGCCTTCCGCCGGCGCCATACATGCCGAAGTTGTCGATTTGCTCGGCCGCCCGACGGGCCTCCGTGCAAGTGCCGGGCCGGGAGCCACCGCGCTGCGGCTGGACTGCGGCGCATTGCCCGCCGGCACCTATCTCTTGCGTCTGACTTCCGGCGCGGCTGTTCAGGGACTGCCCCTGGTGGTTGGTCGCTGACATCTGCATGACAAACAAAAAAATCAGGCAAAAATCAGTGTAAATGCGGAAAGCGCTGTCGGAAGTCACCCGACCGTCGGCGCACTTTCGCATTGGCCAAAAAATCGTATTTTTCCGCGCGGGAGTACACGTTGCCGCTCCCCTCATGCGTCATCGCATTTGTCCCCGAATCCTTCCCCCGGCACTTTACAGATCTGACACAACCAGGCAGCATCTACCTTTTTATGAGTCTGATCGAACTCGATATTCAGAGCGCCGTAGCGCACATCCGACTGAACCGTCCCGACAAACGCAATGCCCTGAGCTCCGAACTGGTGAGCGACCTGCACGACGCTATCCGGCAGGTGAGCGTTGATGACGCCGTGCGCGCGGTTGTGCTTTCCGGCAATGGAACGGCATTCTGTGCGGGCGCCGACCTGGGCTACATTCAAAAGCTGGCCGATTTTTCGATCCTGGAAAACAAAGCGGATTCCGCCCAACTCGAAGCGGCCTTTCGCAGTATTTATACCTGTCCCAAGCCGGTGATTGCCAAGGTGCACGGGCCGGCCATCGCGGGCGGATGCGGCCTGGCCACCGTTTGCGACTTTGTGGTGGCGGCGCGTTCCGGTGCGACGTTCGGCTATTCGGAAGTGCGCATTGGATTTATTCCGGCCATTGTGATGGTCTATCTGATCCGCAAGCTGGGCGATACACGCGCGCGCCGGCTGATCCTGTCGGCCGAGTTTATCGGCGCGGAAGAAGCCGAGCAGCTGGGACTGATCAGTCACGTCGTCGACGATGACAAGCTGGATGCGGCGGTAGACGAGCTGGCCGCGAAGCTGGTGAAAAACAGCGCTTCGGCCCTGGCGCTCAGCAAGGAGATGCTGAATGCGCTGCAGGGCATGTCTCTCGACGCCGGCCTGCAATACGCGGTTTCCATGAACGCTCTGGCGCGCATGACGGACGACTGCCAGGCGGGCATTGCCGGATTCCTGAAAAAATCGAAATAAACGACTAACATCTCAAGGAAGGCGAACACTCCGATGAATCTTCAAACCACTCGAATCAAAGCTTCTATCAAGACTGTTCTTGCGGTTGTGGCGCTCGCATGTGCGTTCCAGGGTTTTGCACCTGTTGAATTGGCGGCGCAGGCCAAAAGATCCTCGTTACTACTCTGCAGCGTCGTCGATAAAGCCACGGACGAACCTGTGGTGGTCGAATACAAGATCACCGACGAAGAGGGCAACAACATTCTGAAAGGGCGCACGACGCCGAAGGAAGGACTGATTAAAGGCGTGGTCGATCAGGGCCACGTTTACACGATCCGCTTTTCCGGCGTAGATATTCTGACGACGGAAGACACGGTGCAGATCGTCGACATGGGCGAATACTACATCGCCGAGCGCAAGCTTGCCGTGCGCATGATTAATGCCGGCAATGTGCTGATGGAAAGCAAGGCTTTCGGCGGCGGAGCGTCGCTTTCGGCCGAAGGTAAACGCGACCTCGACAAATTGGCTCAGCTGTTGATGGACAATCGCACGGTACACGTTGAAGTGAGCGTGGCCGGCAGCGGCAGCGTCGACGAAGTTAAACAATACCTCAAAAGCAAAGGCCGCATCGTCAATCGCCGCATAGACGTCGTCAAAGGCGCGGCCGGACAGAAAGACGACGTCGTGGTGAAGGTCAGCAAAGTCGCCGATCCGTTTAATTAAACACATTCAAAACAGTACCATGAAACTCCACTACTACGGGCATTCCTGTTTCCTGCTGGAAACCGCAGGTAAAAAGATCCTGTTTGATCCATTTATTACGCCGAATGAACTGGCGGCACACATCGACATCGAAACGATCGAATGCGACTACATTCTGGTGTCGCACGGCCATGGCGACCACGTCGCCGATCTGATTGCGATCGCCAAACGCACCGGCGCCAAAGTCGTTTCTGTCTTTGAACTCGTTAACTGGTGTGCGGCGCAGGACGTCGACAACGGGCACCCGATGAATATCGGCGGCGCCTGGAACTTCGACTTTGGCCGCATTAAAATGGTGAATGCCGTGCATTCGAATTCTTTTCCGGACGGCAGTTATGCCGGCGCGCCGGGTGGTTTTGTCATATCAAATGACGAAGGCTGCCTCTACTACGCGGGCGACACGGCGCTGACGCCGGACATGCGTTTGCTGGCGCAGCAGTACAAGATCGATTTTGCCATGATGCCGATCGGCGGCAATTTTACCATGGACTCTGTCGACGCGTTGGAGGCCGCCAATTTTGTTAACTGCGATACGATCGTCGGCATGCACTACGATACCTTCCCCTGGATTGAGATTGACCGAGAGAAAGCGATTGCATTGTTCGAAAATGCGCGCAAGCGTTTAATCCTGATGGACATCGGCGGTGCGACGCTAGAACTGCGCAAATGAGTCTGAGCGTTTTGAAGTTGAAAATTCAGGCCGGTTTCCACAGAGGAATCCGGCCTGTTTTGTTTAATGCCGCGTCAATGGGCACAAAATGCAGCCGGGGCGGTTTTACGGGCGCCAGGTCGCGTTTAATTCGGCAGTCGGCATGGCCGGGGCAGTAACCATTTATCCGGGAGTTGTATGGACTTTGCATATGTGAAATTGCAGGCGATCGGCAGGGCGCACAATGATGTTGTAGCGCCGCGCGACGACTATTGGGCGGACGTCAGGACGGAAATTAACATTGACGGCAGTCGTTTCGGTGCGGACTCCCTGGCGGGGCTTGAGGATTTCTCACACCTTGAGGTTGTGTTCTATTTTCATCTGGTTGACGAGGCCAAAATTGTATCCGGAGCGCGGCATCCGCGCAACCGCACGGACTGGCCGAAGGTGGGCATCTTCGCGCAGCGCGGCAAGAACCGGCCGAATCGCATCGGCGTCTCGCGCTGTCGCCTGCTGGGTGTTAACGGGCTCACGCTCACGGTGGCGGGGCTGGACGTGGTGGACGGCACGCCGATTCTGGATATCAAGCCGTGGATGCGGGAATTCGGTCCGCAGGAGGAGACGACGCAGCCGGACTGGTCACGCGAGATCATGCGCGTTTACTACGCGGAGGGCGGCGCTTCCGGCGATTAAACAGGGTGAGATTAACACTTGGCGCTGTACTCGAGATGTGGACGTTGGCGGCATTTGTGTTCGCCTGGCCGTGCTGCACACAAAAATCGCTGTTAGCATTTTTCGGTTATTTGCACGAGACTTGTGACTTTGCTTCTCTCTGAGCGCTCTGATTTGGCCTGACCGCTTTGAATCCCTTCGCTTTGCTCGGGCTTCAGGCTCGATGATGGTTTTGTTTGTCAATGCGTGTGAAGTGCCGCGTCACCTCCGTTCCACGCTCAGACAGACTGATTCCACCCTGCATCGTGTGCAGAAATTTTCAAGTGATTCTCTCGTGTTTCCCACGCGCCGCATACTGTGCGTCCAATCTACCACAAGCATACGCCGCTCCCGGTCCGTTTTCAACCGTAATAAATTGAACGTCCTCGGTGCATGGTTGAGCGGTCGGAATAACAGTATTAACGCACAAAACTTGTCGCGCCAGAGCGGTCGTAAACACAGTATAAAAACGCGAAACTGCTCGCGGTTGAGCGATTGGAGAAAAAGTGTAAGTAGTCTGCTCTCATTCCTGAGCGCAGCAGAATCTCCCGGGTCGAAACCCGCTCGGCCTAGTCGCCTTCTGTGATTCACTGTGGTTTGATATGTAAAACCCGCTGACAAACAAGAAGACAAAAGCAGGCCGCATGCCAATGCGTCGAGTCGCACAGGCAGTGCAGGCGTCGACGTAAAGCGTCCGCAAGTACCGCGCTGTCAAACTAACAAGGCTTACAAATTTGGAATGTCGTCGTTGTCGATCCAGATTATCTCTGATCTCTTGGCTTCGCGGATCAGCCCACGCGTGTCGAACATAATGTCGCAGGTGTTTTTGAACCACAGGTCATCGGGAACGCAATAAGAGAACTTGGCAAAACGCGGCGTGCGCGTCAGGTCGGAAACGCTGTCTTCAAGTTCGTAATAGCGGTCCGGTGGCGTGCTGTGGATGCGATTGATCGTGTAAGCAATATGGCTGGAGACGTGCGTCCGATTGTCCGCGCTCGGATCGGTGTGGCGCAGGCGCAGCTCGCGGTATGAGGTGTCGTACACTTCGAACTCATCATTTGTTAACAACCGCGCAAGCAGACGGTTGATTTTATCGCCTGCAAATGTTAAAACACGCGCCCTGGTCTCGGCCATGACGCTCACGACAATGTGCCCCGGTTGCCAGTGTAGCCCTCGAAAGCCGCGTTGAAGTGCCAGTAGGGTGCGTGCGGCGTTATCGTCAAGAAAGTCCGGCATGCCGGAATTAAACAAAATGTGAGCTGTTTCCTGTGCTGTTTCAAACGGTACGTCACGCGTGCGGAAGGCGCGCCATTTTGGCGCTGTGCCGATCAGCGTTCTGGAAACGGAAATTTTCTTGCGCTTGTGGTCGATCGCAAGAATGACCCAGTTGATTCCGCCTAAAACAAAAATTGACGACGGCGCAAGCACAAGTGCAAAAGACTCGTCAAGATTGCCGACGTGTTTGCGTTCATTCCAGACCTCGTACAGCGGGCCAGTATCGAAGACGGCAAAGAGCCTGCGCCAGTTCATGCCCAGGTACTCGCGTTCGCTGCGCGGGCCGGTGACAATTGTATGTTCGTCGACCAAACGAAGGTACTCGTTCTGCACCATGAACTGAATGAGTTTCTGCAGTTCCCGGAAGTTAATGCCGCTGAAGCAGTGCACGTGTTTAACAATGTTCCAGATGCGTTCCGCGCTTGTGCCGTTTGACTGCAGGCAAAGGCAAATTATCTGATGCGCCAGCAGATTGAAACTCCGTTGAGGGAAAACAATCGCTTCGGCGCGACCCTGAAGACCCAGACTTGTCACGGCTGTTAACAGCAGGAGGCTCTCCTGGTCAAGGCAGATGCCGCGAAAATATTGTGCCTTGCCGGGGCGGCGTCCAGTGCGTCCAACACGCTGCAGAAAAGCGCTGGAACTGACGAGTTCACTGCATTCAATTACGCGGTCCAGAGCGCCGATGTCGATGCCCAGCTCCAGCGTGGACGTGCAGAAAATGGCGTCGATGCCGCCGCTGTATTCCTTTTTAACCTGGATGAGCGTCTCGGCTTCTTCGCGGAAGAATTTGCTGACCGATGAATGGTGCGTCCGCACCTGCAGGTTCTGCGATGCCGGCTGCATCTGGTTAAACTGTTGAACAAAGGTCGCCATGCTTTCGGCCTTGGTGCGCGAGCCGGCAAAAACAATAGATTTATTGTCGTGGAGCAGGCTGTGAACCTTTTTCAGCGCTTTAAACTCCTTGCGCTCGCGTGCGTCCTCATTGGCGTCTTTACCGTCGAGGAAGTAGTGGATTTGGTAATCCCGCAATTTCTCGGTTCGCGCGGAGACGTTAACGCGTTCGCCCTGTCGCTCCGTTCCGCCTGCGAGCCAGCGTAGAACCTCGTCGGGATTGCCGACGGTCGCGCTCATGGCCACGCGCTGCGCAGGAGTTTCGGTAAACCTGTCGATGCGCTCAAGCAGTGCGGCCAGGTGGCCGCCGCGGTCGGTTCCGGCAAAGTTGTGAGCCTCGTCGATTATTATGGTTTCAAGATCGCGGAAAAAGTGTTCAATCCCCGCCTTGCGCAGCAGAATGGCCTCCAATGATTCCGGCGTTGTCATTAACACGTGTGGCGGCGCATTAAACGCGTTGATCTTTTCCTTTTGCGAAACATCACCATGCCACTTGAAGCAATCAAGTCCGCAAGCGGTTGCATAGTTTCGTCCACGCTCTGAAATGTTGTTTAACAGTGCACGCAGGGGCGCCAGATACAAAATCTGGACGCTGTCGCGGCGTTGGGCGGCGGCGCGTGTCAAAGCCGGAAACAGAACCGCTTCCGTCTTGCCGCCGGCCGTCGGAGCCTGGATGATGCAATCCCGGCCGTTAAAGACCGGCTCAAATGCGGTCTTTTGAATATCTGACAGGTCGCGCCAGCCTTTGTTCTGAATAACGCGGCGCAGTCCGGGATGCAGGCGGTTGTAAATGTCCATAGCGTGACGGGTTAGAATGCTGAGTCCAGCAGGTCGTTGATATTGGTCATATTGTCGGTCCAGGCGTCGTCGTCGACACTTTTATCTGTGCTCACTTCGGGATTGTCCGGGTTGGCGATTGTTGCACCGCCTTCGTCGCCGGATTGCTCAGTTGCGACGGGGTCTGAATCGAAATTCAGGTCCAGATCGCGAGCGCCTTCATCCTGGATCCCGACTTCCGGTCCCTGAGCCTCGCCGCCTACCTGACTGGAGTCGTTAACATTCCCCATTTCACTACGCTTGTTGGAATGAATTTCTTGTTTGTAGGAGTGTTTAAGGTCGTCCGGTTGACTCCGGTTTTTGTCCTCGTTTGTCTGATGCAAAAGGTCCGTTGTCGACTCAACATTCTGTTTAACCCCGGCTTCGTATTCATTCTCCGGCAGGTCGTCTGGTCGATGATGTTGTTGCTCGACCTGTGTGAAGTTCGTGGGTGTTTCCTGCGCGGCGAAGTCGTCAGAGTCACTCGGCGTCGCATCGGAGTGTAATTCGCTCTCTACGTCGGCCACAGATTCAGACTTAGTCGGCAAATCACCCGCAACACCCTCGCCGGCTGAATCAGTCGCTTCGACGGTCTGCGACTGCTGCTGAGTATCGCGATCTGTGATGTCGGCATCCGCCGCGACCATCTCGTCAGGCGCAAGGGCCGGCGGAACTGTCGCGACGGCATCCACCGGAAACTGAAGCAGAGTTGTATAGTGGACATCCGGATTTTCTTCGCAAACGTCCAGAATGCCAATCAGATCGCGCAGAATCAGGCGCGGTTTTACGGCGACCGCCGAACCGCCGTGCATTGTATTTTCCCTGATAAAGGCGTTGACCGCGGCATCCGGAAGTCGATCTTCGGCATTCCAGTCGTATGCGCGGCCGTGGATGTTGCGCACTCGTTTGGCTGCCGTCATCAGCATAGCGCTCGTCAGTCCGTGCAGTTCTATAAGCGGTCCGCGCACGCTGGTGTATGCGCCCGTATCGCTTTGTCCGCCGACGCGCTCGGCCAGCGCCGCATCGCTTGGCAGGCCGTAGCGTCGGTCGTGAAAGAATTCCGGCGTTCCGACGAAGACCTGTAAACAACTGGGCAGGTGGTTGGCCCCGGATTGGTCGATTAACGTACGCAGGATCTCCAGCGCCATTTCCCGCGTTCGGGTGCGCTGAAACTTGCGTATGACGTCGAGCTCGTCAACGATGATGGCTAGTCCCCGGTAGCGTGCGCCGTTAATCATCTGCAGGACTGCCCGCAGGCGGGGTAGCACGTCGCCCGCTTCAAGGTGTCCACGCACGCCGATTTCGCGCAAGTCTCCGGCGGGCAGGGCGCGGCTCCCGCTGATCCAGGCAATTGCGCGATCTGCTTTTTCGTAGTCGCCGCTGAGGCGTGCGCGGTAAAATGCGCGCATGGCCGGCCCCATTCCGGGGTCGTGCGCGCCCAGGTTGGACAGCGCGCGATCCACGGCTTGTTCTACCGTCCGGGCGATTAACTCGTCATCTAAGTTGCCCCCGCGGTTGCTGAGTCCCTCTACCTGGATTGTCCGACGGTGAATCTTTAGGAGCCACGACTCCATGATGTCGGCAATTGCGCAGGCGTCGCGCTTTTCATTTGTTCGCAGACCGTTGATAATGCCTGCGTAAAACACCGGCAGGTCCGCCATTGTCTGCTCGAAACTGAGCGTGATGCCGGAAACGGCAAATTCGTTTAACAGCGCCTGCTCGCGCAACCACGAACAAAGGAAGGTTTTGCCGGCTCCGTATTGACCGCAGACAAACTTAAACGCAGAACTGCCCTGCGCCGCCTGATCCAGCAGTTCCAGTAGGTGCCTGCGCTGAGCTTCCTGACCGACAATGATATCGTTGAGATGTTGCCGCGGAACGACGCCCTGACGGATGGCGTCCACAACGTCGCGTGCATCCCGTTTGGACAGACTTGCTCCGCCGGACTGCGGTTCGAACCATTCGTAAATGTTAACGCTGCGACTGCTTCGGATTCTGACGGCTTCATTGCCGGCTTCGCGCATCTTGAAAAGAATATCCGCCATGTGCGCGCGTACAAGAAACCAGCCAAGACGGTGGCGGGTGCTGACGCGTTTGATGTCACGGTCCGTCAGTGACTTGGCTTCTTTGATCAAACAAACGACAGTCTGCTCGTCGCGGTCCAGATACGGGAAGTCGATCTTGATGTCGCGCATGCCGGGTGGATCCACGGCCGCCACTACGACCTGCTGTTGTACTGAGTGCTCGAGATTTACAGGAACCGTTGGAGCAGTGTCTAATTCCCGTGAGTCAGAAGAGGCGCTGCTTGCTTCGGATGATGTGTTCGGCGCTTCCTCGGCGGACCGACTGTCAGCCTCGTTTTTCGTCTCGTTTGCAGCTTCATGACCGGCGTCGACTGTAAGGTTGCCGGAATTGAGATAGTGGAACCGCAAGCCGGCTTCGTCCAGTAGGCGCTCGATGAGCTCCTGTTTAACACCGGAAATCGGGACGCCGAATTTGCGGCAGAGTTGCACCAGATCCGTGCGGCGCAGGTGGTCCAGTATAGTAGTTTCGGACCAGACGGTACTGATGATACGTTCAATTCGGGTCGATTTGGAGCCGCTGGTCGGTTCGTTGCAAGCGCTGAGGATGTCGTATAGCTGATCATTGGTTGCATACTGCAGCAGTGCGCTGAATACCTCTTCCTCAAGCTCGCGTTCTTCCGGTGCGGGCGGTTCCGCATATTCGTCTTCCGCCGCCTCGTCCTCAAGCGCCGTTAAAGCGTTGAAGTGATCGATTATGCGGGTGACGATTTCATCCTTGCGTCCGTATTGAGCAATCTCATTCGCCTTGCAGTGTTCCCGCAGGTCTTCAATTCGCATGGATTCCAGCAGTTCAACGGGCGAAACAAATGCGTTGATCAGTCGCGAGATTTTCTCCTCTTTGCTGCCTCCAACAGTCAGGTGGGCGTCGTGCAGGAATTCGTACAGTTCGTCGACGCGGAAAGACTCAAGCAGTCGATGGTAGGCGCGTTGAGGCAGTTCGATTCCCCAGGTGTGCCGAATCTGATCGGCAACTTCGTCCGCAATGATGTAAAATCCGTCTGTCGTCAGCACCAGCCCCGTCAGCAACAGGTGGTTGCGCGCCACTTCATATGCTCCGGGAACATCCCAGATCGGCCGGACTTCGGGATGGTGTTCAAGCAGCAGGTGCTCGCGTGTGTTCATTCCAAGTTCATGGCGCAGCGCCTGCAGCAGTTCCGCTTCGCTGCGGTCCACGTCTTTACCGCTCTCCCAGGCGTTGCGCAGGATGTTGATATACAGCCGGAAATTCTTGTGTGTCGACAGGCCCTGTATTTGCGCTGCCCGTTCCGTCATTTCCGCTGTCAGTGTTTCCACCTTTTCACGGAACGCTTCGATTGGGGCGCGTTGATCCTCGGATTCCAGGATCGATTTCAGGATGGCGTAGGTGGGCGGGCGCGAGGGCGCGAGGGCGGCCGCGACGTAGGTTTGAGAGGTCAACGCCGCGGCTACTTCGGGCTCTACAATCTGACGCGGCAATCGCAGGTTCGCGGATTCTTCAATTTTGTCGCGTGCCAGTTGATCGATTGCGGTATCCGAATATGTTCTCAGAATCTCACGTACCTGCATATCTGCATCACTTGTGATTGATTGGTTGTTATGATCTGCTCTGTCGCGGATACGTCTGGGCGACATCAATTTTTCACTTTGGTCTACAGGCTGTACCGGTCAGAGTCTTCAGAAATTGCGCGCAATTTTTAGCGCTGTTTACAGGCCGGGGGAAAGGCGCTGATCGTTGAAATAATATACGTTAATTCTGGTGAAAATTGTGCCATGGCTGTCGGTCTGGTCTGTCCTTTGTTTGTTGCTTTGAAACGGAATTCCTGACTATAATCGAGGAAAGGAGCGGAATTATAATTGACCCGAAATCTGGATTGGATGTAGTCTATACCCGGTACATACTGTGCGCCTCAATGAAATTTATTGTTCTGATGCCCAGATTATCGGCAATAAGTAATATTATTGTGCATGTTGAATTAATCATTATCTGGAGTATTGGCGGTTGTTGCATGTATTTGTGTGGTTCACTGATAACCGGACACTCCGAACACAAGCGATTCAGCCATTC
Organism: uncultured Hyphomicrobiales bacterium; assembly: GCA_964445695.1. Taxonomy (GTDB): domain Bacteria; phylum Bacteroidota; class Ignavibacteria; order Kapaibacteriales; family UBA7675; genus JAUIKM01. Next base: position 1,097 of record CAYULF010000020.1, on the reverse strand, counting down.
TAGTCTGTCATTGTCATCTCTGATTAAACACCTATGATCCCAGAAACATTTCTCCCAAAAATCGGCCGATTTCTGGCCGCTTTTACCTGTGCTCTGCTTTTGTCCATCTCGCCCGCCTGCGACGACGCCGGCAGTTCTACGGTGGACAACAATACTTCGGGCCCGAACAATGAATCACTGTACGGCCGTTTCGACGGCGACACCCGCGAAGACGGCGATTGCGTCTGGGTCGAGCCATATTATCGCAGTGACGGCACTTGCGTTCGCGGCCATTGGCGCAGCGCACCGGGACAGGATTGCAGCCTCGTGGGCTCGGCCTACAAACCCTGTGAATAACCGACCGGCATCCCGGTCGTGCACCGCATTTTCCCGACACTTTTGCACTGACCTGATCGCTTTGAATCCCTTCGCCTTGCTCGGGCTTCAGGCTCCATGGCGGTTTTGTTTGTCAGCGGGTCCGAAGTCTTGAGTCTTCGAGCGGTGACCAGCCCGTGAACTCCAATCGACAAGTCTGTAAGAAACACTACGCGCACCGCTCAGCCGGAATCCGCAGAACGTAGTAATCGCGCCTTTCAGTGAGAAACCCTGGTCGTTGAGTGGGGAATATACGGCGTTCAGCCGAGCGAGAAATAGTGTGGTCGGCAAGTGGCAGCGCAGTAAAGAGCGAGTGGGTCGTTGGCTGTAAATGCATGTAAATCAACGGGTTGTGACGGTGGTATGCTGCGTTGTTCAGGGCAGGACGGACTCCTCGCTAGCGGAAGGGACTTCACACGACAAATGAGAATCTTCTGCCGTTTCGTCACCTTCTAAGTTGTTTACTTGCCTAGGCTTACGCCAAACGCTTACCCGCCTTTCCCTTTTGCGGGGGGTGCTATTTATGCCTTGTCCGATTTTCGGTGTGGATCGCATAAGGCTCGTCGACGAACCCAGTGTTTGTGCGGGCTGAGCGTCGAATATGAAATTGACTAAGCTATTTGACACCGAAATTTCGCGAGGCGAAAACCGCTGACCGAGAAGCGCTTGCACGATCCTGGTTCGTCTATCGGAATTTCCGGTAGCGAAGTGTTCGGGCAAATCTGACAGCACTTTCAACACAC
>CAYULF010000019.1:0-120253 GCA_964445695.1 uncultured Hyphomicrobiales bacterium | reverse complement strand
GTGTGTTGAAAGTGCTGTCAGATTTGCCCGAACACTTCGCTACCGGAAATTCCGACAGACGAACCAGGATCGTGCAAGCGCTTCTCGGTCAGCGGTTTTCACCTCGCGAAATTTCGGTGTCAAATAGCTTAGTTAATTTCATATTCGACGCTCAGCCCGCACGGACACTGGGTTCGTCGACGAGCCTTATGCGATCCACACCGAAAGTCGGGCAAGGCATAAATAGCACCCCCCGCAAAAGGGAAAGACGGGTAAGCGTTTGGCGTAAGCCTAGGCAAGTAAACAACTTAGAAGGTGACGAAACGGCAGAAGATTCTCATTTGTCGTGTGAAGTCCCTTCCGCTAGCCGGAAGTGCGTCCGTTTTCATCTTTCGCCGCACGCAAGCGCCCGCAACTCCAATCAAATCAACACCTTATGAGAATTTTGCACCGCAGGCCCAATCAAAATCGCCCCGCCGTTTTCTTAAATTCTCAGGCAAACCACCAACGTTTGTTCTTTCCACCCGAATGGCGCCTGCAGCTCAATCAAATCACTTGCTCGGCTGCTGAACGTCCCGCCTTACACATCGATCACCAGGCCGTCCCAGGCCAGTTCGATGCCGTCGGGCAGCTGTGAACTCAGATCCGCGTGTTTGATCTGATGCGCGATGTGCGTGAAGTACGTGCGCTCCGCACCGATGCGGAATGCCGTCTCAATCGCCTCGTCGACCGTGAAATGCGTCGGGTGACGCCGGTAGCGCAGAGCGTCGAGTATGAGAACCTTCACGCCGTCGAGCAGTTCAAAGGATTCCGGCGGGATGTAGTTGGTGTCCGTGCAGTACGCAAAGTCGCCGATGCGGTAGCCGTTGACGCGCATGATGCCGTGTTTCAGCGGGATCGGCACTACTTCCAGTCCGTTGACCGCAAAAGGCTCCGCGTCGATCACCGTCGGGACAATCTGAGGTATGCCGCCGCCGATCTGCTCCGGCGGCGTAAACACATAACTGAACATGCGCTGCAGCGCAGCCAGCGTCTCCGGCAGCGTGTAAATCGGCAGGGCCTGCCCGGAGATAAAGTTAAAAGCGCGGATGTCGTCGAAGCCCGCCACGTGGTCGCAGTGGTGGTGCGTAAAAACCACGGCGTCCAGATGTTTGACCGCGGCGCGCAGCATCTGCTGCCGAAAGTCCGTCGACGTGTCGAAAACGAGCGCCGTGTCCTCCGTCTCCAGCAGGATCGAAGGTCGCAGACGCTGGTCGTGCGGGTCGTCCGACAGGCAGGTGGGGCAGGGGCAGCCGATGACCGGCACGCCCGACGATGTTCCGGAGCCGAGTACCGTAACGCGCATCAGACGTGGCGTTCGGCGTGATAGGAGCTACGCACCAGCGGGCCGGACTCAACGTGGCCGAAGCCCATGTCCATGCCGATTTTCTTGTATTCGGCAAACTCGTCCGGGTGCACGTAGCGATCCACCGGCAGGTGATTTTTCGTGGGCTGCAGGTACTGCCCCAGCGTCAGGATGTCGCAATCGATTTTGCGCAGGTCTTCCATAACCGCCACGACTTCCTCGCGCGTTTCGCCCAGGCCGAGCATCAAACCGGTTTTGGTTTTGAGGCCCTGTTTTTTACACTCGTCCAGCACCAGCAGGGAGCGGTCGTATTTGGCTTGCGGCCGCACGCGACGGTACAGGCGCGGCACCGTTTCCATGTTGTGGTTCAGGATTTCCGGGCGCGCATCGATGATCAGTTGCAGCGCTTCCAGATCGCCCTTGAAATCGGGGATCAGCACTTCAATGCTCGTGTTGGGGCTCTTGGCGCGCGTGTCCAGGATCGTGCGCGCAAAAATTTCCGAACCGCCGTCCTTCAGCTCGTCGCGGTTGACCGAGGTGATGACGATGTGTTTCAGGTTCATGTCCGCCACGGCGTCGGCCACGCGGCCGGGTTCTTCCTGGTCCAGAATCGGCGGGCGTCCGGTTTTGACGGCGCAGAAGCCGCAGGAACGCGTGCAGGTGTCGCCCAGAATCATAAAAGTAGCGGTGCCGGCGCCCCAGCACTCGGCGATGTTCGGGCAGCGCGCCTCTTCGCAGACCGTGTGCAGCGTCTTGGAGCGCATCATTTTGCGCAGTTTGGCGAACTCAGCGCCGCCCGGCGGGCGCACCTTGAGCCAGTCGGGACGGCGTCCCAGGCGCGGCTCCTCGCTCTGTGCGGAGTTGACTTCGGGTTGAATGACAGGTAACGACAGGCTGATATCGCTGTTTTCGCTGACTGACTTCATGACGTTCTACCTTTCTGAAAAAGAGGCGCGCGGTCGGCCGCCGTCCGCGCTTTACAGGCCCTGCAAAATACCGAATTCCCGTCGGGTGACCATCCCGTCATTCCGAAATGCTTCGGAGCGGATACAGAAACGCCCGCCGATGGGAAATCGGCAGGCGCTTGTTTTTATTGCTTGTCGTTTGGACCGGGGCGAAGCGTCAAGGTCAGCCGAGGTAGGCGCGCAGCGCCTTGGAGCGCGAAGCGTGCCGCAGGCGGCGGATCGCTTTTTCTTTGATCTGGCGCACGCGTTCGCGCGTCAGATTAAAGCGTTCGCCGATTTCCTCGAGCGTCAGTGAGTGTTCGTTGTCCAGACCAAAATACAGGCGGATGACTTCCGCCTCGCGTTCCGACAGCGTCGAAAGCGCGCGGCGTACTTCGATGCGCAGCGATTCGTTGATCAGCCCGTTGTCCGGCGGCGGCTGCTGTTCGTTCGGCAGAACGTCGAGCAGTCGGTTGTCTTCGCCCTCGGAAAAAGGCGCGTCGACGGACAGGTGACGACCGGATATTTTGATCGTGTCGGCTACTTCGCTCATACTCATATCGAGCTGTTCCGCCAACTCGGCCGACGTCGGTTCACGTTCGTAGGCCTGTTCGAGTTCGCTGAATTTTTTCCCGATTTTATTGAGCGCGCCGACGCGATTCAGCGGCAGACGCACAATACGGGACTGCTCGGCCAGCGCCTGCAGAATCGATTGGCGGATCCACCACACTGCGTAGGAGATAAATTTGAAGCCGCGTGTTTCATCAAAGCGTTTGGCCGCTTTGATCAGGCCCAGGTTGCCTTCGTTAATCAGGTCCCCGAGAGAGAGCCCTTGATTCTGGTATTGTTTTGCAACCGACACCACAAAACGCAGATTCGCTTTGGTCAGTCGCTCCAGAGCCATTTCGCCCTGCGGACCGCCTTTTTTAATGTTTTTCGCCAGTTCAATTTCTTCCTGGGGGGTAAGAAGTTCAACGCGCCCTATCTCTTGCAGGTACTTGTCGAGCGACTGGCTTTCACGATTCGTATATTGTTTGGTAATGCGCATCGGCAACCTGTTCAATTAGTGAATGTGTGTCTGGAACACTGGAATTACTGAAATCGATGTGTGGTCCGTGATTCCTTCACCGCCTGACGAAGGATGACACTGTTCGGACGGACCTATATTTCATCTATTGTCGTAATCTCGCACAGGGGCTCAAATTTTGCCCTGTGTTTGATCGTTGCGATCGGCAGCCGCGCTTCGCGCACCATCGCCAGTACCGTGGCGTCGCGGAAGGACAGGCGTTCCGGCTCTGTTTCTTCCCGCAATATCGACGCAACGGCCTCGGCATAACGTGCGTGCATTCCCAGTATTTTGACGCCGCACAAAACCCGATCGATAATCGCTTGTTGTTTCTTGTTTGACGCACAGGCCAGCAGTTCCGCCGCCTGCACAAATCCCGTAAAACAGGGCCGTTCCGTCAGCATCCGTCGCAGCTTCGACGGGGGATCGCCGCACAGTAAAAACTCTGCCAGCAGATCGGTTTCGACAAAAATTGCGCCCCTCACGTTTTTCTGCATCTCTCCGGCCTGATCCGATGCCCGCTTGATTTTTTTGCTAGTCGCGCAGAGTTCAGTAGCGCGTATTACAGCAGTTGCGTCAATTTGTTCGCCAGGTCCAGGTCTCCCCGCGCCAGGCCTTCGCCGCCGAGGCTGTAGACAACGACTTCGACGTCCAGTTTTTGAGTATCGGCGATCAGCTGAATTTCTTCACCACCGATAGACTCCGAACGCAGTGCTTCATCACGCAGCTGGAAGCGAATATTTGCATGTGAATAAGCGCGCAGAATTTTGCGGGCCTGCTCCGACAGAACCGGACTGCCGTCGGCGTCCAGCGTAACGTTCAACTCCAGCGCTTTTGACGCCGGTGCTTCATCGTTTGAATGTGGAGTCCCGGATTGCGGCATGTCGACTATATAAGAGTTGGTTTCAGGGTATTTACTGCTACACGAACGCGGAACCGCAAATATTGGCCCGCTTGCCCCGCAATAGCGCCCGTTCAGGAAAATACAATTGCTAATGAAACGTGATCGTACTAGTTTCAAAGCAAAACGCAGATCAGGCAACCCGATAACGAACACGTTGACATCTATGGCCGCAAAATCTCTCAAAAGCGACAAGTCTTCCACCAGCGATCCCAAAATGCGGGCACTGTCCGCGGCAATGGAACAAATTGAAACGGCCTACGGCAAAGGCTCGATTATGCGCCTGAGCGACAGCGTCGTGGTACCTGTCGATGCCATCTCTACCGGCTGTATTTCGCTCGACAATGCCATCGGCGTAGGCGGCGTGCCGCGCGGTCGCATTGTTGAAATCTACGGTCCGGAATCCTCCGGTAAAACAACCGTCTGTCTGCACGTTATTGCCGAAGCGCAGAAAAACGGCGGCTACGCCGCCTTTGTCGACACCGAACACGCGCTGGATGTTAAGTACGCGCAACGCCTCGGCGTCGATCTTAACACCTTGCTGCTCTCGCAGCCGGAATTCGGCGAGCAGGCGCTTGAAATCGTTGAGACGCTCGTGCGCAGCAACGCCATCGACGTCGTCGTGGTCGACTCCGTCGCCGCGCTCACGCCCCGCGTTGAAATTGAGGGAGAAATGGGCGACGCGCAGATGGGTTCGCAGGCGCGCCTCATGTCCCAGGCCATGCGCAAACTGAACGCCGCCATCGGCAAGTCCCGCACGACCGTGATCTTCACAAACCAGCTGCGCAATAAAATCGGCGTGGTCTACGGCAATCCCGAAACGACCACCGGCGGTAACGCGCTTAAATTCTACGCCTCGGTTCGCATCGACGTGCGCCGCAAGGAAGTGATCAAAGACGCGGCCGCGATTGTCGGTAACCGCGTGCGCGCCAAGATTATCAAAAACAAAGTCGCGCCGCCCTTCCGCGAAGTTGAATTCGACATTCTATACAACGAAGGCATCTCGCGCATCGGCGATATGATCGATCTCGGACTGAACAACAAAATTATCAGCCGCAGCGGCTCGTGGTTCAGCTTTGAAGGCGAGCGCACGCAGGGCCGCGACGGTCTGCGCCTTAAACTGCGCGAAGATGAAGAACTGCTGAAAAAACTCGAGTTGCAGGTTAAAACGGTCCTCGGAATCATTCCCTCGGACGAAGCCGACACCGGCGACGACGCCGGCGATGCGGATTCCGGAGAGGAAGAAGTCGGCGTTGAAGCGTCCAACGGCACGTCGCGCAAAAAACGCTCCTGAGGTCCGCCGCTCCCTTGTGCGGAGTTCGGTAAAACTACTACAGTCCGCAACGGCTCACGTGCTGCGTTGCGGACTGTTTTGTTTAATCGCGCCGCCTGAAACTGTTTAACACAACACGCGTCCGCTGCCGCGCTTATTATACCTACCCGCCGAACGCATGTCCGACATTCAAAAACTCGCCGAACGCCTGCAGGAGATCACCAGCCGTGGTGAGCAGGCGCGCGTGCCGGACGGAGCGGAAATCATCGGAACAATATCGGCAGTGCGCCTTGTCGGCCGGCGCAACAAACGCTGCCGCATCTTTGTCAACGGCGAACTGTTAACCGAGTGCAATCCCGACATCGTGCACGAGTTCGGCCTGGGTCGCGGCACGCCGCTGACCGCGCCGCTGCTGGAAGAAGTTGAAGCCGCGGAGGCGCGCCTGCAGATGCGCCGCCACGCGCTGGCCTACGTGGCATTTAAACCGCGCACCGAACAGCAGGCGCGCAAGCGTCTGCGCGAGCATGGCTACAACGATAAACTCGTCGAAGCCGGCATCGCCTTTTTGTACGAATTTGACTACCTCGATGATCGCCGTTACGCGCGCATGTTTGCCGAGGAACAATTGCGCCTGGGGAAAAAAGGCCTGCGGCGCATTAAACACGACCTGCAGCAGCGCGGCATCCAGGCGGACCTCTGCGACGAGGTGCTTCGCGACTTAAACACGGCGGGCGATGAGAGCAAACGCGCCGTTGCCGCGGCGCGCCGCAGACTGCCGCAGCTTAAACACAAAGAGCTGCAGAAACAGCGCAGTTCATTGCACGCCTGGCTGCTGCGGCGCGGTTTCGGTTACGACGACGTGCGGCTGGCGCTCAACATCGTCTTTGCGGAGGAAGAGTAAATGGCGCAAAACTTGCAGCTTTATCGCGGTCGCATCATCAGTCCGCTCGGCAACGGCGGCACGCTGGACGAAAGCGACGGCGCTCTGCTCGTCAACGCCGAGGGCCGCATCGAATACGCCGGTCCTTATGCTGCATGTCCCACGGGCGGCAATATTGTTGAACACCGCAGTCCCGACGCGCTTATTCTGCCGGGCCTGGTCGACACCCACGTGCACGCACCGCAGTATCCCTTGCGGGCGCAGTGGTCCGGCGAATTGTTAAACTGGCTGGAGAAAGTCGTTTTTCCTTTTGAGGCGCGCTTCAGTGATGTCGAACTTGCGCGTCGCGTGGCGCGCGACTTTTTTGCCGCCGCACTTAAACAGGGTACAACGACGATGGCGGTTTTTTCCACCGTCCATGCCGAGGCGACCTCGATCTGTTTTGATGAAGCGTTTAAGTCCGGCATCCGCGCGCTGATCGGCAAGTCGATGATCGACATGTGCGCGCCTCCCGACCTGACGCACAGTGCCAAACAAAATATGGCTGAAATGGAAGCGTTGGCCCGACAGTGGCACAACAAGGACAACGGCCGTCTGCAGTATTGCGTCACGCCGCGCTACGCCGGTAGCTGCAGTCAACAACTGCTGCGCGACTGCGGCGATTTTGCACGCGTCAATAATCTTCCCGTGCAATCGCATCTGGCTGAAAACACGGCCGAACTGGACTTTGTGCACCGCCAACATTCTTACTCGTCCGGTTATACCGACATCTACGCTCGCGCCGGTTTGCTCGGCGAGCGCACGATTATGGCCCACGCCATTTACGTGCCCGAGGCGGATCTTGACGTCCTGGCGGACAGTGACACAGCCCTGGCGCACTGTCCCTGTTCCAACCGCTTCCTGCAGAGCGGCGTAATGGGGCTGCGGAAGTATCAGGAACGCGGACTGCGCATCGGCCTCGGCTCGGACGTTGCCGGTGGCTGGACGCTGTCGATGTTCAACGAAATGCGCGAAGCGATCGAAGGCGCCAAAACCTGGAATTTCATGCATCCAAAGCACGAACGTCCGGCGCCGACGGCGGTGGAAGCGCTGCGGCTTGCCACGCTGGACGGCGCTCGTGCATTGGGACTGGACGGGACGATCGGCTCGCTCGAACCCGGGAAGGAAGCTGATTTTTTGCTTTGCAGCGCGCCCAAAGAGGCAAGTCGGCGCGAAGGCGTCGATTCCACGGAAAAAAAGTTGAGCGAACTGGTCTATTCAACCGCTTCGCCCATTATTCAGGCCGCGTACATTCGCGGAGCTTGTGTATTTTTGCACAGTGCTTTGTAGGTTGGCGCTGCAATGAACATTCGGGTGCGAACGGCCTGTCGTGTAAAATTCCTCCCGGCGGCGCACAGGGTTTGCCTCCTGTAGTACGCGATTCCCGGCCGTAATGAATGACCACAAAGCAGCCAACCGAAATGAACCCCAAAACATCAGGGAGTGATATGACTCGTCGTATCGGCTTTGCCGTCCTGCTGGCAGTTTTTGTACTGTCGACGGGTAGTCTGACCGCACAGGATTCCAAAACGTATCCCACATGGCTGTTCGGTCCCTACATCGGGCTGGACCTCAATTTTCACTCATCGGACTTTTTGACTCCACTTCCAACTTCTTTGACGGATTTCCCCGGACTGCCCAGCACCAACCCGCTGGACGACAGCGATCTGGGCCTGGGACTGAACGGCGGTCTGCTGCTTGAATACCGCATGAACGAGACCTTCGGCTTCGGCGGACGTTTGGGCTTCGGCCAGGCGAACGGCGACCTGCTGGGCGCGGACACGCTGACGGACGGCTCGTTGACCGAGTTAACGATGGAGTCCTCGCTGATGTATCTGGACATTACGCCGCTGGCCAACTTCTACGACATCTTCGGTGTTGAAAATCTCTACGCGCTCGGCGGGCTGAATATCGGCGTGCCGTTGAGCAATTCCTATACTCTGACGGAAACAGCCCAGGGCGATGGTCAATTCTCCGACGGCAACAATGAACGCAGCTACGGTACGGACGTGGATATTCCCGACGCCGCGCTGCGCCTGGCGCTGACGGCCGGCATCGGCTACAACATCCCGCTGACCGAGACGATGTACCTTTCGCCCGAGGCGCAGATTCGTTTTCCGCTCTCGGACGTTTCTTCCAACGACCTGTTCGATTCATGGAATGTGCCGCAGGCGCGACTGGGCATCGCCCTTAAATTCGACCTGTCTTCCGACGAAGCCGAAACGCCCGAACCGGACGGTGATTCCGGTCTGCGCGCCGGCATGGACGAGATTGTCTACTACGACGAAACCGGCGCCTCGCAGCCGCTCGACATGGTCCGCGTGGAAGACCTGCAATATTCGGAAATGTACCCGCTGCTGCCCTACATCTTTTTTGATGAAGGCAAAAGCACGCCCTCGGCCGCAATGCAGGTGTCCGAAGCGCGTTCCGACGCCGGTGAGTTTTCAATTGCGGGCCTGCCGCAGGACGCGATGGAAATCAACCGCAATGCGCTCAACGTCATCGGCGCTCGCATGCTCGAATACCCGAATGCGCGTCTGACCATCACGGGAACGACGGACGGCAAAGAGTCGGCGCAGGTCGCCAAAGCGCGCGCCGATTGGGCTAAAAAATATCTGGTCGACAACTTTGGCATCGATGCAAATCGCATCACGGCGGAGGGCCGCGCCCTGCCGGCCAAACCGTCCAACGTCAAAGACGCCGACGGCATCGCCGAAAACCGCCGCATCGAGTTCACGAGCACGATGAACGAAGTGCTGGCGCCGCTTACCGTGCAGCAGGACAATCAGCGCATTGCCACGCCGCACCTGATTGAATTTCGTCCGTCGGCCACGTCCAAAGCCGAGCTGACGCAGTGGACGCTGACGGTGTCGCAGGCCGGCAAGATTCTGCGCGAGTTCACGTACAACGGCGCCCCCAAAGCGCGCCGCTGGATCATCCGTCCGAACGAACTTTCGGCCTCCAAACTGCCGATCGAATGGAACCTGAGCGTCGCCGACGCCAGTGGAGCAATCAGCGAAGTCAACGGTCAGATTCAGGTGGACTATCTGTCCAGCAGCCGCAAGGCGACGGAACAGCTGCCGGATCGCACGATCGAGAAATTCAGCCTGATTCTGTTTGACTTCGACAGCGCCGACATGACCGAATCGAACCGCGACATCCTGACGCGTGCCATCGTGCCGTCCATCCGGCACAACTCGCAGGTGCGCGTCTACGGTTACGCCGACCGCATTGGGCCGGAGAAATACAACAAAGACCTGTCGCAGCGTCGCGCCGAGACGGTTAAAGTTGCCATCGACAAGGCCACGAAGTCAGGCGGCGTAGAAGCGTCGGGTGTTGGCGAGGACCTGTTGCTGTTCGACAACGACTCGCCGATCGGACGGAATCTCTGCCGCACGGTCCAGGTGATCGTGGAAACGCCGAAATAATCGGCCGCGGTCCCGAGTGTGAAATTTCGAAACAAAGGCGCGCGGATTTCGAATTCCGCGCGCCTTTTCTATTCGCTTCCGGGAGCGACAACGGCTACAAAGCCGCAAGCCACGGGGCAGACCTGTAATATTTGACGCGGCCCCGCGTGTATAGCGCACAACTGGCATTCATACAATCATGAAGCGTTGCCGGAACCTGTGCAAATACAGCACCGGCATACCAACATCAATGGACGTTCGGGCAGTCCCCATAAGCAATGCAACTCCTGCCTGAGAGCGCCGAACTTTACGTTCGGCGGCGTGTATTCCGTCAAACAGACTCGCAGCTCCGCTCTGCGAGACAAACAAGAGAAAACACGCAAAGTGGACATTACCGGTTCGGGTGATTTGAATGGATGACAATGTATTGAGCTCCCCCGCATACAAGTTTTTGCCCTCGATCAATTCCCCTGCGGATCTGCGCGCCCTCGACGCCGCCGATCTGCCGCAGGTCTGTGCCGAAGTGCGCGAATTTATCGTCGACACCATCACTCAGGTCGGCGGGCACTTTGGCGGTGGGCTGGGAGCCGTGGAAATTACGACGGCGCTGCATTACGTTTTTAATACGCCCAAAGACAAAATTGTCATCGACACCGGGCACCAGGGGTATCCGCACAAAATTCTGACCGGCCGGCGCGACCGACTGGCCAGCATTCGCAAAAAAGGCGGGCTTTCGGGATTCCTCAAACGCGATGAAAGCGAGTACGATGTCTTCGGCGCGGGGCACGCATCCACCAGCATTTCAGCTGCGCTCGGCCTGGCCGTAGCGCGCGATTACCGCGGTGAAGATTTCCACGTTGCCGCGGTAATCGGCGACGGTGCAATGACCGGCGGCCTGGCCTACGAAGCAATGAACAACTGCGGCATCCAGAACCGCCGCATGATTGTAATCCTGAACGACAACAATATGTCGATCGACCCCAATGTCTGGTCGATCTCCAATTATTTTACCGGTCTGGCCACCAGCAATACCGTGCAGCGCGTGCGCCGCAACGTCTGGGAACTCGCCGGCCGCACAGGCGAAGTCGGCGATCGCATTCGTCGGCTGCTGGGCCGCATCGAAGACGGCATGAAAGCTGTGCTGACGCCCGGAATGCTGTTTGAAGCGCTTGGATTTGACTATTTCGGGCCGGTCAACGGCCACAACGTCAAACAGCTGGTCGAGACGCTCGAGTTCGTCAAGAAAAACATCAATGGCCCCGTGCTGCTGCACGTGACGACGCAAAAGGGCAAGGGCTACAAACCGGCCGAGAAACACGTACAGTTTTTGCACGCCATCGGCCAGCCCGTCGACAAAATTACCGGCAAGGCGCTTGCCGCGCCGCCTGCCACGGCAAAGCCGCCCAAATACGAAAAAGTCTTCGGCGAGTCCATGATCGACCTGTGCAGGCGCAACGATCGCGTCGTCGCCATTACCGCGGCGATGCCCAGCGGAACAGGCCTGATCGAGCTGCAGAAAGTCATGCCCGAACGCGTGATCGACGTCGGCATTGCCGAGGGACATGCCGTGACATTTGCGGCCGGAATGGCGGCCGAAGGCATGACGCCGGTCTGTGCGATATACTCTTCCTTCCTGCAGCGCGCCTTTGACAACGTGGTGCACGACTGCGCGCTGCAGCGACTGCACGTCGTGTTCTGTCTCGATCGTTCCGGCCTTGTCGGCGCCGACGGTCCCACGCACCACGGCGTGCTCGACTTTGCCTACCTGCGCATCATTCAGGGCATGGTCGTGATGGCGCCGAAAGACGAAGCCGAGCTGCGCGACATGCTGTATACGGCAACGTGCGTGTACAAGGATGGGCCGATCTCGATTCGCTATCCGCGCGGCACGGGCATCGGCGTTGAAATGGGCGACTACAAAGCCATTCCTATCGGCAAGTCCGAAGTACTGCGCGAGGGCAACGAGATCGCGATTCTGGCAATCGGCAATCGAGTTTACCCGGCGCTCGAAGCCGCCGCGGCGCTGGAAGCCGAAGGCATCAGCGCCGGCGTCGTCAATGCGCGTTTTGTCAAGCCGCTCGACACGGACATGATCGACGAAATCTGCCGCAAGTACGACAAGGTCGTCACAGTCGAAGATCACCAGAAACAGGGTGGATTCGGCAGCGCCGTGCTGGAGTACATCGCGGAGAGCAATATCAGCGGGGTGGAGGTAAAAGTCCACGGGATTGAGGATGAATACATCGATCACGGCACGCAGGCCGAGCTGTGGCGGGAGACGCGTCTGGACGCCGCCGGCATCGCCTCGGTCGTGCGCGAAGTTCTCGGCGTTCCATACGAAATGAATGCCTTGATGCCCGAAAAGTGAGTTTTTGGTTGCTTTTAGTTTAACAAAGCGCTAATTTTGCTATTCTCTGTTGGAGCCGATCCCGTAGCTCAGTTGGTAGAGCAACTGACTTTTAATCAGTTGGCCGTAGGTTCGAGTCCTACCGGGATCACTCTTTATTCCTTCAACGGCTTCCACAGAAAATCTGCCTTGTTTGCGCGCCGAAATCACAGTCGATTCGGCGTTTTTCGTTTTAGAGCGCCTATGACGCAGCTGTTTGCCATATCACCGGTTGTCCACCTCACGGCCTGACACATGGACAAACTCCAGCTCGGCTTGTTTTTTGTTTGTGGATTTCTCCTTTCGCGTCTCATTATCAAGGTCAACCTGCCGCAGGCGATCGTGGCGCGTTTGACGGCCGCGCGAAAATTGTCGTTTCCGCGTTTGTTGCTTCTGCTGCTTGTCGCTTCGGCTTTCCTCTCCTTTTTTATTCCCAACGTCATTACCGTGCTCACGATGCTGCCGGTGATCAACCTGCTGCGCGAGGACATCGTCAAGGCGTCCGGTGCTTCCAGGGTGGGCGCTTCCACGTTGTTGACGCTGCCGGTGATCTACGGCGCGAACATCGGGGGCATGGGATCGGTCACGTCGACGCCCGCCAACGCATTGCTGGTCGGGTATCTGGGCATCGACCACCACCCCGGGGAGAGCGTGGTCAGTTTTGCCGTCTGGCTGGGCTGGGGCGTGCCGCTGGTGCTTGTCTGTCTGCTGGGCGCCTGGATGGTTTTGTCGGTCGTTCAGCGGATCTGGCTGAGCGACGTCGGCATCATCGAAACGCATGTGAGTCGCGACACGGGTTCCAAACTTTTTCACCGGCTGACGGTGCGCATCGGCGCGGGCATTTTCACCGGCTCCCTGCTGATGTCGTTTTTGCTGCTTCGTTTTCCCGGGACAGGCGTGCTGAACATCGTCATCACTACGCTGTTGACGCTGTTCGTTCTTTACCTGCTTTTTGTTCGTCGTTTTGATGGCGGCGACGGGGTGCCGCGGCGACTTCTGACTGTCCGCGATTGCTACAGCGATCTTCCCTGGCGTGGATTTCTGCTGCTTGCTGTCGTGATCGGCATCGGGGCATTGCTCTTTATGGCCGGTGATTTTTTCCGCGATCTCGCTGCGGCGGGTGCGGCCTGGATTCCGGAAGGTACTTCGCCTTTGCTGGTCTTTTTTGTCTTTGCCTTGATTATCTCGTTTGCCACCGAGCTGTTAAGCAATACCGTCGTTCAGATTACAGCTTTTACCGTCTGCGTGCCGCTGGCGCAACAACTTGGAATGGACGTTGTGCCGCTGTTGATCGTCGCGACGCTCTCTTCTACCTCGGCCTACATGAGTCCTCTGGCTACCGGTGTAAATGGACTGGCGTTTGGTGGAATGCGGGGTGTCTCACTCTGGCGCATGCTGGTTGCCGGCACCTTCATGAACGTCGTCGGTGCGGCCCTGATTGCCGTCTGGGGAACAATGGTTGTTCCGCTGTTCTACTGAGTTATCTTTCTGATTGCGCGGCTGCGCGGTCTGCAGTTCGCGTGCGTATTTGATCACCAGCGCTTGAATATCCACGTCGTTGAACGGCTTTGAGATGTAGTCGTTGAAACCCTCTTCCAGAAAAGTATCCCGCGTGTACTTGAGCGTGTAGGCGGTCATGGCCACGATCGGAACTTTTGCGTCGTTTTCCGTCCTTGTGCGGATCTTGCGATAGGCCTCAATGCCGTCGCGGATGCCGTGGCCCAGGTTGACGTCAAAAAGAATCAGGTCGTACTTTTTATCGGAGCACTGGGCCAGGGCCTGCTCGGCCGTCAGTGCCTGGTCAATGTTTGCCAGATCGCGCAGATACATGCCGATCAGGCGCTGGTTGCTTTCATCGTCTTCCGCCACCAGAATGTTCAGTTTCGGCGGAACGGCTCCGTTGCCGCCGGTAAGTTCCGGCTCAAGATCCGGTGAGATGGCGTCGATTTCTTTCTGCGCCGCCTCAGAGTCCAGCAGCGGGAATGCCACGGTAAACGTGCTGCCCAGGCCTTTGCGACTCTCGACGAATACTTTGCCGTTCATGATACTCACAAAACGCTGCACGATCGTCAGGCCGATGCCGGAGCCTTCAAATTGGCGGTCTATGCCTGCGCTCTCCTGCGTAAAGGCTGCAAAAGCGCGCAGCTGAAACTCCGGCGACATTCCAATGCCCGTGTCCGTCACGCGGATGACCCCGCAGTTCTCGCCGTCTATTTCCTCGGCGCGGCACTGGATTCGGATACCGCCCTGCTGGGTGAATTTAAGTGCATTGTCCAGCAGGTTCTTCAGCACCTGGCCCAGCAACGAGGCGTCAAGTCGGCAGCTGACGAGTTCTTCCGGCAGGTCGAGGCGCAGAGTCAGACCTCGTTCTTCGATCTGCGAGCGGTAGGAGAACACGACATCTTCTACTTCACCGGCCAACGAAACGGGCATCCACTGAATCGAAATCTCATTGGATTCGAGTTTGGCCAGCGCGATGACGTCGCGCAACGTGTTCATCAGCCGTTCAGCGCTCTGGAAAATGAAGTGCGCATACTGGCGCTGCTCCGGATCCTCGATGTGCCGGTGTAAAATCTTGGCAAAACCCAGAATGCCATTCATCGGCGTGCGGAACTCGTGATTGAGGTTGGCCAGCATGTTTGACTTCATCTGATTCAGCTGCTCGGCCTGGTTAACCGCATCTGACAGCGCCCGCATCGTCGTTTCGTATTCGAGCTCGCCCGCCGCGCGGTCCGCGCAGATTTGCACGATTGACTCTGAGAATTGTCCGTAACTGCTGATGTCGCCATTGATGACCATCAGAATGCCGCAGCGCCTGCCAAGCGAGTCCAGCAGCGGCACATTCACAATCGTGCCGGTTTCCTCGTCGTTCAGCGAGGCGTCGTCGCTGAAATGTTCGCGCAGTCCCTGCGGCACAATCAGATTGCGACGACCGACCAGCGTGCGCGAAGTCGGCAGTTTTTCCAGATGAAAATTGAATTGTTTGCTGATGAGTTTGTCGCCGTGTGTGCCGGCCAGCACGTGTACGTCGTACGGAGCGGCGTCGCTCATCATTCCCACCAGCACGTAGTCGGCGTGCAGCGTACGCGCCAGAAAGCGCACCATTGAGGTAAAGAAGTCATCGCCGGTTTTGGTCGAAATATCTTCTGCCAGTTCGCGCAGAATGCGGCGCATAAAGTGGCTGTCGCTTATCTCGCGAATGATCAGCAGCACTTCGTTTTTGTTGTAAGGCACGATGCGCGCTTCCACCTGGCGCGTTCGTCCCTTGCGCGCATGGATGTCGAGCTCAATGGTGTGATTCTCTTCGGTGTTGCGCGTCGCGGCTATCGTTTCAATCAGTTCCAGCGCCGATTGCGGCGGCAGGAAGTCACTGATGGACCGGCCGAGTATCGTCTCATTGGTGAACACCGGAGGCGCATTGGGCGCGGCGCGGAAATCGGTGCAAATGTTGTGTCGGTCAACCAGGATTATCAGGTCGGGGATGGCATTCAGGAAAGCCTGGCTGCGCTGGCGTCCAATCTGGGCTTTTTCCTGGATTAGTCTGGTGCGGCGGCAATACATATACAGCGCCGCCACAGTTGAGGCGGTGCAGCTCACCAGAAGGATCCAGGCGAGCGGCCCTGTGGACGCCTCGGAGGCTGTTTCCGGTGCGAGGTAGTCCCAGGCAAGAATCAGGGAGGCGCCGAGCACAAACATCACCGCGGCCGGAATCAGCAGATTCGGCTCACCAAACGGCGGGTGTGGGCTCGATCGATTTCCCTTTTGTACGGCACGCGTCATAATCTTGAATCCTGGCGGCCGGACGGCGCATGCGGGGTTCCCAGTCCGGCCGGCAAAATCCCGGATGGAAGATTGTTGTTTGCAGAATGGAGCGGCGAAAAGCGACGGAACAGTCGCCTCGCAAACTCGATCAGTCTATCTGAAAACGGCGCGAGTTTCTGCACGTATCCACTCGAACCGGAACTGAACGCTTACGGCCTTGTCGGGGCGGTAAAAACCATCCCGCGCCGGACCGGCTGAAGCAACAGTATACCAATACCCGAATGTCGCCAATTTGGTTTTTCAGGCAATGGCAAGCAAACTCGATTTGTCTGCGGCCGGATCTGCGGTCCGGATGTGCGCGAATATATGCTGCCAATTGTTACGATTTAGTAATTGTTGCATGGCCATGCAATTCTCTTGAAATCCCGTGTTACGGCGCCGGTGCGAGCAGGAATGTACTTTCCCGTCCGGAGTTTGAGCGCCTTTGGTCGGCAAAGTGAAAGCGCTTCGCCCCGCGAAAAAAATTCACGGCAAGGCGTTTGCAGGCTTGGTCGATGACCTCAGATCGACATCTTTTTGAACAACCGCTCCGGAATATTTCTGATTACGGCCATAACGTATCTCCAGTGCCAGGTCGAATAAACGACGTCCCGGCGACTCTGCACGGCGCGGTAAATATCTGTTGCGCATCGCTCGGGTGTCGCGGTCAGCGCGGCGGGTGTTTGCATTCCCTCCAACATGCGCGTCGCGACAAAACCCGGCTTTACCGTCATCACGTGAATGCCTGTCCCGGCCAGGCGATTCCGCAGTCCCGAAAGAAATGTCGTCAATGCCGCCTTGGCAGCGCCGTAATGGTAATTGGACTTGCGGCCGCGCTCTCCGGCAACCGAGGAAATTCCAATGATCGTGCCACTGCCGCGATGTTCCATGGCCCTGGCCGCTGCTTCCAGTATTGTCATTGCACCGCGCGCGTTCACCTGCATAATTCGTTCCAGCTCGGCATTGTCCTTTGTGGCCTGCTCGATGTCGCCCAGATAACCCGCGGCATACAGCACGATGTCGGGCGTCTGTCCCAGCTGATTGAACCAGTCGGCATGTTCGGCTGAGTTTTCGGCATCGAATTCACGGGTTTCCACATGCACCTGGTAGCGCGTGGCGATATCCCTGACGTCGTCCGCCAGCCGCTCCGGTCTGCGTGCGGCCAGACAGACCTCGTATCCGTTTTGGGCGCAGATATGAGCAAAAGCCAGGCCAATGTCTGATCGACCTCCCAGAATGAGAACTTGTGCCATTAGAGTTCCAGACGTTGCGACTGAAGTGAAGTAAAGGTTCCGTTCGGATCCAGCACACGGCGGCTTGCGGCAAATGCGGCATGCTCCGGATACATGCGCCGGAAATTGTGTGCCGAGAGGCGGGCGTCCTTGCAAAGATACACGCGACCGCCGTGCTGCGCCGTAATTTGGTCCAGTTCCTCCAGCAGGCCAAACAGCGCCGGCTGCCGCGGAAAGTCGAGCGCCAGCGTGAATCCTTCCAGGGGGAAAGACAGCGGCGTGCCGCGGCCCGGTCCAAACAGTTTTAACACCGTCAAAAAAGGTGCTGAATCCGACTTGCCGATTCGCTCTATAATCAAACGCAGTGCGTCTTCCTTGCCGCGCGGTAAAACAAACTGATACTGCAGAAAGCCCCGCGGACCATAAGCGCGGTTCCAATGCTGTATGCCGTCCAGAGGAAAAAAGAACGGCTCGTACGGCACAACCGATCGACCGCGTTTCATTGTGTTAAGGCGGAAGTACAGACTGTTAAACATTGCCGCCGACATCCTGTTTAACAGGAATGCCGGCATCGTAAGCGGAAACGTCAGGCGGCGCATCGGTGGGATTGTCAATGGCCTCGCCATTGCAGTCCGGGGTAATTCGTCCGGTTGTGCGTGTTCGCCGGTGATCAAAACCGACCTGCCGGTTTTCTTGCCGCGCGCAAGGCAATCTATCCATGCTACCGAGTAACTGGCCTGTGTGCTGCGTTCAAATGCCGATACTACCGCATCCAGGTCGGGCAAAGTTTCAATGTGCTGAGTGATCCAGGCGCTCTCGATTTTTTGCATTTGAAGCGTCATGTCGAGAATGATGCCCGCCAGCCCCATGCCGCCGACAGCACAGTTAAACACATCGCCGCGGTCATTCGAAGAGCATTTTATTATGTTCCCCTGGCCGTCCATTAAACGCAGGCTTCGGATATGCGCGCCGAACGACGAGTCCGTGTGGTGGTTTTTTCCGTGAATATCGGCCGCCGCCGCGCCGCCCAGAGTCACGTATTTTGTCCCCGGAACAACCGGTGGAAACCATCCACGCGGTACAAACACTTCGAGCAGGTCTGCAATGCTCACACCGCTCTGGGCGTGCAGCATGCCGGTGTTGTCGTCAAAACTTAACATGCGCTTGTAACGCCGCGTCGAAACGACCCGCCCCGCCAGTGCGGAGTCGCCATACGCCCGTCCCAGTCCGCGCGCAATGCCGCCCTCAATGTCCCGTAGAAGCGTCCGCAGCTCTTCCTCGTCATCGAAGGTCGATTCCCGCGTTTCAACAACGGGAAATCGGCCCCAACCCGAGAGCGCTATGCTTTTGTCGGCCTGGTCAGTCGACATATAAAATCCACGTGAATGTCAACAACCAGCCCACGACCGTCAGCTGCAAAAATCGGTCGCGCAGCACTATTTTACTGGGCGCGCCGCTCTCCTGTTTAACCAGTGTGATCTGCAGATAGCGCATGATACCGAGCAACACAAAAAAGGCCGTAAAGTAGGTGTTCTCACTCCCGCTGACCTGCACGGCTCTGTCGGAGACGGTATACATCAGATAGGCCACAATTAACACCGCCGCCATGATTACCATGGAAATATTGAGAAATTCAACATTGTAGCCGTCGACGCTCTTGCGCATCTTCGCGCCGGTTCGACTGTAGATGACCTGGTCGTCGCGGCGTTTGGCCAGTGCGACAAACAGCGCACCGAGGAAGGTGACAATGATAATCCATTTCGACAGGTTTACGTCCGCCGCCAGTGCGCCACCGACCAGTCGCAGGACAAAACCGAGTGCCACGATCATGACGTCTACAATTGCAATCTGTTTAACTCCCAATGAATAGGCCAGGTTAAACAGCAGGTACACGCCGACAACCGGCAAAAGGTCCGGGACCGTAAATACGGCAAGCGCGGCTGCACTGCATAACATTGCCGCCATCAGGATGAAAGCCGGTCCGCTCTTGACGACACCCGAGGCGAGAGGGCGGAGTTTCTTTTCAGGGTGTAATCTGTCGTCTTCGCGGTCGCGCCAATCGTTAAACACATACACGGCTCCGGCCGCGCAGCAGAACACCGCAAAAGCCAGGAGCGTGTCAACCAGTTTTTCCGGACTGGTCGCTTCACGCGCAAAAAACACCGGCAGGAACACAAACAGGTTCTTGATAAATTGATGCGGTCGCAACAGCTCGATGTAGGGGCGCATATTGTTCTTTTTCCCGGTCGACACAAAAACGTCGCGTCAAATTAGGTTTTGAGCGCTTCGCAGCCAAAACGGAATGGCTCGTCTTGCATTTGCATGCTGCAAACTTTTTCACTTCTGGGGGCAGATCGCTATGCGCATTTTCTTGTTTGTCAACGGGTGAGACGTTTCCAGCCAGCCGGAATCTCCGCTTCCATCGCTTGTCGCCGATCAAGTGCCGATCAGCTTTTTGCGCTGGTGAGCCTGTGGTTGGGGGCATTTTATCAGGAGCCGAAATACTCCGCTTTCAGGTCTCCGAGTCTTCAGTCTTGTTTTGCCGTATCAAGTTTCGCGCCTCAACTCTCGCGTACCAACCCTCAATCTATCGGCCGGCCATCCCTTTGGCCCGGAATCGGGCCCAGTGCAAGATGCTTTCGAGACCATTGCAAGATGCGCCGCAAATCGCTCATAATTTCGGGTGCTACATATAATCGCAGCCGGTCCGTACTCCGCCAGACCAGACTCGCGCTCGGCGCATTCGCGACGCTGTCGCCGACCACCAAAAAATTTACACTTGATGTCAGTTAGAAGAATCAGTAGTGTTTTTACCGGCGCTTGCGCGGGACTCAGTCCGATTGCCGGCTGCCGCTGTTTGAATCCCTCCGCCGCTGGGCAATCGCGCGCAGCGTTGTCCGCAGCTCGTCTGTGTTGAACGGCTTGCTGAGGTAATAATCACTGCCTGCCGAAAATGCGGCACGGCGTTGCATGTCAATATCATGCGCCGTGAACGCCACCACCGCAATGTGGCGCAGCGCCTCATCCTGTTTAATCGACCTGATCAGACTCGTGCCTGCTTCCGCGTCCAGGCTGATGTCGACCAGAACCGCGTCAACGTGCTGCAGACCAAGAATCGACATGGCTTTGTCACGACTGTCGGCCATGTAGACCGTCATGTGTTCGCCCAGATCGCCGCCGAAGTGTTGGCGCACGCTGCTGTGGCTTTCCACCACGAGTACGACCAGATGTGGATTGTTTAACATGGACTCCACGATCGAAACGCGCTTGTCGGCATTGGACATCTCGCTCCCGGATTTCTCGCCGGGTTCCATGCGCGGAAAACTGAGCGTAATATTGGTGCCGCTGTTCGGCTGGCTGCGCACCGTAATCGAACCGTTGCTGTGTTCAACAAATCGCTTGGTCAGGGCCAGCCCCAGGCCGATGCCTTCGTTGCGTTTGTGGTACTCCGGAAATCGGGAGAACTCCTCAAAGATCTGGGGCAGATGTTCGTTGGCGATGCCGATGCCCGTATCGCTTATAAAAACGGCGATGCGGTTGTCTTCGATGAATCCGGTAGCCACCTTGATCTTGCCCGCATCCGTGTACTTGACGGCGTTGTCCAGCACATGAGAAATCGCCGAACGTATGGCGTACATGTCGGCGTAAATGCGACCGCCTTCCGATTTCAGGTCCAGTTCAAGATTGAGATTTTTGCGTTCGGCGCGCTCCCGTACCGCTTCGACGCAGGCGCTCACAAGTTCGTCGATGTTTAACTCGCGGGCGCGGATCGGAAACGTTTCTACATGCAGCCGCGAGAGGTCCACAATTTTGTTAAGTGTTTCCAGCAGGCTGCGCCCGGCCTCGCGAATGTGGAGCAGGTAACGACCGTACTTGGGGTCCAGCTCCTGCCCGAACAAATCCTGGATGAGGTTGGTGTAACTCTGGATAATGTGCAGCGGCTCGCGGATTTCCTGGTTTAAATTCGTCAGTAGCTCCGTTTTTAACTGTTGTGCGCGCTCCGCCACCTGACGCCACTCTTCCTGTAACTGCTCACTTTCAATCAATCGGCTGTTGTCGTGGAAGGTTACGACAAGCCCGTCGTTCGATCCGTCGGGGCCGTCCAGCGTTGCCGCGTAGTCGTCAATCGGCAAGTGGCTGCCGTCGCGGGTTAACAGAATGGACTGACTGCGCGATTCAATAAACGTTCCTTTGCGAAGTGAACGAACCGCCGGGTGTTGAAGTATTTGTCTTGTCTGAAAGTCGATAATACGCAGGACTTCGCTCAGTCGCTTGCCGAGCGCCTCGCTGTCGCTCCAGCCGGTCAGATCGCTGGCGGCGGGGTTGAGGTACGTTACGTTCCCGCCGTTGTCGGTTGTGATAACCGCCTCGCCCAGGCGGTCCAGCGTTGAGCGCAGTGCGACATTCGTCCGTCGGATCTTGCGGTCGTTGCGATGTTTAAACAGGGCCATTACAATGCTTGTGTGCAGCTCGCGCGCCTGAAAAGGTTTCAGTATGTAGCCGTAAGGTTCGGTTAACTTGGCGCGTTCCACCAGTTCGGCATCCGAAAACGCTGTTAAAAATATCACCGGTATGTCGAGGTTTTCGCGGATGTGCGCCGCCGCTTCCACGCCGTCGATCCCGTCCTTGAGCCTGATGTCCATCAATACCAGGTCCGGCCTCCGTTCAGAGGCGTGTTTAATTGCCTCTGCACCGGAGGCGACTGCCTGCGGCACCACATATCCGATGCGGCGAAGCCGCTCGCTGATGTTCATCGCCACCAGATTTTCGTCTTCAACAACCAATATCTGTTCGTTTGCCATAAGTGTCGTAGTGTTTTAGTGCGCCGGTCCCTGGAAGGTGATCCGGCATTCAAAACCATGGTCGTGTTTAAATGTCAATTCGGCTTCGATCTGCTTCGCCAGTTCGCGGATGATCGTAAAGCCGAATCCCCGTTGTACATCCGCCTCAGAGTCGGTGGAGAGTAAACCGATCCCATTGTCGGACACGACGATGTCAATGCGATTGTTTAACAGTTTTGCGCCGACCAGAATATGGCCGTTGCTTTGGTCAGGAAAGGCGTGTTTAAATGCGTTGCACAAAAGTTCGTTAAGTATCAGCGCGCAGGGCGTCGCCTGCTCAAAATCCAGCGGTATTTCTTCTACGTCCACTTCGATGTGCGGCTCTCTGCCGTCCAGATCAAACAAGGAGCGCAGCGCCAGAATCAGCCCGAGCGCAAATGTGCGCAGGTTCATTCTGTTGCCGTTGTCGGTCTGGCACATAGTGTCGTGCACGATGGCAATGGTCCGCACCCGCATCGCCGCGGCGTTCAGCATGGCCTCCATCTGCTCGGAGCCGCTGCGCATGCCTTGCAGATCCAGCAGACTCGATACGGTCTGCAAATTGTTCTTGGTGCGGTGATGCAGTTCCTGCAGCATCGTTTGCTCGCGGCGGCGCAGACGATCCCGGTCGTTTGTTTGCTCGACGGCGAACAGAGCGGAATCAATCAGGGCCGCGGCTTCATCCAAAAACTCAGCAAAACCCTCTTGTTTGTCAGCGGGTGTGCAGACCTGCAGTTCGCCGGCGCCGTCATACAACGCCACGGAATAGCTCGCTGAACTGTCGACGCTCTTGCTGCCGAAATCAAGTGAATCCGCGTTGAAATGACTGCGCAAAGCTGGAGGAAGGTGCAGATGCACGGCGTCCGCCCGCAACAGTGCGCCCACGTCTTGCAGCAGGTGCTCAAGCAGCAGGTGCACGCCCTCGGTTTTGGCGTGCATCAGGTGGCGGGAATGGCGCCACAGTACTTCGTAGCCCGCCTGCTCCACGCCGCCCGTTGGGCGGTTGGCGTCCAGGTCCCTTGATTGCATGCGCTCTTCAAGCTTCATAACCACCAGAAATAATCACCGGAGTCAAGCGGTCGAAATCGCATTGCGCCGCCGAGTGCATGTGCGATCTGATCAGTTCTGCCTGTGTTCCGCGCATCACCACGTGGAATGCCGAATGCGGTTGATGTCTGCGGTGTCCCTTGGCTGTATCCCGTCTTTTGTCGGAGAATGCGAAAAATAGCTAATTAATTGTATAAATCGTAACGTGAGTGTCTGCGCCCGGCGAATGTGTGCACCGATCGAAAGCATCATTGTGTCTGTTCAGACTCGATCCGATCTGGCTTTACCCGGTCTGTGCGACTGACGACTGCCGCGTGTTTTTGCGTCCGCTGCTACGGTGTTCAGAGCCAGGAAAAACAGTGGGAATTAAGCCGTAGCTTAATTGAGCGGATGCGTCAACCGAGTGAATGCCCCGCATCGATTGAATTTTTTTGACTGATGCCTCTGTCGGATTTAAGTCGATTTATCTTTTACATCGCTCGCAAGGCATCCGATTCCGGCAGCGACAAAGTTTTTTTGAGATCGAGCAAAATCAGCAGTCGGTCATCGAGTTTGCCGACCGCTGTGATGAATTCCGCGTTGATTCCGGCGGCAAGGGATGGCGGCGGTTCAACGACGCTCTGAGGAATGCGCAGCACTTCGCTCACCGCATCCACGATGAACCCGACCGTTTTCTCTTCCAGCTCCACGATCACGATGCGCGTATCCTTGTCCGGCTCCACTTGCGGCATGCCGAGCTTGCGGCGAAGTTCCACCACCGGAACCACCTTGCCGCGCAGGTTGATGACGCCCTCCACGATTTCGGGTGCGTTGGGGACGCGCGTGATGTTCGTCATTCTGATGATTTCACGCACCTGAAGAATATCAACGCCGAATTCCTCGCCGCCCATCCTGAAGCTGACGATATGCAGAAGTTCCCCGGACTGCTCCCGGACTGCGTTTGCTGATGAATGATCGGCAGTATTTCCGGCCACTGCGGCCATCATAGGCGTTCCTCCCGGAGGTTCAGGCAAGTTCATCGGACGTCGTCCCGTCCGCGGCGCAATATCAATCTTAGGCGCGCGCCGTGCAACAAATTTTTTGCACGCGACCTTGCCACACGTCCCAAAATGTTCCCCTCCGGTTGGCGACCTCGCGATTTAGTGATAATTTGCCGATTCCACGTGTAGGTGTTCCGGGCGGCCTTGGCCGTCCGAGCAACTTAATAGGGAAGCCGGGTGAAAATCCCGCGCGGTAGCGCCGCTGTAAAGGACGACGAACCATTCAGGCCGCCAGGCGCCCACTGATCAAAGCGAAATTGACGCGATCGGGAAGGGGAATGGTAAGAACGACTCCCAAGCCAGAAGACCTGCCACACGTGCTCATCGATTGCGGTGTACTACGCCCCGCATCATCCGCGCTAACGGATGGGATGAGGACTTGCCCCGCTTTGACGGCATCTCCCCATCACCGCATTTAATTCCGCATATCCGCGTTGCGCGTGCCGTGCGATATTCGCACCTTGAACCCTGTTCTCCCGGGAGTCAAAATGGGACTGTTTCCGCGTTTCTGCCTGGCGCTCCTGCTCGGCGCCGTTTGTACCGTATCTCTCTCCGCTCAACCGCAAAAACTTCTGCAAACCGGTCCGCAGCCGCTGGCCGTCATCGCCGACGGCGCTCGCCTGCACATCATTTGCAATCGCATTGATCTCAACTTCGACGGTGTTCAGGACGAAGGCGACAGCCCCGCCCGCTGGTACGTTGTCGACAACTTGCTGCCGCTACAGGACCGCGAAGCCGAACTGATGCTGGAATTCAACTGGGACGACGGCATGGGCTTTCCGTTGCGCGCCGCCGTCGACGAAGAAAATGGATTGCTGCTGCTGCCCTTGGCAGAGGAAGTGCGCGCCTACAGTACTCTGGATGGAAGCGTCAATCTGGATGTTAACCTCCCCTGGGTTGCGACCGCCGTGTCCATCGATCCGCGCAGCGGCGAGGCCGTCCTGAGTGAGCGCAACAGCCCCGGCAGCGATGTTGTCAGGATCGTCGACCTTGCGAGCGGTGAATCGGAGACTTTTGAAACAGGCGAAAATGTTCAACAAAATCTGGTCTGGTACAACTCTGCCGATCAACTCCGAATCGTTGTGTTAAACGAAGGTGTGTTCGGCGAAAGCGGTTCAAGTCTGTCCATTATTAAACCGGGCGCTGATTCGGAGCGGCGCGATATTCCTCTCGGCAATACCGGCAACCACCTGCTGCTCGACGGCGATCGAGTGTTTGCAACAGTTAACGGCGATCACGTCGTGCATGAAATCAGCCTCGAAAACGAGCGTATTGTTAATACATTTAACGTCGGCACCAGCGGATTTAACGGCCCGCGCGAATCGGTGCTGTTTGACGGTTCCCTGTATGTGACAACGTACGAAAGCGATATTCGCCGCATTGATCTGGCGGGCGGCGATGTCAGCGCCGTGTTAACCAGCGGCGGGCGCCCCGAGGGGATTGCATTCTGGGAAGGCCGCCTCTGGATAGCCAACGCGTACGAAACCGGCAACTTCACGTCCGCCAATAGCGTCGCCGTATTACACCCGAAACTTTCGACGGATATTGTCGCAGTATTGCCGGCGGCATTGCAGCCGGCGCATCTGCATGCCACTCCGGACGGAGTTGTTGCACTCAGCAACCAGGTGGACCTCAACTTTAACGGCATCCGCGAAGAGGATGATCAGCCACAATCCGTGGCGATGTATTCCACGCTGGACGGCGACGTGGAGTGGCGCTCGGAACTGCCCTGGGGTGCGGGTAATTTCCCACTGCGTCCGGGATTCGATGTCGCGGAGGAATACGGCTATTTTATTAACGGCGCACAGATTCGGCGCATTGGTCTGGACGGCGAGGTTAACGACCCGCTCGCGGATATTAATCTCGTTGCTGCGACCGCCGTCAGCGTCTCGCCAGACGGGACGATGCTTGTTGTCAGCGAACGCGGCGCTGAAAGCGGCCGCCTGCGTCTTATCGAGCTGGCCGACCCGCAGAATGAACGCGTCATTGAAACTGCGCCCTGGATTCAGCAGACGATCTGGTACGACAACAAGGACGCCGGCTTTGATCTGCTCGTCCTCGATGAAGGTGAATTCGGCGGCGGGCGCGCGCGACTCCTGTTTGCGGATACCGAATCGGCACAGATGCTCAGTCAACTGGACCTGGACCTGGGCGAGGGCGGCAACCACATGTTCCTCAGCGAGGGTTTGCTCTACATCACGCTGACCGGCACGCACGAAGTGGCCGTTGTGGATCCGGCGTCGCAAACCGTGCTGCGACGCATTGCAACGCAGACGCTCGGTTTTAACGGTCCGCGCGAGGCCGTGCTGTTTAACAACGAGCTTTACGTCACGACTTTTTCCAGCGACGTGCGCCGTTTTAATTCGACCACGGGCGAGCTGTTGCAGCGCTACGAAACCGGCGGCAAACCCGAGGGCATTGCGGTGTACAACGACCGCATCTGGGTGGCCAACGCCTTTGAGTTTAACGACTTCGGCTCGGCGGCGAGCATCGCAGTCATCGGCCCGGACAACACAACTACGTCCGTGGACGATAGCGAACTCGTTCACTCGCCGGCCCGGGAGCAACTGCTTCTTTCACCGAATCCGGCGGCATATCACACCGTTGTGAGTCTTGATGCAGGCTCGACTGGATCTACACAGGCTGAACTGGAAATTCGCACGCTCGACGGTAAACTTGTTTTCCAACGGGCGGCCGACCTGGGAGTCTCCGGCACCGGTTCCATCGACATCGATCTTGCCTCATTTAACAATGGCGCATATATGATAACCATGCGCCGCGGCGATCAAATATTCACTGCTCCGTTGCTGGTGAATAAATGATCTGCGGAGCGCGCTGTCGGAGTACTCCTTGTAGTGAACGCCCTGACCGTTTGGGCGGGGCGTTTAAACATGGCGGCGCGTCGTGGTTCGGCTTTTTTCTGATTTTTTTGTTTGTCATCGCTTCAGAAGGCTTTGGTTCGGCAGCGTCGCTCGCGGCGCCGCCGGATTCCACGTCGCACGCCGATAAAGACAGCGTGGTGATTCTGCCCGGCGTCGAGGTCGCTGCGCCGCGTATTCGCGCCTCCATCGCCCGGCCGGAAGTTAACATCAGCCGGGCGGACATAGAACGTCTCCCGCTCACCTCCACAGGCGACGCGCTCGAGCTTTCGCCCGGCGTTTTTGTCAAACGCTACGGCGGGCTGGGCGGCATCCAGACACTGAGTCTGCGCGGCAGTACTGCGCCGCAGACCTTGCTGCTGCTCGACGGCGTACGTCTGAATTCCGTCCAGAGCGGATCGGTTGACCTGGCATTGTTGCCGCTTCCACTGCTGGAAGAGATTCAGGTGGTACGCGGTGGCGGTGCGGCGCTCTATGGCGGCAATGCTCTGGGAGGCCTCGTTAATCTACGCACTCTTCTGCTGCGGACGTCGCCGCAGCTCGGCGCACGTGTGACGCGCGCCTCTTTTAACGAATGGCGCGCAGCCGCCTGGGGCGGCCTGCGCGAGGGTCCGTTCCAGTTTAACGCTTCGCTGGCGCTGGAAGAGGGCGACGGCGACTATCCGTTTACTTTTGACCAGTTCGGCAGCAGAGAGCAGGCGCAACGCGGCAACGGCGATGCGACGGTTCGCGCCGGAATGTTAAACACGCAGTGGGTGCGGTCAGACATGCGACTGTTCGCCGCGGCAATTCTGCGCAGCGCCGATCGCGGCTCGCCCGGCGCGGTGGTGCAGGGACGGATAGAAGATGCTTCGGCCCGCCTGCTGGACGACGGCGTGATTGGTTACGGCGGCGTTGAAATTCTCGGCCGACACTGGCGCGGCGGCCTGTTGTTTAATGTGCGTCGCAATGATCAGACCTACCTGGACCCGGAGTTTTTCGGTCCGGATCCGGCCGAGCACACGTTTAACTTTCGCGAGCGGGAAGCCGGCGCGGCGCTTAACCTGGCCGCCGGCCTCGGCACTATTGAGCTGGATGCACGTCTGGAACTGTCCACCGCCGAACTGCGCGGCGAACAACTGCAGAACCTTGAAGGCGACAAGGCGGAGCGCGATCATGCCGCTGCCGCCCTGCGCGTCGCCGGTCCACTGCTGAAACTCGGACAATCTGAATTGCATGTGGAAACGGCCCTGCGGCTGGATGCATACAGTGAATTCGGTGCTGTGATCTCGCCCTCGCTCGGCATGGCCTGGAAACGCGTGCTGCCCGACCTGACATTGCGCGCGGATCTGAGCGACAACTTCCGGCCGCCGAGTTTTAACGAGTTGTATTACATCAACTACGGATCGGCAGATTTGCGACCGGAACGCGGTTTATCGTTTAACATGGGGCTCGCGTGGGAGAGCGGCAGTGTATCGGTGACGCTGGACGCATTTGTGTTGCGCACGCGCGACCAGATTATCGCCGTACCGCGCAGCCCGGTTTCGTGGAGTGCGCGCAACGTGGGTCGTGTTCACAGTCGTGGACTGGAGTTGGCACTGCGTGGAACATGGTTCGACGGGCGGCTATTCACCGCGGTGGCAGCCACACTGCAGCGGGCTGTTGACGAATCGCCGGAATCGTTTTCGCGGGGGGAGGAAATAGTGTACACGCCGGGTGAACTGTTAAACTGCTCGGCATCGTGGACGGAAGGAGAGGTCGCGGCGGGAGTTGTGTTCTCGCTCGTGGGCGAACGGCTTTCGCTGCCCGGCGCGGCGGCGGAAGACATCATGCCGGCCTACAGCCTGGCGGACCTGTTTGTTGAAGTCGGGTTTAAACTTGGCGGTTCACAGTTTGCGACGCGTTTGCAAACAAAAAATGTCTTTGGAGAAGAGTATGTCGTGCTGCGCAATTATCCCATGCCGGGACGCAGCGTTTCAGTCAGCCTTGGCTGGAAGTTAAAGTGAATGGCCATTGCCGTGTTTAACCTCGAATGAGATCTCTGTCGAGTTCACGCCAGAATGAAATTTTGGTGCGGAAAATATCTTCGATATCCTTGCGCGGCGGTTCGTCGGCGAATTTGCCGTCGCTCAGATCACAGGCGTAGTTCTTGAGTATGTCCCGAATGTGTTGAGGATCGCGAGCGGTGAATATCGCAGTGCGCAGTCGTTCGGAGCCGTTGAGGTTGTGCGTAAACCAGGAAACGTGTTTGCGCACAAAGTTTAAAGCGGGTACTTCGCCGAGCCAGATGAAGGCCTCGCGGACGTAGTCGCAAATCATGTCCAGATGTTCCTGCAGCGTCGGTGCCGGCGGTATCGGATCACCCTGTAAAACAGCGCGACATTGATTAAACAACCAGGGGCGTCCCAACGCGCCGCGCGCAATCATGATGCCGTCCACATCGGTGCGCTGTTTCATTTTTACAGCGTCATCAACGCAGAAGATATCACCATTGCCGACGACGGGAATCGTGACGGCTTGTTTAACAGCGGCAATGTAGTCCCAGTTGGCGCAGGTGGAGTAACTGTCGGAGCGGGTGCGGGCGTGGACCGTGATAAATCGCGCGCCGGCTTCTTCGGCAATGCGACCAACCTGGGCCGGCTGCACTGCTGCACCCTGACCTGTGGCGCGAATCTTGATGGAAACCGGGGTGTTGCCGGCGGCTTTAACAACTGCACGGATCGTTTCAGACAGTTTAAGCGGGTCGCCCAGCAAGGCTGCGCCGCAGCCGCGTGAACAGATATTCGGCACCGGACAACCGGCGTTAATATCGATGACGGAAGGGCGATGTGAGCGAACGAGACGAGCTACCGCATGCGCCGTGGCCGTTGCGCTGCCGCCCGTCAGCTGGATGGCTACGGGCCGCTCGTCGGGATGGAAGGTCACCAGACGGTACATGGTGGAACTGTCTTCCAGAATGCCTTCCGCCGTCGCCATTTCGGTGAAAACGAGGTCACAGCCCTGACGACGGCACAGGCGCCGAAACGCGCTGTCGGTGGTTCGCGCCATCGGCGCCAGCATGACGGCGGTTCTTTCCGCAAAGAGTTCGTTTATCAGGTCGCCGCTCATGGCATTTCACGTCTGCTCCGGCCATGTTCAAGCGCCGGAATTGTCGATCGCGGGCCAGAGTTAATCGTTAACAAAGGTCAGCCAACCGTAAGGATCGTCGCCGCTTTCAACAATGCTGAAGAATCGATTTTGAATGCGGCGCGTGACAGGACCGGGTTTACCGTCGCCAATGACAACGTGGTCGACGCTGCGCACGGGCGTCACTTCCACCGCCGTGCCGGTAAAGAAGATTTCATCTGCCGTGTAGAGCATAGCGCGCGGAATCTGGTCGGTAACGACCTGAATGTTGAGATCGCCGGCGATTTCTATGATCGAAGAGCGCGTAATACCGGCCAGGATCGATGCGCCCAGGGGCGTGGTGTACAACACGCCGTCCTGCACGAGGAAAATGTTTTCGCCGCTGCCTTCGCTGACATAACCCTGCACGCTGAGGCCGATTCCTTCGGTAAAACCGTTGGAACGCGCTTCAATTTTAATAAGCTGGGCATTCATGTAGTTGCCGCCGGCTTTTGACAGGGTCGGCATTGTATTGGGAGCGATGCGGTTCCAGGAGGAAACACAGACGTCCACACCTTCTTCGACGGCTTCGGGACCGAGGTAGCGACCCCAGGGCCAGGCGGCGATGACAACTTCCATGGGGCAGTTCATCGGGTAGACGCCGAGCTCGCCGTAGCCGCGAAAGGCGACCGGTCTGATGTAGCAGGACTTGAGGTTGTTGCGACGAATGAGTTCCAGGGCGACATCGCTCAATTGCTCGGGTGTGTAGTCCATTTCCGAGCGATAGATCTTGAGGCTCTGCGTGAGGCGCGCCATGTGTTCCTGCAAGCGAAATACCGCGGTTCCGCGCGTGGTTTCGTAAGCGCGTACGCCTTCAAACCAGCTGGAACCATAGTGAACCACGTGGGAAAGGACGTGGATTTTGGCGTCGTCCCAACCGATGTACTCGCCGTTCATCCAGATATATTCGCTCTTCTGCAGCGCCATTGACAACCTCGCGGGCTAAGTTTAACAAACGACTTCAATTGTAAAGATCCTGGCGCCGACCTTTATCGGCCCTGGTTTTTGCACTGACGTGGACAGGCGGAGTTGCCCGCATGACCGCACTCGTCTGAATCCCTGGGTGGCGTTCCGGCTTCGGAGATTCTGCCGGTTTACTTTGGGGGATGCTCAGTCACACCGAACATGCATTAACGCGCAAGCTCGGTGTAAATTGCGTCGGAATCCATTTCGTGCGGAGCGTTCTGCGGTTCCGGGATGAAGTACAGTCCCTGCGGCGCAAAACTGAGCAAAAACACGGCAAAAGCGCACCAGCCGACGATGCGCCGCCTGCGGTCGACGGGATGGTGTTCCGGCACAAAGGGGTGGTCGAGCTTGATCACGAATCGCGTCAACAGCGCCCAGAAAATCCAGCCGGGAAAAATCGGAAAGAGCCAGGGAAACCAATCGTGGCCGGATGCCAGCAAAACGGCCAGCGGTTCCAGTCCACTAACGGGAAGCAGGCCCTCCCTCATCAGAGTTTCCAGCATGCCGAGCGAGCCGAGGCAAAGCAGCACCCACCACACCACGCGCGCCAGAAATGATTGCACTTTTGCGCCGAACATGGCGTAGGCCACGTGGCCGCCGTCGAGCTGTCCCAGCGGCAACATATTCAGTCCCGTGAGCAGCAGGCCGAACCAGCCGGCGCAGAGCAATGGGTAGTGGTACATTTCGTTCATCGGCGGAACCCAGGAGTCGCCGAAGGGGAAAATCGCCTCAAACAGCGAATAGAGACCAATTTTACCGAAATGCAGATCCCAGGGGGGGATGGCTCCGCCGTTCGCCAGATACTCGGGATGGATCTGATAGATAAATTCCTTGGGCGGCAGCGTCAGGAAACCAACGGCCAGAATGATAACGCACATCACAAAACCGGCGAGGGGGCCGGCCACGCCGACGTCAAACAGCGCGCGGCGATTCAGAAAGGGCGTGCGCGTGCGGATGACCGCTCCCATCGTGCCGAAAGGATTGAATGCCGCCGTAGTTGCGCCGAAAAACGGGACAATCGGAAACGGGATGAAGTAGGGTAACGAAGCGTCAATTCCGTGACGGCGCGCGGCAAAGTAATGCCCAAATTCATGCGCCGTAATAATAGTCATGGTCAGCAGGCTGTACGAAAGTCCCAGGACCCAGTTGGCCGGATCGAATACATCGAAGCGCGGCGCAGCGAGGCTGACACCGGCCAGCATTGTCGTAAAAATCGATGCCAGAAACAGCAGGATGTGCAGCCAGTACTTCTCGCGGCGCTTTTCGTAGGATGATTCGATGTGCAGTCTGGATGTCGGATGAAAACGCTGAGGGAAAGTCCAGTCGCGGTCGTCGTCGGGTTGCGCCGGAAAGTCGTCGTGGGGATCGTGGCTCATTGCTGTGGTTTCCTAAAATTCCGCTTCGAGGCTGACGGCGCCGTACGAGTCCAGGCGATCGTAAAACATGCCGTGAACGCTGGGACCGTTGTACGACCGAAAACTGAGGACGACGCCTGCGCCGTCGCGCGTTCCGAGTTTTAATCCCAAATCGGTGGACTGCACTATTTCAATATCACCGCTGATGGATGGCGCCGTCAGATTATACCCGCCGCGCAGGAAAAGATTCCCGGCAAGCTGCCACATGACGTCCACGCCGACCTGCGGCGTCAGTGCGCCGAAATCGTCGGGGATGGACGAAAACAGCCAGGTAAAACCGCCGTAAGCGCGCCACTCATCTATTTCCGCCGCGCCGATGAGTTCGACAAATTCGCGGCTGTACGTAAATGGTTGGCGCGTTCCCTCGTAGCCGTCGACCAGGTGAGAGGAGATGTGAGCCAGTCGCATCCGGCCGAGAAAGGTCCAGTCTGCGAACTCGTGCCGACGGCTGACATTGACGCCAAAAAAGTAATCGCTGGTTTCAACGGGGAACTTGAAGCGTCCGACGGAGCGCAGGCGCGTGAGCGTGAAAAAATCAGCGCCGAAGCGCGTCTCGCCATTTGGTCCGGGAATGGCTGCCAGATCGATAGTCGTGCCGATATCCAGGCGCAATTTGTCGGCGGCGGGCTGGAAGAGAACGGCGACGCGCGCCTCCAGCGGGTTGGCCGCCAGGGGACGAAACAATATTCCGTCGGGACTCCATTCCAGCGCGGCGGCGCTTGAAAAGCTTGCGGACAACGCGCAAGCGACACAGCAGAGAAGTTTCAGCAGTACAGCCGGTTGAATGGAGGAGCGCAGCATCGTCATTGTACGGTTTCAGGTCAGCCGTGAAACAAATTGTCAGCATTGCAGTCACCCGTGCGGGAATGCAGCAATTGGACGTGTCGCGACAATTATGATTGCTGTGCAATCTTGTTCCTCGTCATTCGACCTTGCCGCATTAATTACGCTCAGCTCGATTTCACTTTAACCCGACAGGCGCCATGAAAGGGAGACAATGGGCCGCTGCGGCCGACGACCAGCCGGCATCGCCCGCGGCCTGGGCAATTTTGATTGTGCTGAGTTTGATCTGGGGCAGCAGTTACGTGCTTATCAAACGCGGGCTGGAGGCTTACGAGCCGGAGATGGTCGCGGGGCTGCGGGTACTGGTTACCTTCCTTTGCCTGTTGCCCTTTGGTTTGTACAGTCTGAAGGCGGTGCGCCGGAAGCACATTTTCCCGCTTGCTTTGGTTGGGCTCATCGGCACCTCGCTGCCGGCATTTCTCTTCAGTCTGGCGCAGACGATGATTTCCAGCTCGGTGGCGGGGATTCTCAACTCGATGACTCCGCTTTTTACGTTGGTCGTGGCGGCGTTTTTGTTCCGCGTGCGCTTCGGGCTGCGCAGCGTGGCCGGCATTCTGGTCGGTTTGCTCGGCGCAGTGTTGATTATCGGCGCGCGGGCGGGCGTGGCGGCGGACGGGAATGCGCTCTACGGGTTGTTCGTGGTGCTTGCGACGATCGCCTACGCTTTTTCCACCACATTTATCAAGTATCGACTGGCGGACCTGAAGCCGGTGCAGACAATGAGCCTGGCGATGATGTTCGCCGCGCCGCCGTATATTATTTACCTGCTTGTGCAGGCGGGCGATTTCTGGACGATCACGACAACTTCGCCGGCGGGGATGAGTTCACTGACGGCCATTTTAATACTGGGTTCTTTCGGCACGGCCTTTGCCATTGTTTTGTTTGCGCGGTTGATACAGATGTGTTCGCCCTTGTTTGCGGTGTCGGTCACCTACACGATGCCGGTTGTGTCGCTGATGTGGGGCGTTTGGGACGGGGAGTCGATTTCCATCTGGCAGGTGGTGGGACTGTGCACGATTCTCGGCGGCGTGTATCTGGTAAATCAGCGACAAACAAAAAAGGTCATAAAAGCGAGCTCTCCGAGCGAAGCCGGCGTCAAGGCGTAGTCTGAGGCGTCCGCCGGAAATTTGTTTTTGTGCATCGGCGATTTAGTCGTAAATTGAAAATCTTGACTTTTTGTCAACTTCTGCTTGCGGCCATTTGGACCGGCAAGCTGTTTTGCTCGACCAAAACATCCGTAGGAGTGTTAATGAGTGCCAAAAAGTGGTACGAGACGACGATTATTGTCAACGCCGGCCTTGAAGACCAGGGTGTCGACGGCGTCGTAGACAAAACCACCGACTACATCAAAGAGCAGGGGGGCGAGATTTCCCTG
This sequence comes from uncultured Hyphomicrobiales bacterium, assembly GCA_964445695.1. Taxonomy (GTDB): domain Bacteria; phylum Bacteroidota; class Ignavibacteria; order Kapaibacteriales; family UBA7675; genus JAUIKM01. The sequence goes on along the minus strand of CAYULF010000019.1, from coordinate 85,471 downwards.
CTGGAGAAATGGGGCCGCAAACGCCTGGCGTATCCCATCCGCAAAAAGAACAACGGCTACTTTGTGTATATGCTGTATGAAGCCACGGCAGAAGTGCCGCCGCTGCTGGAGCGTTTTTTCTTCCTGGAAGAGAATGTGATCCGCCAGTTGACGGTATACCTTTCGGCCAACGATCTGGCTTTCCGTCGCAAGCGTCTGGAAGAGCGTGAAACGGCGAGCGCCGAACCGGTGATTTCGAAAAGTGCCGAACGTCGTCCTCGCGAGGGCCGCGGTCAGCGCAATGAAGAAAACCGTCCGCGCGTAAAACGCATTGAAAAAACCACGCCGGCCGTCGCGGCAGCCAAAGCAGCGGAATCGAATGCCGCCGCCAAAGCACGCGCCAAAGCCGAGAGCGCGGAGAATGCGGAAGCCAACACGGAATCGAGCGAATCCGACAGCTAAGGTAGCTTACGGTTGCGGCCGGATTCGGCAAGCGCAGACCGTTAACATTAACATTTTTGCGAAAAAATTATCCTGATACAGCAATGAAAGTCATTTTACGGCAGGAAGTCGAAAAACTCGGGAACATCGGCGACGTGGTGTCCGTCAAGGACGGATACGCGCGCAACTTTCTGATTCCGCGCGGCATGGCCTACTATGCTTCACCGCGCGCCCTGCGGATGATCGAGTCGGAGAAAATCCAGCACGAGCGCCGCATGCAGAAAATGAAAACCTCCGCCGAGCTTCTGGCGATGAAACTGGGTGACGTGCAGATCACGATCCCGATGCAGGTGGGTGAAGAGGACCGACTCTTCGGTACCGTCACCTCGCAGATGATCGCCCAGGAACTGGCGGACCGCGGCTACGAACTCGATCGTCGCAACATCATGATCGAGGAGCCGATCCGTTCGCTGGGTATTTTTGACGTGAAAATCAAACTGCACCCGGAAGTGATCGCTACGATCAAAGTCTGGGTTATCAGTGCCTGAGCGGATCATCCGCTGAACGACATTCGGCACGCGTCGGTGTTTCCATTCCCCGCTGTGCGGTGGAATGGTCGGACCGGCGCGTGAACTGTTTTAAAGCCATTGGACCAGGCGGCCGGAGAGAACGACCTTGTTAATTCTTCGGTGCATTGTCCCGATTGCGGGGCACGTAATTTATCGGTAATTTTAACGTCTCAATCCGCAATCGTTAATCGCGCAATCCCTGATTACTCTGTTCGGAGAATTCCATGATAGTCGAAGTGGTTATGCCCAAGATGGGCGAATCGATACAGGAAGGTAAAATACTCCAGTGGCTGAAAAAAGAAGGTGAAACCGTCGAGCGGGATGAGATCATTCTGGAAATCTCGACTGACAAAGTGGATACCGAAGTGCCCGCGCCGAATTCCGGCGTTTTGGCCAGGATTCTGCATCACGAAGACGACACCGTTGAAGTCGGCACCGTGATTGCTCACCTGGAAACAGACGCATCGGCAGCCGCTGCCGGAGCATCGTCGGCAGGCGCAACACAGGAAGCCGCCGCAGCAGCTCCGACCGCGCCCCCGGCCGCACCTGAACCCGAAGTTGCCGTCGCTGAAGCCGAACCCGCCGCGGAGACGGCGAGCGCGGATGCCGGCGACCTGACCGACGTCGTCATGCCGAAAATGGGCGAGTCGATTCAGGAAGGCAAAGTCCTGCAATGGCTCAAAAAAGTCGGCGACAAAATCGAGCGCGACGAAATTATTCTGGAAATTTCGACGGACAAAGTTGACACCGAAGTTCCGTCGCCCGTCAGCGGCACGCTGGCAGAGGTTCTGGTACAGGAAGACGAGACGGTCGAAGTCGGCACGGTGATTGCCCGTATCGGCAGCGGTGTCGTTTCATCCGGCGGCGGTGCAAAACCCGCTTCCGCTCCGGCTCCGGCAGCAAAAGCCGCGGCTCCGGCCGCGCCGGCGAGCAACGGACAGAGCGCCCCGGCGGCGCAGCAGAGCAACGGCGCCGTGCGCGCGGCAGGCGGCACTACGACCATCCCGCGCAAACACAACAGTCGTTTTTACTCTCCGCTGGTGCGCACGATTGCCGAGAAAGAAGGCGTGACGCTGGAAGAACTCGAGACGATCAAAGGGACGGGACTCGACGGCCGCGTCACGAAACACGACCTGCGCGGCTACATGGAAAATCGCCCGGCGGCGGCTCCGGCCGGCGCTCCGGCGCCCAAAGCGCAACCGCAGGCCGCTCCCGCTGCAGCCAAAGCCGCTCCTGCCACAAGCGCTCCGGCGCGCGAAGCAGCGGTGCAGTTGGAAGACGAGCAGATCTACCGCAAGTACGGTCAGGACGTCGAGATCATCCCGATGGATCACATCCGTCAGCTGATTTCCGACCACATGGTACGTTCGAAACAAACTTCGGCACACGTGACGAGCGTTGTGGAAGCGGATGTGACGGACATCATGCAGTACCGCAACCGCATCAAAGACGACTTCCAGAAACGCGAAGGCGTCAAACTGACGGTTACGCCTTTCTTCTGCCGCGCACTGATCGAAGGCGTTCGCGCTTTCCCGATGGTCAACGTGAGCGTTGAAGGCAAGAAGATCGTGCGCCACAAACACCTGAACCTGGGTATGGCGACGGTGCTGCCGGACGGCAACCTGATCGTTCCGGTGATCAAGGACGCCGACGCGTTGAACATTACAGGTCTGGCGCGTTCGATCAACGATCTTGCGACGCGCGCGCGTATCCGCAAACTGCAGCCGGAAGAAATCCAGGGCGGCACGATCACGCTGACGAACGTCGGCGGTTTCGGCACGCTCTTCGGCACTCCGGTGATCAACCAGCCGCAGACGGTCATTATCGGCGTCGGCGCGGTGCAGAAAAAACCGGTGGTACGCGAAGTGGCCGGCAACGACATGATCCTGATTCGTCAGATGATGTACCTCTCGATCACCTACGATCACCGGGTGATCGACGGTGCGCTGGCGGGCAACACTCTCGCGACGATCAAGAAAAGCCTGGAGAGCATGAACGAGAAAACCGTTCAGCTCTGATTCTTCAGGCGAGACGTGAATCTAAAAAGCTCCGCGGCACAGCCGCGGAGCTTTTGTGTTTTCAGGGGTAAATGCGTATACGTACGTAAAACTACTTATGAGCTGTGAGCCCTTAGCGCTCACAGCTCATAGGTAGTTTTACGTAGTCGCTCCCGTTCAAAGCCCCAAGACCCGCTTTAAACCACAGAGGGCTCCCGCTTGCGCGGGAGCCCTCTGCTCAATCGTTCGAATCTTCAGTCGCGCTTAGTTGGCGCTGACGTCGTAGTGATCCGTGCAGTAGTTCTCGTAGACGCCGTCCAGCAGCAGGTTGAAAGCGTCGGCGGCTTCGCGTGTGGCGTCCAGCGCGGCTTCTTTTTCCGCGTCGGTTTTGCACAGGCGCTCAAGCGCTTCGCGCGTGACTTTGCTGTGGATGATGTCGGCTTCCATGTGCACGTCAAAGAAGATCGTGCCGTTTTCCGACGAGATGTCGTAGTGTTTTTTCAGACCTTCAACTTTGGTCTGGGACACGGCCGGGAACTGCGACTCATAGGCGTAGAGCGAGGCCAGACCTTCGGCCGGGTTGTCGCGCTTGGCGAGTTCGCGCAGCAGCGTAACGGATGCGCGCGTCTGGCGCAGATACTTGTGGTTCAGCATTTCGTCGCGGCTCAGTCCCAGCGCTTCGCCGAAACGCAGCCAAAGCTCGGGGTGGTTGTCCGGACCCTGCTCCTCTTCCACGAGGTTCTCAAGCAGCATCTGGCGCACTTCCATATCGTCGCAATTGGCGTGAATTGCACTGACGTACGTAGGGAAATTGCGCACCTGATGATAGTATTCCTTGGCGTACTCGCGCAACGTTTCGAGCGTTAATTCGCCGCGATTCCACATCTGATAAAAGGGATGCGAAAGCAAGTGGCGTTCTTCGACAATGGCATCAATCTGCGCGAGAAAATCTTGTCCGGTCATTCAGGACTCCAACACGTTTATCGCTGAAAACACAAGTAAAATTCACCTAAACTGGATTGCGCAAAAATACAAATTATACGTAACTTTGGATCATCTTTTTTTGACGCGCTTTTTCCTCAACTATCGGATCGAATCTTCAAGGTTTTTTAATGACGACGCCGGAGTACAACAGGGACCATCACATCTATCTTTCCGACGACATTCTGGAAGCGCCGCTCATTCAGGATGCAGTCGATATTGAATTGATCGGAAAGGTGATCCTGTTCAACGACGAATGGCACACCTTTGAAGAAGTAATCGAGCAGATCATCAAGGCCACCGGCTGTACCATGGGGCACGCCGAACACCTTACGTGGCAGGTTCATTCACAGGGTAAGGCCAAAGTCTACGAAGGCGATTTTGGCGAGTGTGTCCGCGTCAGCAGCGTGCTGGAGGAAATCAGCCTGCGCACGCACATTGAGCTCTGAAGCTCTAGTTGATAATCCTGTCCTCGTCCACATCGCCGCGCGTGATGCGCAGGCCGTCCACATCGCCCCCGTCCAGCGTTTCCTCCGCCAGGATGTCCTGATCTCCGTTTTCCGTTGTCTCGCGTTCTTCTTCGCCGGCAACGAAGTTCAGTACAATTTTGTCGCCGCAGGTGCATTCCACATACACTTTTTTGATTTCCCCGTCGGCGTCGCGCTCGACGCTGACGACGCCGCCTTTGTGCTCGTGGGTCTGCGATTCCTCGTCCGTGCGCACATTGGCTATTTCTACGTGCGCGCCCGTATTCTGCACATCTTCAGCGCGGATTCGCGCCTGATACTCCACGCGGCGTTGTTTGCCGGCTATGAGCGGGGCAACCAGGTAATCGCGGAAATGAGCGCGACGGCGTTCTTCCTCCGCTTCCTGCGAAAACAACTCGGGATCTATCTGGGCCGGCACATCCCTGTCGATGTGCTGCGTTTCGCGCATGATATGGCGCCTCTTCCGTATCTCGGTAAATAGCTGTCACTTGTGTTTGGGCGGGATCGAGTGCCTGCCCAGGCAGGATGCTATCGCCTCCGCCAGATTGCCCAGCGGGTGAATTTCATTGGCGATGCCGGCTTCCACGACTGCTTTCGGCATGCCGTAGACCACGCAACTTGCCGCGTCCTGCGCCAGAATATAACCGCCGCGACGACTCAGCTCCAGCATCCCGTCGCGACCGTCATGCCCCATGCCCGTCATGATCACGCCCAACGCACGACCGCCGAATTGGCGCGTAGCCGATGCCACCGTAACGTTGACGGACGGTTTATGAAGACTATCGGCAGGTTCATCCAGAATCTTGACAGTTCTTCCGCTGCGACCGACGATTAAATGTCTCCCTCCCGGCGCAACCAGGATTTCACCCGGTCGCAGAAAATGCCCGTCTTCGGCCTCGCGAACAGCGGCATGCGACAGAAAGTCGAGTCTTTTGGCCAGCGAACGGGTAAAGTGCGCCGGCATGTGCTGCACGATGAGCATCGGCACAGGCAGGTCGGGCGGCAGACAGGGAATGAGAGAATGCAATGCCATGGGGCCGCCGGTGGAAACGCCGATCACTACAATCCTGAAGTGGGCCGGCTCCGGACGCGAACGCAGTAAAATGGTCGTGCCTTTTTCAGCCAAACCGGTCGCTGGACAAGCGGTTTGCGGTGTATTGTCCATGGGCGGCCGCTCAAGTCGTTCGCGGTTTTCCCGCTCGCGGGCCGCGACGTTACCGCGTTTAAGTCGCAAGCGGGCGTGCAGTCGTCTGTCACTGCCGCTTGTGCGAATTTTTGCCATGAGCTCAGCGCGCACCTGCGTCGCTTCCGGACTGCGCGTTCCAATAATGCGCGTTACAAAGTCGACCGCACCGATTTCGAGTGCTTCCATGGCCTGCGCCGCGCCTTCGCTGCTGGGTCCGCACAGCACGATCACCGGCGTCGGAAATTCCCGCATGATGATTTTGAGCGCATCGAGCCCGCTCATCAGCGGCATGTTCAGGTCCATCACAATCAGATCGGGTTGCAGTTTGCGCACGGCGGAAATCGCTTCGCGTCCGTTCTGCGCCTCACCGACGACTTCGATGAGCGGATCGGTCTGCAGCAATTCCTGCAGATCACGCCGGACGAAGCTGGAATGGTCGGCAAGCAAAACCCGAATCTTTGATGAACTGTTCACGCGCGTTTTTTCCGCTGGAGCGCTCTTCGGTGGCGCTCATTGCTGCCTGAATAAAGTTGGCCGTCACACATAGCGCACAGCGCATGTTTCGATCAATTCGACAATATCGAGAATCATCACCACTTGTCCATTGCCGAGAATGGTTGACCCCGCAATCCCGTTCACGTTGCCGAGGTATTCGCCCAGGTTTTTGATGACAATTTCCTGCTGGCCCTCCAGGCGTTCCACGACCAGCCCCACGCGATAGTCCGCCAGCCCCACGACCACGACGTATTTGTCTCTGGCCGCTTCGTGTTGTGTTAAACCGGGCACGGCCAGCCGCTCGCACAGGTAGAGCAGGGGAATCACGAGATTGCGTATGCGGATCACGTTGTTGCCGTTCAACTGTTCCAGTCGATGCTGGTCCAGCGCAACAACTTCAACAACCGAGTTGAGCGGCACGGCAAATGTCTCGCCGCCCAGTCCCACGAGCAAACCCTGGATAATCGCCAGAGTCAGCGGCAATTTAATTGTTAAACTTGTGCCGCGTCCGGGAGTGGACTCGATGTCTATGATTCCCTTTAACTTCTGGATATTGTTGCGCACCACGTCCATTCCCACGCCGCGTCCCGACACGGTTGTGACCGTCGCCGCCGTACTGAAGCCGGGCGCAAAAATCAGGTTCAACGCTTCACGATCCGAAATTAACATGGCGTGTTCCGCCGTGATGATCTTTTTGTCGACCGCGCTGTTGCGCAGTTTCTGCGGGTCGATTCCGCGTCCGTCGTCGATGATGCGGATTACAATGTGGTTCCCCTCATGATCGGCCTCCAGGCGCAGACTGCCGCTCTCCGGCTTTCCGTTGTTTAATCTCTCTTCCGGCGTTTCAATGCCGTGGTCGCAGGCATTGCGAATCATGTGCACAAGCGGGTCGCTCAGCTGGTCGACGATTCCGCGGTCGAGTTCGGTTTCTTCACCGTTGATGTTTAACTCGATTTTTTTGTCGAATTCACGCGAGAGGTCGCGGATGATGCGCGGTGCTTTTTGGAACAGTCGGGAAATAGGCACCATCCGCATTTTCATCACGGCGGACTGCAGTTCGGCCGTAACGTAGTTAACCTGCGAACTCGCCTCGGCCAGTTCGCGCACCAGTTCGGAGTCTTCCATCTGTTCCATCATTGCCGCAGTGATCTGCTCCAGTCTGTTGCGTCCGAGCACCAGTTCACCGGAGAGGTCCATCAGAGCTTCCAGGCGCTCGACTTCCACGCGGATTGTACTTTCCAGGGCGCGTTTCCGCACATCGCTTTTCTCATGTTTGTCATGCGGTGCGGAGTCGGGGTCCATGTTGACCGCGTCTTGTTTAAGCTCCGTTTCTTCGGCTGCCGGGATTTCCGAGTAATGGTCAATTTTCGGTCGGGCGGCGCTGCGTTCCGCGCGAATCTCGCGGTCGACCTGTTCGAATGCGCGCTCCAGCATTTCCAACTCATTGTCGGTGAAACCGCCTTCGCCGCTGCCGAACGCCGGGTTGTCCAGCACCATGCTGATCGCTTCGTTGCCGCGGAGTTCTGCTTCGCTGATGAGAATCTTTGAGTCTTGCGCGGCGCTTGTGCCGTCGTTGTTTTGCGCCTGTTTAAGTGCCTCTTCGCCGTGCAGGATGGCTCCCAGCTTGCGCATCGTCTGGCGGAAGTCAACCAGTGATCTGTCGCCGGCAACAACTTTACGGGCCAGGACTTTGAGCCAGTCGAGCACTTCGAGCAGGACGTCGACAATCTCACTGTTAACTTCCAGTTCCTTGTGTCGCAGTTTATTCAGCAGGTCTTCGGCTTCGTGGGTTATCTGCGTGATCTGGTCAAAACCCATGAATGCCGAGGTGCCCTTGAGAGTGTGGAAGCTGCGGAAGACGGAGTTGAGCAATTCGCGGTCGTCGGCGCCGGTTTCGAGCGCCATGAGTTCCTGGTCCAGTTGAACCAGTATCTCCTGGGTTTCGACAATAAAAGATTCCAGGAGTTCCTGCATCTCAAAATCCATAGTGCCCTCCTATCGGCCTCTCAACGCCGTGTACGCCGCCTTTGTTAAACTATGCATCGCCGAACATGGCGTCGATGTCATCCTGGTTAACCTTCGGATTTTCCTCATCCGCATTCCGGGCGTCGTCGTTCTGCTCAAATATCGCATCAATGCTGTCCTGCGTGGCGGCTTCGTCGCCGCCGGAGTAGGCTGACTCGCGTGCCGCTGCGGTCTTTGTGTCCGTCCGATCGGATGCGGGCCCGTCGTCTGACTTCTTCGCGGCCGTCAGCCCATCGAGATTCAAGCCGGCCGCGCGGAGCGCATCAATATTGCCGCCGGCCTGTTGGTACGCCTGCAGAATTCCCTCGACGTCGCTTTGACGCGACGACTTCTGCTGTATGGCGTGAATTGCTTCCGCATCAAATGCAATTGTGCGATGCATCGCCGTCACGTTGTCTTCTCCGGACGGTTGCTCCTGCGCCGTCTTGTCGTCCGCAGACTCCTTGAACACGCTGCTGAATTTGGCGGCGTCAAAGTGGTTAAGTATTGAGCCGAGGCGGCTCTGCACCGTCATTAACAGATGTTTAACCGCCGCCAGTTGCTGTGAGGTTATGTCCTGCACCTGCAGCGCCAACATGATCTGACCGGCATCGCTGCGCAGACTCTCCAGCAGCGTCTCGGAATTGCCGACCAGCTGTTTGTTTTCATCTGAATCTGTCTTGTTCAAGTCCTGCAGATTTCCGCTGATGACGTCGCACTTGTACTTGAAGCCGTCCAGAATATCCATGATTTCGGTTGTCGCCAGTTCCGTCGCCTCCGTTACTTTTGACAGTTGTTCCGAGGCGCGCGGCATTTTGCGCATGTTTTCTTCAATGGCGGTATTGACGCCGTCCAGAATCGGGGAGATTTCGCGGATGAAGATGAAGATTTCTTCGAGGAAGGGTACGACTCGCTGGCCCAGGACAAAAAGGGCTTTCAGTTCTTCGGCTTTGGACAGCAGTACATTGATATCCTTGTCGAGCATTGTGTGCTCCTGTTCCTGTTGCGGCGTGTGCGGCCGGCGTCAGCCCGCACAGCGGCCTACATTAGTTTGTCGATTTTTTCCTTCAGGACGGACGGCGTAAATGGTTTTACGACGTAGTTGTTGACTTTGGCATTCAGGGCTTCAAGAATGTCCTGTTTAAGTCCGCGGGTTGTCACCATCAGGATTGGCAGGGTACTGAATGACGGATCGTTGCGAATGGCCCGGGTCAGCTCCAGGCCATTCATGTTGGGCATGTTCCAGTCGGTTATCACAAACTCGATGTTTTCCGTGTGCAGTTTGGCCAGGGCGTCCTGGCCGTCCTCGGCTTCCACGACGTCATGGTACCCGAAGTTCTGCAGCGCGTTCACCACAATGCGGCGCATCGTGGGCGAATCGTCAACAACCAGAAAACGCATTGTTGTCTAACTCCTGTGTTCGTGGTCGCGGGCGGGCCGCCGGCGCTCGCGTGCGGAAGCTGTGTTTAACTCAGATACTTGGAAACTTCGTATTGAATTTTCTTCGTGTTAAACGGCTTGATCAGATACGAGTTGGCGCCCAGATCCAACCCTCGCTGAATGTCATCGTTGCTGGACAGGGAAGAAAGCACGATTATCGGCAGCTCCCTGTATTCGTCAATCGCCCGAACGGATCGAATGAGTTCAAAGCCGTCGACGTTCGGCATGTTAAGGTCGGTAATCAGGAGATCAATTTCCTGCTGCGGCAGTTGTTCAAGCGCTTTCATGCCGTCGTCGGCTGTCAGGACGCGGAAGCCGCGGACCTTCAGAGCCAGAGTAATAAACTTGCGTATCGATTGTGAATCGTCGACCGCCAGGATTGTTTTAGTCATGAGCTTGTCACCGCCGCTGATTACAGGTTGAACGTGTGCATTACTTTCCTTCGAATACCGCCTTCCGGATGAAGCGTCGCCGGCGGAACACGTACCGGCGCCCAGGGATCACTCGCGTTTGTACGCGATCGTCTTGGGAAAATGTACGAGATTAAATGCTTTGGAAATACCGTGCAGCGACTCCGAGTATCCAATAAACAAATAGGACATCTCTCCGAGACTGTTGTACAGATTGGAGATGACCTGTTGTTTGGACCTGGCGTCGAAATAGATCAGGACATTGCAGCAGAAGATCACATCAAAGTTAATCATGCTGCGCATTGCGCGCGCATCGTACAGGTTCAGGCTGATGAAGCGCACCAGATCGCGCACGTTCTGGTTTAAGATGTACTTGTCCTTTTCCTGCGAAAAGTACTTCAACAAATAGTACTTCGGCATGTTGCGGATGGAATACTCCTTGTAAACGCCCAACCGCGCTTTTTGCAGAACTTTTGAATTGATGTCGTTGCCGATAATTTCGAACTTCATGTCCGGGTAGCGCGGCTTGATTTTTTCGAGTATCAACATGGCCATGGTATAGGGCTCTTCGCCGGACGAACAGGCGGCGCTCCACAGTCGAATTGTTTTAACGCCTTTCTTGCGGCGTTGGGCAATGATCTCCGGCAGGATAATGGTTTCAAGTGCGTTAAACTGCGGCGGATTGCGGAAGAAATACGTCTCGTTTATCGTGATTGCGTCGAAAAGGGCCGGTAGCTCCGTGCGGGTGTTGACCGAGGCCGATACAAAGCGCAGATATTCCTGATACGTTTTGATCTGCAGCGCCGCGAGCCGTCGTGAAAGCCGGGCTTCCAGCAGATACTTTTTCGATTCGGCAAAGTAGATACCGCATTGCTCATAGATGAAGTCGCGCAAACGGGCAAACAACTCCGCCGACATTTTACGGTCGTCGTCGGCGCTCTCAATCCCGACGGCAGTGCGGCCGGTCGCCGCATCTGGCTGCGTTTGTTTGAATTTGTTAAACAGGCCGGAATTCATTCGCTTTGCCCCGTTGCGAAAAACTTACATCGAACCGTCTTCTGTTAACACATCGTCCAGGTTGAACTGCCGCGCCATCATGCGCGCTGATTCGCGCCGTTCCTGGTCGTCGGAATGCAGTTCCCCGCGCAGAACGTCCACCGCGCGCTGAGGAGCCAGCGAACACACCAATTCAATGATTTCCGTGCGTACCTGCGGCGCGGCGTCGAGCTGATTGAACAGAGTGTCGAGGAAAGTCCTGCGGCGCTCGTTGTCCATCTGAATGAACACCTCTCCGGCGTCGCTGAGAATTTCGAGCAGTGTCACGCCGTCATCGGCAAGATGCCGCAGCAATTCCCGAATAAATGATTCCACCGTGGCCAGACTCGAATAACCGAGCGCCACCATTAGTATTTGTCGCCGTGTTTCAGTTTCGCGGCGATTCAGTTCCGTCAGCAGCGAGGGGATGTCGGCCGCAAAGTACTCTCCGCCAAGGCCCAGCAGTCCGGCAACGCGGACGTCTGGATCCGAATCCGCCAGCGCGGCGTAGGCCGCCGAGCGAAGTTCGGTAGGTAGTTCGATGTTTTCGTCAAAGCGCAGGGCTATGCTGTAGATGGAGGTCAGCAGGATACCCTGTATCGGCGCGGCCGCCTCGGGCAGCAACTCCATCAGCTTGTGGGCCACGGCAACACCTGTTGCGCCGCCGGCCAGAGCGTCGATGCTGGCCACCTGCAGGAACTCGTCGTCCGAGGCAATCGTGCGCAGCAGGAAAGCTTCCGCGCGCGGTCCGCCGATGGACCCAACCGCGTCGATGATATGCGGGCGCAGCGCTTCGTCCTGATCGTAAAGTTCCAGCAGCCCGTCCATTGCGCCGTCGTGTTGCAGTCTGCCGAGCGTTTCAATTGCGCTGCCGCGTACGTTCGCGTTTTCGTGGGTCAGCAATTCCGTGATGGCGTCGACCGGGCCGCCGTAGTTCATGGCGCCCATCAGGTCGCAGGCGAATTTGATGTTGTCGGGTGTGTCGTTCAGCCATTCTGCCAGCCCGGGTGCGGCGGCCTGGCCGAGTCTGAAGAGAACGTCGCCCGCCAGATTGCGAATCTCGATGTCCTGGTCGCCGATGAGCGCTGCGACGCCGCGTTCCCTGCCGCCGGCTTTGTACTCCGTCATGGTGTGCGGATCGTGTGTCAGTGCGTTGGCGCAGGCGTCGCGTACACCTTTGTCCTGATCCGACAAACCGCGGATCAGCGCGTCGATGACCGCCTCACTTATGTGCTCGGAGGCGGCCAGGTCTTCAGCGGCGATCCGCCGGCTGCGCGCTTCGGGCGCGGCGGCCAATTGTTCGATCAGTTCCTGTACGCTCATTGCTGTATCCTGCACCGGGCCTCGTTCCCCGCCCGGTCATGCCGTCGGTCGCGACAGCTCTGTTCACTGATGATTCCACGGCCACCCTGTCTGAGCGGCGCGCTCAAAATAGCCGAATGCAGGGTGCACGCCAAAATTTTTCCTGCTCCGTCACGGCCACATTGATCCAGTTTTTGCGTTCGGTGCGGAAAGCGAAACGTTGGCGAGGCAGCGGCGGCCGAGCAGGCCTACTGAATGTCCTTGCCGTTGATGGAAATACCGAGTTGCTCGATGCGATAGCGCAGCTTTGCGCGCGAGATTTCAAGGATTTTGGCGGCCTTCAACTGGTTGCCGCCCGTCAGTTGCAGCGTCTGAATGATGAGATCGCGCAATACATTTCCCAGCGACGCCCCCTGGCGCGAAATTGAAAGGTAGTGCTGACCGGGAAGCAGTTCGCGTTTCTGGAATGCCGCGGCGGGCGAGGGGCCCGGAGCAAGTTTGAGGAATTTGAGCGAGTCTTTTGAAATCACCGTGCCGGTTTCCAGCAACGAGACGCGCTCAATCACGTTGCGCAGTTCGCGGATGTTGCCTTTCCATTCGTAGGACTGAAGAATGTCGACGGCCTGCGGCGTGAAACCCGTGATTTCCTTGCCGAACTTCGCTGCAAACTCGTGGACAAACAAAGTGGCCAGTTCTAGAATGTCGTCGGGGCGTTCGCGCAGCGGCGGCAGCGTCAGGGAGGCGACGTTTAGGCGGTAGTAGAGATCTTCGCGGAAGCTGCCTTCCTCGATCAGTTTTTCCAGATCGCGGTTGGTGGCGGCGAGCACGCGCACGTCTATTGAGACTTCCTTGGAGCCGCCAAGACGGTAGAAGCGTTTTTCCTGCAGTACGCGCAGCAGTTTGACCTGCATTTCAGGGCTCAGTTCGCCGACTTCGTCGAGCAGGATGGTGCCGCGGTGCGCCATCTCAAAGCGGCCCTTTTTGACTTTTTCGGTCGCGCCGGTAAATGCACCTTTTTCGTAGCCGAACAATTCGTTTTCGGCCAGCTCGCGCGGGATTGCACCGCAGTTGACCGAGATGAACGGGCCGTCGGCGCGCGGCGATTTGCGGTGGATATGGCGCGCCATCAGTTCTTTCCCCGTGCCCGACTCGCCCAGAATAAGAATGGTGGTGTCGTCGCTCCTGGCCACCATATCGGCAAAGCGGATGGCCTTGATCATGGACTCGGAGGAGGCGTGGATTTCCTCGTCGGCGTGTTCGTCGGCCAGGCGCTCGGTCAGCACGTCGACCTGACGGCGCAGCTCGTAGTTTTTGAGCGCACGTTCCACGGAGACTTCGAGCTGTTCGAGGTCGAGCGGTTTGACGATGAAATCCTCGGCGCCGAGTTTGACGGCGCGCACGGCCATTTTGACGTCGGAAAACGCCGTCATCATGATGACCGGGATGCGGATGTCGCGTTCGCGCAGCATCTCAAGAACATCCAGGCCGTTGAGGTCGCCAAGGAAAACGTCCAGCAAAATCAGGTCGGGGTGCACGCGGTCGATGTCGTTGAGCGCCTGTTCACAATCCGTGTAGGGCAGAACGTTGCGGTAAAGCCCGGAGAGCACGCCGGCAACCGTGGAGTTGACGAGTGGGTCGTCGTCGATGATTGCAATTGTGTACTTAGCTTTGGCCATGAGTCGCTCTCGCCTTCTATGGTCGGATTCAGGCCCTCAGGCGTAACCGGGAACCGGGAATTTGACGTAAAACGTCGTGCCTTCGCCCACCACCGATTCCACGTCGATCACGCCCTGATGTTCGTGAATAATGCGCTGTGAAATCGGCAGTCCCAGCCCAGTGCCGTCGGCCTTGCGTGTAAAAAACGGGTTGAAAATTTTTGACAGGTCGTCCGGACGGATGCCGACGCCCGTGTCGGAGATCGTCACGACGATCATCGTGCCGTCGCCGCGCGCCGTCGGTTCGGCAAAACTGCGGATGGAAATCTCGCCGCGCGCCTTGATCGAGTCCGCCGCATTGGTCAGCATGTTGATAAAGACCTGCTGAATCTGCTGAGTGTCGATCATCAGGTCGGGAATGTTGTCCGCCAGGTCTATCGCCACTTTGATTGTCTTGCGCTTGAAGGTCGAGGACACAAGCTCGACGGAGTTGACGATGACGGCGTTGATCTGCTGTTTGCGTGTGACCGGCAGCGTGGAGCGCGAAAAGTCGAGCGTCGATTCCACGATGCGGGAAATTCGCTGCACGCCCAGCAGCGCGGAGTCGATCATCGGATAGTCGTCGCTGCCCTCCGGATGGCGGCGACCGAGCAGCTGCAGATTCAGGTTGATCGCCGCCAGAGGATTGCGGATTTCATGCGCCACGCCGGCCGAAAGCTGACCAAGCAACACCATTTTGTCGGCCTGCACCAGTTTGTCCGTGAGCGCGCGTTGTTCCGTCACATCGCGTGCGATCGCCTGGATCAGGCGATGGCCGTTGTATTCCACAAAACGGGCGCTCACTTCCAGCATGACGGGGTCGCCCTCGGGCGTTTCCAATGAAAGTTCAGACAGGATGGTCGGGGAGGCCGACTTGACGAGCAGCTTGAAAATGCGGCGGAATTGCGGGATGGTGGAGCCGATGATCTGGTCTTCGGTCAGGCCGAGCAGGACGGAGGCGCGCAGATTGGCGTCGAGCACCGACCACGTTTCCGGCTGAACAACCAGCACCGCGTCCGACGCGTTGTCGAAGAACGACTTGTACCACGCCAGCTGTTTTTCCAGTTTGTCTATCTTTTCCGACTCAGCGTCGCGTTGGGCGACGAATTCGGAGGAAGTTTGCATGAGCACCCGCGCGCTTGGATTACCGCCAATCCAACAAATATAGCGTTTCTGCGCTTATTCAATCGGTGCTGTGCAGATTCGCAGTGCTCCGCCCGGTGGATCATTCCTTTTTGGGCTTTTCCTCTTCGTCGGGCGACTCCTCTTTCTCTTCAGACTGCGGCTCTTCCTTTTTCTGTTCGTCATCGGGTTTGACGGCATCGGCATCTTCGTCTTCAGACTTTTTCTTCTGATTGGCTTCGTCCTTTTCTTCGTCGGACTTCAGGCCGGACTTTTTCTTCTTTTTCTCTTCGTCGTTTTTCCTGGTTTCTTCCTTCTTGTCGCTCTCGTCTTTGTCGCCGGCGCCGAAGATATTTTTGATCGGGTTGAAAGTACCGGTTGTGTCGTCCAGCACGCTCTGGCCGTTTACATCCACATCCAATGTCGGCAGATTGATCTGCGGCCGTGGGATTGAGAGTCCGCGTTTTGGTTTCTGGCGGTTGTTCTCGTCTTCGGGGAAAGGTACCACAACGCCGGGCGGCGTTTCATCGCCTTTGTCCGTGCGGCGCGCGCGTTGGGACTGAGTGGCTTTCTGGAGCGAATCGAGGTTGAGCCCGTCGCGTTTGGCCATGGCAAACATCACGCTCGGCAGCACGTCCAGCGCGTACTCGGAATCGGGATAGCGGTCCACCAGGCGTTTGTAATACGTGAAAGCGCTGTCGTTGTCGTTGAGTTTGCGTTCCCACACCCAGCCGGCCAGGTAGAGTGAGCGCGGCGCCAGATCCGAGCCCGGATGGTTTTCGGCCACGCCGGCAAACTGCCGCGCAGCCCCGGGGAAACGTTCACTTTCAAGCTGGCGCTCGCCGCCCTGATACTTCTTGAGCACGGGATCGACGATGGCATTTTCACTTAACTCAAATTCCTCGCGCGCAATCTCGCCGTATTCGGTCAGCGGATATTTGTCGAAAATCTCCTGATAGAGCGCGTAGAAGCGGTCGTAGTCGCTGAATTCTACCATGCGCGCCGAAGCAAAGAGGTACTTGGCGCGGGCCTCGTTGTCCACCGGACATGTGTGCGCGGCGTAGTCGTAGTAGACCAGCGCCGAGTCGGGATTGCCGAGTCGTTCATGCACGCGACCGGTTTCAAACAGCGCCGCGGCCACATCGGCCCGCAGCGAGTCGCTTCCGGTGCCGGTCTCGTTGAAGCGGCCCATGAGCGGCAGGGCCATCGCCGTTTTCTTTTCCCAGGTATTCAGCAGTTCAAAGTAGCGGCCTGCTTCTATGTGTACAGGCGAACGTACAACCTTTGATTGCGAAAAGTACTTGCGCGCATCCGTGTAGCGCCCTTCGTGAAATTTGTCGAGGCCGCGCTGGAAGTAGTAAGCCGCCACCGCGCCATTGCCGATGTAGGCGGTGTCCGCGTTTTGCTCCATGCCTTCGAGCACGCGCTCGTTTTCGCCGATGGAGGCGCGCAGATCCATAATGTCTTTGGGTTTGATGTTGGCCGTGTTGCCCTGCTCCAGCGAAGTGACCGAGTCCATTTGATACGCGATTTCCTGACGGTGCAGGTTCATCGTCTCGGCCCAGGTCCAGCCTTTCCACTCTTCAAAATTGCTGTTGTCGGCCAGCTCTTCGAGCAGATCGCGGGACTCGTCAAAACGGCCCAGGCGCGCCAGGCAGGCGGCCATGTAGAGTTGCGCCTCAAACTCGACCAGAATATTCGGCGAGTGATTGAAGACGGCTTCAAACTCCTCGTAGGCGCGCTCGAATTCGTTTTTGCGGTACAGGATTGCGCCGATTTCAAACTGCCAGGTGGCGCGCAGCCCGCCGTCGTCGCCCTGCGAAACTGCGCGGCGATATGGCTTGAGCGCGTCGTCGATATTTTCTTCGTAGAGCGCCAGCTCGGCCTGCAGGCGGAAGGCTTCGGACAACACCTCGTAGTTGTTCTGGCCCCAGGCGATGTCCACCGTGCGGGAGAGCGCCTGCTCGCCGGACTCGTAGCGTTCCTGCATGAAGTAGTTTTTGGCGAGAATCAGGTGGATCTCCGGCGCAAAGTCGGAGTTGGGCCGTACATCCATCAACTCCTGGCATTTGATCTGCGACTGCTGCCATTCGCTCTTGAAAAAGTGCGACTTGGCCATCAGGAACAGCGAGCCGTCGACGTAGGCGGACTTGGGATGATTGGCCAGAATTTTCGAGCCTTTCATCAGAATCGAGTCGACCTTGGTTTCGACGGGCTTGAGGTGATTGGCCGGCACGACAAATTCCTTGAGGAATTCGGGCTTGGGTTTGGCCAGCGTTTCTTCTTCCGCCAGGGTGTGCTGCTCGGCCACGATGACGCGCGGTTTGTCGCGGTCTTTTTCCTTTTCGTAGGCGAACGAGTCTTCCACCTCCATCATAATGCGCTTGGCATTGTAGTAGGTGTTGAAGAGCGTTGTGAAGTTGTCGTAGGAGGCGCAGCCGACAAGGACTATCGCCAATATGACAGGCAGAATTTTGCGCATGATTTGGTCGAGTTTATCTGATTTCAGCGGGCGTGAAATTATTCAAACGCCCGCTCCGCTGCAAGGTACTAATCCATACCGCGATTGAAGTACGCGTCGCGCAGTTTTTTTTGTGCGTCGTTTGTTTCTTCCACGATTTCAATTGTCCAGTCGGGTCGCACGATCGGGCGCAGCACCGCCTCGTATATCTGACCGTCGCACTCGGCGCTTACGAGGGCGTCCGTATCGACGCCGTTGGCGTTGATTGCGTGTTCGAAGTCCGCGGCGCTTTTGACGCGCCGGCCGTTGACGGCGATAATCTCATCGTCGATACCGAATCCGGCGGCTGCGGCGGGCGTGTCGTCCGTGACGCTCACCACCATTGTTTTGCCGCTTTTGTCCTGTACGGCCATGCCGGTAAAAGTTTTGGCCGGTTTGGGCATTGCCTCGATGCCTTCGGCGAAGTCGGGGCGTTCGTCCGCTTCTTTGGCGCGCCAGCGCAGGCCGAATGGTTCGAGCGCCTCGGCATAGGGCAGGTCTTTTGTGCTGCTCAACCACTCGGTAAGCTGGGGGCCGATTTCTACGCCTGTTGCCTCGCCGACAATGGTCATGAATTCCGGCGCGGTGATGCCGCGTTCGGGGCGCTCAAGATAAGCGCGCCAGAGGGCGCGCAACCCCTCATCCAGTGTCTTGCGGCCTTCACTCTGCGCGACTATAAAGAGATCAAGCAGGAAAAAGATCGCTCCGCCGCGTGTGTAGTAAGAGGGAAAACGATTGTGAGAGTCGCCGTTGGAGAAGTAGAGTTTGACCCAGGCCAGGTAGGAACTGTCCAGCACGTTCATCTGCAGGCGGCCCGGACCTTTGGCCTCGCGCCAGAGATGCTGATCCGCAAAGGTCGACATGAATTCCGACTCCGTACGGAAGCCGCAGCGGAACGTCAAAAGGTCGTCGTAGTAGGAGGTCACGCCCTCGGCCAGCCAGAGCATGTCCGTGTAGGTTTCGTTGAGATAGTCGAAAGGCCCGAGTTCGAGCGGGCGAATGCGTTTGACGTTCCAGAGGTGGAAGTACTCATGACAGAGCAGTTCCAGAAAACGCAGGATCTGCTTTTTGTCGTCGGCCAGGTTTGTGTCAAAGGCGTTGACGGAGCAGCGCGTGTGCTCCAATCCGCCGAAAGTGTCCGGATACATCTGCAGTATGAAGACGTAGCGGTCGTATGGCAAGCCGTTCATGAGTTCGGCTTCGACGTCGACGATGTGTTTGAGGCGTTCCACGATCCAGTCGCGATCGAAGTTGCCGGTACCGGCGATGGCCACTTCGGTGACGGCGCCATGCGACTCAAATGATGCGACATAATGATCGCCCATTTCGAGCGGCGAGTCCACCAGACAGTCGTAGTTGGATGCGGCCAGCAGCAGCGGTCCGGTCCCGGCGGAGTTGACGGGCGAAAGCGGCGTTGATACCTGCGGCCACTGATCGCGATCGTGGTGCAGACGAACGTGATGCACTTCATCCGTGCGCCCTTCGGCGTACATCAGGCAGGTACCGGGCATGATGAATGCGTGAAAACGATTGACGTGCGAAGTCCGCACCGTGCGCTCGTGGGCGTAGGAAAGGTATTCGGCGCGCACCGTGGCGCTGTCACCGCTCTCAACGCGCAGGCGGTTTTTGCTCACCCAGGCCCACGACAACGGGTTGCCGTTGCCGTCGGTGATGTGCAGGTTGCCCTGATTGGCGCTGTATTCGCGGATTTTGTAGCTGCCCGGCGTCCATGCCGGCATGCAGAGGTCCAGCTGCGCGCCGGGGCCGTCGATTTCCATCGCGACGCCGATGAGGTGCTGCGCCGCGCGGTCGAAATGCAGATCGTAGCGGATGGCCGCCGCGCTGCCCGCCAGGTCGGCGTCGCGCTGTTCGATAAAAAATGCCTGAGAATTTTCCTGCCGTTCCATTGCTGCCTCAATAAGTTCCGTCGCGCATGCTGCGCCTGTCCGCGACTGCCGCGTCGCACGTGCAGATGCTGCGTTTGTGTTCTGTTGTGAGCGGCTGCGCCGTCGGGCCGACGTTCAGCCGCCGGACTCACTCCGATTCAGCGGCCGCCGAAATAGGAATTTTCCATGAAATCTTCGTCGAAGGCGCGGCGTTCCTGCGCTTCGGGCGTTTTGCAATATTCTTTCCAGCGCGGCTCCCAGTCGTCGCCAAGAATCGACTGCAGAAACTGATGTCGCCGTTCGGCCTCGGCTGTTTTTGCATCAATCTCGGCCTGGAGGCTTTTTTTATGCTCGTCGATCCATTCGTCGCGGTAAAGGTCGTCGCGCCAGGCCAGCGGCTCTTCGGTTTTGAGTTTGGCGTTTTTGCGCGCTTCGTAATCGACGCGGCGCTGCAGCGCGTTTACTTCTTCGCGCAGCAGGTCGAGGTCGGCGGGCATTTCATCTTTGACTTTGCCGCCGCCGCAGACGATGTCGTAAATCGATTTGAGCCGCGCGAGATTCCGCGTTTGATAGGCCTGCTGGGCGCGCTGCCAGTACTTGCTGAAGTCGGCGCTGTTGTCCGTCGCGTCCGGGTGCAGTTTTTTGACGATTTCGCGATAGATGCCCGGCAATTCCTGTAGTTCCTGTTTGGCCAGCCTGCGCCGGCGTCGTTCGCGTTTGCGGCGATCTTTTTCGGCCAGATTTTGCAGGCGTTCGCGCAGCTTGGCGAACTCGCGGTCTACCATTTCGTGCACGAGGCGCGCCGTGTGTTCGCTGATTTTTTCGCCTCGTTCCAGCTTGGTGCGGAAGAGTTCTTCGCGGCGCGCCAGGTCGGCGCAGCGCAGGGCTTCGGACTGTATGCCGACTTCCAGATCGCGAAAGTGCCGTTCGTACTCGGCACGCAGCTCCGGAATGACCTTGTGCTGCAGCTCGTACCATTCGTCCAGCGCGGCCGCCAGTTCCGCGCGAAGCTGCAGGCGTCGGGCCTCCAGTTCAACCCGTTCCGGATGGCGTTCAATGCGCGACGAACTATGTTGGACGTGATCGGGCATAAGGTACAGCGGACGGTCAAGGGGCGCATCTAGTTTGAGCTTCGCAATGCTCCGCTGCGTGATACGTTGATGGCCCTGCCGGTTGCGCATGCGACCGCCCGAAATGAGAAACCGATCATTTACGCAACGCCAATTCCTGAAAGGAACCAAATCATGGCGATTTCAATCGGTGCGCCCGCACCCGAATTTACGCTCATCAGCAAAACCGCCGAAGGCGTCAAATCCGTCTCTCTGGCCGATCAGCGCGGCTCAAACGTCGTGCTCCTGTTTTTTCCGCTGGCTTTCACCGGCGTGTGCACGGACGAGATGTGCTCGGTCAGCCAGGGCATCGACACCTACAACAATCTGAACGCCAAGGTTTTTGGAATCAGCGTCGACAGTCCTTTTTCGCAGGAAGCCTGGGCCAAACAGCAGGGCATCACAATCCCGCTGCTGTCCGACTTTAACCAGAAAGCCGCGGCGGACTACGGCGTGCGCTACGACAATTTTGTTCCGGGCACGCTGGACATGCAGGGCGTCACCAAGCGCTCGGCATTTGTGATCGACGCAGAGGGCATTGTGCGCTACGCGGAAGTTAACGACGACGCCGGTCAACTGCCCAATTTTGAAGCGGTGCAGGACGTGCTGAAGTCGCTTGCCTGAGTTAAATAGATGCCAATTGATTAAACAAACGCGCGGGGCAACCTGCGCGTTTGTTGTTTAATGGCGCGAGGCATCTGTCAGGTATTGACGCTTCCACGCCCGGGTATGTGTGTTTAAGTCGGGCAAGGTGTTTTGATCCGTTTAAGCCGGCCGAATCAGCCGTGTATTGCATCGATTGAGTCAGCCATTTCTTGAATTTGCCACGACGGCATTTGATCGGTTTCTTGTTTTCTTTTCACGCGTACTGTGCGCCTGATGGTCATTCGCTTTTCACCGGTTCCTGGCTGATTATCTTGTCTGCTTCTCACGTGTTTCTTTCTCGGCGACTTGCCGCTCGGGGCTGAATCTTGACCGCTTACTCGCGTTTTTCGCTACGGTTGTGATCTTTTTGACATTCAGCATTGACATCCTGTGTAGACTTGCGGCATGTGCAAGCTGTGACGCGCGTCAATAGCCGCACACTCGAAAGCGCCGACGCAGGGGAGCGCGGGGTGTCCGGATCCGCCGTGAGGCGGACGGCCCGGCTGTGCGCTGGTTCGAGGTCTCCCGGAGGTGGTGGCGGGGGAGGGCCCATGATCAAGGGAGAGGTACGTCCAAAATGGAACGTCATCCGTTTAACCGCTAAAAATGCCCGTTTAAGTCCAAAAAGCTCCCGTTGAGTTTTCTGTTGATTGTTGCCGCAGCGCAGATGCCCGAGTGTTTTAATCATCATGAATTGCGGTGCTGTTTTGATTCCGGTTAATCGTTAAACTCTTGCTCGATTTTTGCTGGTCGAAAGTTCCGCTCCTCCAAGGCCGACCTTTGTACTGCTTCTGGTTGGGGCTGATCTTCCGTTTCCTGCAATATACCTGCCATTGCATACCACATTTATCGCTCTTGTTTCTTGCTGAACATCCGCCTGTAATCTGCAACCCGCGGCTCAGACCGCTTCGCCTTCTCACTCTGGTTCGCAGGCTTGCTTTTTCTTGTTGCTCGTCGACGAGCCTGAAGTTCGGAGACTTTGGGTTTGGAGACTTCCGGTCTCGAGACTCTGAGGTTTTGGGCCTGTAGACAGCTGCCGGTGGAGCGCCTTCAGGATCGATGATTGTTGCCGCGTTTATCAGTCGTTGATTGTTTGTGTGTCTGTCCGGTGTTGTTTCATGAGCCCGTCGCTCCCGGGTTGATGACCGATAGTTCAATGGCAAACAAAATGGAAAAGCAAGCCGGAGTTAAACGACGGCGAAGCGGGTTTTGCTCGATCTGTTAAGTAGGCAGGGCAGTTGTACAGTGCGTGCGTCAGGAGTTGTCGGGAAGGTGAAACTCCAGCGTGCGGGTGCGCTCAACAAAACCGAGAGAAGTATAGAGTTTAAGTGCGGCATCGTTGTGGGCCGCCACTTCCAGTTCAACGCGATCGCAGCCTTCCTGCCCGGCAAGTTTTACAGCTTCGAGCAGGAGTTTCCGCGCAATGCCGCGACGGCGATCCCGTGTGCGAACAAACAGATTGTCAACCACCAGACGCAGCCTGGGTTTTATGATTGGTGAGCGCGTTGTGCGGCGGTACAGGATGGCAAATCCGCAAAGCTCGCCGCGTTCGTTCTCCGCCGCCAGCATGCTGAAGTCATTGGATGTTAACACCGACTTAAACTTGCTCTGCCATTCGTCGGCGTTAAAATCGCAGTAAAACTGAGGTAGAAGGTTCTGGTAGAACTCGTGCGACTCCCTTGCCAGGACGGCGATGGCGGCAGCATCTGCCTGAACGACCGGGCGGATCGTGAGCGCGGTTTTCACTGTGAGCGAACCGTGAAAAGTAAAACAACCGTCACCACGGCGGCCGAAACAGCAACGAGCGGTTCAACAACTTCGTCAAAAAAGTCGCGCTCCGGCTCGGGCGGCTCGGCATAGGCAAAGGAATACGACGACGTTTGTGCGTAGTCGAGTTGATGCCGATTAAAGCTGTCCGTGTAATTATCCCGGAAGTCGCAGAGGTTAATAATGCGTCCGCTCGCAGTTGTGAGTGAGGCGTTTATGTGAACATCAATGTAGCGATGCAGAATGTCGCTGTCCGTCGAGTCCAGACGCAATTGCACGCCGCATCGTAAAATGTTAACAGTGAGTTGTGGGATTGTCGGGTTAAGTGCCGGACGCTGCCACTTCACCTTGTCGTAGTGGTCGACAATCTGGCTCTTCAACAACCATCCGGCTGAATGCGTGCCGGCGTCGATGATGTAAACGGAGTCGGAATTGTTGACCACAAAATGATCGAGCCTGGTGAGAATTGTGTCGGTTCCTCGCTGCAGAAGTGAGTCGACGAGCGTAAAGTTTTCAGGTGGAATGTCTTCTGCCATTGCGTCCGGACGTGCAGTGCACAACAGGAGGCTTAAACACGCTGCCAGACGCAGTAGGTGAAGACCGGCAAAATTCATAACTGGTGTTTTTGTTTAAACTGTGCCATGGCGGCTGTCAGCTCGTCCTCGTGATCGTACAGGCCCGGACGAATGCGGAGCGCTCGACGACGGTCGTGCAGCCTGATTCTGATCAGTTTGGAAATGCCGGACATGCGTTGAAAACGATCGCGGCGCAGCGAAATCGAGCTGATGTCGGAGGCCTTGAACGTGCGTTGCCGCAGGCGGTTCCTGAAAATGATTGCATCATCCTCAACGATCAGCGAACGACGCATGTACGATTGATATACCAGTGTCGCGGACGACTGAACGATCAGAATGGCGAGCAAAATAACCACGGGGTCGTCGAGCGCAAAAGTCAAAAATCCGCTCTCAACCGTGCCGGCGATAAAAGCATAGGCCGCCAACGCGATGATATACAGCAGGAGCGCCTGCCAGTAGAAGTCGACGCGATAGGGAAACTCACTCGGTGATTCCGGGAGCCCGGCTTTATTTGTCATAGTGCTGTCCAGTCCGTCCGCGCAGCGTTGATTAAACGGCAAACTTAGCACATCGGACCGTCGTCGGCAAACGCTGAAATGCGGATCAATGCGAGAGATCGTCGATTATCGTTTTGGCGATACTTTGCGCGGCGTCCGGGCGGGCCAGCGATGCCGCCGCCGCACCCATTGCAGCGAGCGCCTCAGGCGCATTCAGTAATTCGGTGATTGCACGGGGCAGGGCGTCGGCTATGTCCGCATCGATAATGCGGCGGGCCGCTCCGGCAGCCTCCAGCAATTTGGCGTTTTCGTTCTGCTCGTCATTTGTGGCCGAAGGCAGCGGCACGAGAATCGATGGTTTACCCAGCGCGGTCAGTTCGGCCGCCGTCGTTGCGCCTGCACGCGCGAGGATCAGGTCGGCGGCGGCGTAGGTCGTGGCCATGTCGTCAATGAACTCCGAGACCTGTACGCCCTGTGGCACGTTGAGCCCGGCCGGATCGAATGTCTTGCCGGTTTGCCAGATGATTTGAATGCCCGCCTCCGCCAGAGTATGCAGGTGTTGCTGCATAGCCAGGTTGATGGAGCGTGCGCCCAGGCTGCCGCCGAACACAAACAGGACGGGGCGGTCAGTGTCAAGGCCGAGGCTGCGGCGGGCCGCCGATTTGGCAGGCGGGCTCAGAAAATCGCGTCGCACGGGGTTGCCGCTGACCATGAGTTTACCGCGGTTGGCTTCACTGAAGTAACGATGCGAGTCTTCAAAACTCACAAATATTCTGTTGGCCTTGTCGGCCAGGGCTTTGACGGCTTTGCCGGGATTGGCGTCGGCCTGCATCAGGTAGAGCAATTTATTGTTGCGCGCGGCGGCCAGCCCGGCCGGATAGCTGATATATGCGCCAGCGCAAATGACCGCGCGCACGTTGTTTTTTTTGATCAGGCTGCTGCAACTTTGCACGGACTTGAGGATTTTGAACGGCAGGGTCAGCGTTGAGATGGAGCGGAGGGAGGTCAGTCCGCGGATCGGCAGTGTCTCGTAGCGGAAACCGGCGGCCGGCACTTTGCGCGATTCAATCTTGTCCGGCGTCCCGACAAAAATGAACTGGTCGCGGCTGAAACCGCGTTCGAGCAATTGTTCCACCACCGCCATCGCGGGGAAAAGATGGCCGCCGGTACCGCCGGCAGCGACCATAATCCGCGCATCGATTTGCCGCATACAGGTCCCATTTTACTTTAACTCAATGCCGTTAGGTTGTTAATATGCAAAATAGTAAGTTTATGGCTGAATGGGCTTGTAATTGTTCAAAGCAACCAAAGTGTGGCAGTATGAAGAGGAAGTTCGCCACCGGTCGTCGCATTGGGCATGCGATGGCGGTTTGTCTGTTTCTGGTGGTTTCCGTGGCCGGCGCTTTTGGCCAGGCCGATAATCTCGTGCGCAATCGTTTGCAGAAAATAGCCATGGGCGAGGGCGATCAGGTGAGGCAGGAGCTGCCAGACCTGCTGGCCGACTTTCCCAATGATCCCGGTGTGACGTTTCTGCACGCATCGTTGGTCGACGATGCCTCGCGTGCGGTACCATTATTCGAAAAAATTGTCCGCGAATATCCCAAAAGCGAATGGGCCGACGACGCGCAATGGCGCCTCGTGCAGATCTACGCGGTTCTGCGCGACGCGGATAAAGCCCGCGCCGCTCTGCAGCGCTTCCAAACCAACTATCCCAACTCGGAATTCCTGATTCACGCATCGGGGATCGTCAAAATGACGGTCGGCCTGAGCGAAGGCGATGTTGTTGTCGCTGATTCAGGCGACCCGAACGGGACCAGCTTTGATCGGAATCCGACAGCCGCGAGCAATATCGAAATGCCGGCGCGCGCAGAGCCGATGCAGGTTGAGCCGTCCGCGAGCACACAAACACCGCCGGCACAAACGCCGCCGCCCGCGAACAACGGTGTCGTTACGGGCGGATCGGAGAGCAATGGGGTAGTCGTGAGTACGCCGGAAACAAACGACCCGGACGGGACGCGCTACACGTTGCAGGTTGGGCTCTATAGCTCCGCCGAGAGCGCACAGGCCGAACTGGGCCGTTTTACGCGTTTCCGCATGCGTGCGGAAATCATCGAGAAAAAATTGAACGGCGCAACCAAATACGCCGTTACGATCGGTGATTACAGCTCGCGCGAATCGGCCGAGCGTGCACGCGCCACGGTAAAGAAGTACTGCATGTGCACGCCGTTTATCGTCGCGCGCAGCTGATGTCTCTTACTGCTTCAGGTTGCGGGCGTCGGCCACGCATTTGAGTTCAATGGCAATCGGCGTCGGCAACGAGCAGATTTCCACCGTAGTGCGGCAGGGCTGCGCATCGGCGAAATACTGAGCGTAGATGCGGTTGTACGTCGCGAAGTCGGCCTTCATGTTCGTCAGAAACACCGTCACATCCACCAGGTCGGTCCACTGCGCGCCGCAGTCTTCCAGCACGTGGCGTACGTTGCGGAACACGGAGTGGCACTGCGCCTCGATATCATAGCTGATGATCTCGCCGTTTTGATCCAGTTCCACACCCGGAATTTTTTTTGTGCCGCGCTCGCGCGGTCCGATGCCGGAAAGAAAAAGTAAGTCGCCCAGGCGCCTGGCGTGCGGGTAGAGCCCCACCGGCTCCGGCGCTTTTTGCGACATGTGTTTGTTTTCCCGATTTGCGTGCATGGAGTCCGACATGATTATCCTCAAAAAAGTATGAACAATTCACCGCTGCAAATCTAGGCAATCGCTGTCAGACGGCACGCGGCCGACCTCCCGAAATTCTCTTCATGACCTGTCAAAACTTGCGTAATTTCCGCCTCAAGGCGCAAATGTGTCATGCTGCTGTGTTTCACGTCGACACGAGCGACTATAAAGGGAAACCATGAGCAGGAAAACCAGGAAAACCGTAGTGGTGTGCGGCAGCGGCAGTTCGCGGCCGAACTCCGCAAATTATCGCATTGCCGAAGCCGTGGGCAAACGACTGGGGGCTGCGGGATACGCCGTTGCAACGGGCGGATACGGCGGGACAATGGAAGCCGCACTCAAAGGCGCGCACAGCGGCAAGGTCACAACGATCGGCGTGACGCTGAGCAGCCGTGTACAGGCGCCCAATGAATACGTTGCCACGCGCATTGAGGCCGATTCCTATACGGATCGGCTGATGGAACTTGTCGGCCTGGGCGACGCTTTTGTGATCCTTGAAGGCGGGACGGGCACGCTGCTGGAACTGGCGATGGTCTGGGCGCTCAAGAGCCGCGGCGTTATCACGGGTTGCCCTATAGTCTGTCTGTGCGAGCAGTGGCGCGAAGTGGTGGAGACGATGTCGTTTTATTCCGAGCAGGCGCTGTCGGCCACTTCCTTTCTTCACTTTGCGTCGGACGTCGACGAAGCGGTGGATCTTATCACTCGGCACGTGCCGCTTGACGCGTAAAATTGACCGGTCGACATTCGACCGGACTCAGCGGAAACTCATCAGGGCAAACCTGCGTCTTAGGATCGGCCTGCGCATCTTTGCCTGTTTCTTTTTGTTTGTCAGTGGGTGAAAAACTATGAACCAGCTTTGGCGGCGTGCGGTCAACATCGCTAAATCCTATCTGAACGACTCGGATTTTTCCTTCCGCCGCGAAGCCGAGTCTGAAGACGAAGAGTTGCGCCGGATTATCGACGAACTCAACAGCGAGAAAGAACCGGAACCGGAACGGGAGCAGCGGCAGTCGTCGCAGCAACACCAGCAGCAGGCCGGCGCGGCGCGCAACGGCGAAATGACGATCGCCGAAGCGAGCCGTGTTTTGCAGGTACCGGCGCATGCCGACGCCGATACCATCAAGAGCGCCTACAAAAAACTGATACGCGAGCATCACCCCGATCGGGTTGCAACCCAGAGTGAAGCCGTGCGGGAACGCGCCGCCAAACGTTCGCGTGAAATCAACAACGCCTACAGTTTCCTGAAAAAAGCCCGCAATTTCAGCTGAGGAAGCCGCAACCAAGCAGGAGAAATACATGAAGGGTTCATTTATCCGCGACGCATTTTTCATCATAATTGCCGCCGGCGCGATAGGGTTGATCTACAATAATTACAGCGCCAAAGAACTGGATCTGTGGCGCGAAAAAACGGCCACGGTTGAAACGAGCGACGACGAGATTCTCAGCAAGCTGGGCGATGACAAGAGCGAAACGACGGACTCAGCTCTGTCGAAAGCTGCGGAGGATGTTTTCAGCGCCGACAGCCACGAGGACCAGCCGCCTTCAGGCGACTCTGCGAATGAGAACCGGGACCACACAGCCGGCAACGCTCAGGGATCCGGCGACCAGAATACGCAGTCGCATGCCGACGCCGGCGGTACAAACAAAAAGGGTTTGGATCAGGTCAAGCCGGCAGAGCCCACTCAGTCATCAAAAAACACGGAAAACGCCGCGGAGAACGAAGACGCCGACGAAGAACACGACCTCGGGCCGGTGAAAGTCGTCAAATACGATCAGGTCGTAAAGATGCTGGGCAACGACAGGGTGCAGTTTATTGATGCGCGCAATGCGGAAGAATTTGCGGAAGGCCATATCGGCAATGCCGTCAACATATTTACACCCGAGCATGAGGAGCACTTGCCCGAGATGCTCACATGGCCGCGCGACAAACTATACGTGGTGTACTGCGGCGGCGGAAATTGCGATCTGAGTATTGAGCTGGCGGAAGTCTTGACGGGCTTCGGGTTTGAGAATGTCTACGTCTACAAGGGCGGCACGACCGAGTGGAACGCCAAACAGGGGAAATAGCGGCCACGTAATTTGCAGGGGTAGCGTTTGGATCTGGCTACAATTAAAAGACGATTTGGAATTGTCGGTGAGTCGCCGCTGATACAGCAGGCGGTCGAGCGGCTGGTGCAGGTGGCGCCGACCGACCTGAGCGTGCTGATTACCGGGGAGAGCGGAACAGGCAAGGACGTGTTTGCGCGCGCGCTGCACGGGCTGAGCAAACGCTCGGGCAGACGACTGGTGAGTCTGAATTGCGGCGCCATTCCGGAAAACCTGCTGGAATCGGAATTATTCGGCCATGAACGCGGCGCATTTACCGGCGCAGTGGAGCGTCGCAAAGGCTATTTTGAAGCCGCGGACGGAGGTACAATTTTTCTCGATGAGATCGGTGAAATGCCGATCGGCACACAGGTAAAACTGCTGCGTGTGCTTGAGAGCGGCGAATTTTCACGTGTCGGGTCGTCGGACACGCTGCACACGGATGTCCGGGTGCTGGCCGCCACAAACCGCACGCTGGAGCAGGATGTGGTGGAAGGGCTGTTCCGGCAGGATCTCTATTTCCGCTTGAACGCAGTCCAGATTCATCTGCCGCCCCTGCGCGAGAGGCCGGAAGACATCGGTCCGCTGGTGGAGATGTTCGGGCGCAGCGTCGCCGCGGAGCACGGCTTTGAGTACCGCGGCATCTCAGACGAGGCGCTGCAATTTCTGAAGAATCTGCCCTGGCAGGGCAATGTGCGCGAACTGCGCAACATGATTGTCACTATAACGACACTTGAGCGTGGGGACATGATCACTCCCGCGACGATACGGCCCTACGTGCCGCGAGCGCTCAAAGCACCGGGCGCGGATATTCACCACGGCGGCAGTTTCCAACACTCCTATTCCGGCGGCTCAGGCGCAACGCTGGTTCATCTGAACGGCAAGACGTCGGACCAGGTGGAACGCGAGTTGATATACAAGACGGTGTTGGAAATCCAGGCGGAGCTGCGCGAGCTGAAACAGGCTCTGTTCAACCGCGAAGATGAGCGCAGGCGGCGGCGCTACGAATTGCCGCCGATTGAGGAAGCCGACGCGATAGAAGATGATGCATCGTCGGCGGAAGAGGAATTCGATCTGGAGCGGTCGGAGGAGATGATGATCCGGCGTGCGCTGGACCATGTGTCGGGCAATCGACGCAAAGCCGCAGAGGTGTTGGGCATCTCCGAGCGAACTCTGTACCGTCGTCTGGTGAAATTTGGGTTGATCTGAGACTGGTGGTTGGCGAAGCGACGACGCGGCCCGAATGATTGTTACTGCACTTCCATCCCGCCTTCATCGGCATCGGCGGCTTGCAGCTTGTCCGGCGAGATCTCGCGGATTGAAAACTGTTCGCTTGAATACGTGATTTTCAGAAACACCTCACTCGGTTGTTCGACATTCATGGCACTTTCGTTGAGCGGCCGGGAAACATCGGCGCCGGTACCGAGGAGGAGCCAGTTGAGATTGCAGCCCAATTCCGCCAGGTCTTCAAGCATTCCCGTGCCGGGTTTGCGGGATTCAAAATAAGGCTGGATGTCTTCAGCGGTTTTTCCCAGCATTCCGGCAAAGTCTTCAATGGATTCAAAATTGGCCTCGGCAAAGTAGCGCAGGCGCGTGTGGACATCCTCACCCGACTCTATCCGATTTTTCTGAATGTATTTGAGTCGCATACGGCGTCCGGCTTCGTTGTTGGCGAACATCATGCCGTTGCCGGTGACGAGCCAGTCCAGGCCGAAGCCGAGGTGGTAGAGCCGATTGAGCACGTCGGCGCCGGGCTTGGTCTTGCCTTTGAAGTAATTGTACAGTCCCGGCGCTGCCATTCCCCATTCATTTGAAAATTTCTTAACACCACCGACCATATCGGCAACCTTGCGCAATCGTTCACCAATTAACTTGCTCATGACTTAATCCTGCTGGATCGGTGTGTGTGTATGTTGAATTACGGCAACACCCATTCGTTAAGCTCGAATGAAACTTGCACAATAGTAAGCTAATGCTTACTTTGCCGATGCGGCTACTTAACCATATGATTAAGTGGCGGGCGCCCTGTAAAGGTAATTCGCGCGGCACGTTAAAATTACAAGCCACCCGGGCGGCACGGCAGCCCGCAGCGGAAATGTGCAAAGCCGATGATACACAACCTTGATGTAAACATTCGGCAAAATTTACTTATTGATTCAGGACAAAGAATAATTGTCTAATAAAGCCACATCGCGCCAAGCATTGCAAATAAAAATTGGTAAAAAAAACTGAGATGACGCAAAGATGGCTCTGGCAGACGTTCGTCGCACCAAATTCACGATTCGAGAGCGGAGCATATCGATCAGCGACCTGGAGCGCACGCGACCACTAAGTTCAGTGCATGATTAATGATTCTGAAAGTGAGATGACACTCCGAACTTGGTCAAATAATCCCGATTTTCCAAGTGTTCCGACAGCCCTTCCGTGATATTCACAAACAAGCAATCTGAAAAGCGCATCAGTGGCTGAATGCAGACCTGATGCGCTCGTCGTTTTGCGGAGACAGTGAAATTGGCGGCGGGTATGTTGCGAATTGATGAGGCGATTGCGTTGAAGCGCAAATATTGACCGGTTAACCATGAAAATAAGCCCAGTCAATTTTATGTGCTTTAAATCCCGTGGAGAGAGCTGCAAGTTGAATCTGAATGTTTGACGGGGTGCGTCCCTGCAGTTGTGCAACAGGTCGGAGTCAGGAGAAGAACTGTGAAAGCCATCATAGAAGCCAAAGAATCTACATCGGAAATAGTCAATGCGCTCATGGCGCTGCCGGAAGTGTACGTGCAGAAACTGGTGCGTCATCTGTTGGACAATCCGGGACGGATGTTTACATCGACGAAGGGAGATGAAATCGAAGTACTGGCCTGCGGCGAGTGGAATCTGGATGCGGGGCCGGACTTCCGCGAGGCGGCTTTTGTTTGCCGAGGCAGCATCGAGTGCGGCGATGTGGAGGTACACATGCGCACATCCGACTGGCGGCGGCATGGCCACCACCGCGACGAGCGTTATCGCGATGTACTGGTGCATGCCGTGCTGGAGAATGATCTGACAGAAGAATTCGGACGGTTCACGGTCGTGTTGCCGGCGAGGGAATTGTACGCTATATGGCGGGCAGACCTGAGGCGCAGGCAGCAGACGCGAGAAACCAGCGATGACATACTGGATTCACTGCAGGTTTTGCAGGAATATGCCGCGCGCCGGTTGGAGCGCAAGATGGCATACGCCCGCGAGCTGTTGCACCTGTTTGACGTACCGACGGCGCTGCTGCGAATGCTTGGGTTGTATTTAGATTCGCTCAGCAGGAAAAAGCGTCGACCGGCGGCTGTTGATTTGCCGATGGAAGACAAATGGCGTACCGCGATCCGGCAATCGGTCATTTGTCGCATGTTGCAGATGTTGCTCGAAGAACGCTTGCGTGAGAATCTTGGAGATTGTCTGGATCGACTGGCACAAACGCAGATAGTGAATGAGGGCAATATGATGCGTTGGGAGATCATCATCAATGTGGTGTTTCCCATGGCCATGTACCTTGCAAATCAGGAGCAGCGGCGGCAGGCGCTCGACTGGTATTGGGCTCAGAAATCAGTTCAGACATATGGCCGTCTGCGACGAGTATTTGGTCGGCTGCCGCAGGATACGGTCTGGCAGCAACAGGGAATGTTGGAATATTTTCACGAAATTCGTTCCGGTAGGCAGCGAGTCTGCGATTTGATGTTTCAATACAATGCGAACGCAGTCTCGGAGTCGGAAATCATCTGTTATTCGGGCGATCTGGTCGATCAGGCGTCCCGCAATCGGCGAGCGTTACAACGGCACATCAATTCAAAGAAGCGGGAGTCGGCGGAGACTGCCGCGGTTGAAACGAGCCGTCGGGCAAGTCGAAAAGCCGATCAGGCGCAGTCGCGTGACGCAGTGTGCGTTGCCGCCTGAGGAGCGTCGGTCCCGGTATTAAACAATGTGGTGTCGGTATTCGATTTAACATGTACAACAGACGGCCACTGCGATGTGGCAGCTATGCGGTGAGAGCCTTGCGCAGACTGCATTGGAATTCGGACCAAATGTTAACGTGCGACTTGTGGATCTGTGGGCGTCGAAGGGGAATTGAGGAATGAAGAAAGTGCTGTACGTCAGTCACCTGACGGATCTTAGTCGCGGCGGTCAACGGAGTTTGCTGACGTTGGTTGAGCATCTGGACCGCTCGAGAATTCAGCCATATTTGCTTGTAGCCGGTGAAGGCGAGCTGGCGGACCGTTTTCGCCAACTGGGAGCCGAAGTATTTGTCCTTCCATTTCCCTCGCTGGGAGTCAAACGCTTGAAGGCGGTTCTGGAGACCATTAAACAGATCCGCGCCATCCTGCGGGGCAAGGGAATTGAAATTGTTCACTCGGACAACGAGCGGGCTACGCTGTACTGCGGGCTGGCGGCGCGCAAGCTGGACACGGCTGTTTTGTGGCATGTGCGTGTCGCCGGAGCGCATCATCTGGATCGGATGGTTGTAGCCGTATGCGATCGTTTAATTGGAATTTCAGACGGCGTGTTCCGGCGCTTTCCGTTTACACTTAAACAGGATCGTCTGCGCAAGGTGTTTAACGGCGTTGATCTGACAGTTTTCCGCCCGGCGGAACATCGCGGAGAGTTGCGACGTCAACTTGCGCTGCCGGAGGATCGTTTCATTGCGGCCTACGTCGGGCAGATAAATGCCCGCAAGGGCGTGCTGGACTTATTGACGGCCTGGCAGGATGTCGTGCAGAACGTGTCGGGAGAACCGCCTCTGCTGCTTGTAATCGGTCGACGGCAGTCCGGCGGCGACTGGGAGCCGGAACTGGACCGTCTGCTTGAAACTGATTTGCTGAAGCCGCACGTGCGGGAAATTCCGCAGCAATCGAATATTCAGGACTGGTTTGCAGCGGTGGACATGACGATCCTGCCTTCGCACAACGGCGTTGAGGGGATGGGGCGTGTATTGTTCGAAGCAATGGCTTGCGGTGCGGTCGCACTTGGTTCCGACACGTTGGGCGTGAACGAAGCCATTACGCCCGAGTCCGGCGTATTGTTTGAAGAGAAATCTCCAGCGGCCATTGCGGCGACAGTTACACGATTAATTGAACATCCGGATGTAATGGCGCATCTTCGTCGCGGCGGTTTGGAACGCGCCAAAACAGTTTTTGACGTCAAAGTCCACGCGCAGAAAATCCAGCAGGTATACGATGAGTTTGCATCCCGGCTCTGACGAGAGCCGCAGCGCAAAGAAGCGCATTTGTTACGTCAGCCACTACCGGCACATGCGCATGGGCGGACAGCAGAGCATGGTCGCGCTGATCAAACAACTTGATAGATCGCGGTTTGAACCAATGGCCGTAACGCCGGGGTCGGGCGAGTTAACACAATGCCTGGAGGAGCTGGGTTGTCGCGTCTTTCACGTGCCGCTTTGCCCGATCAAGCCGAAATTGTTTCTACAGGTGGTGAGCAATGTAAGGCGGCTGCGGCGTTTGTTTAAGACAGAGCGAGTCGATATTGTTCACCCGGATGCGGAGCGCGACGCTTTTGTTTGTGGTCTGGCCTGCCGATCGGTTTCGACCAGAATGGTTTGGCACGTAAGGTTGACCAGAAACCATCACCTGGACCGATTTAACGCTGCTTTCTCCGACGCGGTGATAGGAATTTCAGAAGGAGTTAAACAGCGTTTCAACGATATGCCGTCAATTGAAGCGAAGTATCACACTGTGTACAACGGCGTCGATCTGGACGTGTTCAAGCCCGTTGCGGATAGAGGGACCGTGCGTACGACGCTCGGGCTGTCGAATACTGCATTTACTCTCGTTTTTGTCGGCCAGTTGAAACGCGGCAAAGGAATTTTCGATCTGACGGCGGCCGTAGAACTGTTGCGCAACCACGGATTAACGGCGGAGCAGTTTTCCTGTCTGTTGATTGGAGCGCCGGCCGACGAGGCAACATATGATGACTTGAAGAAAGATATCGCTTCGCGCGGGATAACCGATCTTGTATCTGTATTACCGCAGCAGGACAATATTCAGATGTGGATGCAGGCTGCCGATGCCTTGATTTTGCCGTCGCACGAAGGCGTTGAGGGGATGGGGCGTGTGCTGTTTGAAGCGATGGCCTGCGGTACAATTGCAATTGGAAGCAGGATAAGCGGAGTTAAAGATGCGATTACCGGTGACAGCGGCGTGTTGATTGACGCGGAATCGCCGGCTGCGATCGCATCCGCAGTGGAAGAGTTGATGAATTCGCGAGTGGAGCGCGAGCGGCTAATACGTGGCGGACTCGCCCGGGCGCGCGGCGTGTTCAGTATTAAGCGCCATGCGGAGTCAGTGCAGCAGGTATACGATATGCTGTGAATCATGACCAAGTCCACGAGATTCTGAAGAGAAAGTTTGTTTAATAGTTTTTAACACTAGAGTGCGGGGGCACAATTCCATGAGTACAAAGTTTCCGGCTGAAGGCATGGCTCTGACCAATATACTGGTTGTTGACGATATCAATGCCGCGCGAGATTTCTACGTGGAAACGCTTGGTGCGTCGCTTTACCGCGAATACGGCGGCACATCAGTTGTTGTTCAATTTCTCGGAGCCTGGATCTTGCTCGTCACAGGCGGCGGGCCGACGGCGGATAAACCCGACGTTCATTTTGTTGCGCCTGAAAATGTCAATCGCGTGCAGCACGCCATGACTATTCGCGTGCCGGACTGTCGCGCGGCGCACAAAATACTCAGCGATCGCGGGGCGCGGTTTTTAACGGATCCCGTGGAAAGTGAGCACGAGGTCAGGGCCTTTTTCAGGGACCCCGCCGGGCACCTGCTGGAGATAAGTGAGTTTAAAGGTTGAAAGGCAGTTTCCACAAGATGCGCCAGGCAATTGTTCGTCCCGGCATGTTCACAATGGCAGCGCGCTCTCTACTTCCAGTAAAAGTCATGCTGGGCTTCGTCCTGTGCCGGGACAGCAAGATGGCGCTCTTTGGTGATTCGTGCCGTTGCTCCGGTTTCGATGCTGTTAACTTCAGGCCCTGTGGTAAACAAGAAAAAAAAGCGAGCCGCCAAGCCGAAGCGCGGGAGGCGAAGCGAGGCTTGATCAGGCCTGAGTTAGGAAGTGTCTTTTCAGTCGCTGTTTAAGTTGAATGGACATGCATCGACCAGTTGTGTGACCGCCGTGAAAATCAGGTCCGAGGGGATGTCGTTCAGGTGGACGTTGCTGGGGCTCAGGATCAGGCGCCATTCGATGCCGAAGGGGTACCACTCACAGGCTGCGCGATACTTGTGAACCAGCACAACGGCAGGTCGCCCGGATGCCGAAGCAACGTGAACCGGGGCCGAGTCTACGCTGATCAGAAATTGGCTGCCGGCCACAAGTGCGCAGAATGTTAACCAGTCGTGCTCAATGGTCAGACAGGTATCACCGTTAACTTGTGCGCAAATCTCGCGTGCGTCTTCACGGCGTTGCGGCCCCCCGCTGAGCAAAATGACGAGCTCGGGCCAGCTGTGCTGAATCTGTTTGATTACGTCGATGCAGCTGGCCACGCTCCAGTTTCGTTCGGGCATATGCGAGGCGATGTTAAATACGATGTAGGGGCGTCCCGTGGCTGCGAGAGAGTTATAGTCCGATCTGTCGAGGCCGTGGATGAAGACATTCTTGTCGCGAATGTTAAATCGCAGAGAGTGTCGCCGTGCGAATTCGGCGGCCTGGCGGGCGTGATGCACGTCGAGCGACAAGTGAGGTCTCGGTGAAAAAGAGTCCTCGGCGCCGGAATCAATGCAGCTGCGTCCGAGATTGAGCATACGCTG
This sequence comes from uncultured Hyphomicrobiales bacterium, assembly GCA_964445695.1. Taxonomy (GTDB): domain Bacteria; phylum Bacteroidota; class Ignavibacteria; order Kapaibacteriales; family UBA7675; genus JAUIKM01. The sequence goes on along the minus strand of CAYULF010000019.1, from coordinate 48,753 downwards.
TGAGATGTGTTCGCGCCAGGGATGCATTGCGGCCTGATACTGGAACGCTTTTCCGTAGATGTGCGCGCGTCCCGGATGGCGGAAGGTCGCGGCGGGCGTGCCGGGGGCTGCAAGGCGGGCAATGGTCGCCGCCTTGCTTAAACGCGTGAAAATCGGTGCAATTACGAGGTCGATTGGTGCTTCGCGTCGCAGGCTGAGCGCGGAGAGCCAGGAGTGGTGGAAGGTATAACGTGGATCGATGGAAAGCCGCCGATCGATAAAGGGATCAAATCGCATGGCGCCGTCATTGCGGTAGGAGCTGATGACCGATATGCGGCAGGCGGGACTGTGGTGTTTGATCCAGCGCGTCAAGGCGCTGGTGACGAGATAATCGCCGAGTGCGTCGTAGCGCAACAAAAGTACATGCCGCAGCTTGTGAGCGGGAATGGGAGCAACTGTCGATGCCGCGCCGCGCCCAAGCAGTCCGAAGAGGAACGAACGCATCGGCTCGGAACGCGGCCTGTCGTCTGACGGGGACCCGCTTGCATCGGGAGATACAAAATCTTCGCGAAGCGCGGGGTGCGTTTGCGGAGAGAATAGCTGCGGAGCGTCGAAATACTGCGTCATAAGGGGCAAACTACGAAGAGCGGGGAAATCTATTTTCACCTGAGTCGGAAGATGCGTCCGTGCTCCGGCCCGCGCCTGCGGCATTGCGTTGCCTGCGGACTGCCTCCCGCCGGACATTTATTTCCGGGCAATTATCACCGGAAAAAATTTCGTAATTTCCGGGCTCTGTTTCAAAAAGCGGCGTCAGTTAATAACATCAGAGTTTGCGGAAAAGTATGAGCACTTCACGGGTTTTGATTACCGGAGCGAATGGGGAAATCGGGCACAGCCTGATTGAACAGATTACACGCGAACGAGCGGATGCGGCAATTACGGCGGTGGACCTGCGTGAGCCGAAGCCCGAGCTGGCCGCAAAATGCGAGCGCTTCATCGTAGGCGATATCACCGACCGCGAACTGCTGGCGCAGCTGGGCCAACTCGACTTTGACGTTGTGTTTCACCTGGCGGCTCTGCTTTCAACGGGCGCCGAGCGCGACCCGATTCTGGCGCACAATGTCAACGTCAACGGCACGCTTGCGCTGCTGGAAATGGCGCATGTCACCGGCGTACGGCGTCAGAGACCCGTCGTGTTCATGTATCCCAGTTCGATTGCCGTGTACGGTTTGCCTTCGCTGGAAGAAAAAACGGCGGCCGGTGCGATCGACGAGCAGTCGTACACCAATCCGATAACGATGTACGGCATCAACAAACTTTACACGGAGCAGCTGGGGCGCTACTTTACCCGGCATTTCAAGCTGCTGGAAGGCGACCGCCAGGACCGCTTTGTCGATTTCCGCGCGTTGCGTTTTCCGGGATTGATTTCGGCTTTCACGATTCCTTCGGGCGGGACGAGCGATTTTGCACCCGAAATGATTCACGCCGCGGCCCGCAATCAGGTGCTGGAGCTGGACGAGGTGTACGAGTGTTTTGTCCGCCCCGACGCGCGCATTCCCTTCATGGCCATGCCGGACGCAATTCTTGCTTTACGGCAGCTGGCCGCGGCCGAGCGTTCCGGTCTGACGCAAACAGCCTACAACATCACGTCGTTCGCTCCGAGTGCAGCTGAATTTGCCGACATGACGTCCTCGCTCTTTCCGCGCAGCCGCGTGGAATACGTGCCGCACAAACACCGGCAGGCGATTATCGACAGCTGGCCGGAAAACACCGACGACACACGCGCACGTCGCGACTGGAACTGGGTTCCGGGCTACGACTTCGAGCGTTGTTTCAGCGAATATCTCGCGCCGAACATCGTCGCTCACTACCGCAAACAGGCCGCGGCAAATGCCGGCTGATCCACGCTCCCGGAAACGGGCGGCCTGACTAGAATCGCAAACGCCCGCCAGGGCACTGGAGTCCGGACTGTGGCCCACGAGCACACGAACGCCCTCATACACGAGAAGTCGCCCTACCTGCTGCAGCACGCACACAATCCGGTCGACTGGCTGCCATGGACCGACACGGCTTTTGAACGCGCGCGCAGCGAAAACAAACCAGTCTTTCTGAGCGTCGGCTACTCAACCTGCCACTGGTGCCACGTGATGGAGCGCGAGTCATTCGAAGACGACGCGCTGGCCGCCCTGCTGAATGAATTTTTTGTTTGTATAAAAGTCGACCGCGAGGAGCGGCCGGACATAGACGCGACCTATATGGCCGTGTGCCAGATGGTGACGGGGCATGGCGGCTGGCCGTTATCGGTATTCATGACGCCCGCCAAAGAGCCGTTTTACGTCGGCACCTATTTCCCGCCGCAGGATCGGCACGGCCGTCCGGGATTCGGCACTGTTCTGCGCTCGATTGCCGCCAGTTGGCAGAATGAACGCGAAAAGATCGAGAAGTCCGGCGCCGGGCTCCTGGCTCAGATTCGCGAACACATCGCCGCCGCTGCCGTGCGCGATACCCTTGGGCCAGACATTTTCGACAAAGCCCTGCGCAATTTCGAACGCGACTTCGACGCTGAACGCGGCGGATTCGGCGCGAGACCGAAGTTCCCGACGCCGCACAAACTGACTTTTTTACTGGGTCACTACAAACGCACGGGCGACGCCAAAGCGCTGGAAATGGCAGAAAAAACGCTGGCGGCGATGCGCCGAGGCGGCATGTACGACCACATTGGATTTGGCTTCCACCGCTACAGCACCGATACACAGTGGCTGCTGCCGCACTTTGAAAAAATGCTCTATGACCAGGCGGGACTGCTGCTGGCCTACACCGAAGCGTTTCAGGCAACGGGAAACACGGAATACCGCCGAACCGCGATGGAAATTGCCGCATACGTTCTGCGGGACATGACCTCGGAAGAGGGCGGCTTTTATTCCGCTGAGGATGCGGACTCGGAAGGTCGCGAAGGCAAATTCTACGTCTGGACGGAGTCCGAGCTCCGCGAACTGCTGAACGAAGAAGATTTTACCTTGTTCGCCTGGGCATTCTCCGTCGAAGCCGAGGGCAATTTTGTTGAAGAAGTCGGCACGCACACGACCGGCGAGAACATTCCACATCTGAAGTCGAGCCTTGCCGATCTGGCGGCGGAGAGCGGCATTGAGCCTGAAGATCTGTGGTCGCGCCTGGAGAAGATCCGACAGCAGCTGTTCGAAATTCGCGATTCGCGTGTGCATCCGCACAAAGACGACAAAATTCTGACCGACTGGAACGCCTTCATGATCGTCGCGCTGACGCGGGCGTCGCGTGCCCTCGGCGAGGCGCAATTGTTGCAGGCGGCCGCGAATGCCTGGAAATTTTTGGAAGAACATCTCAGAACGAACGATGGGCGCCGACTGCATCGTTATCGCGACGGCGAAGCTGCAATCGACGGATTTCTTGACGACTACGCTCTTTGCGCCTGGGCGGCGCTGGAGTTGTATCAGGCGACAGGCGAGACGGATTACCTGCGCGTGGGACTGACGGACTGCGAGCGGCTTCTGGCCGACTTTGCGGCGGGCGTTGCCGGTGGATTTACGTTCAGCGCGGCGCACAATGAACTGATGCCGTTGCAGACCAGGGAGGCCTATGACGGCGCAATGCCTTCCGGAAACTCAATTGCGGCATGGACGCTGGCGCGTTTTGGCAGCATCACTGGCCGTTCGGAATTCACGGATGCGGCTATCGGCACGGTGGAAGCGTTCGCCGCGGCGATAGACCGCTATCCAACGGGATTTGCTTTTATGCTGCAGGCGCACGATTTTCTTGCGCGCGGACATCGCGAAGTTGTCCTGGCCTACGGAGCCGACCGTGCATCTGCCGGCGAGTTTGTGTCCCTTGTCGATTCGACCTGGCTGCCCTTCTCCGTGGTGGTGCACAACAACGGGTCCGAAGATGTTAAACAATTGATTGAATATGCGGCCAATCAAACGCCTGTGGGCGCCGTGACTACCGCGTACGTATGCGTTAACTTCGCATGCCGCGCTCCGGTGACGGACATCGACGCTTTGCGTCGATCGCTGGCGGATGTTAATACTTGATTCGGCTGGACTTTTCAACATACATGAGCGAGCAGCGCTGCAATGATTAATCAGCTTGTAGCCAGGGCCCTGCCCCTGGTCCCCAGGTCACTGGTGCGAGTTATTGCGATGCGTTACATTGCCGGCGAAACGATCGGCGATGCTGTTGCTACGGTGCAACAGCTTAACTCCGAAAACGCAAAGGCAACCATAGATGTGCTTGGTGAGTTCGTCAAGTCCCGCGAGCAGGCTATCAGCGAGACCGCCACATCGCGCATCGTGCTTGACGCAATCGCTGAAAATGAGCTCGATTCCGGCCTTTCTGTTAAACTCACCAGTCTGGGCCTGGAGTTTGACGATGAATTTTGCTATCGCAATTTGTACAGTATTGTTAAACATGCCCACGAAGTTAACAGATTCGTCCGCATTGACATGGAAAACTCGCCCTACACCAGCCGCACTTTGTTGATGTACCGGCGTCTGCGCGAGGAAGGATTCGAGAACGTAGGGATTGTTTTACAGGCGTATATGCGTCGCAGCTCGCGCGATATCGACGATCTGGCCGATCTGAAGCCGTCCGTGCGTCTGTGCAAGGGCATCTACCGCGAAATCCCGCAGATCGCTTATCAAACGCGTGAGGAAGTGCAGGACAACTTTAAACATTTGCTGCGTCAACTGCTGGACAACGGATCCTACGTCGGCATTGCCACGCACGACGATGTTCTGGTGCAGGATGCGCAATTGTTGTTTATGGATAATCCGCAGTACGCCGGTCAGTATGAGTATCAAATGTTGTACGGCGTGCGAACGGAGCTGCGCCGCGCGTTAATTATGGACGGTAACCGGTTGCGCGTCTACGTGCCGTTCGGAGCCGACTGGTACGGCTATTCAGTTCGCCGTCTGCGCGAAAATCCCCAGATTGCGGGCCACGTGTTCCGCGCTATTTTCCGCAAGGAATGATTTGTTTAAACCTGACGGGATCGACTCCCGTGGATTAACAGGAACGTTCATGCAGTTTGTATTCGGGCGAATATCATCTCGGGTTTCCAGGAGTTTTCTTCTGCTTTTCTTTCTGATGATGCCCATTTTGTTTGTCACTGTGTCCTGTTCTCGCGAGTCCAAAGAGTCGCACTCTTCGGAACCGGCTTCGGTGTTTGAGGGTGACGAACTGACTGTCGGGACGTTTAACATCAAGTGGCTGGGCGACGGCGAGAATGACCGCACGCCACGCACTGATGAAGAAGTTAAACTCATTGCCGAGTGCATTCGCGACACGCGCGCCGACGTTCTTGCACTGCAGGAAATCGAGAACGGCGACGCACTTGCGCGCTTGACAAAGTGGCTGCCGGAATTCAAATACATCGTCAGCGAACGCGGCGGCGCGCAACGCGTCGCCTTTCTGTACCGGTCGTCGCTGCAGGTGACCAAAGTCGATGAGTTTGAAGAACTGGCCGTTTCCAGCGGGTTGCGTCCGGGGCTGATCGTGGACTGTCGCGCCGGTGAATATGACGTGCGCCTGATGGCGGTGCATTTCAAGGCGACCTCGAGTTACGACAATACCGAGGAGAAGCGGCTGCGCAGCTACAACATTCGTCGCGAGCAGTCGGCAATGGTCAATTCCTGGTTTGAAAGCGTGCTGGCCGGCGGCGCTGAAGACGATGTTATCGTGCTGGGTGATTTTAACGACAATCCCATTGATGACGCCACTCCGACGCTGACCGAGCTGGAAAACAACAGTGCTTTCCGCTTTTTAACAGGCGAGCTGGCTTCGTGCAAAAATGCAAAGTGGACCTCGATAGATCATATTGCGGTTTCGCCCGCGATCTATTCAATGGTCGACCAGGCCAGTGTTGGGACCTATAGTTTGTATCACCGCTACAAACGCGAGGTAGCGGAGCGTATTTCGGATCACTGCCCTGTCCTTATGCGTTTTGCGCTGGATCAGCAGGACTCCCTTTGATATATAATTTTTGTGTTTACGTTAAACGGAACAAACCATGTCGCGAAAACAGGAATTTAAAGTTCAGAGTGCGGTTCTGCATGCGGACGACGATATTATCGTCGTGTCCAAGCCTGCGGGATTGTTAAGTATCGCCGACAGGTTTGATCCGCTTCTGCCCAATCTCAGGCAGGTGCTGGAAGATGAATTCGGCGAAGTGTTGACGGTGCATCGACTGGACCGCGATACAAGCGGCGTCATGTTGTTTGCGCGTACGGCGGATGCACACCGCGAGTTAAACAGGCAGTTTGCCGAGCGTGCGGTGTACAAGCTGTATCACGCTCTTGTGGGCGGCGTCATGCGCGAAGACGAAATGAAAGTCGACATCCCGATCGCGCCGAATCCCGTGCGCAAAGGATTGATGATGCCGTCGGTGCGAGGCAAGGAGGCATTGACGCTGTTGAAAGTGCTGCAGCGTTTCCGCATGGCCACATTGGTGGAGTGCGACCTGCGCACGGGACGTCAACATCAGATTCGCGTGCACCTGGCGGCAATCGGCCACGCTTTGTTGGTCGACCCGGACTACGGTGAGAGTGAGGGGTTCATGCTGTCCAGTATTAAACGCCGCTATAACCTGGCCAAACACACCGAGGAACGACCGATTATCGGCCGTGTGACGTTGCATTCCCGCACCGTGCGATTTAACCATCCCGCGACGCAGGAAAAAATGGAGTTTACAGCCGAATACCCCAAAGATTTCAGTGCGGCATTGCAGGTGTTAAACAAGTATGCGCCGCACTTCGAGAAATTCAACTGGGAGCAGGAGTTCGGCAGCGAAGATTGGGAGTAATTCCATGCGCGACAAAGCGTCTGCGGAACCTGCCGCACTGGTCATCGGCGGCACCGGAATGTTAAAAAGAGTCTCGCTCAGGCTTAGCGCGGAATTACGGACGATCGTTGTAGCACGCCAAATTCGCAAACTGCACGCACTGTACCGAGAGGCGAAGAATGACGGCGGCGACATTTTAGCCTGGCCTTTGGATTACGGTACACCGGGAGCAGCCGACAGAGTTGCGGACATGTTAAGACATCGCAAGCTCGACTGTCGCAAGGTCGTCCTCTGGGTTCACTCATACGCTGAAGAGTTCAGTGTAAAACTGCTTAAACACCTCGCCGAGCAGCATCCGGACGCAAATGTAGTCCATGTGCTGGGCAGCGCTTCGCTGCAGCCGGATGGAATCGCGAATCGTATGATGACAGGTGAAGTTATTCGCGGACTGCCTGATTACCGACAGTTGATTCTGGGTTTCAAGGCGGAAGGCAACACGACGCGCTGGTTGACGCACGAGGAGATTTGTGAGGGTGTGTTGCACGCATTTGAAATGACGGAGCCGCGTCATGTTGTCGGCACGGTGGAGCCGTGGTCACGCCGGCCGGGGGCTTAGTAAAAGATTCACCTGGTTCTGAGTTTCTGGTCGTATCCGCTATGTGTGCTATCCGTTGCCGAACCGGCATTGATCGACGGAGCGTGTCGGATTCAATGCCGGTCCGATATGGCATTGCAGACACAGAGGCAAACAAAGGGGAAATTAAATCGCCGGCATCTGTTAATCATCACTGTTAGGGTATCGAATGACTCCCAGCGTGTCCATTGTATAGGAGAAGCCGGACTGTCTTGAGTAGTTGAACTGATAGTGCACGACCGTGGACTGTACAGGCTCTTTCCACTTTGTGACGAGCAGTTTGTCTCCGTACATGCTGAGACTCAGCGAATCCATGTGTTGATGTGATTCAATCGGTAGCTCGCCGAATTTATCAACCAGATGCTGGTTGTTTTGCAGATACTCTGCTGTAATCGGCCTGGCAAAATGAATGTGTTTGATGTAGATTGCCGCAATCAAATCCAGTGATGTTTTTGTTGTGCCTCGGTTCATCACGTTCTCAACCAGGTCGGTGAGATTGTCCGCCCCAAATCCGCATAGAAAATAATATCTGCCCTGGTCGTCGATTGCCAGGCGTTTTGTCCTTGCGGGTATTGAAGCATTGATATTTTGCCGGTATGTTACACCGGAAACCACCAGCAGTGAGTCGCCGGAATTTAACGTGGAATCAATGGTGTATCGAACGGGGTTGTATATGGGGTAGTTGTTTTCACCTATCAGATCATATCTAAATTGTATCAACTGAGAGATTCCGGGGGAATGTTGTTCGAATTTCCCACCTTTCAGAACATCTTTCTGTAAAATGCGAAAGTCTTCGTATCTGAATTCCACATCAATAACACTCTTTGCCATTTCGACCATTCGTTCTCGCGACAAGGTATCAGGCCAGCCGATTTGAATGTCATCTGAAGAGTTCAGTATGGCCTGCAATGATTCGTTTTGACCAGGTGCAACAGCCGGAAACACGCTAGAAATCAACAGGATAGTCAGTAGTAAAATTTTCATGTTCTATTCCTCGGTGTTGACTTTATGCAAATGTTCTTCAATTTTTGGATTCAGTTTCTTCAGCTCTTTGCGAGGGGCTTTTCGACTTGCCGAAGGGCGCGTATTCGAACTGCGAACGAATGATTCCGTCGTAGCAGACGGTAATCCTGATGGTAACACTGATTCGTTAATATGATTGTCCCCGTGTTAAACATTTCGTTCTCCGGCAGTCGGTCCGCCGATGTACTTGGAGCAAGCTTTTCATACTCGTCTGCACTCGACGGTATGTTGAATAGAAGCAGTAAAACGAGGAAGCAGATGAGAAACATCATAGTCATGATTTAACTCTGAGAAGTAGATTGTGCTAAAGAACTGTCAAAGCTTGCCAGGTAGACGATCTACTTTTCCTCCCCATCGGGATTTACTGTTTTTAGCTCTTTGCGAACCACTCTGAACACTATTTTTGCCTCTTTTTCCATTGCCTGATCACCATACGGCATTTCAGCCCCCTGGGCTGAATCAACTTGTGTGTTCATGACATTAACAATCTCCTCAGATGGCGAATTCTATGTCTGATTCTCTGCTCTTGTTCCATCTGCATATTTTAATACTGGCACAGTGCCAAGATTGCCTTGACAATTTTCAATCTTCGCTGCATGGGCTGCGTCGAGGCCCAGTTCAGGTATTCAAAGTAGACGTAATCCATCTGAGTTGAACTCAAGCTCTCTGGCCCTTGTTGAGCATCTACCAAACAGCCGTCGATCAATGCCTTGCCTTTTTCCGTATCGTACAAAATATCCATCATGAATTCAATCGAACCGCAATCTGCGGAGAAAAGAGAATTGCAGAGCGCGTGAAGCACAATCCAGTTGTTGATGCTCTTGTACAGCTCGCCGAATTCCTGGTCGTTTACGTAGAGCACGTCGAACACGTCGTTCCAGAGTTCAAGGTTGATCAGTATTCCGGTCTCTCCTGGTGTCGCATAGAAGCGATCATGAAAGTCCCCGCATATCTTAGATGTTTGGGGGAGGCGACAGAGCGCGTCGCGTAAATATGTTGGAGATTCCTGAGCTAACTGGATGAAATCCCGTCGGGAGTACAGATAATTGTGATCCTCTTCCTGCCCGTCTGCAAGACATGTGCTGTTGGTTGCACCGGCCAGCACACTGACAACTACCAACAAATACAATGGAAACTTGAGCATGCCTTAAAGCCTCGAAGGTAATAGAGCTTGGGCCTGATCTACAGACTTCCCGAAATCTTCCAAACGATATGAACAGCGACATGTTTGATTGTGTCTTGCTGTCGCGCCGCAGACCTCTGCGAACGAAACCCAACAGGTGCGGTTTCAGCCATGTAACCTGTTTGTTCACTTAAGCTCGAAACATCGCCCGCTTGTCATCGAATCTGAACCGTTCACACTTTTCTGCTTGTGTTCCTGAGCATTGTGCCGCATGTTGGGTTGAAACGAAGCATGTGATGCGAACTGTCAAGCGGCGGAGGCTGCAGCCAAAGTGCACAGCCGTCCCAACGACCACGGGTTCGAATACCGGACCTTAAAAGATTCAACCAAATGTTTTGCCGAGAACTAAAATCCCGGAGGCAAACAAAAAAGAAAGAAACAAGCCGCCCGCTGCAAGCGGAGGCGAAGTGATCAGGCGTAAGAAAATCAGTTTGAAATCCCGCAACCGCAGGCCGGAAGCCGCTGCACCGGAGAATTGCCGGTCAGTATGGGGGCATGTGCGGGAAGTCCGTCGAGGAAAGTTCAGCCGTCAATGTTTAACATACGGGTGGAGCGGGCGGCGGAATGTGTTTAACGCCCGCGCCTGGCCCACTCAAACACTTCCAGATAAGCCTTGGCTGATTTGCGCGCAGAATTGTCCGCCGTCATCGCATTGCGCATGGCCATTTTCCAGGCCGCTTTGTTGTAATAAACGTTAAGTGCGCGGCCGATGACGTCGACGAGCGATTGCACGCTCAGGTCGTCAAACAGGAAGCCGTTGCCCGTGCCGCTCTCGGCGTCGAATTCATGAACTGTGTCCGCCAGGCCGCCGGTGCGACGGACAATTGGAATCGTGCCGTACTTCAGGCTGTACATCTGGTTAAGTCCGCAGGGCTCAAAACGCGAAGGCATCAGGAAAATGTCCGAAGCCGCCTCGATGCGGTGTGAGAGCTGCTCGTCGTAGCCGATCTGGATAAGCGTGCGCGGGTGCATGCGCAAGTTTAAATCGCGGAAGTAACTCTCGTATTCGCGGCCGCCGCTGCCCAACAGCGTGAACCGGATCGGGTAAATGTGAAGTAAATATTCAATTGCGTCGCGGACAACGTCAAATCCCTTTTGATCTGTTAAACGCGAAACCATGCCGATCAGCGGCATGTCCGCGTAGACTTCACTTTCGTGAACGTTGGAGCGACGCAGAAACTCGTATTTATTCTCCCACTTTTTCTCGACCGAATCGGTTGTGTAGTTAACATAAATGCTCTTGTCCGTCTCCGGGTCCCAGACATTGTAGTCCACACCGTTCAAAATGCCGATAAGGTCGCCTGCGCGTTCCAGCAGGACGTTCTGCAGGCCGTGGCCCTGGTCCGAATAGCGAATTTCAAGTGCGTAGGTCGGGCTGACCGTTGTAATCTTGTCGGCGAACATGATGCCTGCTTTGAGCGTGTTTAACGCGCCGTGGAACTCGAACCAGCTCATGGAGTAAAACTGGTCCATGCCGATCTGCGCCAGGTAGAGCGTTTCCTGTGGTTCAAACACGCCGTGAAAAGCCATGTTGTGAATGCTCTGCACGCCGACCGTGTCGCGAAAAAGCTGGTGATCGCGATAGTGAATCTTGAGAAAGGGCATTGTGAATGCCGTGTGGTAATCGTTGGCCAGAATCACGTCCGGCTTGAAGTTGAGCGCCGCCGCCAGTTCAAAAACGGCGCGCGAGAGAAAAACAAAGCGGCGATTGTTGTCCGTAAAACCATCGGGATTGCCGTAGATGCCCTTGCGATCAAAATAGTCGGCCGACTCGATAAAGTACACGGGCACCGTCGAGTCGGGCAACGTGGCGCTCCAGACCTGACCGAACTCGGTCCACGAACCCATCGGCACCGCAATCGTGAGGTTCATCGGCTTGAGCTTGAATTTCTCGACGTCGATGTCGCCGTACTTGGGCATGACAATCAGCGAGCGGTGGCCAAGTGCTTCCCACTCTTTCGGGAGGTAGCCGGAAACGTCCGCCAGCCCTCCGGCTTTGGCAAAGGGAAATACTTCGGCGGAGGCGAGGACGATATTCATACACGGATGGAATGTTGGATTGAGACTCTGATCACAGTGCAAAAATACGCAAAAATCGCCGTTTTCAGGTGATGCGCTTCCGCCCTTTGTGCGCGGGGTTTTGCTGTCGGCAGCCCGCCTGGTCAGTGATCCTCAAAAGGAGCACAGAGCTCGGTAAAGGGTTCGTTCAGCGCCGCCGCGGCGGCATGTGCCGTCTCAGCGTCACTGTAAAAACCAAAGACGGCGGAACCGCTGCCGCTCATGGCCGCATAGTGTGCTCCGCCTGAATAGAGCTGATCGCGCAACGCGCGCACGTGTGGATATTTGTCGAACACGACCGACTCAAAGTCGTTGTGCAGTCGGTCGCGCAGGATCTGCGGATTACTACGCGCTTGCAGCAGGGCGGAGCGGAAATCAGTGGCGTTGCGCCCGGTCGCACCTTCGGCAAGGCCGAGCGCCCGGTAAGCCCAGGGCGTTGAAATGTGAATGCCGGGATGTACAATCAAGGTCCACCAGGGAATCTGGAATTCAAAGCGCTCCAGCTGCTCGCCGCGTCCGCTGCCGACGGCTGCCTGGTCTTCCAGAAAAAAGGGAACGTCGCTGCCGAGACCCGCCGCCACCTTGTGCAGGGTGCATTCCGGCGCTTCCACATCCCAAAGATTCGGCAGTTGGCGCAGGACGGCTGCCGCGTCACTGCTGCCGCCGCCCAGTCCGGCGCCGCTCGGAATGTGTTTCCGCAGCTCGATGTGCGCACCGGAGTTGACGCCCAGCGCCATCTGCAGACGTTCCGCCGCCTGATAGGCCAGGTTCTCGTTTGCGGGAATGTTGAGGTCGGTGGAACAGGTAAGGGAAATGGTTCCGTCGTCGTCGTCGTCATTGCGGCACAGGAGCAACATGTCGGCCAGGCGCACGCGCGCAAACACCGTGTTGATCTCGTGGTAGCCGTCCTCGCGCCGCCGCAGAACTTCGAGACCCAGATTCAGTTTTGCAAAGGCCGGCAAGGCTATGTGCCGCATAGCGCCCGATTTTCTAAGTCGACGATTGTGTGTAATTTTACAAATATGCAAAATTCTCCTAATATCACTTACGTGCAGGAAATCCAGCGCAAAGGCATCCATTTGGCCATGCTGCTGATGCCGCTGATTTACGTTCACGTCGACCAGCCGACGGCTCTGATCATCCTCGGGACGATCCTGGCCATCTCCCTGGCGGTGAATATTGTCATGTACGCCAGCGGCCCGGTTGCCGACTTCGTGTTCCGCCTTTTCGGGCCGATCATGCGCCCGCACGAACTCGACAATCGCCGTTTTGTGCTCAACGGCGCCAGCTGGGTTCTGATTTCCGCTTTCATGTGCGTTTTGGTGTTTCCCAAAGTTATCACCGTCGTGGCGTTTACGGACCTGATTCTGGCGGATATCGCCGCGGCCCTGATCGGGCGTCGCTACGGCCGGACGCCATTTCTCGGCAAAAGCCTTGAAGGCACCGTGGCATTCTGGATCACGGCGCAGGCGGTTCTCCTCGTGGTCGGCTGGATCATTCACGCTCCCTGGCAGTTCTACCTCGTCGGCGGCATTGCCGGAATTCTCGGCGGCTTTGCCGAATCGCTTTCCACACGCATGCGCATCGACGACAACTTCGCCATTCCCGCCAGCATTGGATTCAGTCTCTGGGCGCTGTTATACCTGCTCGACGATTCCGTGCGCGACCGCATTCTCTCGGCATTTATGTAACCTCCTCCGCGGCTGGGGAAAAGTTTTTAAAAAAGGCAGTAACTATTTCCAAAAACGGGTGTCTTTTCTGCACCACCGGAGATCAGTGGATTTAATTGGTGGAGTGGCCGTACAGGCCCGACCACTGTGAATATAGATCCTCGATAAACGAAGGAATGCTCAACGGCATTCCTTCGTTTGTTTTAAACATTGCCGTCCGCCACGTGTTTTCAACTCCGCCGTTAATTGTTCTTTCCGAGCTGTCCACTCAGCGTTTCTCACACGCTGACAAACAAGAGAAATGCAGCAACAGCCCGTCCGGACCGCATTCAAAGGCCGCTTTTGTTTATCACCGCATCTGGAACGCAGAATCGTCGAATCAGTGCACAATTCTCATGACCGACAAATAGAGGGCTGTCGCAGAATGACCGACCCAAGGTTAACTGCGCCCGCATTTTTGTGCAAAGTGTGTAAACGGCTGACAGGTAAAACTGTCAGGTGTTAAAAGATCCTGACACTTGCAGGGTAGTGCTTTCTGCATTTGAGCAGATTCATTTGTGGCACGGGATTTGATACGTTATGGGTGTGCTTGACTGAAGCAGAAAACTTCGAAGCGATTGTCGACAAACAATCCTTCATCAGGCAAGTGTCCGAAGAACTGCCGCATTGACGGCGGCGCCGTCGCGAAGCGTCGTCTGTAATGCCGGTGGATATCCGATCGACACAAAGCCGACAAATGACAACTGAAACATTGTGTGAAAAAACGGTTCCGGATGTGCTTTGTCCGGTGCAACGTTAGATAACAGCAAACCGTGGACGGGCTTGCGTTGTGCCGGGCACATAGTTAACGAGACGGGGGTGGCACGTCCGGAACCGGATTAAACAGCACACAAACGATGCAGATTTCCGAAGATGGTCTTACTGCCTATTCTGATACAGCAGCGGCATGCACGCTGCGCTCGGAATGCAGATCGACGTCGGGAGCACTGTCGTCAGAATGTGAATAAGGTTGAGGGGACACTTCCTGTTTCACATCTGCAGCACAGGTAATCATTGCTTCGTTTGTGTGCTGTTTGTTTTTGTTTAAACGCCTGCGGCAATTTGTTTAATCGTCGTAGTTGTCAATTTGAGCGCGCTGCAGCGTGCCTGAGAAATCGACGTAAACGGATTTCCACTCCGTAAAGATTTCAAATACCGTCCAGCCGCCTTCGCGATGTCCGTTGCCCGTACCTTTGATTCCACCAAACGGCATATGCGCTTCCGCACCGATCGTCGGGCCGTTAACATAAGTGATGCCCGCTTCCAGATCGCGAACAGCCGTGAATGCCTTGTTGACGTCCTGCGTGTAGATGGATGAAGACAGACCGTAGGCGGAGTCGTTCAGCGTTTCAACGGCTTCTTCAAAGGACGACACTTTAACCACGGACAGCACCGGCCCGAAGATTTCCTCCTGGAAGATGCGCATCGAACGGTTGACGTTGCTGAATATCGTCGGCATGTAAAACAAACCGTTGGCCAGCGCCGGGTCATCGCCGCGCTTTCCGCCCAGAACACATTCAGCACCTTGTTCTTTGCCGATCGCCACGTAGGACTCAACTTTGTCAAGCTGTTTTTCGTTGATGACCGGGCCCATTTGTGTGCCGTCTTCCAATCCGGGGCCGACCACGACGGTTTTGGCGCGCTCGATCAGTTTGGCCAGGAAGTCGTCGTGAATTTTTTCGTGCAGGATCAGGCGCGAGGTCGCCGTACAGCGTTGGCCTGTGGTACCGAACGCGCCCCAGAGCACACCTTCCAACGCCAGTTCCATGTTGGCGTCGTCCATGACGATCTGCGCATTTTTTCCGCCCATTTCCAGCGAGCACTTTTTGTTGGCCTGGCCGCATTTGCCGGCGATGGCCTTGCCCGTTTCCGTCGAGCCGGTAAATCCGACCAGTTTAACGTCGGGGTGTTCGACAATCGCGCCGCCGGCCGCACCGGCGCCGTGCACGACGTTAAACACACCTGCGGGTAGCCCGGCTTCTTCCAGAATTTCGGCAAAAATATTGGCGGAGTGCGGCGACTCTTCGGAGGGTTTAAACACGATGGTGTTGCCGCACACCAGCGCGGGAATAATTTTCCAGGACGGAACCGCAATCGGAAAATTCCAGGCCGTAATGATGCCGCAGATGCCGACCGGCATGCGGAAGCTGAGGTTCATTTTATTGGGCATTTCCGAGGGCGCGTTGTAGCCGAAGAGGCGGCGGCCTTCGGTGGCGGCGTAGTAACAGGTGTCGATCGCCTCCTGGATATCGCCGGTAGTTTCAAACACCGGTTTGCCCATCTCGCGCGTCATGATGCGCGCCAGCTCACCTTTGCGGCGCTGGAAGATGTCTCCGGCGCGACGTAAAATATCGCCGCGCGCCGGGGCGGGCGTCAGTTTCCATGCGCGTTCCGCTGCTTTGGCGGCTTTGACGGCGTCGTCGACGTCCGCAGCATCCGACTGCGGAAAGGTGCCGATCAGATCGTTGCGATCCGCCGGATTGCGATTCTCAAAATGTGCGCCGGCAGCGGCGTCCTGCCATGTACCATTGATGTAATTCTTGAAGTCGGCCATAATAATCGGTCCTGTCCTGTACGTGTCCTCAGATCAATTCAGTTCAAATGTAAAACGAGTATTTCGCTTGTTGCAATTTATCGCGTAATTTGGCCGCGCGGCGAATCAAAAGCCGCACAGTCGTTTCCACCTTACTCACTCAAAACTGGAGCGCGCTGCGCCCGCTTCGCCGGCGTTGTTTGCTCCCGCCCGACATGACGCGTCCCCTCCGACTGGCATTTCTCTGGCACCAGCATCAACCATTTTATCTGAGCGAAGGCGAGTTCTGCCTGCCCTGGGTTCGCCTTCACGGCGTCAAGGACTACGTGGATCTGCCTTTGCTGCTGCTCGAATTTCCGCAGCTCAAACAGAGTTTTAACCTGGTGCCGTCTCTGTTGCAGCAGATCGAACAGTACGTCGACGGCACGGCGCAGGACGCGGTTCAGCGACTGACGATGTTGGATGCCGAGGCACTATCGGAGAGCGACAAACGCGAGATCCTCGCTCAATTTTTTCTGTGCAATGTCGATCGGATGGTATTGCCGTATCCGCGCTACAGGGAGTTGTACACGGGCAGTCGCGACGACGAATCAGCCCTGCGTGAATTTGGTGCGGCGGAGTGGCGCGACCTGCAGGTCTGGTACAACCTCTCGTGGGTTGGTCCGTTGATGCGCCGTCGCCATAAGCTGGAGCGCTTTTTTGAGCGCGGGCGCGACTTCACCGAGGCGGACAAACAGCGCTTGCTGGACGTACACGCGCGCATCCTCGCCGACATTATCCCAACCATGAAACAGGCGGCAGGGCGCGGTCAGGCCGAAATCAGCGTATCACCGCTTTATCACCCGATTCTACCGCTGTTGGCGGATTCCGATTCCGCGCGCGTCGCCATGCCGCATGCCCCGATGCCGCGTCGTTTTCAGTTTGTGGAAGATCTGCATGCGCAGGTGCGCCGCGGCCGCGATATGTACAGGGCAACCTTCGGGCACATGCCGCGCGGAGTCTGGCCCTCGGAAGGTTCGGTCAGCGATGCGACGCTGGATGCATTCCGGCAGGCCGGGTTCAGCTGGGCCGCCACGGACGAGCAAATTCTTCGCCGCACGCTCGGCGAACGGTGGACCGAGACGGAGAAGTATTTTCCGCAGCGTTTCCGTACAGACCATGGCGATATGACGCTGTTTTTCCGCGACAACGTGCTCTCAGACGCGGTGGGATTCCACTATGCCCGTCGCCCGGCGGACGATGCTGCGGACGATTTCATAGCGCGTCTGGATGCCATTCGCGAGGCGATCGTGCGTGCGCGCGGCGAAGAGGCGCTGGAAGATGCGATTGTGCCGGTCATCCTCGACGGCGAAAACTGCTGGGAATACTACGAAGACAACGGTTTGCCATTCCTGCGCGCACTGTATTCGCGCATCGTCGAACACGACGGCTTGCAGACGGTGACGTTCAGCGAGGTGTTAAACACACAGCGCAATCCCGGTGAACGACGCAGTACAATTCATCCCGGTTCGTGGATCAACGCCGACTTCGACATCTGGATCGGCTCCAAGGTTGAAAATCTGGCCTGGAATCTGTTAAACAGTGCACGTGCGGTGTTCCAGAAGATTCGCTCACTTCTGACGCCCGAACAGTCCGAAGAAGCATACACTACGCTCCTGTTGGCCGAAGGCTCGGACTGGTTCTGGTGGTATGGTGATGATCACCAGGCCGACAACAAAGAAAAATTCGACGAGCTCTTCCGCGCGCACCTGCGCCATTTCTACAACATATGTGAACTGGCGCCGCCGCAGGCGCTGGCGGTCCCGTTGACTACAGCGAGCGACGCGACGGAGCGCCTGGCAATGCGTCCGCAGCATTTTCACCTGGATCCGGATGCATCCACCCGACCGACGGAGGCACATCCCTGGAGCGGCGCGGGCCGCCTCTTGTTAAATACGGGACCTTCGTCCGCCATGCATCAGGTGGAAGACAACAGCGACCGTCTGCTTTTCGGTACTGGCGACGCCCGCCTGCATTTTCGATTTGACCCCGGCGTTGGTTCAACAGTTAAACATCTTGAGGTCGTGGTGGACGGGGACGTGCGCCTGCATCTGAAGCCGGTGGAAGGACAGAAGTTTTCAGCCTCCGTGCCTGTTCGCGAACTGGCGGAGCGGCGCATCCACGGCGACCGGATGTTTGTTAACCTCCAGCTCTTTCTGGAGGACGACAGCGGTCGCCGCACAATCCCGGCGAACGACAGCATTGAAATCAATGTGTTGACGGCTTCGCGCGCCTGAATGCCTTTAAACGAACAGGCCCGAGTTCCGGCAACGGCCTCGGCGTTGATAATCTTCCGGCGCGACGGTTAACAAAAGTGTCAGCGAGCCTGAGACCAAAGCGCAGCCGCAGGATGCGATGCCGGGCTCAAAGCGATCCGCGTTCTTACTCAGGCGAATAGTTGATGAACTCCGGCATCGATTGAAAAGTCTTGACTGTTTCCAGCAAAACATGCGCTTCCCGTTTGAAGTCGTCCTCCGTGTTTGATGTTAAAACCACGTATGCCACTGCATTGTCAAGCTGGAAGTATGCGACTCGTTCGAAGTTTTGATAGAGGCCGTTGCTGTAGTCCATTACGATATATTGACAGTCCTTGACTTTTCCGCGATTAAACTCGCTGTGCCTGAAATCCGGGGATTCCGACTTGAATTCACCAAGTGCATGTTGGATGAATGCGTCAATGTCTTTTTGCCCCGTATCGGCGATTGCCGCGTACATAACCACCGGTGAATGCGCCCAACTTCCATTGCGGGGATAGAGGACACAATGGAGGCCGACTGAACGGCCTGATTTGTTGTCCAGAATCCAACCATCGGGCGCATCAATCCTGAAAGCGGCCTTGGGGCCGTGGACAATACCGGCGCAGTATTCCGTTGAGTCCGATGCCAGGGCGGTTGAAGCTGTGATTGTTAACAGTAACAGCGCAATAATCATATCTGGTCTCCAGATAAAAACTGGTTTATAAGGTGCGAGCAGTAAGGGGGGCGGTCGTGCTGCGATCAACGAGAATTAACCAAAAATTCTTTGGTCGTCAAAATATATTTGGCATGTTGCAGCGTAGATGTCGGCCGGACAGGCGACTCTGCCTTGTTTGTACTGCCGTGGAATGTAGAAATCGGAGAGATGAAAAATGACAATCTGCCACATGCTCGACTGGACCTACGGCCCCGACGGCGACCAATTGCTGAGTCAGAAACTGCAGTCCGGCGGCGATCCAAATGAACGCGACCGTTCCAGCGGTGAAGCTGCCATTCACGTGGCTGCGCGTCGACGGAGAGCCGGTGCTATTAAAATTCTGCTGGAGTTCGGCGCAGAGATTAACGCTCTCAGTGCAGGCGGCAAAACCGCCTATGTACACGCCGTCCGCCGCGGATTTCAAGAAACGGCTGATCTGCTGCGCGAACACGGAGCGGATACGTCATTAAACAACTCAGATCGCCTCGCCGTGATGTTAACGTCGGGTCAACTCGACGAAGCCGTCAAATTACTAGCCGCCCAGCCGGAAATTGTCAGGACGGGAAATCCGGAAGAAGACAGGCTGCTGGCCGATCTTGCGGGCCGCAATGACGCTGCGCCTGTGGAACTGTTGCTGAAAGCGGGCGCCAACCCCGATGCGCCGGGGCTGGATGGAGGGACGCCACTGCATCAGACCGCCTGGTTCGGTCAGCCGCACAATGCCGCTCTGCTTTTAAACGCCGGTGCTCGGCTCGATGATTTTAACAATGCCCACAACGGTTCGGCGTTGGGTTGGGCGGCGCATGGCTCGCGCTACTCCGGCGATGCGGATGCGCGTAGCGACGACTATGTGGCGCTGGTGCAACTGTTTCTGTCGGCCGGAGCGCAGTTGTTTTACCCCGGCCGTGAAGGCGACGATGCATATCTGAAAGTCCTTCATACGGACGCGAGCGAAGCCGTACGGGCCGTGTTGCCGCCGCTTGTTTAACGTCTGATTACATCTCCGGCAGTTCGCCGGCAGCCGTTTCGGTCTGGTATTGATTTTCGAGCAGGTTAAGGTAGTTCGTGTCCGTTGTGGTCAATTTAAAGGCCTTGTACAGCGAGTCAAGTACGAGGCGGCGCGGCTCCAGAAAGTCCAGCATGTACAGAGCGGAGTCCTGTGAGTTGTTTAAGTAAGCCAAGGTCTTAATCTCGCTGTGCAGATAAAGCGCCTTGGCCGCCTCCGCCGTTTCGGGGCTGAAGTGACTTTCAATCAGGCGCAGTCTGTCGGCCGCTTCGTTAACAATGCGTTGAATTTCACCCAGTCGGCCTTTGTAGGGTTTAGTCGCCGCAAGGCTGTCGTAGAGGTATTCAGTGTATCCCAGCAGGAAAGCGGCATATTCGTCGCTGTTCAGGGCCTCGGGGTTGTCCGTGCGCACGCTGTGCAGAAATTCGTAGTATTCGCCTTTCATCGGGCGCAGCAGGTTCTGATTGACGCGGCTTGTTTTCCAGGCGTATTGCAGGCGGTCGTAGGCCCAGCCGTATTCCACCTTGTTCATCATGTAGTGCATAAACAGCGAGTCCGGCGAGTCGGGCGGATATTCGCCGCGAACCATTGCGACCTGATCCGTCAGGCGTTTATCGACGTAGGAGGCAAAAACAACGGGCTCAAGAGCAAAACGGCGGCGGTAGTCCTCCTCAACCTCTGAGTCCGTGTAGAAGGTCCGGTTAAAACGCTGTTGGAACTCGTATAGCGCATTGCTGACGGCAATAATTTTGTCGCCTTCTTTCCGCAGCGTCAAGGTGTCGCCCGCGCGCATGTAAACATCATCCAGGATTTCCTCGTTGCCGTAGTAGACGCTCAGGACGCCTTCCCGCGGCCACCACGCGCGCAGTTCAAAAGAGCGATTGGGGTAGAGCGCCGCTGCGGCGATAGTACGCCCCGTCTCCTGCATCACGTCGGCGGGATGCAGGACGGCATGCAGCGACACCGAGTCGGCCGCACCATCGCGGATAACGCCGATGACCGTGACGCTGTCATTGGAATATTCCGCCGCAGGCGCAATCTCCGTTCGTTCGCCGCAGGATACGGCAATCAGAGCGATTAAACACAGACAAAACATCAAGCTGAATCTTAAACTCAAATGACTGCGCATAGGGGATTCCTGGATTGTACCTCGCTGTTCCGGGTGCAAATTGCGTTCAAAACGGGCTGTTAATATCGGAGCAAGTTGGTTTAACAAACCGCGCATGTGAGAAATTAACAGTCCTCACATAACAACTTTCAGTCTTGTCCTGAAGTCCGCCGGCACCGGGCGCAATTCGCGTTTGTCGTAGTCGAAAAACACAATGCCCGTTTTGACCAGCGCCACGTCGCGCCCGTCGGCGTGCATGAAGCGATACACCAGATCACAACCGAAATTGCTGAAGTCGCGAATGCCGATCTGCGCCTGCAGCACGTCGCCGTGAAAAGCTTCCGACTTGTAGCTGATGGCCGCGTCGGCCATGATGATGCCCTCGCCGCCGGCGTCCATTTCCGTCATGCCGAAGTGTTGCAGGAACTGCAGGCGCACCTCGTGCGCGTAACGCAGAATTGCGTCGTTGCCCATGTGCCCGCCGTAGTTGACGTCGTCAATCCGCACCACAAGTTGCGTCGTAAACAGCACCTGCTCCGGCGGGTCAATGCGTACACGCGCCATAAAAAAGCCCTTTCATGAACGGAATTCACGAAAGGGCAATATACAAAATCGAGCTGCGGCAGCCGCCTGCCGTCCGCGCGGCATCAGGTCAGAGCTGCATCGAAACGGCAAAGTAGTAGTTGCGTTCCGCAGCGGGGAAGAACTGCGCGCCGACGCCGCCGGCCGAGTACAGTTCGTTCAGCAGGTTGTTGACTTGCAGGCGCAGACGCAGCGTCTGCAAACCCGCCACGTCGTGGATGTCGTACCACGTGTCCAGATTAAACACCGTGTAGGCGTCGTTCTTGTTTTCCTCGATCTTGAAGATGTCGGTGTAAAACTCGCCGACGTGTTTGCCGAGCACGCTGAAGTTGAAGTCGCCCAGCGTGTACAGCAGGCGCGCGTTGCCGAGCAGATCGGGGAATCCCGCGATCGGATTGTCGGCCAGGTCTATCGGCGCACCGGAGCCGTCGAAGTAGTTGTACTCGACGATGGTATTCTGCGAAATACTCACATTGGCGCTGAGCTGCAGCGCGCCCGCGCTGCGGTCGTTAAACAGAATACCGGCGGCTTCCGCCTCCACGCCGATGTGACGCGTGCGCTCGGCGTTGCCGTCAATCGGCGCGCCGAAGACGTCCACCTGGCCGTTCTGGACCAGTTCGTCGAAGAACTCCATCCAGTACAGGTTGACGCCGGCGCTCAGTCCATCAGTCTTGAAGTTTGAACCCAGCTCAAAGTTCAGCAGTCGTTCGGGGTTGACCAGCGGTTCATCGAAGTCGTAGAGCCGCCCGCCGCCCGCCGTTGTGTCGAAAGCAAAGAGCGGCTGCGCGCCGAATGGACGGTTGGAAGCTGCGTAGAGATTGTTCATGCGCGGCTCGCGACTCGTCAGCGCGGCGCTGAAGTACAAGTCCACCGAGTTGTTTACAGCGTAGAGGATTCCGGCGCGAGGATTAACAAAAAGGTAGTTGATGTTAAAGAGGTCCTCGCCATTCCCCACCGTGCCGCCGTCGGTCGTGTTGTATTCCGTGAAATTGCCGAAAGCTTTTTCGCCGCCGCGAGCATAGCCGTGGTAGACCACCTGCACTTCCGCGTCGAACTTCAGCTTGTCGCTTAACTTTTGTTGCTCGCGGACAAACAGCGAGTAAACAGTGCGCGTGCCGTCGAATTCGTAAAATCGGTAGTCCGGATCAAAACCCGCCGGCAGGTTCTCGGCGTAGGCGATCTTGCCCCAGTGCTCGCTGGTGTTCAGACGCAGCTCCGCGCCGATGGTCGTCACCGCGTCGCCGCGTCGCCATTCCATGCGCGGCACCCAGCCGACGTGTCGGTTGCTGACATCCGCGCGGATGATCGCATTGCTCGGCACCGCGTCCGGAAAGCCGTTCTCCGCCGTCAGTCCGAAGGTCTCCGCCGTGGCCCACGAAGCGTCGTAGTCGAAAAAGCCGTCGCCGGTGTAGTAAAACAGCACGCTGTTGAATGTTAAGTCCTCAGCCGCATACCAGGTGTTGAGCAGCTCGTAGTGCGGTTGTGAAAACAGCTCGCGCTCTTCCTTGCGGCGCACGACGCCCTGGACCGTACCGTCGTCCAGACGCCACCAGTCGCTGAAATTAACGCGCCGCAGGCGCAGGTCGTCGACATACTCCTTCGGCACGCCAGTGTACGCCAGGCCGTCGGACAGCGGTCCGCCGAAAACGTTAATCTGAGTCGTAAAGTCTTGGTCGTAGCGCGCGCCGCTGAAGAAAAAGCTGTTTAACTCCGCGTAGGAAAGATCGCGATAGCCGTCGGAGTTAATGCGCGAAAGGCGTGCGCGGAAGGCGTAGTTGTCGTTCAGCCCCGAGGAATATTCGATCGAGTGTTTGCTGAGCGTGTGCTGCAGCGCGTCGCCCGATCCGTATTCCTGCAGGCCGACGCCGCTGGAGATGCGGATGGAGCGTTCATTCTCAAAATTGGTGGTGGACATGTTGATGCTGCCGCCGATCGAGGCGGGACCGTAGCCGCCGATGCCCGCGCCGCGCTGCACCTGGATAGATTCCAGGTTGGACGCCAGGTCGGGAAAATCGATCCAGTAGACGTTGTGGTCTTCCGGGTCGTTCTGCGGCACGCCGTTGATCAGAACCGCGATGCGGCGCTGGTCAAAGCCGCGGATCGACAGGTTGGAATACCCCACGCCGTTGCCATTCTCGGAATAGACGATCGTGGAAGGCAGGTTGCTCAGCAGAATCGGCAGATCCTCATAGCTGTGAGCATTGCGCAGTTCCGCGCCGGAAATCTCGGAAAAGGTCACCGGGCTGCTGCCGCGCTCGGCGCGATTTGAATTGACGGTCACGCTCGGCAGGCGATAGCTGCGCAGCGTGTCGCGTGTGTCGGTTGAGTCCTGCTGCGCGCAGAGACTGGAAAGTGTTGTCGGCAGCAGCAGAAGCGCCGCCGCAAGTGTTGGGAAGAAGCGCATAATTCCACCTCTCAAAGTCGGGTTGTGGAAAAAATACACGTCCGTCCCGCATCGCCGGATGCGGGCTCTTGGTCGAAACCGGAATGGAATGAATGTGCAGGCGGGATGGAGCGCCGCAACGCTCCCACAGGCAGCTTCATCACCGTTTCCCTCCGCCGGTACTAGCCGGATCAGGTTCGAGGAGTTTTATCTCAGCCGGCAACTGCCGGCACCTCCAACGGACGAATCATAGATTTGTGGGGCCTAAACGAAGCAGATCGCAAAAAATTATACAAGCCAGAACTTTTACTGATGAGTGCAAATCATGGTTTTCCGCTCGGTTTCGACCATATTTGTGCGTTAAACCAATCATTGATTCCGGCTGGACTATGCGATCCGTACTTTTTATCGCCTATTATTTTCCACCGATGGGTTTCAGCGGCGTCCAGCGTCCGCTGAAATTTGTCAAGTATTTGCCCGAGTTCGGCTGGCGGCCGACGGTGCTGACCATTCATCCGCACGCGTATTTTGCGTTTGACGATTCGCTGCTGGACGACATGCGCGGGCGCGATTTCGATATCTGGCGCACGCAGCCCGGTCGCATTTTTACAGCGCTCAAAACGCGTCGCACGCTTGCTCTGGAACGCGAGGGTCTGCGCAAATTTCTCAATCGCGTTTCCCAGTTTTTCTTTGTGCCGGACAACAAAGGCGGCTGGCGACGTCGCGCCATGAATTTTCTGGCCGGGCAGGACATGAGTCAGTTTGACGCCGTTTTTGCGACAGCGCCGCCCTTTACGGATCATTTGCTCGCACTGGATATTAAACAGAAATATGGGCTGCCCGTTGTAGCCGATTTCCGCGACGCCTGGGTGGACTATCCCTACTACCGCTATTGGACCGCCTGGCATCGCCGTCGCAATATTCAGCTGGAGCGCCGCGTCGTGCTCGGCGTCGACCGTTTAATCACGACAAACAACTTCGTGCGCAACGGTTTTATTAAACGCCATTCCGAAGCCGATTCTTCTCTCGGCGAGCGCATCGACGTTATCACTCAGGGTTTTGATCCCGACGATTTTAAACTTGAATTGTTAAACGGGCCGGAGTTTCCCGATGACGGCACGGTGCATTTTGTGCATTCCGGCAATTTTTACGAGGATCGCAAGCCGACGGATTTGTTTAAGGCGATCGAATATATCAAGCTGCATTTTCCGGCTGTTTATCCGCGTTTGTTGTTTACCATGGTTGGTTATATGCAGTCCGAGTTCCGCCGCATGGCTGAGCAGATGGGCATCGACGACCGCATGCGTTACTTCGGATATGTCGACCATCCGATAGCGATTCACTGTCTGCAAAAAACCGACGTTGTCTGGTTTAACATCGGCGCGGATGATCCCGGTTTTGAGACGGTGGCGCCCGGCAAGGTCTTTGAATACATCGGCAGCACCAAGCCGATCATTGCAGTGGTGCCCAAAAATGAAATCGGCTCTATTCTCTCAAAACAGCACCAGGCGCGCATCGTGGAACCCGGCGACGTTCGCGGCTTTGCACTGGCAATTTGCGACTGTGTTAAACGCAAGGACATTCAGGCGCTTCCCATTGCCGATCCCGAGGATGTTAATCTTTTTGATCGCCGTCAACTCACCGGCAGGCTGGCGGAAATTCTGGCCGCGGTGGCCAAATAGGGTGTTGGTTGCGTGGGGGTATTCTGGCTTTCCGCTCTGATATCGGCCCCGAAACGGGTCCTCTTTCAAGCCGCTTTTGTTAATCGACGGGCTGGAAACCCCAAGTAATTGAGGCGGTGACAGTTCGCTCAGACGCGCATCGCCATGCCGAGTACGCGCGCCAGGTCGCCGCTCAGCAGTCGGCGGTTGTAGCGCTCGACAAAGTCCTCGTTCGGCGTCGGCAGTTTTTTGTTCTGCCACAGATTGTAAAACAACTCCAGCGCTTGTTTAATCGCATCGACGTCGGCCGGGGCGGTCACCACAGCCGCGCCCGAATTTTTGGCCGAGGTGCGGATATTGCCTTCCGGTGCGCAGACAAGCAAAGGTTTACGCGCCCCGATGTATTCAAAGAGTTTACCGGAAGAGCGCACGTTAAACCGACACATCATCCACAGCACATCAGATTCCATCAACTGGCGGATCGCCTCGGTATGCGGCACGTAGCCCGTGGCCGTGACGTTGCCGGAGACTTTGTACTTGTTGATCAGCTTGCGTTCGTTTTTGCTGAGCGCACCGATAAAACGCGCGTCGCAGTGCTCGCGCCGCGCCGGGTCCGCCCGCAGGAAGTCCGCCCAGGCGTGCAGAAAGTATTTCGGCGTGCGGTCTTCAACAAATTTGCCGCTGTGTGTAATCGTAAAACGCGCCTGGTCCGGTTTGACATCCGTCCAGGCCGCAAAATCTGCCGGGTCGTAGCCGTGCGGAATGATTTCAATGTCGTTGTGGCCCAGGAAGGCGTGGCGCCGCAGGAGCGATTCCTTGATGTGCCGCGAGGTGACGAGAATCCGCTCCGTCGTTTTCAGCACCGCCGTTTCGTGCGCAATATTGCGCGCCTTGTGCATCGGCGAAGCGTGAAAGTGAAAAGGATTATCGACCCAAAGATCCTGATAGTCCACCACGTGCGGCAGGTTGAATTCTTCCGCCAGCTGGCGCGCCACCAGAAAGTCGGTGAAGGGCGGCGCGGTGGCCATGATAACGTCAAAGCGCTCACCGCGCAGTAGTTCGCGTCCGCGCTGCAGAGCTTCTTTGCTCCAGCGCACGGCGGCCTCCGGCACGGAGACGGCGTCCGTCAGTTTGCGGCGGAATGCGCTGCGACTACTCTGCGGCGGGATAATCTGTTTTTCTTCGGGCGTTTGGAACTCGCCGGTGCGGACGATGCGGATCCCGAGCGCTTCCGCGGTGTTCAGCAGGGAAAAATCCCACGCTTTGTAGGGCGAGGGTGCTGCACACAGGATCGTTGCGTGCCAGCCGTGTTCGGGCAGGTAGCGCGCAAAGTGCAGGACACGCTGTACAACGCTTGTGCCGACGGGCGCAAAGTCGTGACTGATAATCAATACTGAACGCGATTCACTCATGGCGGAATGCGCCGGGCTGCTCGTCCCCTACTGCCGGCAGGCAGCCGGACGACGCCGGAGGCGTTAAATGCTCAACAACTCTTTGGGTGAATGTGTCAGGTTTTCCAGTGATCCGTTGTTGAGATACACATCATCTTCGATACGTACGCCGAATTTATCCTGCAGGTAGATGCCCGGCTCCAGCGTGTAGACATTTCCGTCCACCAGTTTGCTGCTCGGCGGCGAGAGGGGGGAGAGCCCCGGCCCCTCGTGAACGTCGATGCCCAGTCCGTGGCCCAGCGAATGCTGGAACGCGTCGCCGTAACCGCCAGCCTTAATAATGTCTCGCGCAACGGCGTCCAGATCGCGCGTGCGCATGCCCACGGCCGACGCCTCGATCGATGCCGTCAACGCGTCGTTGACCAGATTGTAGATCTTGCGGAATTCCGGTTTGGGGCGTCCCATGACAAAGGTGCGCGTCATGTCGCTGTGCAGACCGTTGACGCGGAAGCCGAAGTCAAGCGTGACGACGTCGCCCTTTTTGATTTTTTTTGCGCCGGCGCGTCCATGCGGCAGGGCGCTGCGTGCGCCGCTGGCCACGATAATTTCAAAGGCGTCCGCCTCCGCGCCGCGTTTGCGTCCCTGATAGGAAATCTCCGCGGCTACCTCGTTTTCCGTCATGCCGGGTTTGACGAAGTTCAGAATGTACTCGTACACCTGGTCCGTAATTTTACACGCAGCGCGAATCTGCGCCACTTCCTGTTCGGTTTTGGCCTGTGTGGTTTTTTCCACCAGTCCAGTCACAGATTTGAAGCGGACAGGTTTGAGGTCTTTTTTGAATTGTTCGAATTGCGCGACGGTCATCGAATGGCCTTCGATGCCGACCTTGCTGCAGTTGGCCAGCAGATTGTCTTCCTGAATACAAGCGCTCACGTTGCGCTTGATATAGGTTTTCAGTCGCGGCAGGTCGTAGAGTTCCGTTTTGACCTGCTCGCTGTAGCGTCCGTCTGTGATAAAACTGAGCGAACGCGGTTTGATGATCAGTGTGGCGTTCGAGCCCGAAAAATTGGTGAGGTATTGTATGTTCGTCAGCTTTGTGACGATCAGTGCGTCGAGCCCTTTCCTGGCCAGTTCCTGCCGAATCTGTTTAATGCGATTCATGTTTTATCCTGAGATGTTGCTTGTCTGAGTTTGAACCATCAGTGCCGCTGCGGTTCAGGCCGAACACGAGCTGTGTCGGTGTGCCTGCACCGGTTCAACTTACGGAAAAGTGCCAGAGAATCAATGCATGCGCCGCCGTTCCGGATGTCGCGAATTCGGCGGCGTCAGCGATTGATTTTTGATGTACGTGTCGGAAGTTTTCAGCCTAGCGCGATTGCACGTAGTAGTTGGGCGACTCCTTGGTCACCATCACGTCGTGCGGATGCGATTCGCGCAGTCCGGCGCTCGTCATTCGGGAAAAGCGCGCCTTTTCTTTCATATCCGCAATCGTCGGGCAGCCGCAATAGTGCATCGCCGCACGCAGCCCGCCCACGAGCTGATACAGCGTCTCGCTGACGCTGCCTTTGTAGGGAACGCGACCTTCAATGCCTTCGGGTACCAGCTTGCTGATTTCGTCCTCGACGTCCGCCTGGAAATAGCGGTCGGCCGACCCGCGCTGCATGGCGCTGAGCGAACCCATGCCGCGGTAAACTTTGTAGGCGCGTCCTTCCAGCTGAATCTTTTCGCCCGGGCTTTCTTCGTGGCCCGCCAACAGGTTGCCGATCATAACCACGTCGGCGCCGGCGGCGATCGCTTTGGCAATGTCGCCCGACTGTTTGATGCCGCCGTCCGCGATAACCGGAATGCCCAGCGGTCCCGCTGCGCGCGCAGCGTTGAATATGGCCGAAACCTGCGGCACGCCGACGCCCGCAACCACGCGCGTCGTGCAAATTGAGCCGGGCCCGATGCCGACCTTAACGGCGTCCGCGCCCGCTTCGATCAGTGCGCGCGTGCCTTCTTCCGTCGCCACGTTGCCGGCGATCAGTTGCAGATCGGGGTGTTGTTTCTTGATCGCCTTGACCATGTCGATCACGCCGATGGTATGGCCGTGGGCCGTGTCCACCGCGAGGACGTCCACGCCCGCGTCGTACAGAGCCTGAACGCGTTCGAGCGTGTTGGCGGCCAGTCCTACAGCCGCGCCGACGCGCAGTCTGCCGTCCGAATCCTTACAGGCGTTCGGGTATTTTTTCTTTTTCTGGATGTCCTTGAAGGTGATCAGTCCCTTCAGGATGTAGTTGTCATCGACGACGGGAAGTTTTTCGATCTTGTAATTCTGGAGGATGTCTTCGGCGTCTTCCAGCGTCGTGCTCTCGGGCACCGTCACCAGGTTTTCTTTGGTCATCAGATCGCCGACGAGCTGGGTGCGATCCGGTTCAAAGCGCAGATCGCGGTTGGTGATGATGCCGATCAGGCGGCGATTCTCATCGACAACCGGGATGCCGGAGATGCGATAGCGGCTCATCAGCTCAAAGGCGTCCAGGACGGTTTTATCGGCCGTCAGGGTAATCGGCTTGCGGATCATGCCGCTTTCAAAACGCTTCACGCGATCAACTTCGTCCACCTGCTTCTTGATGCTCATGTTTTTGTGCAGGATGCCGATGCCGCCCTCGCGCGCCAGTGCAATGGCCATGTCGGACTCGGAAACCGTGTCCATGGCGGCGCTGAGAATCGGAATGTTGAGTTTGATCGTTTTGGTCAGGCGGGTCTCGACGGTGCCGGCCCGCGGCAGTACTTCAGAGTATCCCGGTATCAGGAGGACGTCGTCAAAGGTAATTCCATCCTGGGCGATTTTTTGATTCAGGCTATCCATACGTCACCACCACCTGTTTGGCAAAAAAAAAAGCGTGCCCCCTGAGGGCGCGGCACTCTCCGCCATTTCGGTTGTCGGAGGGATCGCCGGAAGCGGCGAAAGCGGTCAATCGACATGACCGTGTACAAAAAAGCGAAGCCCGAGTAAGACCGTGACTTCGCTTGTTTTTTTGGCCTGAAGAATCGGCGTTTAGAGCTGATTCTCCGGGTACTGCGCTGTTTTGAGGCGATTCATCGCACGAACCAGCGCGAACTTGGCGCGATGGTAGTCCACCTCGTCGCGTTTGCGCAGCCGTTCTTCAGCGCGTTTTTTGGCCTCCAGGGCGCGGTCGACGTCGATGTTGTCTGCGTCTTCAGCAGACTCTACCACGATCGACACTTTGTTGTTGAGCACCTGGACAAATCCGCCGCCCGTGGCGTACAGACTGTGTTTGTCGCCCGAATCGTTGAACCGCAACTGCCCGACTTCCAGTTCGGCGATAATCGGGGCGTGGTTAAACAGAATCTGGAACGGCCGGTACGCGCCCGGAACCGTTACCGATTCCACTTTGCCTTCGAACGCAATTCGCTCGGGCGTAATAATTTCCAGATCAAAAGGTTTGCCTGTCAGCATGCCTTGTAATTCCGCTTTTGACGTAAACCGTCATGAAAGATTATTACATCGTTTTAGCGCGTTCGAATGCCTCGTCCAGCGTACCGACGTAGCGGAAAGCTCCCTCGGGAATGTCGTCCGCTTCGCCGTCGATAATCGCCTTGAATCCCGCCACCGTGTCTTCGACTTTGACGTAGCGTCCGTCGAGACCGGTAAACTGTTTGGCCACAAAGAAGGGCTGCGAGAAGAAGTACTGCAGGCGGCGTGCGCGGTGGACGATCTGTTTGTCCTCGTCGGACAATTCGTCCATACCCAGAATGTTAATGATGTCCTGCAGGTCTTTGTAGGACTGCAGCATCTGCTTGACGCGCACTGCCGTGTCGTAGTGATCCTGGCCGATAACGGTCGGATCCAGAATTCGCGAGGTCGAATCCAGCGGATCGACGGCGGGGTAGATACCCAGCTCGGAAATCTGACGCGAAAGCACCGTAGTAGCGTCAAGGTGGGCAAAGGTATTTGCCGGAGCAGGGTCGGTAAGGTCATCCGCAGGGACGTACACGGCCTGCACTGACGTAATCGAACCCTTGGTCGTCGAAGCGATTCGCTCCTGCAGCGCGCCCATCTCGGTGGCCAGCGTCGGCTGATAACCCACGGCGGAAGGCATCCGGCCCAGCAGAGCGGATACTTCGGAACCGGCCTGCGTAAAGCGGAAGATATTGTCGACAAAGAGCAGCACGTCGCGGCCCTCTTCATCGCGGAAATATTCGGCCTGCGTCAGGCCCGTCAACGCTACGCGTGCGCGCGCTCCCGGCGGCTCGTTCATCTGACCGAACACCAGTGCGGTTTTGTCGATAACGCCGGCATCCGCCATCTCGCGGTACAGGTCATTACCTTCGCGCGTGCGCTCACCGACGCCCGCAAACACGGAGATACCGCCGTGCTGCTTGGCGATGTTGTTGATCAGCTCCTGAATAACAACCGTCTTGCCGACACCGGCGCCGCCGAACAGACCCGTTTTACCACCGCGGGTAAAGGGCTCGATCAGGTCGATCACCTTGATGCCGGTTTCGAACATTTCTTTCTTGGTCGTGTAGTCCGTGAACTTCGGCGAGGGGCGGTGAATGGGGAAGCGCATCTTGGCCGGGATGTCGCCTTTGGCGTCGATCGGAGCGCCCGTGACGTTCATCAGGCGGCCGAGCACTTCCGGTCCCACGGGAACGGAAATGGGCGCTTTCATGTCGACAACTTTCATGCCGCGCACCAGGCCGTCGGTGGAGTCCATCGCCACCGTGCGCACGCGGGACTCGCCCAGGTGCTGCTGCACTTCGCACACCAGAACCTCTTCCTTGCCGGTTTCGGTTGACGTACGATTGATGCGCACTTCATTCAGAATAGCCGGGAGTTCGCCGTCGGGGAACTCTACGTCCACAACGGGACCGATAATTTGTACGATTCGACCTTCGTTCATAGAGGGATTCTGATGGGTTGACAATATGAGGATTCCGAGGCCTGAACACTCCGGACGTTTTACGGTCCGCTCACAGCTTCAATAGGCGAATACTGTTAAGTGTATATACTACAGTCTCCAAAATTACTGATTACCGCCGGGATAATCAAATCTTTCTATGCTGTTGACGCGCGCGCCATGTGCGGTACTTTTGATCCGGCCGCACGGGTGCGGCATTTGCGTCTCGGGAGTTTTTCTTTTCGGTCTATTGATCTCCACCCCGGGACCCGATTTCGTGGAAATTGAATTGAAATTCTTAACTTCAGGGCCTTAGCTATTGAAGCGTCGACGCCGCTGCAAATCGCGTCGTTTCTTCCACACAGGATCGTCGGGACGCATGTAGATGCAGGAGACGGGCATGCCATCAACCAGGGCCGCCAACGGCGCGGACCACGCGGTGTTTTCGCTGGAACAATCCGTAGCCGGAATGCATGCCGCCGCCGATTTTGTCGCCGACCGCGTCATCAACCGCGAAGCCATCATCCACCAGGCATTTCTCGCTCTGCTCACCGGCGAGCACCTGCTGCTCCAGAGTCGTACGGGAGCCGGTAAAACGCTGTTGGCCGAGCAGGTTTTTGCCATGTTCAACGGCGCGGACATCTTTAAGGTCCAGGCGAGCAAGGAGCAGCAGCCCGATACCTATTTTGGCGGTCTCGATGTGGCCATGCTCAAAGAGGGCAAGGTCTTCCACAATACCGAAGGCTCCATCGTCGACTGCGAGTTCGCTTTTATCGATGAGATTTTTGATGCAAACGACTTTACGCTGCGCGCGCTGCTCTCCGTGTTAAACGAGCGCGCGCTCGTTCGTGGCGTGCAGAACCAGCCGGCCAAAACCCACACCGTCATAGCCGCCACCAACTACCTGCGTGTTAACGAAGTCACGGAAGCCATTCTCGATCGTTTTATGTTTAAGGCCGTCATTCTGCCGGATAAAAATCCCTTTCTGCAGTATCGAATCTCGCGCCGCTACCTTAAACACGGCGGAGAAAAAGTCGTGCCACCCAAGGTGATTCCGTTTGCGACGCTGCAGCGCTTAAACAAAATTGTGACCGGCCGTGATCAACAACACGCGGTAGAGATCAGCGACGATGTTTTATACTTCATGAATCTGGTGGTGCGCCACTACGAGTATGCCCGCAATCGGATGCTGCGCGAAACTCACGATCGCCGCGCGATGCGGGAAATGCCGGAGTACTACGTCAGTCCGCGTTCACAGGCCAAGGCGCTGGACGTGCTGCGCGCTATTGCCGTCTGGAACGGCCGCACTGCGGTGGAGCGCGACGACGTACGAGCACTGACGTCCATCTTTGCGACTGTCGGGGTGGATGAGGAAGTCCAGACCTTTAACAAATCGTACACGACTCTGGTTAACACTTTGTCGGTTTCAAACGGTTTTGAGCAGCTTAAGGTCCTGTTGTCTTTTGCCTCTATGCTGTCGGAGTTAAAAGCCGACCCGCGTCTGCTCGGTAATCCGCTGACCGAGTTGGAGCACACGCCCATCCGCCGCACCTTTTTTGATTGGCTGAAAGATTCGCTTTCCGGCGGCGGCAGCGTTGAGGATCAGAACCGCCGCATTCTGCGTCAATTCCTGCAGGAGTTCATTCCGGTCTGCGAAGAGATTCGCGAACTCAAGGCCCAGCTTGAGCAAGAGGTTGTGATCCTTACACGCAGTTGAAATGTTTTATGCGCCGAAGCTTAAGGGCTGTTCTGTTTAACACTTCTGCATGCATTTGCCTGTTTATATTTGAGACTCGATTTTCACTCTGTTTCTGATCGCTTTGAGCTCCGCGTTGCACTTGTCGCTCAGGCTCTTCTGACGGTACTGTTAATCTTCGGGTTTGAGGACTCCAAACGTTAAGTCAGTTCCGAACTGGCAGTTCGGGTGTTGCAAATCACCCCGGATTGTTGCTTAGGCAACAATCCGGGGTGGCGTCCTCAAGATTACAAGCAGCAACAGGTTGTGGATTGAAGACTTGTATTCTCAGGCAGCATCAAGCTGCGGACTCAAATCATCGGGTTCACGGGCAGTGAAAAATATTCAGGTCGGAAACCTCCAACCGAGAGTAAGATGAGAATTTTTGGGGTTCTAACTCGTTGTAAATCAACGGGTTAAGGCTGTTGCGGCTGAGCTGCATTGCAAACTGGGCGTACCTCTCCCTTGATCAGGGGACCGCCCCGCCGCCGCCACGGTAGGTTCCTCCACGTTCCAGACACACTCCTCCCACCCTGCATTGTGTGCAGATTTTTTCGAGATCAGGTCGGTCGCGGATTCCACGCGCCGCATGCTGCGCGCTTCTCATCCCAATCTTACAATGATCCGCCTTTTTGTACCAGAGGAAAAAACTGACCGATGCAGAATTCGTAGTTGAACGCTCCTTCAATCCGTTTGAACGGCAACTCCAAACCGGGAAAACTCCTGCAGTGTTGTTTGTTGGTGGTCGGTTGCGACGTGTCGGCGGCCGAGGCATCGTCCATTGACGCTGAAAACTCGGTGTATGTTTTTGCCGCGTCTGACTACCGCCCGCTGATCCCCTTGATAGCTGGACTACGTGCCGCGTCGGCTTGGCCCAGGCGGTGAGTCTACAAAAATTGAGCGTCGAGACGTGGCCTGCATTCATCCAATTTGCTTCTAATTTAGCTGAGGCGGACGGAGCCTTCTGGAAATCCCGTTGCGCTTGCAGCTGAACTTGACCACGCGAACAGTCATTACAAACGTTCATTTTCGTTTGCATCGGCATAGTAAAGCCTCGCTGATTTGCAGTTGTAAACACAGATCGTCAACGTGTTGTTAATCCTGATAAAGTGAAATTCGGAACCTCTCAATGTCCTGCCTCTGAGTGACTGACGATACATCCGTACATTGGCGGCGACCCTGTACTCTTTGTTGTGAGACCTGGAACCAGGAAAACTCTACGCGGAGCTACGGATATGAGTTAAACACTGTGGCGAACAAAAAGAAAAAGCAAGCCACGCAAAGCGGGGCGAAGCGCTCAGGCAATCCTGTCAATAATCTCGGGCTGGTCGTTGCGGGGGCTGTTGACCGCGCGTGAAACCGGCCATGACTGCAACAGACCATTGTCAATGTCGTGGGCAAGTAACATTTCCAGATCCCTGGCCGGTGTCTCTTTGTTTAACCAGGCGTCGATTTCCGCCTCGACCAGAACCAGCGGCATGCGGTCGTGCAGCGGCGTCATGAAATCATTGGCGGCGGTTGTAATAATCGTGAAAGTGTTGAGCGGGGAAGTTTTGTCGTCAGCCTCAGGGTCGTTCCAGGATTCGTGCAGGCCGGCAAACGCAAGAACTTTGCCGTCGGCTGCGCTGATGTAGTGCGGCACTTTGCCGTCCTCAGTTTTTTTCCATTCGAAAAAGCCATTGACCGGCACAATACAGCGGCGTTGTTTAAATGCATTGCGGAATGAGGGCTTGGACGGAACGGTTTCGGCGCGGGCGTTAATTAAACGGTTGCCGATCGATTTTTCCTTGGCCCAGAATGGGATCAGTCCCCAGCGCAACAGTTCGATACGACGCTCCGTGCGCTCAGTGACAACGGCAAAAGTCTGCGTCGGTGCGCCGTTGTAGTGTTGGTCGATTTTGGTCAGCGGGAATTCGGCGGTGAATTGGTTCGCCAGTTCGTCGGCAGTGGCAAATTGAGCAATGCGGCCGCACATGGGAATTCCTCCTGTTTAACCCGCTCGTCAACCGCGGTAAATTCCGCGCTTGGACGCCCGAATAAAGTCGATGCACTCCTGGATTTCCGGGACCGCCGCGCCGCGTTCCTGATATGCCGCGACACCCGCCGAGACGTTTAAACCCGAATGGAAGATTGTGCGGTAAAACTCTTCAATTTCTTTCATGGTATCCGCGGCAAAACCACGGCGTCGCAGACCGATTCTGTTAATTCCGTGCAAGGTCAGATCGTTGCCTTCGGCCAGCAGGTAGTGGCATATATCCTTGCTCACATACGTGCCCGCGCCGATCATGGCGTGTTTGCCGACGTTGCAGAATTGGTGCACCAGCGTGCCGCCGCCCAGAATCGCCCAGTCGTGGATCGTTACATGACCGGCGAGCTGCGTAGAATTGGCCATGATAACATTGTCGCCCAAAACGCAGTCGTGCGCCACGTGGCAGTACGCCATGATTAAACAATCGCGACCGACGACGGAGCGCCCTGAAGCGCTTGTGCCGCGGTTAACGGTCGCATATTCGCGGATGACCGTCCTGTCGCCGATGATGGCCAGCGAACTTTCACCGGCAAATTTCAAGTCCTGCGGTTCCGTTGCGATGACCGCGCCGCTGTAAATCCGGCAGTCGCGACCAATGCGAGCGCCGTCGGCGATGTAAACGCCGTTGCGGATTTCCGTGCCGTCGCCGATTTCAACATCGCCGTCGATAACGCTGTAGGGGCCGATGCGCACGCCCTCGCCCAGACGAGCGTCGGGAGAAACAACGGCGCTGGGATGTATTGTACTTGCTTGCATGGCAATCACCTGTCCACCAGCACGGCGCGAAGATTGGCTTCGGCCACAAGCGTGTCGCCCACGTAGGCGCGCGCGGCGAGAGTAAACGCCTGGAACTTGGTGCCGGTCAGTTTAACATCCAGAATGAGCTGATCGCCCGGAGTAACCGTCTTGCGAAACACGGCGTTTTCAATACCGCGGAAAAAGACCATCTTTTTCTTGACGTCGTCCATGCGGTTTAACATCAGGAAACCGCCGACCTGCGCCATGGCCTCGACAATCAACACGCCCGGCATGATCGGCCGCGAGGGGAAATGGCCCTGAAAAAAGGGCTCGTTAACCGTCACGTTTTTTAAACCGATGATGCGCTCGTTGTCTACGTCGTGCTCGACGATGCGGTCGACGAGCAGGAAGGGGTAGCGGTGCGGCATGATGTCGATGATCTTGTACACGTCCATCAGCGGCTCCTGCGTCTGAGCCTGGCGTACGCGTACCGGCGCGCTGTTGCGCGTCTTGAGGTAGAGTTTGCGGATTAAACGCGCAAACTCAATATTGCTGGCATGTCCGGGACGTGCAGCCAGAATCTGCGCCTGCAGCGGAACGCCGGCCAAGGCCAGGTCGCCCAGCATGTCGAGCAGTTTGTGGCGCGCCGGTTCGTTCTTGAAGCGCGGCTCGGTGTTGTTTAAC
Organism: uncultured Hyphomicrobiales bacterium; assembly: GCA_964445695.1. Classification (GTDB taxonomy): domain Bacteria; phylum Bacteroidota; class Ignavibacteria; order Kapaibacteriales; family UBA7675; genus JAUIKM01. Next base: position 11,608 of record CAYULF010000019.1, on the reverse strand, counting down.
AAACCGCCGTTTTCACCCAGAACCACCTTGCCCTTTAAACCGAAGTTCTTGGCAAAAGTTAACAACTCGTCGTCGGTCATGTCTTTGTCGACAATAACAACGGCGTTGTCGAGCGTGCCGCCCTGGATAAGACCGTGCTCGCGCAGAGATTCCACTTCCGTTAAAAAGCAGAACGTACGCGCCGGAGCGAACTCCGTTAAAAATTCTTTGTCGAGATCAAACAGACCGGTGTGCTGACTGCCGAGGGCGGGGTTGTGGTAGTCGACCATCACCGTGACGCGGAAATCGTCCGTCGGCAGGGCTACGATATCGACGCCTTTGGCTTCGTTTGTGTAGCGCACTGGTTCGGTGACGGTGAAGTATTTGCGCGGTTTGTCCTGCTCGACGATGCCGGCGCGTTGCAGCGCTTCCACGTATGGCATGGCGCTGCCGTCGCCGACCGGCGGTTCGTTGGCGGTCAGTTCAATCCGACAGTTGTCAATCTGCAGACCCGCGAGCGCCGCCAACACATGCTCGACGGTGTGGACCTTGACGTCGTCGATCGCCAGCGTGGTACCGCGTGAAATGTCCACGACGTGATCCACCAACGCCGGAATTTCCGGGGCGTCCGGGAGATCGGCGCGGACAAAGCGATAGCCGTAGTCGACGGGCGCCGGATGGAAAGTTATCGTTGATTCATTGCCGGTATGGAGACCGACACCCTGAAAGGAAGCCGCATCTTTTATCGTGCGCTGCTTGGAGTGCATGAGCGAGCCGGAAAGTTGGACATGAACCGCAAAGTTAGGCAACAAAAGCCAATAACGGAGACCTTGCGCTTGAAATTGCAGGAAAAATTCACTGTGCGCCGGGCGAATCGTCGCGATCCAGCGCCGTGCGCAGCGTTTCAAGTTCGCGCTCAAGCGCGCGGACTTGTTTCAAGAGGTCGGGCAGATGTTTGAGCGACATCATCTGGCGAACGTGTTCGCGATGATCGATGGCCGGTGAGCCGAAATATTTTCCCTTTTCCGTCAGCGCCTTCGCCACGCCGGACTGCGCCTCGATGTAGACGTCGTCGGCAGTCTGAATATGCCCGACGATGCCGACCTGGCCGCCGATGCGATTGCGTTTGCCGAGTTTCGTGCTGCCGGAAATGCCGGTCTGCGAGACGATGCCCGAGTGCTCGCCGACTTCGACGTTGTGCGCTATTTGTACGAGGTTGTCGATCTTGACGCCGCGTCCGATGCGCGTTACACCGAGCGTTGCGCGATCGATCGTCGTGTTTGCGCCGATTTCGACATCGTCTTCCACGAGTACGGACCCCACCTGCGGCACTTTTTCAAACGACCCGTCGGGGCGCTCGACAAAGCCAAATCCTTCCGCGCCGAGGATCGCGCCCGGATTGATGATGCAGCGCGCGCCGATTTGGGTGCCCTCGCGGCAGACCACATTGGCGTGCAGAACGGTGTCCGCGCCGATCGAGACATTTGTATAAAGAGTTGTGTTGGCGTGAATGACGCAGCGTTCACCGATCCGGCAATGTGCGCCGACGACGACATTAGCGCCGATGGCCGCGCTCGCGGCTATCTCGGCATCTGGATCGATGGAGGCGGAGGGATGTCGCAGCCCGGCTTCCGGCCTGTCTTCCGGATAGAAGATGCGCGCCAGCTGCATAAAAGCGCGGTAGGGATCGGCCAGGCGAATATAAGCGGCCGGTGCGCCGCCTTCAATTTCCAGATCGGGCGTCACCAGCAGACAGTCGGCGCGGGTGACGTCGAGAAACTTGCGATAACGTCGGTCGGAGAGGAAGCTGATTTCGCCGGGGCCGGCGGCTTCGATGCGGTTCAGACCGTGCAGCAGCAGGTCGTCGCGGCCTTCGAGCGTACCGCCCAGGATCGAGCAGATTTCAGCGCTGGTTTTCTGGAGTTTGTACATGCGCGCTTAAGAACCTTTGCCCGGCAAACAGCGGGTTAGTTGTTGTCTCGGTCGCCTGAGGGCGGGCGGCGGACGCGTCGGCGCGGTTTGTCGCGTTCCTGTTCCGCCGGGGCGTTTTTAAGCAGCTCTTCCTGCTGGGCCTTGAGGTCTTCCACCGGAATCTCGAGGCGTTCCATCACGGCTACCGTGATGTCGTAGCGCGGATTGACGTACAGCAGGTTGTGCGTGCTTTTGTCCCAGATGATGTCGTAACCGTCGGCGCGCGAAACAGCTTCCACGGCCGCGGAGATTTTTTCTTCAATCGGGCGATAGATGTCGCGCACCAGGCGGTCGAATTCGCCTTCGGGGCCGAACTTGCCGCGCGAAAAGGCGTCGAGCTCGTCGATCTTTTTCTGCAGTGTCGCGTCCTTCTGGCTGCGTTCGTCGTCGCTCCAGATCAGTCGACGCTTCTGGATTTCGTCGCGCAGGTTTTCAATCTCGGCGCGGCGATCCTCAATTTCCTTTTTCCACTCATCCGTCATGGTCTTGATGCGCTGATCCGCCTGCTGGGCATCCGGATAACGCTCGCGGATAACGTCGGTGGATACATACCCCACCTTGGTCTGTCCCATCATGGTCGTCACGGAACAGAGCAGTGTAAAGGCGATCAGTGCGCCGAAGCGGCGCAGTGCGACAGTATTCATATCGATACCTGTGTATGTCATTGTCCTGAGTACGCGGCGGGCGACGTCTAAACGCCGCGAGGCCGAAAAGGGTATCAATAGACCATAGATTGAACGGAATTGTTAGCGGACATTCGCCGAATCTACACGCGACCGGCCGGGTATAAAATGCAAAACGGCGCCCTTGGGCGCCGATTGCTCAAAGTCTGTAAGATTATTGACCGCCTTTGGCTTCGCCACGGTTCAGGTGGTCCAGCACTTTCCAGGTGATCTCAAGGTTTTTGTCGTTGTAATACACGACGGTCGTCGACTTGTCCAGCACGAGGTTGAGTTTTTCTTCCTGAGCTACGGCTTTAACCGCGGCGTCGATCTGTTCGCGCAGAGGCACCAGGACGTTGGCGCGGCGCTGTTCGAGTTCCTGCGATTTTACCTGACGGAACTGCAGCATCTGCTGCTGCATGGCGCGCAGGTCGTTTTCTTCCTTCGCTTTGGCGTCCGCCGTCATCATTTGTTCTTTTTGCTGATAACTGGTCAGGCGATCCTGCAGCGATTTTTCCATCGCGGCCAGACTGTCCTGGATGCTGCGTGCAAAGTTGGTCAGTGCCTTGTCGGCTTCCTGGGCGGCCGGCAGTTCCTTGATGATCGCGTCCGCGTCGATAATCCCGACGCGCAGGCTGCCGGACTGCGCTGCAGCCGGAGCGGCCATAGCGCCAAACAAGACGAGGATTACTACAGCGCGGAGGGCGCTTAATCCGTAATTCATTGAAATTCCTCGGAAATCCATGTTTGAGTAGTTCACTGAGCGTACAATCTTGCAAATATAGGAAAATGACCTGCGACGGCCAATGCGGGAACGGCGCTCCTGCGAATCGAGTCAGGAGTGCCCTGCCGCCGGACGTGCGCGTACGCTCAATGTGCCGGGCAATGCTGTGGGCGCGCGCGGGTGCGCTTCCTGATTAACGTCCGAACTGGAAGTGAAATTGCCAGCCCGAGCGGTCGCCGATCTCGCCGACCGGCGGATCGAAGCCGTAGCCGTAGTCAAAGCCCAACAGTCCCAGCGGCTGCAGCAGAATTCGCAGGCCCAGACCGGCCGAGCGCTTCAGCTGGAATGGGTCGCTCTCGCTGACGCCGTTCCAGACATTACCGGCTTCGGCAAAAGCCAGCAGGTAGATGGGCATCGGATCGAGCGAAAGCGCAAAGCGCATCTCGGCGATGTGGCGCAGCATGAACTTGCCGCCCGTGATCTGGCCGCGTTCGTTGCGCGGGCCGATCTGTTCGTCTTCGTAGCCGCGCAGCGGCGTCACTGAAAAACCACCGAGGCCGTTGCCGCCCATGCGGTAAAACTGGTTCGGCGGAATCGTTGTGTCGTTGTTGATACCCGCGATGTAGCCGGCATTGGAACTCAGGTACAGCACCAGCCGGTTTTGCCCGCCGATCTGCATCAGCGGATTGTACATCTCATATGTCACGTCCGTGCGCAGGTAGTCCGTCGTCCCGATGTTCAGCGCGCCGAGCGCCAGTGTGTTTGAGAAGCTGAAACGCGAGCCCTCGCTCGGGAAAATCAGGTTGTCAAGGTTCGTGCGGGAGATCGACTGGCGCAGGCTGAATTCCGTATCCGTACCCAGGTCGTTGCCCAGACCGTCGTCAAAGACTTCGTTTTGCAGGAAGCGGAATTGATAGTCCAGGCGGAAAAAGTCGTCGGGCCAGAAGACGCGGCGTCCGGCGTTGATCGAGATACCCGTCTGCCGGATGTCGAACGTCGCGCGCTGGCGCGTGCGAAACAGGTTGAAACCCACCGTCGTCGGATCGTCGAACAGCCAGGGCTCCGTGAATCCCAGCGTAAAAGTCTGCAGGCTGTTGGAGCCGCCGAACTGGTACTCAAAGCGGAATTGCTGCCCCGCGCCGCCCACCAGCGGTTCAGTGATAGAGAAGTTGTTCAGCGTGATGCCGATCGAACCGGTCAGACCAAACGATCCGGCAAAACCGACCGAAGCGTTGAACGTATCGCTGGAACGCTCTTCCACCGTGTAGGTGATGTCGACCTGATCGTTGTTGACGCGGTCAAATCGCGGCTGCAGCGCCTCGGGATTGAAGTAACTCAGCACGCCGAGAGCGCGGATGCTGCGGATAATCGCCGAGCGGCTGAAGTATTCGCCCGGGCGGGTGAACAGCTCGCGGCGGATGACTTTATCGTGCGTCTTGGTATTGCCCTGGATATTCACTCGGCGCACCGTAAAGCGGTTGCGCTCGATGATTTTGATCGTGATGTCCATCGAGTCCGGCCCGAAGCGTCGCAGCTCCGGCGTCGGTTCCACCGTCAGGTAGCCGTTGTCCAGATAGAGCGAAGCCACGTCCGTCTGGTTTTCGTTGCCCGTCAGGTTCTGGGTAAAGCGCTCCTCGTCGAACACGTCGCCCTTCTGGAAGTCAAGGCGGCGGTAGAGTAAGTCGTCCGGATAGGCCAGGTTGCCCTCGAACTCAATCTCGCGCACGTAGACCTGACCGCCTTCGCTGACCTCGATGTTGATGTCCACCGCTTCTTCCAGCTCGTCGTAGCCGACCGAGTCGTTGACGATGGCCGCATCGACGAAGCCGTTGCGACGGTAAAAGGCGAGTAAATTGTCTTTTGCCGTGGCGTATTCTTCCAGATCGAATTTGTCGGAGCGCCAGATTTGCCACCAGCTCTTGGTGCGCACCTCGTCCAGCGCCGCTTCCAGCTCGTTGTCGGGGAAGGATTCGTTGCCGCTGAAATCGATGCTGCGCACGTAAAAATCAGCGCCTTCCTCTACGGTCAGGTAGAGCGAAGCGAAGCTGCTGCTGTCGGTTTCGCCCACTTCGGCGTGGACCTTCGTAAAGGGGCGGCCGTCTTCGACGTAGAGTTTGCGGACTTTTTCGGCCGCGTCGAAGGCGTCCTTGTCGCGCAGGATATCGCCGCGGAACTTGCCGATTTCCTCGCGGATCTCGCGGTCGTCAAAATCCTCGTTGCCCTTGATGATTATTTCATCGAGGCGCGGAAATTCCTTCACGCGAATTTTGATGAAGATGCCGAGCGGCGTGATTTTATCTGGAAGGATTTCGACCGAGCTGAATTGTTTTCTGCCCCACAGGCTGCGGATGGCGTCCTGCAGCGCGTCGGTCTGCATAATATTGTCGTCGCCCAGCACGATCTCATCGCCTTTGCGCAGGCCGGAGATGGCGATGATGGTGGCGCGCTCCACGTAGAGATTGCCCTCGACGATGATGTCGAGAATCTTGTAGGATTTGCCCTGTTGGGCCGTCGCGGAGGCGGAGAACACCACACCCAACAACAAACAAGAAATCAGAAGCAGTACCGCAGGTACGGCGGGTTTGCCGGGGTTTCGGTGTGCGTCAGAACTTGAACTTATCGAGGATGCGCCCGACGATGCCGCTGTTAGCGGAGTCCTGGGCGATTTGCTGCGAAGTTTTGCCAAACCTTCTCTCACGCTTTTGATAATCCCTGATCGCATCATAAAGTTCTTGCCGACGAAAATCGGGCCAATATTTGTCCGTGATGTAAATCTCGGAATAAGCCGACTCCCACAGGAGGAAGTTGCTCAGGCGCATCTCGCCGCTGGAGCGGACGATCAGATCGGGGTCGGGATGTTCGGACGTCAACAGATAGGAAGAAACGAGGTCTTCCGTGATGTCCTCCGGCGACACCTTGCCGCGGCGCACGTCCAGTGCAATTGTCTGCACCGCGCGTACGATATCCCAACGGCCGCTATACGACAATGCCAGCGTCAGGTTCAGGCCGGTATTGTCTTTCATTATGTCGATACACTCGAACAGTTTTCGTTGCACGCGTTTGGGCAATGCGTTCAATTTTCCGATTGCCAGCATGCGGACGTTGTTCTCGTGCAGTTCGTCCAGTTCGGATTTGAGGTAGCGGACGAGCAGGTCCATCAGGATGTTGACTTCGGCCTGCGGACGCCGCCAGTTCTCCATTGAAAATGCGTAAAGCGTGATATACCCGATCCCCAGCGAGGAAGCGGCCTTGACGATGTCCCGGACGCTCTCTATGCCCTCGCGATGCCCCTCGACCCGCATTTTACCGCGTTCCTGCGCCCAGCGACCGTTGCCGTCCATGATAAAGCCGATATGCTTCGGGATCGGACCGGCGGCCAGGATTTCAGCCTGCAATGCGGAATCTTCGACAGTGCGTTCTCTGTCCCAGTTCACGTGTTGGAATCCATGGAATTTTTGAGAAATTCGGAGATAGGCAAAGACTTGCAAAGCTACGGCGACATTCGCTTATTCGCAAGTCACGTTGCTGTGCACAAGTGGTCGGAGCCTCTCCGCGCTTTGACAGCCCGTACCCGTTCGGGAGCGGTGAGTTCACGTTGGCGGCCTTTTATCGTTCTTTTAGTGCCGGAATAGCGCGACGACCGCTTTTTTTTCCGAACCGACCCCTGCATGATTTTTTTGTTTGTCACGGGGTTGGACGCGTCAGGTCGCCGGGAAGACGTCGCCGCCTGCAATAAGAATCGACTCCGTGCGAAACTGGCATGGAAACACAGAGGACAAGAAGGAAAAATTGACGCCTATGAAAACCGACAATCGCGATGTCGTGTGGATAACCGGCGCTCGCCGCGGAATCGGCGCCGCCGTGGCGCGCGAACTGGCCGCGGCCGGCAAACGCCTCGCGCTGAGTGCGCGCAAAGCTGAAGATGTCAAGGAACTGGGGACCGAGCTGCGGGAGCATACGGACGTTGGAATCTTTTCCTGCGACGTTGCCGACCGCGCTTCGGTTACAGACTGCGCAGAAGCGATCGCAGACGAATTCGGCCGCATTGACGTGTTGATCAACAACGCGGGACTGGGCGTTTTCAAGCCGATGCTGGAGTTGACGCCTGACGAATTTGATGCGATGATCGACGTGAATCTGCGGGGCGTCCATCACTGCACGCGCGCCGTGCTGCCCGCCATGATCGAGCGTGGCCGCGGCGACATCCTGACGATCAACTCTATCGCGGTGCAGGCTTCGTTCGCCAATTGCACGGCTTACGGCGCTTCAAAAGCCGGCGCGCTGGCATTTAATCGCTCGCTGCGCGCCGAAGTGCGTGAGCAGGGCGTGCGCATCATGGACATTTTTCCCGGCGCCACGGCCACGGCGATCTGGTCGGACGAAATGTTGCAGGAATTCGGCGAGCGCATGATGGAGCCGAGCGACGTGGCGCAGGCCGTGCGCGAGATGCTCGATACTTCGCGCCGCGCCGTCGTCGAAGAACTTGTACTGCGCCCGCGCCGCGGCGACCTGTAGGTGAACTGAAATATTCAATCCCGAATCGACAGCCGGAATATGTCGCAGCACGACACAAACAACGAGCAGGAAGAACAGCGGCCGCAGGAGGAATCTGCGGCCGGGGGAAGCGCGGACTCAGCGGGCGGGCTCAGTCTGAACGACAAACTCGACTCCTTACCGCGCAAGAGCGGCGTGTACATGTATCGCAATGACAAGGGCGAGATCATTTACGTCGGCAAAGCCAAGAGTCTGCGCAGCCGCGTTCGCTCTTATTTCAACGCCGGGCGCGGCGGCGACGCCAAGACGCTGGCACTGGTAAAACGCATCCGCGACCTCGAGATCATCGTGACCGACTCCGAGATGGAGGCCTTGATACTCGAAAACACGCTGATCAAGGAACACAAACCCAAGTACAACATCCGTCTGCGGGACGACAAGAGTTATCCGTACATCCGCATCACCAAAGAACCTTTTCCGCGCATTTTCCCGACGCGCAAACTCATACGCGACGGCAGCACCTACCTGGGGCCGTACACCGATGTTAAAACGATGAAGTACGTGCTGCGCACGATCAAATCGCTCTTTCCGATCCGTTCATGTGATCTGGACCTGACCGAAGAGAAAATTGCGCAATGCAAATTTCGCGTTTGTCTGGACTACCAGATTAAACGCTGCGAAGGCCCATGCGAAGGTTATGTGGGCCGCGAGCACTACAACATCATGATTAAAAACGCGGTGCAGGTGCTCAAGGGCAAGACCAAAGCCGTCGAGCACGAGTTAACGGAAATGATGGGGCGCCTGGCCGCCGAGTTTAAATTCGAGGAGGCTGCCGTCGTGCGCGACCGACTCGAGCGACTACGCGAATATTCGGGCAAACAGAAAGTCGTCAGCACCGATCCGATCGACCGCGACGTGCTGTCGTATGCGCGCAACGACAAAGATGCCTGCGCCGTGGTGTTTAAAGTGCGCGACGGCAAACTGATCGGCAAGCAGCACTTTCACGTGCTCAATCACCAAGATAAAACGCCGGTGGAGCTGCTGCAGTCCGTTTTCGAGCGATTCTACTTAAACAACGAAGAAATCCCGGAAGAGATCATCCTGCCGCATTTGCTGGACGAAGTCGAGATGCTGGAAAAGTGGCTGCGCGAGCAGCGCGGCGGCAAGGTGCATTTAACTGTTCCCAAGATTGGCGAAAAGTTGAGTCTGGTGCGCATGGTCGAGTCCAATGCGCGCTTCCTGCTGGGCGAGCTGGAATTGCAGCGGCTTAAACGCGATCAGGCCGTGCCGCGTCCGGTGATGTCGCTGCAGCGCGACCTGCGCTTAAACAAAACGCCGCGGCGCATCGAGTGTTTTGACAATTCACATTTTCAGGGTTCGGAGACGGTTTCGTCGATGGTTGTATTCATCGACGGCAAACCGCGCAAGTCCGAGTACCGCAAGTTCAAGATCCGCTCGTTTGAAGGCATCGACGATTTTGAAGCGATGCGCGAGGTGGTGCGCAGACGCTACACGCGCATGGTCAACGAGGCGACGGAGGCGCCGGACCTGATTATTGTCGACGGCGGCAAAGGCCAGCTTTCGAGCGCCGTCGGCGTGTTGCAGGACCTGGGGCTGTATGGTAAAATCCCGATCATCGGTCTGGCCAAGCGTTTGGAGGAAGTCTTTTTACCCGGAGAATCCGAAGCGCTGATGTTGCCCCGAACGTCTTCGAGTTTAAAACTGATTCAACAATTGCGCGATGAAGCGCATCGTTTTGCGATTACATTTCACCGCTCGCTGCGCAGTAAACGCACGCTTAAAACAATGCTGACGGACATCGAAGGCATCGGCCCCAAAACAGCGCAGAAACTGCTGACTGAATTCGGTTCGGTGCAGGGACTGAAAGAGGCCGACTCCATCGTTGTCGAGTCACTGGTTGGTCGCAAGACGGCGGAACGTCTTAAACAATGGTTTGCGGCTGAGAATGACGCGGTGGAAGATGGCGAAACCGCCGGTGATCACACAGCGTCAGAAAATGATCACGTGCTGCCGCCGGAAGACCACGCGCCGTCGACTGACAATCACGCAGGCGCTGCGGAAGATACCTCCGATGACGAAGACAGTTGATTCCGGCTGACCGGCTGTGGCGTGGGATCTGATGAACCTGATCCTGCTGTTTTGTTGCCGGTTGAAAAACTTGACAGCCTGCAACTAATTTGCCTGTCATGCGTTTTGCTATCCGTTGCATGCCTACAAGATTCTGCTCGTTGAAAAAATCAGGTGGAAAATGAAACAAGACCAACTATTTGTTCTGCTGTCCGTTATTATCGCGATCACCGGTGTGTTGATTATTGTCGACGTGCTGCCGAAGTTTCTGGTAATACCACTGGTCATGCTGGAGTACGGTATAAACATGGCCGGCTCGTTTAGCGATATTCTGTTTAGTATAGTGTTTCCGCTGGCAATCGTTTTAGTTGGTGTATTGTTGATTGCACGCCGCTTTAGTATCGCCGAGCGGCTTGCCTATGTCGAGTTCGTGGCCATTGATAAAGGTGAGGAGGAAGAGGGAGAGTCAACTGCTTCCCCGGATGCCGACAAACGCGAGAGTAAAGAGACGACGCGTACTCTGCACGACGAAGATGACGAAGTATTCGAATCCGACAATACTTTGCGCAAACTGTGGGGCGAGACCATTCCAAAGGTTGCCATAGCCGTCCTGGGTTTTTACCTGGCCGCCACGGGAATTGTGCCGGTTCTCAGCGTACTGGCCAAGGTGCTGCTGGTGCGCGACGCCGGGGCGCTGGAGCCTTCACTTTCACTGCTGGGTCCCGAGTTTACTTCCGGTCTGGAAGGAATCATCAAATTGTTTGTTGCATTCCTGCTGATCAGCCAGTACAGCAGCATTATCAATGCCTGGCGCAGAATCTGGGGCGATTCCGATCAAACCTGACCAATAGGACCGCCGATCGCAGTCTGCATCACGATAAAACAGTACTACTTTTGAATTGCAATCAGGCCACGCGCTATGAATATTAAACAAACACAATTGTGCATATTGGTTGCCGCCTTGTTCACAATGATCGGGCTGTATCTTCTAACCACTGAAATTGCGGCATTCCTCTCTTTTCTGTTGCGTCCCGGCTACTCCGGCTGGTTTGAAGGTTTGGAACTTCTGGACTCGGACATTACCCTGCTTGCCAATGGGGTTGGATCATTGACCAGGGCTTTAGCCGGTCTGGTGTTAATACTGACACGCAATCGTCTGGCGGAGCAACTCGTTTTTTCACCGGAGATGTACAGAGCCAGGTCGGAAGTTAATGACAATGAAGCGCAGTCAAAACAGCACGAAGTCCCGGCTGAAACGGGAACGGTCGGAAAGACAACATTTCAGTTGCGCCATTTATGGAGTGAAGTTGTTCCAGCGCTGGCTCTGGCCTTTATTGGCTGGTTATTTGTCGTGGACGGTGTCTCAGGTTTTGTGCAAAGTATGGTTGCTTACAGCGGCAAAGCAGAACTGGACTGGCATCCGGTTCTGAGCAACCGGAATACAATGTTGTTCCCCATCCTGCTGACCATTGCCAAGTCGTTGATCGGCGCACTGATGATTCGCCGGCGCACTGCCATCGTGGAATTGTGGCAGCGTCACAGTCCACTTGTCAACGTTTGAGTCCTTGACATCACTCCCCAACAACCACGCTTCGACTGGCACTATACGGCCCGGCACGCATCACGATCTGATAGACGCCCGCGGCCAGGTTCGACACGCGGCGTACATATTCACCCGCGGCCAACGTTT
>CAYULF010000018.1:0-123788 GCA_964445695.1 uncultured Hyphomicrobiales bacterium | reverse complement strand
TGCCGAAGATGTTAAAAGTTTTGTCGTGTACAGTGCCCTAAGGGCTCACAGCTCAATTCCGGCTGCCGGCGCGCAGCCCCCAAACCAGCCGACGAACAAAAAGGTCAGAAAAGCGCCCGCAGGGCAAGCGCTCAGGTAAAATGCAGAGTGGTGTACGTCGTGTGAAAAAACGAAGCAGACGCCTGTAATTCGGCGTCGGAAAGCTGTGCCGGCAGGCGCAATTCAAATCATGATAAAAATCAGGATTCAGGCTGAGCAGCATCATATACGCCGCGTGAATTGAGCCGTATTTTTGTACCGTTATTTGAGGCGAACGTCATTGAGCAGCGCCTGTCGATTTCCCGGACGGGCGTGCTTGCACACAGTGGAAAGGATTTAATGCCATGAAAGCCAATCAGATCGTGTACGGTATAGTCAGCTGCCTGATTTTTGGCGGCCTCGTTTTCTCCATGAGCCATGTCGATACCCTCAACGCCTCGCCGATGGCAAGTAAAACCGAGATGATGACCCTCGGCAAGAAAGTCTACGACGAATATTGCGTTACCTGCCACCAGAAAAATGGTGAAGGAACGCCGGGTGTGTATCCGCCGCTGGCCAAGTCCGACTTCCTGAAAAAAGACCGCAAAGGCAATATCCAAAACCTGCTGTTTGGTCTGGAAGGCGAGATTACCGTCAACGGCAAGAAGTTTAACGGTGTGATGCCCAAAGTTCCGGAGAAATACGGCGACAAAGATATCGCGGCCGTGCTGACTTACGTGTACAACAGCTTCGGCAATCGCGGTCCGGTCGTGTCCGAAAAAGAAGTTGCTACGCTGCGCGCCGAAGGTCCGCCGAAGGCGGCTTCTTCCTCCGGTTCCAAACGCAAGAAAAAGTAAACGCATCAGCTCAAACTCCAGTAGGAACAGGTTGACGGAGCGCCAGGCAAGAGTCGTTGTGTCGTCCTGATTCCAAAGCTGTCTCGGGTCCGTTTGCACCGCAAGCGGGCCCGTCACATTTTAAAGCGCCGCGGTCCGTCGGCAAGCCGAAACCACGCGATCAACTGCGGCAGGGAATGCACATGCGCTACATCGACATTACTGTTTCCGTTCTGGCCGGCGGCCACAGCCGCAGGTTCGGCCGGGACAAGGGCCTGGTGGAGCTCAACGGGCGTACGCTGCTGCAGCGCGCCATCGACCTGGGGCACCAGCTGACGGACGAGGTGCTGATTTCCGTCGGGGCGGAGGATCCCTATCCGGTGGACAACATCAACCACCATATGCCGGACATGAACGACGACTGGGGGCCGGCGGGCGGCATTCACGCCATTCTGAACACCTCGCTGCGACCTTTTGTCCTGTTCCTGCCCGTGGATGTTCCGCTGCTGCGTTTTGAAGTGCTGATGCTTCTCTACAAATGCCGCCGGAAGGAAGGCCCTCTTGTTATCCGCTCAGCGGCGGGTCTGGAGAATCTGATCTGCCTCTGGCCGCGTCGCTGCGCCGACTGTCTGGAAGCCGGCGTGCACTCCGGTCAGCTCAAAATGGAAATTCTGGCGGAGCGCTGCGGCGTGGAAGTGGTCGACCTGCGCGAGATCGCGCCGCACATCCCGGCGGAAGAGTTCATGAACGTCAACAAGCCGGAAGATCTGGAGCGCGTGAAAGCCTACATGCGCGAACACAATATTGCCTGAACGACAGCCGCAAATTGACTAGTTTCGCGGCTGAGACAATCGCGTCGGCGCAATGCGCACTTCGCGTCCTGAACATATCGATCATAGTTTTGGCTCCGAGCCGTTGCATCTACCCCGCTTCCGCGGCACGATGTGCGGCCGCCGGACTTTGTTCCGGCCAGGGCGGCGCGGGAAACGGCGTCGCCTTCCGACATTGAAAAGGAGTTATCCCACGATGGTCGCAGCAAGCACCGTCCCACGTCAGAACGACGCGGGCGCACGGTCGGTGCTGGTCGATGGTTTCGGCCGGCGCATCGACTATCTGCGCCTGTCCGTCACCGAATACTGCAATCTGCGCTGCAGCTACTGCATGCCCGCGGCGGGCGTGCCGCACGTGCCGCATTCCGAGCTGCTCAGTCTGGACGAAATCAGTCTGCTCCTGCGCGCCGCGATGGACTGCGGCGTGAATCGCCTGCGTCTTACCGGCGGCGAACCGCTCGTGCGCCGCGGATTCCCCGAATTGTTGCAGTCGATCAGTTCCATGCGCTCCGCCGGCAACGGATTCGACGAAGTGCACCTGACCACCAACGGCGTGCTGCTGCCTCAGATGTTCGACGACCTGGTTCCGCACCTGGACGGCGTCAACCTGAGCCTCGACACGCTGCGCGCCGAGCGTTATCACGCGCTTACGCGGCGCGACCAGTTCAATGCCGCCATGCGCGCGCTCGATTTGTTGAAAGGCGCGCAGTTGCGCCTCAAGATCAACGTGGTCGTGCAGGCCGGACTGAACAGCGACGAGCTGGCCGACCTGGCCCTGCTGGCGCGGGACCACGACCTGGAAGTGCGCTTTCTGGAAAAAATGCCTTTTGACGGCGGCGCGCGGCTTACCGCCGAGTCTCACTGGGATCACAAGGACATTCTGGCTGAATTGCGGCGTCATTTCCCCGACATCGAATCACTGGGGCAGGCCGCAAACGCGACGGTTGAGCGCTTCCGCGTTCCGGGTTTCCGCGGGCGCCTGGGGATAATCGCGGGTTTCAGCCGTACTTTTTGCGGCAGCTGCAACCGCCTTCGCATTACGGCGCGCGGCCAGATCAAATCCTGTCTCTACGGCGAATACGCCGGCGATATTAAACAGCTTCTGCGTTCCGGCGGCGGTGAAGAAGAAATACAAGCGCTGCTGCGACGCGTGGTAGCGGGCAAGGCGCGCGACGGTTTTGCGGCGGAAGCGGCGCTCAAGGCGCGCAGCGAAAATGAATCCATGAGCATGATCGGCGGCTGACATGGAGCAAGAAGTTAACAAAACAGATGCTGCCGCTCTTAAACAGAATCCGCCGCGCAACTCCTTCAGCTGGAGCGAGTGGAGCGGCGCATTCGGCGACCTGGGCGTCAGCCTGCCGATTCTGGCGGCGCTGGCTTTCGTCAGCGGCTTTTTTACAGCGCAGATTCTCCTGCTCTGGGGGCTTGTTTACATAGCGGTCGGTTTGTGGTTTCGCGTTCCGGTTTCGGTGCAGCCGCTCAAAGCCATGGCCGTGTTAACATTGGTGAACGAATACATGCCCGTGGTTCTGTCCGCCGCGGCTGTGATCTATGGCCTGCTGTTTGTCGTGCTGGCGCGCAGCGGTTTGATCGAACGTTTAAACAAGTTTATGCGTCCGGCTTTGATCCGCGGCGTGCAACTGGGAATCGGCCTGCTGCTGGCCGTCAAAGCCTGGGACCTTGCGCACGAAAACGGCTGGCTGCTGCAAAGTGAAACACCGAACTGGTGGTTAAACACGGCGCTGCTGCCGGCGATTGTTTTACTGATCTGGTTCGTGCAGTTTAAACGCGGTTTTAAACTGACGCCGATTCTGATCGGCGGCGCGATGCTGGTCGCTTTGATCAACGGCGTGGAGCTGCCCTCGGGGCAGTCGGGTGTAAACGCTTTCGGCGGTCCAACGTCCACCCTGGAACGGCTGCTGTCCCAATTAACGGGCAGCGGTCTGGAACTGGGGCGACATCTGGATCGGCAGGCGGCGCAGACATTTGAAGCCGTACTGCTGCTCATCGTCACACAGCTGCCGCTGACACTGGGCAACGCGGTCTACGCGGCGGACGAAACGGCGCACGATCTGTGGCCGGAGCGCAGCGGACGCGTTAACCCGACTTCACTGGCGCAGTCGATCGGACTGGCCAATGTCGGGATTGGTTTTCTGGGCGGTTTCCCTGTTTGTCACGGAGCGGGAGGCATGGCGGCCCACGCGCAGTTCGGCGCGCGCACGGGCGGCGCGGCGATCATTATCGGCGCGGTGTTTATCGCGACGGCGCTGGTGGACCCGCTGCGCGCGGCGCTGCTGGCGATTCCGGTTGTTTTACTGGCGGCGCTGCTCCTGTTCGATGCGGCGCGCATGATCGCTTTTGTACGACGCCTGGACTCGAAGTTCGAAGTATTTGTCGCCTGTTTAATCGGTCTGCTGAGTCTGCTGACCAAGAATCTGATGATTGCGTTGGCGGCTGGCGGCCTGCTGCTCATCCTGCGCGCCGGATTGCGCGGCGCGTACAGGAAAACGCATAACTGAGCCGCGTCTGCCGCGCTGTTAAACACGAGGAAAAAGATGATCGACATCTCACATAAAAAATCGAGCCTGCGAACGGCGGTGGCGCAGGGCAGTATTATCGCCGCGGCGTCGGTGATTGAGCGCGTTAAAAACGGCACGGTGCCCAAGGGCGACGTGCTCGCCACGGCGCGCGCCGCCGGCATTCAGGCGGCCAAACGCACTTCGGACTGGATTACATTCTGTCACCCGATGCCGCTGGACTACGTCGACCTGAGTTTTGAACTCGGCGAGACGGAGATTCGCATTGAAGCGACGGTGCGCGCCGTCTGGAAAACCGGCGTCGAGATGGAAGCCATGACGGCGGTGCAGGCCGCCGCGCTCAACATGTACGACATGTTAAAACCACTGGACGAAAATTTAACAATCGGGGCCAGCCGCCTCGTGAAAAAGCGCGGCGGCAAGAGCGACTTTGCCGATCGTTTTCACAGCGCGCCGCGCGCCGCCGTGCTGGTGATTTCCGACTCAACGCACGCCGGGACGCGCCGGGACAAAGCCGGCCGCGCCGTCAGCGAATTTCTTGTTAAACAGGGCGTCGACGTCGCGAAGTACGACGTACTGCCGGACGAGGCCGAACAGATTGCCGTCATGCTCCGCGAGCTGGCCGATGATCACTCGATGGATTTTATCTTTACGGCCGGCGGCACGGGATTCGGCGCGCGCGACGTCACGCCGGAAGCGATTTCACAGGTTATCGACAGAACTGCGCCGGGAATAGCCGAGCAAATGCGCAGCTACGGATTTGACCGCACGCCATTTGCCATGCTTTCGCGTCAGGTCTGCGGCCTGCGCGGCCGCACCTTGATCGTCTCGCTGCCCGGCAGCACAGCCGGTGCGACCGAAAGTGTGCAGGCCCTGTTTCCTGGTCTGTTGCACGCAATTCCGATGATGCACGACCTGGGGCACAGTTCCGGCATTAAACACAATGACAAACAAAAAAATCAGGGAGAGAAGTAATGGCATCCGCAAAGGGCAGCGCCCTCATTCCCGCCGCGATCGTCGATGCGTTTGTCGGCGAAGGTCTGGCCGGCAACCCGGCCGCCGTCTGCGTGCTTAAACAGGAGCTGAGCGAGGAACAGATGCAGTCCATCGCCGCCGAGTTCAATCTGTCGGAAACCGCATTTGTGGATCTGAACGCCGAGCCGTGGCGGCTGCGTTGGTTTACACCGGAGACCGAGGTGGATCTGTGCGGGCACGCCACGCTGGCGACGGCGTACGTGCTGCGAACGATGCACGGAATGACGATGCCGCGCCTGCGTTTCCAGAGTCGCAGCGGCGAACTGACGGTGACGGCGCTGGACGACGGTCGTCTGGAGCTGGATTTTCCCGCGTTTGCGCCGACAAAAGCCGAGCTGCCGGAGGGCCTGGATTCCGTACTGGGCGCGCGCCCGCTGGAGTTCTACGATCATCTGAGCTACAATCTGGCGCTGTTTGACTCACCGGAGACCGTGCTGTCGCTCAAACCCGATATGCAAAAATTGACCGGTTATTACCCGCGCGCGGTGTGTGTGACGGCGGCGGGCAATGATCCGCGTTCCGGCGCCGCGTGCGACTACGTCGTGCGGTTGTTTGCGCCTTCGGTGGGCGTCGACGAAGACCCCGTGACGGGCTCGGCGCAATGCATTCTGGCGCCCTACTGGGCGGAGCGCCTCGGCAAGACAACGATGGTCGCGCGGCAGATTTCAGAGCGCGGCGGCGAACTGCATGTGCGCGTGGACGGAGAGCGGGTGCGCATAGCCGGCCGGGCGCGCACCTTTCTTCGTGGCACGCTCGAGGCCGATACCTTCGGGAGGTTTTCCCTTGATTGACATCGCAACGGCGCTCGACCTGGTGCGGGCAAACTATCCCGCGCCGCAGGCGGTGCTGCTGGCGGCGGAAGCGGCGCATGGGCATATTCTGGCGGAAGATGTGGCGGCGCGCGAGGATTCGCCGCGCTTTGACAACAGCGCGATGGACGGATGGTGCGTGCGCTGGGACGACGTTTGTGTTCTGGCGGAAGCAGAATCGCCCGAGTCCGTCGCGCTGCGCCAGGTCGGCGAAAGCCGTGCCGGAACGCCCTACGCGGGGGAGTGCGCCGCTGAAACGGCTGTCCGCATCAGCACGGGCGCGCCGACGCCGGCGGGATACGACACGGTGATTCCGCAGGAAGACTGCCGCGTCGAAGGAGAGGTTGTGCACGTCCTGCGCGTGCGCAAACGCGGTGCAAACATCCGCCGGCGCGGCGAGGAGTTTAAAGCGGGCGCGAAGCTCTTGCGGCGCGGCATGACAATCAACGCGGCGCGCATCGGCGTGCTGACGGGCCAGGGGCATGCGCTGACGGCGGCCTTCCGGCGGCTGCGCGCGGCGATCATCATCACCGGTTCCGAGCTGCGGCCGCACTGGCAGTCCGGCGACCTGCCGCCGGGCGTGCTGCGCGACTCCAACGGGCCGATGCTGCGCGCGCTGACGGCGGAAGCTTCGGGCGAGGCGACAAAACAATTTCTGGCCGGCGACACCATGGATGAGCACGCCGCGGCGCTGGACGAAGCGCTTGAGGCCGGAGTCGATCTGATTTTATTCTCGGGCGGCGTTTCCGTCGGCCCGCACGACCTGGTGCGCAGCTGTGCGGCGGCGGCCGGATTTGAGACGATTTTCTGGCGCGTTGATCAAAAGCCGGGCAAACCCCTGTTGTTTGCGCGGCGGGGCTCGACGCTGTTGTTCGGCCTGCCGGGCAATCCGGTTTCGGCGCATGTGTGTTTCAGCGTGTACGTCCGGCCCCTGCTGCTGCATGCGGCCGGGAAGGTGCTTCCGGCCGCGCGGTCTTTTCCGGTTTTACAGGAACTGCACAATCCCGGGCGTCGCGCGGTTTTCATGCGCGTGGCGCAACGCGAGGAAGACGGCGTTGTAGGTGTCGAAGCCCTGCAACAGCAGGGTTCGCATATGTTGAGCGGCGTCAGCGAGGCGACGGGCATCGTGCTGCTGCCGGCCGGTGCGCGCATAACTGAAGGTGAATTCGTCGAGGTCATCCCGGTCTGAAGCGGGCGGGATTCAAACGACAAGATCCGGGACGGAGACTATGAACATCAGAATGCGATACTTTGCGGTCAGTCGTGAAATAACGGGTTGTGAACACGAAGACCTGGAGCTGGCGCCGCGGGCGACGACGGAGGATCTGTGGGCGCTGCTGCTGGAGCGTTATCCGCGCCTGGCGCCGCACCGCGCGCACAGCCGCCTGGCGCTGAATATGCACTACCTCAACGCAACGACTGACTTAAACAACGGCGACGAGGTAAGTCTGATTCCGCCGGTGAACGGCGGCTGAACGCGAAGCGTGTCCGGGCGCCGTGGTTTAAATACGGCGTTTAAACTCGACGGCCGCCGGTGCAGAAACCTGTTTAATACTGAGCGGCGCGGAGACTTGCAGCAAGAAGACTGAGGACGCGGCGGCCCGAAACCTTGCACTCGGTGACGAACAAGAAGAAAAAGGCCGCAACCGCAACTTTCAGGGCCAAAATTCGTTGGGCTGCCTGCCGACAATGCCGAAGGTGCGAGCCGTTCAAAACGGAGCTTCGGGCCGGCGCGTGAGCAGTGGGTTACGGGATGTGAACTATTAACGAGGCGTATATGCATGCACTTGAGGTACGCAATCTCAGGAAACAATTCGGCAGTGTTACGGCGGTGGACGACGTATCATTTGAGATACCGGAAGGAGTGATTTTTGGTCTGCTGGGGCGGAACGGGGCAGGTAAAACAACCACGATCCGCATGATGATGGATATTTACAAACCCGATGCGGGTGAAGTCCTGCTGCGCGGTGTGAAGGCCGGTGAAGAGTTTAACTCGAATGTCGGTTATCTGCCGGAAGAGCGCGGTCTGTACCAGAAAATGACGGTGATGGACACGCTCCTCTTTTTTGCCGAACTCAAAGGTAAAAAAGGCCCCGAAATTAAACAGCAGGCGGTGAGGTATCTGGAGCAATTCGATCTTGGCGATCGCATGAAATCCAAGCTGGCGGACCTCTCGAAGGGCAATCAGCAGAAAGTCCAGTTTATTTCAACCATTTTGCACGATCCGGAATTTGTGGTGCTCGACGAGCCGTTCTCGGGCCTCGATCCGGTTAACACCTCGATTATTCGCGACATGATCCTCGATCTTAAACGTCGCGGCAAAGTCATTATCTTCTCGACGCACCTGATGGATTTTGCCGACAGGATGTGCGACAATATTTGCCTGATTCACAAGGGGAAGGCATTGTTAAACGGCCCCCTGAGCGAGATACGCCGCGAGTTCGGCAATCGCAACGTCACGGTGCAGGCCGAGGGCGACCTGAGTTTTCTGCGCGGCAACCCGATTGTGGAAACGATGGAAGACTTTGGCAACACCACGGGCATTCTGGTTAAACAACAGGATGACATTCAGACGCTGCTGAAACTGCTGGTGGAGAACAACATCGTGGTCAAGCGCTTTGACGCGCACACAATCTCACTGCACGAAATATTTGTCCGCGTTGCCGGCGACGACGTCAAGAGCGGCGGAGCAAACATGATGGAGGGCTCACATGTTTAATGCACGGACAATGGCCATCATCAAGCGCGAGCTCAAAGCGCTGATGTTAAACAAGACCTTTATCATCATGACCGTGTTGATGCCGCTGCTGTTTATGAGCGGCTTTCTTGTCGTCGGTCTGATGAACGTGTTGAATGTCGTGGACAAGGCTCACGTGGTCATCGTTGAGGAGGAACCCTTTGTCAACGATCTGCTGCGCGAAGTCATGGATGAGAATGAAGACGTGGCGAGAGGCGCCATGACGATCGACTACCGCACGATGGACAGGGTGCAGCTCGAAACATTTGTGGAGCAGAACCGGGCCGGCATGCTGAGCGATTCGATTGCCGGCGTGTTTTTTATTCCCGCCAAAGCACAGTCCAAAAAACTCATCGAGTTTTATTCGGCCAATCCGAATAACCTCGTGCTCACGAGTCGTGTGTCGGACGGAGTTAACAAAGCATTGGTTAAACTGCGCTTTGAGGGACGCGGCATCGCCGAGGAGGACGTGGCGTTTGCGCAGGGTCGCACTAAAATCGACAGTTACAAAGTATCGGCCGGCGCGGATGTGTCGGAGGAAGATGGCGGCGGCGTCATTGTCTCATTTATCGTATCGTTCCTGCTGTACATTTCTTTGTTTATCAACGGCATGCAACTGCTGCGCTCGGTGACGCAGGAGAAGACCTCGCGAATTGTCGAGGTGCTGCTGTCGTCGGTAAATCCGCGCGAGTTAATGACGGCCAAGGTGGTCGGCACCGCGATAACGGGCCTGGTGCAGATGTTAATCTGGTTCTCGCCCATCCTGATGCTGTCGATGATCCAGCTGACGGTGTTGCCCGACGATATTGCGGACAAAGTCGGCAGGGTGATGGCTTCGATCAACCCGGGATTGATGGTCTACGTCATTGTTAACTTCCTGATGGGCATCATGACCTTCCTGTCGATGTTCGCTGCACTTGGCGCGATGTTCGACAATGATCAGGACGCGCAGCAGGGTATGTGGCCGATCGTCATGTTAATCATGGTGCCATTTTTCATTGCCATGTCGATCAGCATGAATCCCTCGTCCGAGCTGGCGGTGATCAGTTCGATGCTGCCGATTTCTTCGATCATGGTTATGCCGGCGCGCATGGCGCTCTCGGACGTACCGTTCTGGCAGGTCGGGCTCACGCTCGTTGTTAACTTTGCCGTGTTGATCGGTATCCTGCGCCTGGCCGGTAAAATCTACCGCGTTCGCATTCTCAGTTCCGGCAGCAAAGTGACGCTGAAAAAAGTCTGGGGATGGATGACGGCGGAAGCCTGAGGAATTGTATGCAACGACCCGACAGCAATGTGAAACAGCAAAACCACGAATGGTCGGATGCGGCAACGCATCTGGCCATTCAGTCGTTTCCGATCGACGTGAATGCGGGCATCGACTTTGTGCGCAGCGACGGCAGCGGCGGCATCGACATATTCCTGGGCACGGTGCGCAACGTCAACGACGGGCGAGCGGTGCGTGCGCTCAATTATGAGGCTTATCCGGAGATGTGCATCGAATTGCTGCGCGGGATCTGTGCCGGTGCGCGTGCGCGTCACGAGCTGCACCGAATTTTTGTGGCGCACCGCTCGGGACGTCTGGATCTTCGGGAAGCGGCGGTAATGGTGGCCGTTTCGTCGCGGCATCGCAGCGAGTGTTTCAGCGCCTGCCGCGAAATCATCGACGCGATCAAACACGAGCTGCCGATCTGGAAAAAGGAGGAATACGAGGACGGCGATTCGGCCTGGGTGCGCTGCAGTCATTGACCGGCACTTTGGGGCAGAGTCTGGGACTTTCTGCCGTTCAGTGTGTTTGAATGGACGTTTAGCCGGTTGTGAAGACCAAAAACTTTTTGGCACGAAATTATTTCAGGAGCTGTGAGCCCTTAGGGCTCACAGCTCTTTTTTTGAATTGCCCGATCTGTGTATTTTCCGCCGTTCATCATCCATTAAACCGGAGTATACATGAAAAACCTCGACGTTTATGACGCCATGATCGCGCGGGTGCCGGAGGTGGAGCGCAAGGGCAAGACCATGCTGTACACTTCCGCCAACGGTTATATGTTTTCCCAGTTAAACAAAGCCGGCGAGATCGGGATTCGCCTGCCGAAGGCGCGCCAGGCCGAGTTTATCGCAAAGCACGATGCGGGGCCGTTCCTGTCCTATGGCGCGGTCATGCGCGACTACGTGCTGGTTCCGGCGCACCTGCACACGGACATCGACCTGCTTGCGGCGACCCTTGCCGAGAGTTATGCGTACGTGATGTCGCTCCCGCCCAAGCCCGCCAAAAAGTAGACGTTGTGCCCGACCGGCTCGAAAGATACTCAGCCGTTTGTTCCGGATACGCAGCAGACAGGCGTGCACCGGCCTTTTGTTTGTTCTTTAACTGATTGCAGCGCCCTGGCGGGCTTGCTTTCTGACATTTTTGTTGGTCGCGCAGCCGGCAAGGCCGCGAGTACCGGAGTACAATGCCCATTCAACCACGTGGTATGCACCGTTCAGCGGCGCAGATGCAGCGTTCGAATTTTTGCGCTTGATTGCCCGGTTGTACCGTTGCAGATTGTCGGGGTCGCATCCTCCAGAGCGTGCGCCTGCGCGATTTGGGGCGATGCCGGCCGAATCTGCGCCGCGCCTGCGTTTTCCCGCCCCATTTTTTGTACATTCGCAGTGGTCCATCCAGAATAAGGCGGAAGCGTATGCGTACTCCCGGCGGCATGAAATCGATCGGTTATTCCCTGCGCGTGGCGCGCGAGGTTGGGATAGGACGCCTGGCGCGGGCGGTCAACTCCAAAAATGCCTGTAAAACCTGCGCCCTGGGAATGGGCGGCCAGCGCGGCGGCATGCGCAATGAAATCGGGCACTTTCCCGAAATCTGCAAGAAGAGTCTGCAGGCGCAGTTAACCGATATTCAGGACGGCATTCCGGCCGAAGAATTTAACAAACTGACACTTGCACAACTGCGCGCGCTGCGACCGCGCGAACTGGAACGCCTCGGTCGACTTAACACTCCGCTCTACAAGGCGCCCGGCGCAGACAGATTTGAAGTGCGCAGCTGGGACGAACTGCTGCGTTTAACAGCTGAGCGCCTGCGCGAGTGTACGCCCGATCGCAGTTTCTTCTACGCCTCCGGTCGCTCGTCAAACGAAGCGGCCTTTCTGCTGCACCTCTTTGTGCGCCTCTACGGCACCAACAATGTTAACAACTGCTCCTATTATTGTCACCAGGCCTCGGGCGTCGGACTGGCGTCGACCATCGGCAGCGGCACGGCCACCGTTCAACTGGAAGATGTCCAACACGCCGACCTCATTTTTGTCATCGGAGCCAACCCCGCGTCGAATCACCCGCGATTTGTGAGCGATCTCCTGCGCTGCCGGCAGCGCGGCGGCCACGTGGTTGTGATTAATCCCGCACTGGAGCCGGGCCTCCTGCGCTTCAACGTTCCGAGCAGTCTGCGCTCCATGCTGGCAGGCGGCTCCGACATCGCATCGCATTATTTGCAGCCGAATATCGGCAGCGACACGGCCGTGTTAAAAGGGATTGCCAAAACCGTACTGGCGCGGGGGAAAGCCGATGCCAATTTTGTTCGTCATCACACACAAGGTTACGAAGCCTTTGAGCAGGAGCTGAACGCCGTCACGTGGGAAGAAATTGAGTCCGCCTCGGGGCTCTCGCGGCAAGAGATAGAGCAAGTGGGCGAAGTCTATGCCAATGCCCGCAACGTCATCTTTACCTGGGCGATGGGCATCACACACCACGAACACGGCGTCGGCAATGTCGAGATGATTGTTAACCTGGCGCTGATGCGCGGAATGATCGGTCGTCCGCATGCCGGCCTGCTGCCGCTGCGCGGCCACTCAAATGTGCAGGGCGTCGGCTCCGTCGGTGTGACGCCGCAACTTAAACAGGCGATTTTTGACGCAATCGAACGAGAACTCGACGTTAAACTGCCGCAGACGCCGGGCATGGACACAATGGCTTGCATGGACGCCGCCGCCGAAGGCCGCGTCGACGTGGCTTTTATGCTGGGCGGCAACCTGTTCGGGTCCAATCCGGATCGCGACTATGCCGACCGTTCTCTGAACAATGTGCCATTTAAAGTCTTCCTCAATACGACACTGAACGAAGGGCATGTGTACGGAGTAGACGGCGAGGTCGTCATCCTGCCGGTGGCGGCGCGCGACGAAGAATTGCAGCGCACCACGCAGGAGTCGATGTTTAACTTTGTGCGCCTGAGCGACGGCGGCATTGTACGGCTGGACAATGTGCGTTCCGAAGTCGACATCATCTGTGAACTGGCGACGCAGGTTTTGGGTGCGTCAGCGCCGCTCGACTTTGCCGCGTTCAGGAACTACGATACGATTCGCGATGCCATCGCGCGCACCGTGCCGGGATTCGGCAAAATAGGAGAGATTAACGCAACCGGGCAGGAATTTCAGATCGACGGACGCACTTTCCACGAGCCGAAGTTTAACACGCCGGATGGACGCGCTGTGTTCAAGGTTGTGCCGATTCCCACCGAAGATGAACTGGCGCCCAACGAGTTGCGCATGATGACCGTGCGCAGCGAAGGGCAGTTTAACACAATTGTCTACGAGGAAGACGACGCCTGGCGCGGCCAGCATGAACGCTGGATTATCATGATGAGCAAAGCAGATATTGCGCGCATGGGGTTGCAGGACAATGCGCTGGTCAATTTGCGGTCCAGCACCGGAGAGATGCACAATGTGCGCGTGCGGCCGTTTAATATGCCCGCGGGCAATGCCATGATGTATTTCCCGGAAGCCAACGTGCTCGTGCCCACGGCTCTGGATAAACGCAGTCGCACGCCGGCGTTCAAGAATATCAGGATCAGCGTCCACGCCGCGGACGGCCGGATGCAGTCTGTTGTTTAATACGGGATGTGTATGTCTGAAATTTATACCGTTCGCGATGCGCGCGGGGAAGAACAGCCGCTGCTCGTGAGCGTGCCGCACGCCGGGACGGATTTCCCCGCCGAATTGCGCGAAGTGTTTAAACCGGAATTTGTCGGGCAACCGGTCGACACCGACTGGTTTGTCCAGGACCTCTACGACTTTGCACCCGACATGGGCATGAAACTTGTCAGTGCGCGTTTAAGTCGTTACGTCGTTGACCTCAATCGCAATCCCGGCGGCGCGGCGCTCTACGGCGACGGTCGGATCATTACCGACGTGCTGCCGACGACGAGTTTCGCAGGCGAGGAACTGTACAGCGGCGCACTTCCCGACGCAGCGGAACGCGAGCGCAGATTAAACAAGTATTTCAAGCCCTACCACGATTTTCTGGCGGCCGAGCTGCGCCGCCTGCGTGCAAAGTTTAAACACGTGTTGCTGTGGGACTGTCATTCGATTAAACACTTTGTGCCGACGATCCGGCCAGAGGCCTTTCCCGATCTGATTCTGGGCGACGCCGACGGCGCTTCAGCCGCGCCGATACTGAGCGCAACGGCGCTGGAGCATCTGCGCCGCGATGCGGAGTTTCCCGTGGCGCACAACACTCCGTTCAAGGGTGGTTATATCACTCGTTCTTTTGGCCGTCCGGACGAAGGCATTCACGCGCTGCAGCTTGAAATGACCCAGCACATGTATATGAATGAGGAAACGACGCGCTACGACGAGGAGCGCGCCGCACAGATGCAAACGCGCCTGCGCAGCGTATTTGAAGCTTTGACCAAAGCGCTGAAGGAGCTGCCATGAGCGCCGTGCAGTGGTTTAAGTGCGATGCCCTTTGGGACGGTCGCGCCTGGATTGAACCGGCCTTTGTTGGACTTGACGCCGATGGAATCATCGACACAATCACATCGGATGCCGCAGATGTGCCGCCTGGCGCGGCGACAAGGCATTTGAATGGATGGATTCTGCCCGGGTTTATCAATGCGCATTCACACGCATTTCAATACGCCATGGCCGGACTGGCCGAACACCTGGCTCCCGGCGCGGCCGACGACGACTTCTGGTCCTGGCGCGAGACGATGTACGGACTGGCGCTCAGGATCAGTCCGGACGAGCTGGAAGCCGTCGCATGTATGCTCTACAGCGAAATGTTGCGGCGCGGTTATACGCGCGTGGTTGAGTTTCACTATCTGCACAACGACGCCGATGGGCGGCCCTACGGCAATCGCGGCGAAATGGCACAGCGCCTGGCCGCGGCGGCGCAGCAGAGCGGCATCGCGCTGACGCTGGCGCCGATGTACTATCACAACGGCGACTTTGACGCGCCTGCGCAGCCGCGTCAGCGGCGTTTTATCTCGGCATCGCTGGACGACTACGACGCTTTGCTTGACGCCTCGGGCGCAGCTCTGAATGGTCTGCCGGATGCGGTGGCCGGGCTGGGCGTACATTCGCTGCGGGCCGCGTCGCGCGAAGAAGTGAAGTCGGTCTTCCACCGCGGTGCGGCGGAGCGGCCTGTTCACATCCACGTGGCCGAGCAGGTGCGTGAAATTGAGCGCTGTCGCGAAAGCTGGGGCGCAAGACCGGTGGAATGGCTGCTGGACAACGTTGAGTTGAACTCCCACTGTTCGCTGGTGCACGCGACGCATATGACTGCGGCGGAAACGCGGCGCCTGGCGCAGAGCGGCGCGGTGGCCGTCCTGTGCCCGAGTACCGAAGGCAACCTGGGCGACGGTTTTTTTAATCTGCGCGAGTACGCCGCGGCAGGCGGCGCATGGGCTGTAGGCAGCGACAGCCACGTTGGGTTGAGCCCGCTGGAGGAGCTGCGCTGGCTGGATTACGGACGGCGCATGTCGGACAGGCGCAGGAATGTGCTGTGTCTGGAAGGCGGCGACGACAGCGGCGAAAAGGCTGTGCGCTCTGCGCTGGCCGGCGGGATTCCGGCGGCCGGTACGGCTGGAGGCGGGCTCGTGCCGGGAACGTCCTTCGACGCAGTGCAAATTGATGCTTCCGCGCCGGTTTTATACGGTCTGCCGCAGGCGCGGCGTCTGTCCGCGCTGGTGTATGCGGGAGATTCGGGAATGTTGAAGGCTGTTTTTCGGCGCGGCAGAACAGTCGTTGAGAACGGGGAGCACATCGACGGCGAGCGCATCCGAACGCGCTTCCATCGGGCCGTCGCGCCGATGCGGGAATGGTAACACCCAGCGCAGCGGGCCAAACAAGAGCGGCCTTTTAAAGCGGTTATCATGACCGTAATCATTGCAAATCACATGGACCCGCCGTAAATTCGTGGAATTGTTGCAGTTCGCGTCCGTTCTGCAGCACATTCGACGAACATCCCTGGTAAGTCCAGCCCTTTCAGTTCCACTTGTTCCGGTGGCAGGCGATCTCGCGGTTATGGAAACACTCGGCACACAATACCTCCCGATTCTGGTTACGATAGTCGTCGGCCTCGTATTCGGCACGCTGATGCTGAAGTTGCACGAGTGGCTGGGACCGAAGCGCATCAACGCGCAAAAACTCTCGACGTACGAAAGCGGGATGAAGCCGATCAAGTCGGCGCATGAACGGTTTACCGTCAAGTTTTATCTCGTCACCATGCTCTTCATCGTGTTCGACATTGAGATTGTCTTTATGTATCCGTGGGCGGTGCAGTTCCAGGAGCTGGGCACGCAGGGTTACATCGCGATGGTGCTGTTTATGGTGATGCTGTTCGCCGGTTATATCTATGTAGTCAAGAAAGGAGCCCTCGAATGGGACTGAACGAAACGCTCGAGCGCGACGGCTTTGTGACGACAACGATAGACGCCATGATCAAATGGGGCCAGAAAAACGCCGTATGGCCGATGCCCCTTGGAATTTCCTGCTGCGGCATCGAGATGATGGCGCTGGCCGGTCCCCGGACCGACGTGGCCCGTTTTGGGTCCGAAGTATTTCGATTTTCCCCGCGTCAGGCCGATCTGTTGATCGTGGCCGGGACGGTGACGTATAAAATGTCGTGGGTGGTGCGTAAGATTTACGATCAGATGCCGGACCCGAAATGGGTGATAGCGATGGGCGTGTGCACATCCACCGGCGGAATGTTCCGTTCGTACCCGGTTGTGCAGGGCATCGATACCTTTTTACCGGTCGACGTGTACGTGGGCGGCTGCCCTCCGCGTCCCGAAGCGCTGGTAAAAGCGCTGATGACAATTCAGGACAAAATTGACCGCACAAAGCCGACGATCATTGACCCCGACCCGGTTACAGGGGTTGCAGAGGCGGCGGTGATCTGATAATTGGTGGCAATCTCAGCGGAGGTTGCCACATTTGTTTTTTGCGTCCACGTGGAAATCTGTATTTTTGCAGCCACCTGAAAAGGGCGGCGCAGCTTGTCAAAGACGAATCTACAGACATCTTTATGTACCCTATCGTACGCGTTTCTTTTGGAGTGGTCGTTTCGTGCGTGTTTTTGATACTCGCCGCGAACGTCAACGGATTTTTTGTGTCGCCTTCCGACGACCCGGCCTGGGTTGACGTGGCTGCTGCAGACGCTGCCGGCGGCACCAATGGCGGCCCCGGCGGACCTGGTCTGGCTGTCTACCAGCGCGTGTGCCAGTCCTGCCACCAGGCAAGCGGTAACGGTCTCGAGGGAACGTATCCGCCGCTGGCGGGCTCCGAATGGGCGCAGGGCGATCCGGGAATTCCGGTGCGACTTGTACTGCACGGTTTCTCCGGAGACATTGAACGCAACGGCGTTTCGTACAGTGGGATGATTATGGCGGCCTGGGGGGAAGTTCTTGACGACCAGGAAATCGCCGATGTACTGACGTATGTTCGCGCCGCATGGGGAAACAGCGGCTCGCCGGTGTCGGCTGACTACGTGGCGGAAGTTCGCGCGGCGACGGCAAACAAACTCGGCGCATACCAGCCTGACGAAGTGCTGGCTGAAGCGACGGCGGCCGCTTCCGGCGGCGATACGTCCAGCGAACAGTAAACTTCAGGCGCACGCGGTGCGCAGGTTTCGGGCTCGCCGAAACCTGGGACAACGGACTACGAGACCAACGTGACAAACGACGATTGAACGTCCATCGCGGATCCCGCGGTGCTCAGAGAGGTTTAACCAAAAGCGATTTTTACCGATATGCTCGAGTACTTTCCTGAGAACGTGTCTTCCATCGGAATTGAACACGACCATCTGTTCGCAATTATCTACTATCTCTGCGTCGGTATCTTTTTCCTCGTGAATATCACGCTTGTTTACTTTCTGATCAAGTACCGTCGTCGTCGCGGCGTCAAGGCGTACTACTTCCACGGCAACAACCTCGTGGAGTTTACCTGGACGCTTCTGCCGACCCTGCTGTTCGCCGGCCTCGGCTTTTACAGCGACGACCTGTGGACGCGCATGAAATATCAGGACGCCGTGCCGGTGGCCGACGTCGAAGTGGAAGTGCTTGGGCAGCAATACCTGTGGCACTATCGCTATCCGGGACCCGACGGCGTCTTTGGCCGTACGATCCCCTCGCTGCGCAGCGGCGACAACGTCTTTGCAATCGACCCGGAAGATCCGGCGGGCAAAGACGACCTGATGCTTTCCAACGTATTCTACCTGCCCATCAATAAAACTATCGTGGTACATCTCTCTTCCGTTGATGTACTCCACAGTTTCTTCCTGCCCAATTTCCGCATCAAACAGGACGCCGTTCCCGGCCTGAAAATCGACGTGTGGTTCGATTGTTTCAAAGCCGGCGACTACGAACTGGCCTGCGCCGAGCTCTGCGGCAGCGGCCACTACAGTATGCGCGGCGAGCTGCGCATGCTGTCCGAAGATGCCTACAACGAGTGGCTGCAGGGCAAATACGACGCGATCCTCGCGAGCATGGAGCAGCCTGCTGAAGTTGCGAGCGACGACGACATGATGATCGAAGACGCAGTGATGAGCGACGGAACAGAGGTTGTTGAAGAGCCGGCACAAGAAGAGCAAGGCCACTGAGGCGCTGAGCGACGGTGCGCGTTACTGCGCGCGGGTCGCAAGCAGGGAAGGGCGAACATCGAGAAAAATTCTACAAACTGATACTTCTGCGAACTATGGCAACTGAAGTTCTCACTCAAGCGCATCACGCGGCACATGACGATCATGGTCATGGTCACGATCACGCGCATCACGAGTCCTTTATCCGCAAATACATTTTCTCAACCGACCACAAAACCATTGCAAAGCAGTTTCTGCTCAGCGCATTGATTTTCTTGTTTGTCGGTGGGGGAATGGCGCTGATCCTGCGTTGGCAGTTGGCCTATCCCGGCCAGCCGCTGCCTCTGATCGGCCATTTGCTTTCGGATAGCTTCGTGACGGACGGCGTCGTTCAGCCTGGATTCTTCATGCAGATGACGACGATGCACGCTTCGGTCATGATTTTCTTCGTGATTATTCCGCTGGCGGTCGGTTTCTTCGGAAACCTCTGTATACCACTACAGATAGGCACGGACGACATGGCCTTTCCAATGGTCAATATGTTCTCCTTCTGGTTGGTGCCTCCGGCGGCAATGTGTGTAATGTCGGGCTTCTTTATGGATGGAGGTGCGGCGGCCGCGGGCTGGACGCATTATCCACCATTGAGCGTCACCACCAGTCATGGGCATACCATGTGGACGGTGGGCGTGTTCCTGGCGGGCTTCAGTTCGATTCTCGGCGGTTTGAACTACATCGTGACCGTGTTGAATAAACGCGCTCCCGGAATGGGCATGTTCGACATGCCGCTGACGGTCTGGGCGCTCTTCATCACGGCCGTACTGATTTCTCTCGGTACGCCGGTTCTCGCTTCCGACCTTGCCATTCTGTTCTTCGACCAATTCTTCCATTCGAGCTTCTTTATTCCGGAAGGCATGCTGTACGCGGACAACGTGCACACGGGCGGCGGTCAGCCGATTCTGTTCCAGCACTTGTTCTGGTTCTACTCGCACCCGGCCGTATACATCATGCTTCTGCCGCTTATGGGCGTTGTTTCCGACGTGATGGCGACTTTCTCGCGTCGTCCGATCTACGGTTACAAGGCGATGGTATTCGCCATGGCGGCGATCGGCGGTCTGGGCTTCATCGTCTGGGGACACCACATGTTCCAGTCGGGCATGAACCCGCTGCTCGGTACAACCTTCATGCTTTCGACGATTGTTATCGCCGTGCCTTCCGCCATCAAGACCTTCAACTGGCTTGGCACTCTGTGGCGCGGCAGCATTCGTTTCAGCGTGCCGATGTTGCAGGCACTCGGCTTTCTGACGACATTCGTCGTCGGTGGTCTCAGCGGTATCTTCATGGCAGCCGCGCCGGCGGATGTGTTCATCCACGATACCTACTTTATCGTGGCGCACATTCACTACGTGCTGTTCGGCGGCTCGCTCTTCGGAATTTTCGCAGGCATCTACTACTGGTTCCCCAAACTCTTCGGTCGTCAAATGAACGAAGCCTGGGGCCAGATTCACTTCTTCACGAGTTTCATTCTGTTTAACCTGACCTTCTTCCCGATGCACCTTCTGGGTATCGGCGGTCACATGCGTCGGATTTCCGATCCGACGGTGTATGAGTTCCTCGCTCCGTTCCAGGACATGAACGAATTCATTACACTGGCGGCCATCGGTCTGGGCTTTGCACAGTTTATCCTCGTGTTCAACATCATCTACTCGCTCAAATTCGGTCGCAAAGCCACGCGCAATCCCTGGCGCGCCAACTCGCTGGAGTGGGCCTGTCCTTCGCCTCCGGTCGGACACGGCAACTTCGACCGCCAGATCCACGTGTATCGCGGGCCCTATGAATTCTCTTCGCCTCTGACGAAGAAGGATTATCTGCCGCAGTGGAAAAAGCTGGAAGAAAAACCGGCCGAAACGCCGGTGACAGCGCAGAAGACCGAAGCGGGCGAATCGACTCAGGCCTGATCCTGAAATCCTGACCAATTGCGCCGCGTTGGATTGAGATCCGGCGCGGCATGGACTCCGCGGAATGTGCGGAGTCGACTGAACTATGTCGACGATCGAAACACAAAATATCGAAGACGCCATCCAGGTTCCGCTCGATGAGCTGGAAGTGCGCAGCGAGCGCTGGAAAGCTTACTACGAGCTGACCAAGCCGGGGATAACCAAGATGGTTGTTCTGACGGCTTCGGCCGGGTACTTTCTTGCGGTGGAGTCGCCCCTTGCCTTTTTTGCGCAGGTGGGCAATATCGTGCACTTTCTGTTCACGATTCTGGGCACAACGATGGTTGCCGCCGGAAGTTGCGCGATCAATCACTTTATTGAGCGCGACTACGACCGGATGATGAAACGCACCGCTCGGCGCCCGCTGCCTTCGGGTAAACTGCTGCCGATGGAAGCGTTGATTTATGGGCTTGCACTCTGCATTCTCGGCATTGGTCTGCTGTGTTTCATCAATATGACGACGGTATTGCTGGCGCTGATTACGCTGGTGGGTTACGTCGCAGTGTACACGCCGATGAAAACGCGGACGGAACTGAACACTCTCGTTGGAGCCGTTCCCGGCGCTCTGCCCGCGATGGGCGGTTGGGTTGCGGTATCGGGTGACGTTACGCTCGGTTCGCTGGCCATGTTCGCCATCGTGTTTTTCTGGCAGCTGCCGCACTTTCTGTCGCTGTCCTGGATGTATCGTCAGGACTACGCCGTTCCGGGATTCAAGATGCTGGCGGTGCGCGACGAAAGCGGGACGATTGTTGCTCGGCACGTCGTGCTTTACACGATCTGCCTGGCGGCGGCGGTGATCATGCCCTTTGTGCTGGGCGCCACGGGCATTGTCTATGCCGTCGGCTCGGTTCTGCTGGTCGGGTACATGTTGATGAATGCGCTGCGCTTCACGCGGGAGGTCTCCTCGCCGAATGCGCGCAAAGTGCTGCTTTCTTCTTATGTCTTCCTGCTGGGAGTCATAATCCTGATGTTTGCCGACAAGGCTTGACGTCGCAGTAAAACTTGAACAAAAGACATAACATTCAATACAAGGTTTAATTCGGCTTATGGGCAGTCTTTCCCTGGCTCACGAACCGGTCACCGGGATTTCCCACGGCAAGTTGGGAATGTGGATCTTCCTGGCGACGGAGATTATGTTCTTTTCGGGCTTTTTTGCGACGTTCATCGTGATGGATGCGGCCAATCCGGGTCTGTTCGAAGCGACGGCGCCGGCGCTCAACTGGAAGCTGGCACTGACGAACACGATCATCCTGATCTGCAGTTCGTTGACGATGGCGCTTGCCATCCTGAATCTGGAGCGCAAAGACACCGGCAAGTTTCGCATGTTTCTCGGCCTGACGTTGCTGGGAGCATTCGGCTTCCTCATTATCAAGACCATTGAATACAGCGGGAAATTCTCGCACGGCATCGGTCCTGATACGAATGTCTTCTACGGCATTTACTTCCTGATGACGGGTTTCCACGGAGTCCACGTTGTGGCGGGGATGATTCCTATGGTCTGGATGCTTGGCAAGTCCTTTTCCAAAAAGGGATATACCAATGCGGGCCGCGTTGAAGTGCTCGGTCTCTACTGGCACTTTGTCGACCTTGTGTGGATTTTCCTGTTTCCCGTTTTTTACCTGCTCTACAACCCGACTATGGTATGGGGCGCTGCGGCAGCGGCGGGCGGACACTGATTTCAGGTTTCGCGGTCCTCGCGGCTGCGCTAAATAGAGGATAAACGTATGGCGGATGGTCATTCCTACGAATCGATGCAGCGCGAATACATGAAAGTATTCGGTGCGCTGATGGGGCTTTCGGTTTTAACCGTACTGGCGGCGATGCTGCCGTTGCACGGTCCCATCGGCATCACGCTTGGCCTGCTGATTGCTGCGGTCAAGACGCTGATGGTCATGTACATCTTCATGCACCTGAAATTCGATCATCCCTATCTTCGCATTATGGTCATCGTGCCGCTGTTCCTGCTGTGCATCATGATCTTTGCGTTCAAAGTTCTGGGTATTTGATTGCCGGATGATGGATTCCAAAAGCATAAAAATTGCCTGGACCATTTTTGCCGTGCTGGCGGCGCACCTGCTATCCTGTACGTCCGACGACGCAGCGGGACGCCGACTGGACAGCAATGAAGACCAACTGCACGTTCTGGCCGACGCGCCGGCATTTGAAGGCGTGACCCAAAACAACGTTGCCATGAGCAGCGCCGAGCTGGAAGGCTCGATCTGGGTGGCATCTTTCATGTTTACTTCCTGCGGCGGATCCTGCCCGGTCATGAATTCCAACCTGGCCAAACTCCAGGACGAGTTTGCCGACATTGAAAACCTGACCTTTGTATCGTTCACGGTGGATCCGGAGCGCGACAGCGTTTCGGTGCTGAAAAGCTACGCTGCCAAGTACGGTGCGCGCGACGGTCGCTGGCAGTTTGTGCACATGCCAAAAGAGGCGGTGGCCAAACTCTCCGCCCAGGGTTTTCTGCTCGGCAATGTCGATTCGCCCGCCATGCACAGTTCGCGTTTTGCGCTGGTGGATCGCGACGGGAAGATCAGAGGATATTTCGACGGCCTTGATGAAGAGGCCATGCAAAAATTGCGCAAGGCTTTGCGAAGCCTTGCAAACGGTGAAGCGGCGCATTCATAATTGAAGCGTCCATTCGGATTCATTTTTGACGAGGTATAAAATGAAACGGAACACATGGAAGACGGTAGCGGCCCTCGTCATTGCTGCTCTTTTGACGACCGCGCAGAACGTGCTGGCCTGCCCCAATTGCAAGGCGGGTTTTGACAAGTCCTCCGAGGCTGCAGCGCTTGGAGAGGCTTACTCGGCATCGATCTACATGATGCTGTTGTTGCCGATTCTGCTGGTGGGATTCATTGCCATGCGCATCGCACGTGTGATGCGCGACGCCAAGGTTTCCAGCCCGACTGCATAAATGCAAACAAGAACCGACGCGCAGACGGTGCGTTCGGCCGACTGTTCGGATTTTCTCAGCGATACAGAGCATACGCGGCTTAGCATATGTTTACCAGACAAATCGACAAACGCCTGAAGACAACCTTCATCCTGTTCGGAGCACTGGCGGCCGTAACCGGGCTGAGCGCCTATTTCGGTCTCCATCCGCGCGTAAGCGATGTGGGATACCGTCCGGAGCAGCCGGTGCCGTTCTCTCACAAACTGCACGCAGGTGACCTGGGCGTCAAATGCATGTACTGTCACAATACCGTCGAACAAGCCGGCCACAGCGCCGTCCCCTCGACCAGTACCTGTATGAACTGCCATAAGGCCGTTCTTCCCGAAAGTCCGAAGCTGGAGCAAGTGCGTGAGAGCTCCAAAAGCGGCAAACCCATTGAATGGCGTCGCGTGCACAAGCTGCCCGACTACGTCAATTTCAATCACTCCGGTCACATCCGCGCGGGTATCGACTGCGCTTCGTGCCACGGTGAGGTTGAAACGATGGGCGTCGTGACGCAGATGCATCCGCTCAACATGGGCTGGTGCCTCGACTGTCACCGCGACCCTGTCAACATGGTCGTCCCGGCACGCGAAATCTCCGGCATTTTCATGGGCATGAAATCCTATGATGAAGTGGCGGAAATGTGGGCCAACGAGCCGCCGACGTGGGGTGACGGCAAATGGCTGAGCACCTGGCGTACGCCGGACAAACGCATGCTTACGTGGAAAGCGCCGAGCGAACTCGACTCGAGCGCCATTCACGCGGCCATTCAGGCGCATGAAGAAGGCTTCCTGGGCGTGGGCGTAACACAGCACGCCTTCCTGGCGGACGGTCCGGCTGCGGACGGCATGTCCGTTCCGAAGAAGCCGGCCCTCGGCCCCGAGAATTGCGGATCCTGCCACTATTGAGCAGTATTACGCGCCGCGGCTGATCGAACCTCGACTTTACCTTTTTCCCAACATCCGAATTCGTATTCGATATGGCGGATAAACCGATGGCGGAACAAAAACGCTACTGGAAAAGCATCAAGGAATATTCCGGCGAACCGGAATTCATGGATCTCCTGTCCAAACAGGCGAAAAATGAATTCCCGGAAAACTACGACCGCCCGTTGCCCAAAGCGAACGGCATGACACGCCGGACATTCATGGGGCTTCTGACGGCGTCGATGGCGCTTACGGCGGCAGCTTGCCGTCGTCCCGATTACAAGATCGTTCCGTCGGTTCGCGCCGTGGAATACATCAAACCGGGTATTCCCAACTTTTATACCTCGGTGTATTCCGACGGCAATGCCGCAGTCGGTATCGAAGTGAAAACACGCGAAGGCCGCCCCGTAAAAATCGAGGGCAACGCCGAGCATCCCGTTCTCGGCGGCAAGTCTTCCGCTGCGATGCAGGCCGCTCTGCTGGCTCTGTACGATCCGGATCGGATGAGCGGATCTCGCCGCCACCCCGTAGGCGCTCGCACCAGTTCCCAACTGCCGCCGGATCGCGTGCTGCAGATGGTAGCCGAAGGCGCTCAGGCGGCACTGAACAACGGCAAAGGCGTTCGCATCCTGATCGGCGAGCACGCTTCGCCCAGCCTTGACGCGCTGATGCGCCTGCTCGAAACCGCCGTATTTGATCTGAAATTCGTGACGATGACGCCGGGCCATACCAGCGGCGCCGCTCAGGCCGCCCGCGACGTGCTGGGCGTCGACGCCGAAATGGCGATCGACTATTCCAAAGCGGATGTGATTCTGGCTGTCGATTCCGACTTCCTCGGAACGGACAAATACGCCGCGGTCAACACGCGTCAGTTTGCGGCCAACCGCCAGCCTTCGCGCGAAAATCCCGTCATGTCCCGCCTGATCGTCGCCGAGTCCATCATGTCGCTTACCGGCATGAATGCGGATGACCGTATCAAAATCGGTCCGGACGACGTTGAAAAATTCCTGGCCGCCGTGCTGAAAAGCGTCGCGGGCAGTAGTGTCGACCCGGCGGTGGCTCAGGCTGCCAGCCGCGTGCCCGACAACCTTGGCGGCGATCTGGCCGCACACGCCAAATCGGTTGCAGGCGAGCTGACGGCTCCCGGCAAACGCGGTCTTGTGTCGCTCGGCGCGCATCACTCCGCCGCTGCGCACGCCATGGCGCTGGCCATCAACCTGGCCGTCGGCGCTGTGGGTGAAGACAAAGCGCTCGATCCCTTCCGCGTTTTTCCGTTCAGCTCCAGCAAAGCCGAAGAGCAGGCGCAGTTCCGCGCCGACCTCAAAAACGGCAGCATCGGCGCTGTGATTTTTGCCGACGTCAATCCCTTCTACTGGGGCGACAAAGAACTGCGCGACGGACTCGAAAAGGTTCCGACGCGCGTGGCTTTCACGTCGCATGAAGATGAAACGGCCGGAATGTGCGAGTTCTACATTCCGTCGGCGCACAGCCTGGAATCGTGGGGCGACGCGCTGACCTGCGACGGCACGCTGGCAATCCAGCAGCCGATGATCGCGCCGCTGAACTCTTCAAGCATGGGCATGGGCGACTTCCTGATGGCGCTGGCCAAAAACATGGACGACGCGCTGGCCATCGAACTTGAAAACATCAAGCTCGCCAACGAGTTGAGCTATGATCTCGATTCCTACATTCACTTCGTGCGTGCGCGCTGGGAAGAAGAGTGGTGGAATTCCGACGACGTATTGGCTGATACCTTCAGCCGCCAATGGGAACTGGCGCTGCGCCACGGAGCCTACCAGCCCGTGCGTTACCGCCGCAGTCCCGAAGCAGTTGCGCCGCAGTTCAATCCGGACGGATTTGCGACGGTGCTGCGCGACGGTCGCAACCCGAGCGCCACGCAGGGCGCAATGACCTGCGTCGTCGCGCCCGACCCCAAACTGGCATACGGCATGCTGGCCAACAACGGCTGGCTGCAGGAGCTGCCCGATCCCGTTACCAAAGTTACCTGGGACAACGTAGCAGCCATCAGCATCAAAACGGCGGCCTCTCTCGGCGTCGACAATGAAGATGTCATCGCGATCGAAAACGCCAATGGATCGATCGAGCTTCCGGTGCTCATTCAGCCCGGTATGGCCGACAACGTGATCCACACGACGACCGGCTACGGCCGTACGCGCGGCGGCGTGGTGCAGGAAGGCGTCGGGGCGAATGCATTTACGCTGCTCGCTCCCGGTCAGGCAGTCGGCGCCATCAACGTCAATGTGACGTCGGCCGGCCGCAAACATCCGATTGCCACGACGCAGCAGCATCACACGCTGTATCAGGCCGAGGATGCCGACTGGCGCAACGACTACAACGCCGAGACCTACAATCAGGACGTGCCGAAGGGCAGCAAACCCAAAGTGCTCGAACGCCGCGAAATCCTGCAGGAAACGACGCTCTCAAAAATGAAAGGGCCGCGCGAGGAAGATCTCTTCCACATGCCGCACGTGCCCGGTATGGAAAAAGACGCCGACCTGTTTACTGAGCCCGTTACCTCCAACCCGCCCTTCCAATACAAGGGCCATCGTTGGGGGATGACGATCGACCTTTCCAAATGCACCGGTTGCAACTCCTGCGTTGTGGCCTGCCAGGCGGAAAACAACATCGCCGTGGTCGGTAAAGATCAGGTTCTGGCCGGACGCGAACTGCACTGGATCCGCCTGGACCGCTACTACTCCGGCGATCCGGAAGCACCGCAGTCGGCTGTACAGCTCATGACCTGTCAGCACTGCGAAAACGCTCCCTGTGAAAATGTTTGTCCGGTAGCCGCAACGACGCACAGCCCCGAAGGTCTGAATGAAATGACCTACAACCGCTGTGTCGGTACGCGCTACTGCCTGAACAACTGCCCCTACAAAGTCCGCCGATTCAACTTCCTCAACTATCACAAAGGAGAGCGTTCGCCGATCGAAATGGCGTTCAATCCCGATGTGACGGTGCGGATGCGCGGTATCATGGAGAAATGCACTTTCTGCATCCAGCGCATCAACAAAGCAAAATGGGAAGCCAAGGATCAGGGCCGCGCCCGCGTTCAGGACGGCGGCGTTGTAACGGCATGCCAGCAGGCCTGCCCGGCCGACGCCATTCTGTTCGGCGATGTCAACGACCCGAACAGCGCGGTATCCGCGATGCGTCAACACGACCGCGGCTACCTGGTGCTGCGCCAGCTGAACGTCAAACCGCAGATTACCTATCTGGCTAAAGTGCGGGCAGACAAAGAAGGATTTTTGAGTTAAGTATCCGGCCGCCAAGGCGGCTTACAGATCGGGACTAACCAACACATTCGTGCGATAAGTGCTTATGAATGCTGTCAAGTCGGAATCCGTCCGCGAACCCCTGATTCTGGGGAACCCCACTATGGGGCAAATTACGGACAAAATTGCGGGCATAATTGAAGCCCCGCCGACCAAGAAATACTGGGTCTTGCTTGCTTTTACGGCACTTCTTGCCGCACAGGGACTCGCCTCGGTCGCCTATACCGTACTGGTCGGTCCCGGTGTGTGGGGTGTCAAGAACCCGATCGGTTGGGGTTGGGCCATCACCAACTTCGTGTGGTGGGTCGGTATCGGTCACGCCGGTACGCTGATCTCCGCCATCCTGTTCCTCTTCCGGCAAAAGTGGCGTACCGCCATCAACCGCTCGGCCGAGGCAATGACGATCTTTGCAGTTATCTGCGCCGGTCTGTTCCCGCTCCTTCACACGGGGCGTCAATGGATTGCCGTGTATTGGCTCCTGCCGTATCCAAACCAGATGCAGATGTGGACAAACTTCCGCTCGCCGCTGGAATGGGACGTGTTCGCCGTAAGTACCTATC
Organism: uncultured Hyphomicrobiales bacterium; assembly: GCA_964445695.1. Taxonomy (GTDB): domain Bacteria; phylum Bacteroidota; class Ignavibacteria; order Kapaibacteriales; family UBA7675; genus JAUIKM01. The sequence goes on along the minus strand of CAYULF010000018.1, from coordinate 95,426 downwards.
TGACCGTTTCGCTGGTCTTCTGGTACACCGGTCTGGTGCCCGACTTTGCCACGATGCGCAATCGCGTCAAGGGTTGGGGACAGAAGCTCTTTACCTTCTTCAGCCTCGGCTGGACGGGCTCGACCAAACACTGGCAGCACTATGAAATGGCTTATCTGATTCTGGCCGGTCTCTCGACGCCGCTGGTGCTTTCCGTGCACTCGATCGTGTCCTTTGACTTTGCCGTCTCAGTGATTCCAGGCTGGCACACGACGATCTTCCCGCCCTACTTCGTTGCGGGCGCTATCTTCTCCGGTTTTGCCATGGTGGTTACCTTGCTCGTCATTGCGCGCTCGGTGCTCAACCTGCAGGACTTTATTACGCTCAAACACCTGGACAATATGAACAAGATCATCCTGGCTACCGGGATGATGGTGGGTTATGCCTACTCGATGGAGTTTTTCATCGCGCAGTTCTCCGAATACAGTTTTGAACAGTTTGTCTTCGTGAACCGCGCCACCGGCCCCTACGCCTGGGCGTACTGGTCGATGGTGTCCTGCAACGTGCTGGCGCCGCAGATCTTCTGGTTCAAGAAGATGCGTCGCAATATCGCGGTCATGTTCGTGGTGTCGATCTTTGTCAACATCGGCATGTGGTTCGAGCGTTTTGTGATTATCGCAACCTCGCTGCACCGCGACTTCCTGCCCGCCAGCTGGGACTACTACACGCCTTCGATCGTGGAAGTCTCCATATATGTCGGTACGATGGGCATATTCCTGACGCTGTTCCTGCTGTTCGCCAAATTTGTTCCGATGCTGGCCATCGCCGAGGTCAAAGGTGTGATGCCGGGCGCACAGCCCAGCCATCACGGTGACGACCACAGTGCTGACAACGGCGCCGCTCACAGCGGTGCGCTGCATAATGGGCATGCCTGAGAACCCGGGGCCATGCCTGAGCCCGGGACCATGCCTGAGCCCCGGACCGAACTGATTGAGCGGCGGTCCAACAAATGACGCCCGCCGCTCCATAACTCTCTGGTGTTAGTGAACTCCGTTCAGATGACCATATGGAAGAGCAAACTCTGACCCAGGAATCCGGAACCAGAACAATCGCAGCGGCCGACGCCGCGGGCGTGAACAAAGACGACGTGATCGCCGTTCTGGGCAACTTTACGGATCCCGACAAGTTGACGCACGCCGCGCAGGAAATCCACGCGGCCGGATTCGTCGACTTCGACATCTATACACCTTATCCGGTGCACGGCCTCGACAAGGCCATGGGCCTGCCTAAAACCAAACTTCCGCTGTTTTCGCTCGGCGGTGCGGCCTTTGGTCTGGCGAACGCCATCTTCCTCCAATGGTGGACGGCTACGATCCAGTACCCGCTGAATATCGGCGGTAAGCCGTACTTCTCACCCTGGTTCGGCATGCCGGTCATGTTCGAGCTGACGGTGCTGCTCTGCGCGCTGACGACGGTCTTCGTCATGTTCGGCCTCATGTGCGGACTGCCCAGATGGTGGCACCCGCTGCAGGACGACGAAGGATTCCGCAAAGCGGTCGACGACACGCACGTGGTATCCATCGAAGCGGTAGACGCTCGTTTTACGGTGGAAACGGCGACGGCCCTGCTCGGTCGCCTCGGAGCGGACGACGTCCGCGTGGTTACGGCCTGAGAACTGACGATTTCGACATTCTCTCATATTTGAACCGACACAATGGCAACTTCCAGCAAACGCCGTCTGCCGATCTTTACAGTGATTATCGCAGGCGTATTTATCGTCTTCTGGGTGGGTCTGCTGAGCGGGTCCATCATGTGGACCTCGGACCAGCCGCCTTTGATGGTGATTCCCGACATGGACAATCAGTCCAAGGTGTCGCCGCAGGAGCAGGTCAATTACTTTGCCGACCGCTCGGCCGATCGTGCGCCGCTCGAATACACGATTCCGCGCTACGCGGAGTTCTATCGTGCCACGAGCATCGCCGAAGCCGAGGAGATGTACAGCAACTCGCTGCCCTCCTCAGAGTGGATCCTGGCGCGCGGTAAAAACCGCTTTGATACCTTTTGCGCCGTGTGTCACGGAGCCGAAGGCGCCGGCGACGGAACAATCGGCGAACGCTCCGCCACGCTCAAACCGCCCAGCCTGATTGCGCCGGGTGCTCTGACGCTGAGCTATACGGACGCCCACCTGTTCCACATTATCAGCATGGGACAAAACATTATGCCCGGCTACCGCGACAAACTCAAAGAAGTTGATCGGTGGGCGGTTGTCAACTACGTTCGTTCTCTGCAACGCAAGCACCTGGGTGAAGATGCCCTGCAGCAGGCGCACGCGGAACCGGACGCCGACATGGCTATGAGCGAAGGTGATGCTATGACCGATGCGAATGCGGAGGGTGAACAACAATGAGTACAATGACCGAGCGCAACTTCGTGCTGCGCGATACAAAGTTTGTCAAGTCGCTTGAAACCGTCGGCTTCGCCCTCCTCATTATCGGGGTGATCGCCGGTGTGGCTTCCTTCCTCCTGATGGATGCCGACCACGAGCCGCTCAAGCGCTTCTTCTCCAGCTACCTGCTGGCCTACACGTACTTCCTGGGCGTGGCCGTCACGGCCATGTTCTTCTCCGCCCTGCAATACCTGGTCAACGCCGGCTGGAGCGCCCTCGTGCGCCGCATCGCCGAGATGTTTGCACCTTTTATATTTGTGATCATACTCGGCTTCATTCCGATTGTGATCGACGTCTTTTCCACGCATCAGCTCTTTGAGTGGACGCATGCGGGCGTCATGGACCCCAATGCCGCGAACTACGACCCGATTCTGAAAGGCAAGGACTGGTTCCTCAATCCCACTTTCTTTGTCGGTCGCGTAATATTCTACTGCGTCGTCTGGCTCCTGATGTACCAGACTATCATCAAAAACTCTCTGCGCCAGGACGAAGCGGGCAACGACCACACGCCGACGCGCCGCAACAAAGCGCTTGCCGCTCCGATGGTAATCCTGTACGCCCTGACGATCTCCTTCGCCGGTATCGACCTGGTAATGACGCTCTATCCGCACTGGTACAGTACGATGTTCGGCGTTCAGTTCTTCGGCGGTTCATTTGTGGCGACGCTGTCCATCATCGCGCTGTTCACGGTTTTCCTGAAGGAAGGCGGATATCTGCCGCAGGTGACGTCGGAACACTATCACGACCTCGGCAAAATGATGTTTGCCTTCAACGTGTTCTGGGCCTACGTTTCGTTCTCGCAGTTCATGCTGATCTGGTACGGCAACCTGCCCGAGGAAACGGTCTACTTCATGGACTATCGTCTGGTCGGCGGATTTGAATACTTCTTCTACGCCATCATAGTCCTGCATTTTGCTTTGCCGTTTATCCTGCTTTTGCCGCAGGCGAACAAACGCAATCCCAAAATTCTCGGCGGCGTGGCCGTGCTGATTATCCTGATGCACTTTATCGACCTGGCCTGGTACGTTAACCCGAGCCTCTATCACGGACACTTCACTTTCGGTTTGCAGGAGATTTCACTCTTCCTGTTCTTTGCCGGAATGTTCGTCTGGATGGCGGCTTCCCAGTTCAAGTCCAAAAAGGCTGTAGCGGTGAACGATCCCTTCCTGGAAGAATCGGTACACCTGATCAGCTGATGCCGACGCGGGTGCGCCCGCAACAAATTTCGAGGATCTTATTACAAAAGAGCCGGCGTGTTAACGTCGGCTCTTTTTTTGTTTGCAACTTAACTGACTGCGCGGTCACTTATGAGCAATGTGAACGCGGCATTGGTTTAACATTGAATCTTCTCGAAATTGTCAACCGGGATGTGCGGTCGTTTTGTATTCCCTGAAAGGCATCGCTTTGAGCCCTCGTTTTCACTTCGGTCTCAGGCTCTTTTTCTTTTGTTTGTCACTGCGCGTAGAACAGGCAGTCGCCGGGTTGTAAAACAGCATGACCTGTGTTCAACTCCAAGTCTGTGATTATGTGAATTCGCGGCGGTTTAAACTTGATGCATTCAGTTTAAATGATTGCGAGGGTTGCATAGCTTCTGCGCCGCTGAAAAATTAAATACACTTTTTTTGAAAAATGTCTGTATCGATTTCTGAATCGCGCTGTTGCCCATCTTGTTAATTCGACTTGAGGTCATGGTTAAGGTAAATTGTCAGCCGCTCACCTCTGACAACGTGCATTAATTGCACGTCCATTCATGGCGCCCGCTCTCTCAGTCGCCGCTGCAGCCTGATCCTTCAGGCGGCACGGAACCTTTTTCTCTTTTATGTATTGTGGGGACTTTTTATGTATCGAGTGTTTACCAACTCCGGAGCAGGGCTACCCGGACTGGCACTGGGCGCTTTGCTGTTGTTGTTTTGTGTTTCGAGCGCTTCCGCTCAATGGGTAGCCAGTGGTCTTGGCGATACCCGTGTTAACAGATTCTGTCACGCCTCCGACGGCTCACTTCTTGCAGCGAGCAAGACCGGAATTTTCCGGTCGACGGATGACGGCGAGAGCTGGGTTGCGACGGACGTAACAGAACCGACGCATTCCATCGTTGTCGGGCCGGACGGTGATCTGTTAATCCTTACCGACACGCGTCTGGCGACGTCAAGCGACGACGGCGCAACGTGGACGACGCTGACCCCGCCGGACCAGATCGACTTTATCTGGTACGTGCACATTGCGCCTGACGGCACCTTCCTGGCCATTAACACGCCTGTTGTGTATTACTCGCAGGACAAGGGCCAGACATGGGCGAACGGCAATACCGGCCTTCCCAGCGTTCCCGATGTTAACGCGATTGTCAGCACGGCCGACGGTGGTTTGCTGTGCGGAACCGGCGGCGTCAGCGGCGGCGGCATCTTCCGTTCAACAAACGGCGCCTCGTGGACTTCTGTCTTCTGGGCCGGTGCGAATTCAGACGCCATGGCCCTCGGCGCAGCGGACGGTCTGCTGCTGGCCGCCGTTTCCGGCATGGGCATCGCCCGTTCGCTCGACAACGGAGCCAACTGGTATTCTGTCAACATCGACGCCACCGTGGCGTCGGACTTCCTGATCGACGGCAATAACGCCTATCTGATCAGCGGCAAAAAGGTCTATCGCTCCACCGACAACGCGGCCAACTGGCAGCTGTGGAACGAAGGACTGGACGACTATTCGCGCGACATCTTCAAGACGAATGACGGGACCATCCTGCTCGGCACAAACAACGGCGTGCTGCGCCGTCCCGGCGGCAGCGTCACGGATGTCGACGAAGATGTGGACGTCAATTTGCCGACCATGCAACTGTACCCGAATCCCGCAGCTGCGCAGGCGACGTTAACTGTCGACAATCCCGGCGACGGTGGACTGGAAATCGAGTTTATCGACGCAGTCGGTACGCTTGTCCGCCGTATGCGGATCGACGCGGCGCAGGCCTCGTCCAACCAGACGCTGGACCTCGAAGGCCTTCCGGCCGGCGCGTATTTTGTGAAAGTACGGACGGCAGACCACGCCGTTCTGCAGAAACTGATCGTGCTGCCCTGATTTCATCTGATTTGTGTTTAACAGGTTCGAACCTTTGACTGCGGGTTCGAACACAGGTTGCCCCCCTCAATACACATCATCGGCTCTGCATGCCCGCGGAGCCGTCGGTGTCTCCGGCCGCGCCGCATGCAAATCGCAGGCGAGTTTTTGGCTTGTTTAAAGAGACGCGAAACTACTACAACACTCCACGTATGCCGATGATCGGTACCGCAGGAAGCGGCGCCGCATCGGTTCACGTTTTTTAACTCACCCAAAGCGGCGCATGGCATGCGCTGCGGGAAAATCTGTTAATCTTTTGGAGTATGGAATGAGAAGTTCTACTGTTGATTGCGGGCGGTCCTTTTGTACAATTGCATTGCTGTTTTTCATGACCGTCTTTCCCGGTACCTTCGCCGCGGCGCAATGGGAAGCCGCCGGACTGGCGGATGCATCGGTGTTTGCGATCCACCAGAAATCGGATGGTGTCCTGTATGCTTCGACGAATAAGGGGATATATCAGTCGACGGATGATGGACTCAGTTGGAGCATCTCCGAGTTTAACAAACCGTATTCGAACATTGTCATTGGACCAACCGGCGTGATGTTGCTGTCCAACGGCACGGACATTCAGAAGTCCGAAGACAATGGCGCGACATGGACGACGCTGACCTTGCCCGCCCCGGTTGATCGGATCTGGCATCGGCACATCGGTCCCGACGGAACATTTATCCTGACGACCACCGGCGACGTGTTTTACTCCTGGGACCGCGGCGAAACGTGGGGACAGGGGAACAGCGGCTTGCCGTCCATTCCCGACGTCAGCACGATTGTTAACACGACCGACAACCGCATGTTGTGCGGCACCGGCGGAATTACCGGAGGCGGAGTATTTGCCTCGACGGACGGCTCCAGCTGGACAAGTCTGCACTGGGCCGGCGTTAACTTCGATATTGAAGCGCTGGGCGCTGCAGAAGGTGTGATGCTCGCCAGTATTTACGACAAAGGTGTTTTGCGCTCACTGGACAAGGGCGCTACCTGGACTCCGGTGACGAGTTCTTCCACCTCGGCATCGGGCTTTCTGTTTGATGAAAACGCGGCGTATATGAGCAGCGTCCGAAGTGTGTATCGATCTGCCGACAATGGCGCCAGCTGGGAGCAGATGGGTGAAAGTTTTGAAGGTTTTGTACGCTCCATGTTTAAAACCAATGCCGGAACACTTCTGATTGGAACCTCCGAGGGAATATTCCGCGGCAGCACTTCCACGGATGTGACAGAGCAGCCCGGCGTTGACGCTCCGTCCCTGCAGGTGCATCCCAATCCCGCGGCGATGCAATCAATGTTAACAATTGAAAATCCGATGCACGAAGCAGTGGATGTCGACCTGCTGACACCGTCGGGCGCTGTTGTGCGCCGACTGCAGTCCGGTTTTACCGGCGCAACGGCGACGATGACAATCGACGTGCGCGACCTGGCGGCCGGCATGTACTTTGTGCGACTGCAAACGGGCGCTCACACGGTCCTGCAGAAACTTGTTGTGGGACGATAGTCCCTTTTTGCTTCCACGGTTTGCAGCGGAGTACGGCCGTCAACAGTCCGGAAAGCCGATGTCCCACTTTCCACTGCGCACTCACACCCTTCAAAACCCGAGGCTGGTTTGCTGCCGGCCCCGGGTTTTGATGTTAAATCGAGGGTTCGTCTCCGGCAATAAAGCTATGATGCTCTGGCCGGAGATACTTAAGCGCCTGTTCAACAGCCGTGCGGTTGGCACCCGATGACAAACAAGAGAAAGAGTAAGCCGCGGAATGCAAAGAAGCGGCGCAGCGGTCTGGTCGGAAGTTCAGTCGACAAGCCGGGTGTTCGGTGCGGGCGTTCAGTATGAGCGCAGGGGAGTTGCAGGTGATATCCGCGCTTGGACCTGGCCCCAAAATAGTGCTAATTGTATCTGCCGGCAGCATGTGATGCTGTTGCGAGCGGACGTTGAACAAAAGCCGTACCGGGCAGTGCGTCCGACAAATACCAACGTGGTGCAAACGCGGCGCAGCCGCACAATTACCGACCCTATGTTAAACATTCGATCCGCCGTGGAAAGCGACGCGGCGACTATTGTGGAACTGATCTGCGACCTGGGCGAGTACGAGCGCGAACCGGAAAAAGTGCGTGTGACGGCGGAGGATATCCGCAAATACGGCTTTGGTCCGAATCCGCGTTTTGGATGTTTCATAGCGGAGTGGGACGGACGTCCGGTGGGATTTGCCCTGTACTATTTCACTTTTTCGACCTGGGAAGGGCGTCCGAGTCTGTATCTCGAAGACCTTTTTGTGCATCCACCATTTCGCGGGCGCGGAATCGGCAAGGAGCTGATGATCCGCCTGGCGCAGCACGCCGCCGCCAACGAGTGCACCCGTTTTGAGTGGGTGGTGCTGGACTGGAACCGCTCGGCGATGAATTTTTACGAGTCAATCGGGGCTTTCAAGCTGGACGACTGGTTCATTTATCGCATGGAAAGCGAGGCGATCAAGCGGCTGGCAACCTCGTAGCACGCGGCGTCGGTGCGATTTTACAGATATTTTACACGCCCGGGGCGGCCAAATCGCGACAAAAGGTTTGCCTACTCCTTGCGGCTTGCGTAATTTTTCGTTTATCCTGTCAAATTTATCATTTCCGCTTACCAACTTCTCGGGAACTCCGTATGACTGTTCGCAGCGTGCCCATTCTCGCTTTGGCGTGTCTGGTCCTTGTCCTGTCTTCCTGTGGCTCCGAAAAACCGAAACCAAAAGTGTCGATCGATACACTGGCTTTGCTCGAAGACGGCGCTATGAACTTCAAGATGAAAGTGCCGGGCAATTGGGTCGAGCGCCGCAAAATCGGCGATCAGGCCAACTACTATTCCTCCGACGGCGTGATTGCGCGCTTCACTCGATTCCAGGACGGCGAGACCGGCGCCAAGGTCGCCATCCGCGTCACTCAGATCGATTCCACGATGACTCTGGATCAGGTGATCGAAGAGACCAAGGAATACAGTGTACCCGAACCGTATTCAGCGGTGCAGGAGCACATGTTTGCCGAAGGCGACACCGGCAAGATGTACGAAGTGACGTATCCCGGTTATCCCGACGGCGAATACAAAGGCCGTCGTTACTTCGGCGTCAAAGACGACTCTGTCGTGACGATTGTCGAAGTGCTGGCCTTCGGCAATACTTTTGCCGAGCTGGAGCCGAAATTCAACGAGATTGTCAACTCGGTCAGCCTGGCCTACGAACTGCCGGCGGAGCAGCGCGTGGACACGATCTACGAAGCCGGTGATGCTTTCATTCCGGATGCGGAAAGCAAGCGCATGGGCGGCAACGGCTACAGCATGATGTTGCCGGCCAACTTCAAAAGTGTGAAGGAACGCAGCGCCAGCGCCAAACAGGGCGCCAAGTATATCGGCGACGGCGACAACGCACCGAAGGACTGCTACATGCAGGTTGAGGTGTTCGACGCTTCCAAACAGAAAGACCTCGACAAAATCGCCGCTGAAAACCAGAAGCTCTACAAGGCGGGCAGCATTCAGAACGCCAAGCTGGCCGGCCTGGACGCGCGCAAAATCAGCGATGAACGCAGCGCGATCAGAGCCAACAAAGTCAACGGAACGATCTACTTTGCCATCAAGGGCGACAACATGTACCGCGTGAGCGTGTATTACTTCGCGCCCGAGGCGGACAAATGGCGTCCCGTCTTTGACAAGGCCGTTGAATCGCTGTCGCTCAACTGATCCTGATCTAAAACAGCAGAATAAAAAAAAGACCGCCTCTTTGCAGGGGCGGTCTTTTTCTTTTGTGTTCAGAACAAACGGAAGTTCGTCAGTTCATCACTTCGGCTTTGTATTCCAGTTTTTCGATCGCTGCCACGATGCTTTTCTCATCCGTTTTAGCCGGATCGAACGTGACCGTGCACTGGTTGTCTTCGAGGCTGACGTTCTTTTCAGAGACGCCGTCGATGCCTGCGAGCGCTTCGTCGACGCTTTTGACGCAGCTGGAGCAGGTCATGCCGTCGATCGACACTTTAACGGTTTTGGCGTGCATCGCCGTTGCGGAGTGGTCGGCTTGTTCAGCGTGGTCCATGTGCTCGGCTTGCTCGGCCGGCTGCTCCATTTGTTCCGCTTCCTTCTCCATATCGGCGCCTTCCTGGCCGCAAGCAGAAATCGAGAAAACCAGTGCGCCCATGGCGAGCCCGCGGGCGGTCCATTGAAATAATTTCATCGGAAAATTCTCCGGTTAAGAAAAAAGATTGAGCTGTGTGGGTGCGGTTCACTAACCGCAAATTCCCGTGTGCCGCCCAAAGACGAACGGCCTAAGTTCTTAGTTCCCGGCGGCTTATACCGGCATGGCGATGCCCAGGTGTTCAACGACATTTTCGATGCCCGCGCCGGCACGCAGAATCTCAAACTCGTCGCCCGTCATGTCGATGACCGTGGATTCGCCCTGGAAAGAATAGGAACGCGAGGTAACGACGATGTCGACGCGCGATTCGAGCGAGCTGATGAGCAGGTCGTGGTCGACAACCGCTTCGTCGCCGAGTTTGGCGCTGATGGAAATCAGGGGGTGTCCCAGCTCGCGCAGCAGCGCCATGGCGATCGTCGCGTCGGGAACGCGGATGCCCGTGGTTTTGCGTTTGGGGTCCTGCGCAAAGCGCGGTACGTTGCGCGTCGCCGGCAGGATAAAGGTGTAGGGGCCCGGTATCAGGCGGCGCACCGCGCGGTACACCGAGTTGGATACCTTGGCAAATTCGGAGATGTTGGTCAGGGATTCGCACAGAAACGTCAGCGGGTGTTTTTCACTGATGTTACGGATATCGCGCACCCTCTTGATGGCCTGTTTGTTGGAGAGATCACAGCCGAGCGCCCACCCCGTGTCGGTGGGGTAGAGTATCACCGCGCCTTCGCGAATGTCGTGTGCAATCTTGGTAATGCGGAATTGCTGAGGCGTTTCCGAGTGTATGTCGAAGATCTGAGCTGCCATTTTTGCCTCGCCAAAATACTGATTAAAGCTTGAATGTGCGGTCGTTTGCCCGGAGACCGTCGTTGCGCGTGTATCTAGCAAATTTCTACGCGAAAAACAACGCTCTGCACGCCTGTTGCCATTATTTTCCGTTGGTCGGCTGCAAAACCGGAAGCGTTACGACAAAACTCGTTCCCTTGTCGCGTCCGTCGCTCTGAATCGTGATCCTGCCGTCGTGCATTTCGACGATGCGTTTAACGATGAAAAGCCCCAGTCCGGTGCTGCTCTCGCCCTCGGTCGGTCGGGCGGAAAGCCGCTGAAATTCTCCAAAGGCATTGTCGATATCTTCGGGCGTCATGCCCAGGCCGTTGTCGCAGACGGCCAGTTCCAGGTCGTCGTCGGACATACCGGCGCGCACGACAACCCGGCCGCCGCGCGGCGTGTATTTGATGCCGTTGCTGATGAGGTTGTCAATGGCCTCGCGCAACTGCGTTTCGTTGAAGCTGATAAGCGGCAGCGTTTCGGGCAATTCGAGCCGAAGTTCGATGTTCTTGCGCCGCGCCGCCGGCTGAAAGGCCTGCACGCCGGCGTTTAATATGTCCGCCGGAGCTATCAGTTCGCGATGTTCGCTGGTTCTGCTTCCTTTCTCCAGCTCGGCCACGCTCAGCATGTCGGACACAAGCGTGTCCATGGCATTGATGGAGTCCTGCGCGAGTTCGCCGAATTCGCGGCGGTCATCGCGCCGATCGGAATCAATCAGCACGCCCAGAGCCAGATGCAGGTTGGACAGCGGGTTTTTCAGGTCGTGCACGGCGATTCGGACCATTTGCTCACGCGCCTCCTGCAGCTTGCGGAGCGTGGCGTTGGCCTGCTGCAATTCCTCCGTACGAGCTTCCACCGCGGCGCGCAGATCCTGATTGCGCTTCTGCAGTGACTGGAGCAAATGGCGGTTCTCGCGTCGCAAACGCAGTGATTCGGACGCCTTGCGCGCGGTCAGGACGATTTGTTCGGGTTTGACCGGTTTGGTCAGGATGTGGCTGACGTGCGCTTCATTGATGCAGTCGATCACCAGTTGAAGTTCGGCATGCGCCGTCAGGATGATGCGCTCGGCGTCGGGTGCAACTTTCAGGCTTTCGCGCAGCAGCTCCACGCCCGTCATGCCGGGCATGCGTTGATCGCTGATGATAATATCGGCGGGGTTGCGCTCAAACTCCGCCAGTGCAGACACGCCGTCTTCGGCTGTGCGGACATCGAATTCCTCGGACAGGAACTCGGCCGTCAACGCGAGGATTTCCGGCTCGTCATCGACCAGCAAAACCGAGAGGGGTTTGGGAGCGTTGGACATACAGCTAATCTGCAGTGCGCTGAAAGTCTGTGTTACCGATAATATCCTGGACGTCGCCTGAGAAACGCGCCGACGCGACGCCACACATTGAGCCAATTTACGACAGGAAACCAAAATACGATGAATCTGTTCGGCGTACAAGCCGTGGCGCCCGCCTGTTAAAAAATGTTAATTCCGGCGCGGTCGAACACCTATTTTATAGCTGGTGCGTATCTAGCAGCGTCGTCCGGCCGACAAAGGGTCGCATTGCGGTGTAAAAGGACGCGCGGAGTGCACATGTCAAAACGAACATTTCCATGGATAATCGCTTCGGCGGGCATAGCCCTGCTCGGGCTGATAGCAATGCAACTCACCTGGATTGCGGCAGCGGTCGAGCTTGAGGAGTCGCGTTTTGCCCGCCAGGTACAGGACGTCCTCCGTGACGCGGTGGACAACGTCGAGCAGACCGAAATGGCGGCGGACATCGTGCAGTTTATCGCCGCGGACAGTCTGATGGGGCACACAATCATCGTCAATACCGACACGATCAACGGCGCCGACCAGCTGTTGCGGGACAGCGGGGCCGCGGCGGCGCTGCAGTACCTCAAACTGATTACAACCGGCTTGGGCGAGTTCAGAACCGACAAACTTGCCGATGACCATGAGTTTGACGGCGGCAGCGATGTGCGCGTTCAGGTGTACCGCGGCGGTGCAGAAGATTCGGTCGGCATCGACCTCGATATGCAGACGCACGTGCGCACCACGCAGATTCGTTTGTCGGACGATACTTCCCTTGAAATTGAGGGTGAATTGCCGGGAGGCATAGATCAGGAAATCAACATTACCTGGCAGACCGACATCGGCGATTCGGCCGGACCGCAGGCGGCCGTTCTTGGTCATCTGGATGGTCTCGACAGCAACGTACGGCTGATTGTCGGTTTGCCGGACAGCGATGACACGACGGAGCTGTATTCACATCGGGCCAACAAACGCGTGCGCGCAATTGCCAGAACCTCGGACCGCCTGCTGCGGGAGTTGACGACGACCGCGATGACTGCCGATCAACGCATCGATACAAGTGTCCTGCGCAGTCGCCTCAACGATGATTTTGTTCGCCGCGGCATCGACATGCCGTTTAACATGTCGATCGAGCCGCTGCATCAGGCCGAAGATGCCGCAACCACAGGCAAGGCCTATCGCGCCGTGCTGTTCCCGAGAGATGTACTGCGTCCCAGCGAGTTTCTGACGGTGGAGTTCCCCGACCAGCAGAATCACATTCTCATGTCGATGGGGTTTAACCTCGGCGCTTCACTGCTTTTTTTGCTCCTGCTGATCGCCTGTTTTGCTTTCACCCTGCACGCTCTGATTCGCCAGAAAAAGATTTCCGACATCAAGACCGATTTCATCAACAACATGACGCACGAGTTTAAAACGCCGATTTCCACAATTTCGCTGGCCAGCGAAGCGCTGCTGGAGCCGACGGTGGCCGATCGCGGCGACCGGGTAAAACGTTTTGCCTCAGTCATTTTTGCCGAAAACAAACGGCTGGAGCACCAGGTGGAACGCGCTCTGCAGGCGGCGATCATGGACCGCGGCGAGTTAAATCTGCACCTGCAGCGTTTTGATATGCACCGCCTCGTGCGCGCCGCGGCGGAAACACTTGGCGTCAGGCTTGAACAGGTCGGCGGTTTGCTGGATCTGCGACTGGATGCGGACCTCTTTAACATTGTCGGTGACGAAGTTCACCTGGCCAATGTCATTTACAATCTGCTCGACAATGCCGAAAAGTATTCGCCGGAAAATCCGCGTATCACCGTGCGCACGTTTAACCGGCCTGGCATTCTGCTTGTTGAAGTCAGCGACAAAGGCCTGGGCCTCTCACGCGAAGCGCGACGCCGTATATTTGACAAGTTCTATCGCGTGCCCACCGGCAATGTGCACGACGTTAAAGGTTTCGGTCTGGGCCTCAGTTATGTGCGCGACATCGTGCTGGCGCACGGCGGCGGTGTCGACGTTCGCAGCGAGAGCGGGGCGGGTTCGACGTTCTGTTTAAGTCTGCCGATTGACGGCCCGCCGTCCGGCAGGCGAGAAGCCGGTCTGAACGGGGCCGCCGAAGTTAACAAGTCGACCGACAAGCCGCAGGAGGAAAAAGCATGAGAGAGGCGTCGGACAAGCCCGCTCGGATTCTGCTGGTAGAGGACGACCCCAATCTGGGCGAAGTCCTGCGTGAGTTCCTGGAGCTGAAAGGCGCGTTTAACGTCGATTTGTTTAAGGACGGTCTGGCCGGCTGGACGGCGTTTCAGAATGCCGAATACGACCTCTGCGTGCTCGACGTCATGCTGCCCAGAGAAGACGGTTTTTCGTTGGCCCGCCGGATTCGCGCCCGGAACAGCTCCGTGCCCCTGATCTTTCTCACGGCCAAGTCGATGAAGGAAGACAAAGTCGAGGGTTTCACCATCGGCGCGGACGACTACATCACCAAACCGTTCAGCATCGAGGAGCTGCTGTTGCGCGTCCACGCGATTCTGCGTCGCACCCGAATGTACAACCCGGCCGAACCCAGCGAGAGCACCTTTAACATCGGCCGCTACGAATTCGACAGCGAGACACGCGAGCTGAAGTTTGACGACGAGGTTCGCACCATCAGCGCCCGCGAGTCGGAGTTGCTGGCGATGCTCTGTTCGGCTATGAATTCCACTGTTAAACGGGAGGAGGCGCTGGAGCGCATTTGGGGCGAGAATACCTATTTTAACGCGCGCAGTATGGATGTGTACATCACCAAGCTGCGCAAGCTGCTCAAGGACGACGAGTCCCTGCGCATTCTCAATGTGCACGGCATCGGCTTTAAACTCATGTGCGAGCGCGAGGCTTCTGTTTAAGTTGTTGCGCCTGCAATTCTTCTGGTTGTTGTGCCAATCTCACCGATTGACTGACTTGCGTCTGAGCGCTTCGCCGTTCGATGACTTCCGGCTTGCTTTGTTCTTATTGTTCGTTGTGCAGCGTCTGGTTTCGAGCTGTCCGCTTGCTGCATGTACCTGACGTATCGGTCAGGGATTGACATTCCAGGTTGGGCCGGCCCTCAAACGGTCAAAAAAAACACAAAGCCGCGGAAGTTTATTCCGCGGCTTTGTGTTTAATGTCGTTCAGTTGTTCTTTCGCTGAATCAGGACTTGGCGGAGTTCAGTTGTTTAAGCAGACCGTTGATGCGCGGATGCTGAGCTTCCGGCGCCATCGAAAGCGCCTTTTTATACAGCTCGATCGCCTTGGAGCTCTCGCCCTTCTGCGCGTAGGCTTCCGCCAGCGAGTCGTAGACATTCCACGATTCGGGATGTCGTTCGACGTTTAACTTGAAGACATCGATCGCCTTGTCGACGTCGCCGGATGCCATGGCCGCATAGCCGAAAGCATTGACCTGGGCTTCGTTGGCCTGCTTCAGCGCTTCTTTTTCAAACTCGGCGGCTTCAGCGCTTTTGCCCATTCTGTTTAAGAGCAATGATTTTGTGCTGAGATTGTTGAAGTTGCGCTGTAACTGGATCGAACGCTCCACCCATGCCAGCGCCTGCTCGTTGTCATAGCCCTTGGAAATGGCGAATGCCGCCGCCTGCTGCCAACCTTGCCAGGTCCATCCGGAAGTGTGGCGCAGCTGATTGCTCAGGCTCTGCATGACGATCGGCTCCGTATTGAACTCGGCCGTAAAACCGACCATCACTTTTTCCCAGTGCATGTACACCCAGGCGCTTTCGTCATTGACGTTGTCAAAGCCGTAGACCAACTGCTCGCGGAAGGGCGCTTCCTTCGGCGTCACCTGAATGCGCAGCGCGTCCTCGCTTTTATCGTAGCTGAAGCTGCCCCAGGAAGTAGAGTTGTTGGAAAAGATGATCGTCCAGCTTGTCTCCGTCGGCGCCATGTGCAGGCCGTACGTGCCCGCCTTCAACGCTTTGCCGTCGATTTTTACATCGTGCGAAAACGTAATCGTCGTGTTGTCGTTTGCACCGGCGCGCCAGGGGAAGGGCGTCTCGCCCCAGGGGACCAGCGCACCCCAGATTTCGCGGCCGTTGACGGACGGACGGTAGTAGTCGATGGTGATGTCGCTCATGCCGACGCGCTGCTGCGACACCGCATGCGGACTCACGTAAGGCACCTGCACCGGTTGCGCCGTTGCCTCATGCGCGCATGCCGCACTCAACAACAGACAAAAAGCAAAAGCCAGGAAATTCCCGCGAACACCATGTCGATAGGAATACATAAACACACTCCGGAAAATGGGTAATGAATGCACGTGTGTATCAAAGTGTCAGCCCTGGAGAAGAGCATCGGGTCGCAGTGCCGGCGCGTTGGACCTTTGTCCTGGAGCGGTGGAGCCGGCGCCGCGATTGAGCGGCGGATGTCTTCGACTGGCGCCCTACGGACGCCGTGGCAACAAGATACAAGAAAGTTGATTGCCCGGAAAAAAAGTCGGCGACCTCGGTACAGATGTTCCGAGGTCGCCGAGAGTCATAGAGCGTGTATGTTTGCTGTTACGCAGGAATCGCAAAGAGATGCATCAAAATCAACGTACTTCAATCTTTTTTGTCGCGCCCGCACCGTTCTGCATAACGGACAGCATGTAGACGCCGCCGGCGTCGTTCGTCAGGTCGATCTGGCGCACAAATTGCTGGTTCGCCTCGCTCGTGAATTCCTCGCGGAAGACCTCGCGTCCCTGCAGGTCGACGATTTTCACCGTCGTCGGTCCGGCCTGCGGCAGAGTGAACTCCAGATTGAACAGGCCGTCGTTCGGGTTCGGATAGACGTTGAATCCGTTCAGCGGCAGCGCGGCGGTTTCGGCTGCGGCGCGTTTGTCCTGGCTCGCAGCGTCCATATCGTCCGTGGCGATTGCAGCCGGCTCGTCGCTCAGCACGATCACTTCCGCTTCGATCAGGGCATTCGCAACCTGGTCGGTATTCGGGCTGGATTCGCCGGCGTGCGTGAATTTTTCCGCGTCTACGTAAACGATCACACGACGATTCAGGCCGTACATGGCGCCGTCTTCTGAGAACCAGGTCAGTTTGTCCGGAACCTCGCCATTTTCGTCAAACTTGATGATGACATTGTCCATCTCGACGGCTTCGCCCGGAGCGCCCTGTTGCACGACCACGACATTGCCGTCCGCATCGATTGTCTGTTCGATGTCCTGGCCGATGTGTTTGCGCATGATCATAACTTTGTGCTCGCCGCTTTCGCCGTCGCCGTTCACTTCAATGTCCATCTCGATGTTTTTCATCATTTCCATGACTTCGGCCGGCATGCCGGTCGCGGCGTCGCCGCTGGTTTCAAACTTGAAAACCTTGCTGACCTCGCCGTTTTCGTCGTTGAACTGCATTACTTTGACCGAAACGTCGCCGCTATTGCCGCTCGCCGCTCCAGCGTGCACCTTGTATCCGTCGGATTTGAGAAACTGCATGGCTTCGTCGCCGTCCATGATTTGTTCTTCCACCGCACCGTCGGGCGTCATATTGCGGATGACCACTTTGGCTTTGGTCACGGGTTCGCCCTCGCCGTTGGCTTCGGTGTCCATCTCGACGTTGACGTCGGAGCGGAATACATGTACATCGGCGGCGCCGTCCGTATCCATCATCACTTCGATGTTTTCAGGCGTCAGTTCATTGTACTCGGCATTTTGCAGTTTCTGCAGCAGCGGCTCCACGGCTTTCAGAATTTCGTCGCTGCGTTCGTCGCCGATTGCGCTGCGCAGCTTCTGACGCAGTTCGTCTATGTCGAGCCTGGCGTTTTCTCCACTTGCATCCGCCATCACTACGCGGCGGACGACGCGTGTGTTTTCCGGAGAGGTTTCGGTGTCGTTTTCCGCCTGCAGCGGCAGAACGAGGCCGGCCATAAGCAGTGCTCCTGCGCCCAGGCCAAGGAGTTTGGATGTCTTGTTCAATCGCATGGTTTCACCCTGAATTGCGTTCCGTAAATCTGTGGTCAGCCGCAGCTGATCGCGTTTTTTTGTCTGGCAGCAAACTACGGCGGCAGGTGGCGCAGCGTTGTTAATTCGAGCCTAAGGACCGTTAATCAAATGTTAAAATCGGGCTCAATCCCTGCAAAACCCTTTAAAAATCCGCTTCTGTTTACCTTTGTATTGCAAGTGAACAGTCATCGCGTTGGTTCGCGAACATTTGCGTCGGTCGTTGCCGGTCGGTTTGACGTCGCTCAGCGATTCGCGGCGTCGCGCCCGGTGGCGAACAAAAAATTCATCAGGAGAAGAGGGAAATGCCAGGCAAACCATCAGCCGCCCCAAACGCGCCGGCAATTGTCGAAGAGTTGCGCCGCGGGCTGCGCGCCAATGCCGATGCGGTCAAAGCGCCGGAAATGCAGGCTTACATGAAAACCGACCAGCCGTTCTGGGGCGTGCAAAAACCCATCCGCGCCGAGCTGCTGAAAAACGCGCGCAGGAATCACCCCATCAAAACCGAAGACAACTTGCTCGCTGCCGTCGCGGAGCTGTGGAGCGGCCCAAAGCGCGAAGAACAATACCTGGCAATCGACCTGGCGGGCGCGCACAAACGGCTGCTTTCTCCGGCGTCGATTCCGCTGCTGGAGCGCATGCTGCACGAATCGACCAACTGGGACCTGGTCGACGGCATCGTCTGCGGCCTGGTAAGTCCGCTGATCCTGCGTTTTCCGGAGCTGATGTCCCTGCCGCGCACCTGGATTTCATCGGAGAATTTCTGGATCCGGCGCGCCTCGCTGCTGTGCCACATCAAACACAAGGAACGCACGGACCGCGATCTGCTGGCGGCGAGCATCGTGGCGCTGGCGCATGAGAAGGAGTTTTTTATCCGCAAGGCGATCGGCTGGATTCTGCGCGAGTTCGGCAAAACCGATCCGGACTGGGTGCGCAATTTTGTGGCTGCGCACGAAGATCATCTGTCGAATCTTAGCAAGCGCGAAGCGCTGCGCCGCCTGTGAGTTTTTGCGGTATCGGGCTTCGCATGCCGCCGCAATCGCTTCACACAGCCGCGCCGCGGACTCGCATACCGCGTTCCACGTTTCGACAATTTTTCATTTGAAGTGCCGTATATTTCGGCGTCGAAACGGCGTTTGCCGTGTCGATCCCGCCGAATCGGGTGAAATTTCCGTACCGCGCCCCTGCAAACCGGTGCGGCGACCGAACGGTGAACACCAATTCCATTTTTAGTCGAAAGCACTTCCGGAATGCATTGTAACGAGGCTGTATCCATGTACATGGACAAGATGCAAATGCGCGTTCGCGCCGCCGCACATCTGATCGGACTGTTTTTTATCGTCGCTCTTGCCGCATGTACGGGCGGCTCCACAGAAGACGATCCGGCCAAAGGGGTGGCTGAAACGGTTGCACTGCCGCCCGAACCCGGTCCGGATGCTTCGGCTTTTGAAAAGTACGAATACGACAAAGCGCTCAAGGATCGCGACTACTGGGCCCAGGAGCTGGAAGCTCAGGCGCACGACCAGACGTTTATTGCGCTCTGGGACAAGATCCGCAATTCATCCGGCGAGAAGATCGACGTGCTCGGCACGCTGCAGTTTGACGAGATCGTTCTGCCGAGCTTCGGCGAAGACAAGCAGATCGAATTCGGCATCAGCAAACAAACGTCGAAGGGCGCGGGCAAAACGCTGTCCCACGAAGGGTGGAATCAGTACCTGCAGCAGCTGAAGGGAGAGGGCTATACGCTGGTGCAGTGTGAATTCCACCACCAGAATTTCCGCAAGGTCGACGGCGTATACAATTCCGAGTTTTCGTCGGAATTCCACATCAGCAACAGCGATCAAAAACGGCGCTACATTCTCAAAGGCGTGATCGGCGTTGTCTGGACGGACAAAATCGACAAAGACGGCAATCCCGTGCCGCAGAAACTGGACCTGTCGAACTTTTACGTGATGCATCGCGACGGGCGTCAGCCTTTCCAGGCGCATTATCTTCCCGGCGCGCTGTCCTCGATGATCACGGCCAACACGCCGCTGCTGGTCTCCGATCTCAACGGCGACGGCATGTCCGACGTGATTCTGCCGAACATCAACAAGATGCTGATGAACAAGGGCGGGTTCGACTTTTCTTCGCAGGAAATTTCGCCCAACATGCCTGATGAAATGTTCAGCGGCGTGCTGGCCGACTTCACGGGCGACGGCCTGGCCGACCTGGTGGTGGGCGGAACGTTTGCCGGCAAAAAACCGTGGATGGCGGACGGCAAACGCAACAGCGGCGCAACGACCGGACCGCATCTCTTTCTGTTTGAACGCAAAGCGGGCGACAAATTCGCCGATGTCGGAGTGTCGATCTTCGGCCCAGACAGCATGCTTGTGCGCCCGACCAGCCTGACGGCAGGCGATGTGGACGGCGACGGCGACCTGGACCTCTTTTTCAGTCAGTACAAACAACCGTATCGCCAGGGACAGCTGCCTTATCCCTACTACGACGCCAACGATGGGGACGCGGCATTCATGCTGATCAACGAAGGTCGCATGCAGTTCAGCGACCAGACGGAGGCTCGCGGGCTGGGCGGTAAGCGTTATCGCCGCACCTATGCCAACTCCCTGGTTGACCTCGACGGCGACTTCGATCTGGACCTGCTGGTGGTGAGTGATTTTTCCGGCGTGGACATGTATTACAACGACGGATCGGGCGTTTTCACGGACGTGACGGACACGAACATCGACGAGCGTTTTCTCTTCGGCATGTCCCACACCTTCGGCGATTTCAACATGGACGGCGCGATTGATTTTTACGTCCTGGGCATGAGCTCAACGACGGCGCGCCGTCTGGAGGCGATGGGCCTCGGCCGTCCGGACCAGCCGGACAAAAACGAAAAGCGCATGGACATGGCCTACGGCAACCGCATGTACATGGCCGGCGCGGATCACAAGTTCAACGAGCCTTCGTTCCGCGACGACGTGGCGCGTTCGGGCTGGAGCTGGGGCTGCACGGCTTTTGACTTCGACAACGACGGCGACCAGGATATTTACGTCACCAACGGGCACGTCAGCCGCGAATCGGCGGTGGACTACTGCACACACTTCTGGCGCGACGACATCTACCGCCTCGACTCAGACGAAGACCCCGACATGGCTTCGGCTTATTCCAAGGTTTTTGATCTGGAGAACCAGCAGGGCTATTCCTGGAACGGCTTTGAGAAAAATCACCTGTTTGTCAACCGCGACGGCGGTGGTTTTGTCAACGCCTCCTATCTACTGGGCGGCGCGCTGGTGGAAGACTGCCGCGGCGTGATCAGCGAAGATTTCAACGGCGACGGCAAGATGGACCTGATGGTGGTTACCTTCCGTTATCCAAACGATCACCGCATTGTGATGCTGCAGAACGAGGCCGAGCTG
Source organism: uncultured Hyphomicrobiales bacterium (assembly GCA_964445695.1). Taxonomy (GTDB): domain Bacteria; phylum Bacteroidota; class Ignavibacteria; order Kapaibacteriales; family UBA7675; genus JAUIKM01. The sequence continues at coordinate 74,311 of CAYULF010000018.1, read as the reverse complement.
GACAACAACTGGATCGGCGTGCGCCTGGCGGAACACAAGGGCGGCCAGTCGGCCATCGGCGCACGAATCGAGTTGCACACGAGCCGCGGCATCATGCCCGCAGTAATAACGACCGGCGATTCTTTCCTGTCGCAGCACTCGTTCAGCAAACACTTCGGCCTGGGCCGGGACATCAAGGTTGAGCGAATCGTGGTGCGCTGGCTGGACGGAACGCAGGCCGAGCTGGCGGCGCCGGCAATCAACGAGGTTCACGAGATTCGCACACCTGCTTTGTGACGTACCGCGCTTCCGCGGTTTCAACATCCTTTACGGTTTTTCATGCAATTGCGTCGCGCCCGGCGCAAGCGCCTGAAATCCTCGCAGACGGTTCCCCGGGACAAGCTGGAGAGTCAGGTATGAGCTCTACCGACATTCCGACATATCGCGGCGAGTCGCACGATATCGATAATCTGTATTTTGCCGTGTTGCCCCTCAACCTGCGCAAGGAAGGGTACGACTACGGCAAGCCGCATCGCCACGACTACTACGAGATGTTTTACTTTGAAGGCGGCGGCGGTGAACACGAAATCGATTTTGCGCGCTATCCGATCCGCAATTTCTCCCTGCACGCGGTGCCTCCCGGGCGCATCCATCAGGTGCGACGCAATCCGGGGTCCTACGGCTCCGTGATAGTTTTCAACCAGGATTTTTACGCACTCGGCGCGGGTGCGGGCGATCCCTTTCGGGATATGCCTTTCATGCGGCCGGACCTCGATCCGACGATACAGTTGCCCGCGGCGGAGCGCGAGCACTTCGGTCAGGTTTTGGGACTGTTGCAGCGTGAATTCGCCGCCTCCGGACTGAGTCGCGTCGACATCGTGCGCACGTATCTGAGCCTGATTCTGCAGTATGCGCGCCGCGTATTTGTGGATGAACACGGCACTGAAGCGCCTGAAGACGGCGCCGGTCGTTCTGCATCGGAGCAAATCAAACGATTTACGGCGCTGGTGGAGGAGCACTTCCGCGCGGTGCATTCGGTAAGTCAGTACGCGTCCATGCTGTTCATTACGCCGAGCCATCTGAACGATCTGTGCCAGAAGGCGCTGGGGAAGTCCGCCGGCGAACTGATTCAGGAGCGCATTATTCTCGAAGCCAAGCGACTGCTCTTTTACTCGGAGGAGAGCGTCAAGGAAATCGCTTTCACGCTGAATTTTGCCGATCCATCGTATTTTGGCCGTTTTTTTCGCAAAAACACGGGTGCGTCGCCTGGCGACTTTCGGCGCACTATCCGTAAAAAGTACCAGTAAACTGCGTTAATGTGCTACTGTCGACACCGATCAAATTTGGTATTTTGGCGGTCCGGTAGCACGACGATTTCAACAGACCAAGTGAAAAATCCAACGGGAGGGCGCTTTGTTCTTCCCGCACACACGTAATTTTTCCGACTGATCGTATGCTGACATCACTGTCGGGCGCGATGCTTCGCGCCGCCGGATTCCTGCTGATTCTCGTCTGTTCCTCCCCCTCCTTGCAGGCGATACCGCAATTCACGTTACTGAGTGGCAATCGCTGCATCAACTGTCATGTCAACTTTCAGGGCAGCGGTCTGCGCAATGAGCTGGGCTGGTATGCCTACGAAGGCGTCTCGCTCGTCGACCTGGAAGCGCTCGGCATGGCCGAGTTCTTCGAGGCTTTGACGCCCGAGTCAAACACGCTGCTGGACGGCGCTCTGACGCTGGGCGCGGATTTCCGCCTGCAGATGACGCGTGCGCACGACGACCCGGATGCCGAGCGCAAGATATTTCCGATGCAGGGAGCGTTCTACGCCGCGTATTCGCCGATGGCCGAGCTGGTGTTTGAGGGCACGTACAGCGCCGGGCCGCAGGTCTACGACGGCCAGGAAAACTGGGCCGCCTCGGTGCAGTACCAGCCGAACTACAGCCTGCCGCAGCTGCGCGCCGGTTACTTCCAGCCCTCGATCGGCATGCGCTACGACGACCACACAATGATGGTGCGGTCGCTGGCCTCGACCGAGTTTACGCCGCTGATAGCGCCCAACTACGCCGAACTTGGTGCAGAGCTGACGTATTTCGGCCTGAAGGAACTCTCGGTTTCGGCCGGTCTGTTCCAGGCCAAGAATCTGGCCGAACAGACCGTGCAGAACCTGAACGGCGAGACTATTTCGCTGATTGAGGACGAGAACAACCTTTCGACCGTTGTGCGGGCGGTACTGTGGCCGCGGCTGCTGGAAGGCGAGCTCAATACCTGGCTGGGCGCATCGCTGCTGGCCAACGGCGACTTCACATTGAGCAATTACTTTGTCGGTGTCGGCTGGACCGACCGACTGGCTCTGATGGCCGAATACGCCAGGTCGGACAAGGATGGTCTGCGGACGACGGACAATTTTTCACTCGAACTGATGTATCAGTTGCGTCAGTCGCTGCTGCTGTACGCTCGGGCGGAGGATTCGCGCAGCGATCGCGACATAACGGAAGTGGATGGAGCGGCCGCCGTGATCCGGCAGGAGCGCCGCCATTACGTTTTCGGCGCACAGGTCTTCCTGCTGCCCTGGATGGAACTGCGGCCCGAGTATCGCATTGTCGACACGGATCTGACGCCGCGCACCGCGGAGCAGTTTCGCTCGTCGCGATGGCATGCGCAATTGCACTTTTATTTTTGATTCAGAGAGCCGGCGCGAGGACGCGCCACGGGCTTCGGAGAAAAAAATATGAACATCTGGAAACTTGTCGCCATTGCTTCGGTGTTGGTGCTGCTCGCGCTGACGGCTGTCTGGATAGCTCACGGTTGTGATATCTACACAAAAACCTCGGTGGCGGTGGAGACCTACGACGAGTTGTTCGACGAAACGAGCACAGAGTGGGTCGAGCAATTTGTCCTGGGGCTTCTGCCTTCCGGAACGACACCGAAAGAGATGTGCGGTGTTTTATCACTCGGAGCGCCGTTCGCCCTGCTCCTGCTGATTGCAGTCTTCAAACTCAGACGATCGGCAGCGGGCCAAACATAAAAAGGTTTGGGTGGATGTTGCCGCCGCCCGGCGGAGCTGCCTTCCCCCCGCAACACAAACACATCAATACCATTTCCCGGAACGATCTACCAGAAACATTCAACAGTAAAGAGGATGTGATGAAAACGATTTTAGCGATGGCTGCCATGCTGATTGTGCTGGCGCCCGCCGTGCAGGCCGCGGATATGAGCCAGGAGTTGGGATTGACCGGACCGCAGAGCTTCGGTTTTACGGACAAAGTCGGTAAAAATGAAGCGAAGTTTTCGAGCAAAGCGCCGCTGGAAGACATCGACGGTACAGCTGACGGGATCAGCGGTCAGTTTACGCTCAACCCGGCCAATATCGAGATGAGCAAAGGCAAAGTGGAAGTGCGCGTGGCGACGATGCAGACGGGCATTAAAAAACGCGACGAGCACATGTTCAGCTCCACCTGGCTGGACGCGGAGACACACCCGACGATCAGTTTTGAGATCAAGAAACTGAGCGACGTAAAGGTGACGTCCAAATCAGATGCCAAAATTGTTCTGACGGCCAAGGCGCACGGGGCATTTGCCATGCGCGGCGTCAACCGCGACATGGTTACCGATGTTACGCTGACGATTCTGCCCGAGTCCGACAAGACGCGCGAACGCGCTCCAGGCGATTTCCTGATGGTGAAAACCGCCTTTGCGGTGCCGCTGTCCGAGCACAAAGTTGCGGGCAAGGGCGACATCATCGGCAGCAAAGTGAGTGAGAACATCGAGGTGGAAGTGAGCCTGTTCGGCACGAACGGCATGGCCAAGTAATTGACGAAAGGAATGCGGGCGCTGCGGTTGCAACTGCGGACAACAAACGGCGCAGCGTCCGGTTCTCAGCTGGATTGAATACGGGCGAGAATCACAAATCGCGAAGCAAGGATACGACAGACATGAAAACGGACAATCAATCGCAGCGCGGACCGAGGGCGGCGTTCCCGGCGCCGGAGACGGAGCTGACGGGGGCCGATGCCGAAGCGCAGCTGGACCGGCGCAGCTTTCTGACGCGTTCGGCCGGCGTTCTTGGACTGGCGCTGGCAGGCGGCAGCCTGGCGACGCTGTTGAACAGCTGTGAAGACGACACGACGCGCGGCCCTGACGATACCGACCCCGGCAATGCCGTCACGGTCGAACTGAACATCGCGGAAGAAGATCGGCTGCAGGAGGTCGGCGGATCGCTGAAACGCAGTTTTGGATCGAATAACGGCGGTTTTCCTCTGATTATCGTGCGCACGGCGGAAGACACCTTCCACGCGTACACAGCCAAATGCACACACCAGGCCTGCCCGGTGGAGGAAGATCTGGACACAAATCGGATCTGGTGCGCCTGCCACGACAGTTACTTTGATCCCAAAACCGGCGTACCGTTTGCGGGCAGCCAGGCGACCTTGCCGCTGCAAGAGTTTCAATCGGCGTTTGACGCCGAAACACAAAAATTGACGATAACTTTTTGACGAGACGCACTGACACATCGGGTCAGAGCAAGACCTGCGGAGTTACGCTTCACTTCCTGTACGTTTTCCCTTGTTAAACCAAAACACAGGAGGCTCTGTATGAGGACTTGCTCCATCAGACCTTCAACGCGGCCTTCCGCCGCACTTATCTTTGCAGCCATGTGCTGCATGTTTCTGTTCGGCTCTGCCGGACTATTGGCCAATTCAACCGGACAGACCGGGCACACCCTCGTTGGCGGCACGGGCTGCGGCAATTGTCATGGCACCACCAAGAGCGACAACACAACGCTGACTCTGACCAGTGAAACGGGCACTTTTACGGTTGCCCCGGGGTCAAAAACGAAGTTCACACTTCAGGTTGCGCACTCCACGCATGTGCGTGCGGGCTGCAACATCGCCGTCAAGTCGACGGAGACCGGCAACACCGATATCGGTTCGCTCAGCGTGGTATCCGGTTCCGGCCTCAAACTGGTCGGCAAGGAAATGACGCACTCCGCCAAAAAGGTCATTTCCGGCGGCACCGTCGATTTTGAATTTGAGTGGACGGCCCCGACCGCGCCGGGTGAGTACTACATCCGCGCCATCAGCAACGCCGTCAACAACAATGGTTCGTCCGACGCCGGCGACGACTGGAACTGGCTGACGCCGGTCAAAGTGACGGTGGAGGCGCAGCCGAGCATCACGCTCACCAAACCTACGGGCGGCGTGTTCTGTCCCGGCGATCAACTGACCATCGAGTGGGAATCGACCGTAATCGACAATGTCAAGATCGACTTGTCGAGCAACGGCGGCGGAGCCTACACGCAGGTGATCACCAACAGCACGCCTGCATCGAGCGGTTCTTTTATCTGGAACATTCCGGCGGGGCAGTCGCCGGGCAACCAGTATCGCATTCGCGTGGCGAGTGCGGCCGACGCCGCCGTCAAAGATGAGATGTCCAACAACTTCTCGATTGCCGGTCCTCCGTCTATCACGATGGAGCCTGTGAGCCTTGAGCGTTGTGAGGGCGGCACGGCCACATTTGAAGTGCAGGTGGACGGCGCCGGCGCGACCTTCCAGTGGCGCAAAAACGGGACGCCGATCAGCGGGGCGGAGAACATCATGCTCACGCTCAACGGCGTCCGTCCCGATGACGCCGGCACGTACGACGTCGTAGTTACTGGCGCCTGCGGCCAGGAAGTTACCAGCCAGGGCGCGACTCTGTCTGTCGACAAAAAACCGTCCATCGTGACGCCGCCGCAAGCCGCCAATGTTTGCGAAGGCGAACAGATCATGCTGGAAGTGGTTGCCGACGGTGCGGATCTGACCTTTGCCTGGGAAAAAGACGGTCAACCGATCCCCGGCGCGGTCGGGCCGATGCTGCAGATTGCCAGCGCCGGCCTGGGTGATGCGGGCATGTACAGCGTTATTGTGTCCGGGATTTGCAGTCCCTCTGTTGCCAGCAATCCGGTGCAGGTCAATGTTGGCCTCGATCCCGCGATTGTGTCGCACTCCGAATCGCAGGCGATCTGCGAAGGCGCAAATGTCGTGTTGCAAGTGGAAACCGCGGGCGACTTCAACTATCGCTGGACGAAAGACGGTAACCAGATTCCGGGTGCGGACCAGCCGCAACTGGCGATCAACAACGCTTCTGCGGCCAACGCCGGCACTTATGTGGCGACGGTCAGCGGTCCCTGCGGCGCGGATGCCGTCAGCGCTCCGATTGTCATTACGATCACGGATGCGCCGATGATCACGAATGAGTCGGGCGGCGGTCAGATCGACGAAGGCGGCTCGCTGACGCTGAGCGTCACGGCCACCGGCGCGGACCTGATGTACCGCTGGCGGCGCGATGGTCAGGAAATCGTTGATGCCGTGCAGAACAGCTACACAATCAGCGAAGCGACCCTGGCCGATGCGGGCGCCTATACCTGCGTTGTGATCAACGACTGCGGGCAGGCTGTGAGCAATGTGATGGACGTCAGCGTCTCTCCGTTGGCTGAAGGACCTGCTATTCGCACTTCGGTAACAACGCTGGAGTTTGAAGGCGTGCTGACGGGAATGGATCGCACTGAATCCTTTGTGATTTCGAACATCGGCGACGACGTTCTGGAAATCACGGGCATCACGTCAAATGCCGCCGAATTTACGGTAGCCGATTCCAAAACACTGCCCTTCACGATTGCGCCCGGAAGTGAGGAAACGATTTCGATTCGCTACGCGCCGACATCAGCGGGTGAACACAGCGGCCGTATCAGCTTCGACAACAATGCAGTCAATCCCGGTGCAGGCGTCGCACTGAATGGCGAAGGCCTGGCGGCTGTCGCCTCAGTCGGCAACATCGATTTCGGCTCGACCGACATTGCGGGTGGACCGGCTGAGCGGATGTTCGACATTCAGGCCGGCTCGAATGGCGCTACAATCAGTGCCGTGGAATTTGAGGGCGTCGCGCAGGGTGTGTTTGCTTTGGTGCAATTCCTGCCTGTGAACATCGACGCCGACGGCAGTATGAGCCTCACACTGCAGTTCGATCCTATGGAAGCGGGCGCGTACAGTGCGACGATGTTGCTGACTGTCGACGGTCAGGTATCGCCGATTGAAGTCACTCTTAACGGCGAGGGCCAGGTGACGTCATCGGTGCGCTACGACGACAAACTGGCGCAGTCGGTTACGGTCATGCCGAACCCGATGCCCGGCGGACATGGCGTCTTCGATATCGCTCTGGATGGTCGCGTTGAACTTCGCATTGTCGACCTGCAAGGCAACACGGTGCGACGTCAGCAGGTAGTTGCACCGCTCCGTTGGGAATGGAACGGTCGCGACAGCAACGGACTTCCCGTGGCAGCGGGACACTACAGACTGCTGATCGACAGCGGTATGGAGTTTGCTACGCTGCCCCTGATTGTGCGCTGACACAAGCAATGAAAATCAAACCGCAAGCGGTTTGTCATACGGAATCCACCGGTGCTGCAAGATGCGCCGGTGGATTTTTTTTTTCAGTGTCGGAATACAAAACGCGGCATGCGTGTCTTGGAGACTCATAGAAAAGAAGTGGGTTCACGGGGTCTCGGAACGGGCTGAATGCGGTCCTCAGAGGGCGACAGAACCTGAGCGGAATATCGACGGTGGAATGATTGGAGAAAAAATTCCGTTGCTCGTGCAGATTGGTGTGACAAACAAATATCCATTTGGTCAATTGGTCAGCATTTATACGAGCAAAATGCTATTTTGAATACTTTGTGTTCTCAGCCCACCGAACACAGTAGTCAGATGTGCATTAATTTTCATTCATGTCTTTACTATCTTCTCGATTCGACTCTAACTCTAACTGAAATAGACAATTACACTCAACATATCCCATAAAAACAGTACCGAGGGCGGTGCAATCAGCCCCGCGCGGACTTGGAGGAAGCTCATGATTCGTAAGTCAGGTTACTTCATTCTTATAGCACTGCTGTTCGGCGTCGTGGACATGCAGGCTCAGTTGAAAGGCAACAATGTGCCTACGGCTGAAGAGCTGCTGAACAATACGGCGCAGGGGCGTGAATTCTGGATCGCCTACCCACCGAACGAACAGGACGGCGTCGCCATTCAGACGCGCGCCATAGAAATTTACGTGACGTCCAGTGTTGATACTGAGGTCACGCTTGAGATGCCCGGTCTCGGCATCGGTCCCATCACAAAGCCGGTCAGAGCGCTTGACATTACGACGTTCTCCGACGGTTCAGGTGAACTCTCCTGGGCAATGGAGATTCGCGAAGGCGAGCAGATTACAGAAAAAGGTATTCTGATTACGTCTCCCGACGCCATTTCGGTCTATGTGATGACGGCCAAGCAGTTTTCGTCCGAAGGTTACCTGGCGTTGCCGGTCAACACCTGGGACCGCCGTTACATGCACGTTGGATACTACGACTACCCGGAACCGCAGTTCAATCTCTATCGCGGCGGCGGTTTTGTCATCGTTGCATCGGAAGATGAGACGCAGGTGGTTTTCCGTCTTTCCGGTACAACCGGCGGCGGAACGACCCGCGGCGGTGCGAGCATCGGCAAACCCTTCAGCGTTTCGCTGAACCGCGGTCAAACCTACATGGTGCGCGGCAGCGGTCTGGATGCTGCTTTTGACATGACGGGTACGTCCATCACGGCGACAAAACCGATCGGTGTGATTTCATTCCACGAACGGACAATTATTCCCGCAGCGGCCGGCGGCGTTCCGCCGATCAGCCGTGACAACCTGATTGCAATGATTCCTCCGCGGACGACCTGGGGTAAACGCTACATCTCGCTGGAGTTGAAACGCGAAGATCGCGGCGATTACTTCAGGATTCTGGCATCTGAGCCCAACACGGCATACGAAGTCCGCTACTACGACAAATCAAATGACAAAGCGCTGCTCGGCGTTAAAAACGGCACGCTGTCGAAAGCCGGCGACTGGGCTGAATTTGAAGAGGTCAACCCCGCAGTCGGCGGCGGCGCTTCTTCGATTCGCGGTACCGCGATTTGGGAAGCAGACAAACCGATTTTTGTCATGCAGTATTCCTATTCGGCCGTCTGGGACGCCGCTGAAGAATTTGACCCCTTCATGGTGCAGGTGGTGCCCCAGGAGCAGTTTATTCCGGCCACGGTATTCCAGACGCCCGCGCGGGCTGAATTCAATACCAACTGGTTTAACATTATCGCCGAAGGCGACCCGAACGACCCCTCGCAGGAGAACCTGCGGTCGATCTTTCTCGACGGATCATCAATCGTCAGCAAAGATCCGCTGTTTCTCGTAAATCAGATTCCGGAAACGAATCTGTACTGGGCGCGCATCAACCTGCAGCCGGGCGCACACCGCCTGACAAGCAACGGCAAAACCAAATTCGGTGGATACATCTACGGCTTCAGTCAGTTTGAATCTTACGGTTGGCCCGCCGCTATGGCGCTCAACCAGCTGGACAAACTGGACACGGTGCCGCCACCGCTCGAAATCGTGGAAGATTGCGGTCAATACTGCATCACAGCCACCGAGCTGGTCAACGGCGATGCCAAAGACGATCCGCGTCAGGAAGATACCGGTATCAGCGCGATCACGATGATCAAAGGCGAAGATCCGGATAATCCTGTCAGCTACAACTACGAACTCGAACTCAAAACGGCTCCCGTGATCAAACCCGATCCGATGATTACCCGTTTTGAGTTCTGTTTTAATGTCATCGATCCGACCAAGGACGCCAAGGCCATTTTTGTGGTCCTGGACCGTGCCGGCAACTCCACTATCGATTCGGTCTCCTACACGGCCGATCTGGTCGAGATGGTGCCCGACCCGGTGCAGTTCGGTAACGTCCTGCTGGGCGAAAGCGGCACACAGCAGGCCATTCTGCGCAACCCGACGACCAAGATTCTGGAAGTGCGCAAGGTTGAATTGGAACGCGGCGATCTGTTTACGATCGTCGGTCCGCAACGCGTCCTCGACGCGACGGAAGCCGCACCGCTGATGATGGATCCGGGCGAGGAAATTACGGTGGAACTGATGTATACCCCGGACACGGAAACTACGGACCTCGAAGATCCCGAAGCGGTCGACCGTGACTTCGTCAAGGCTGAAACCGAGTGTCTCGAATTCCCGCTGGCCGAGCTGATCGGTCGTGGTGTGACGCCGGCGATCTGGGTGGCCGACTGGAATGTTGGTATCCAGCCGATTAACAAAGAAGTCTGTGAAGACCGCGTAGGCAACACAGACCTGTTGGTCAAAAACATCGGTACCGCCGACCTTGTGATTGAAACGATCACGCTCTTCAGCGCTTCGAGCGGCGACCTGACCAACGGTCCTTTCCGTTGGAATCCGGGCCCGACTCCGGCTCTGACAGTAACAATTCCGCCGGGCGGCGAGGAGCGATTCGAACGAATCTGCTTCCAGTCTCCGACATCGGGCGATTACGTCTTTGAGGTCGATTTCAACTCGAACGCCAAAGAAGAATATGCTCGCGAATACAAACCGCGTTCGGTTTGGCGCGGCAGCACGATTGAGTCGTCGCCCTTCGTTGGCAACTACGACTTCGGTCAGGTGCGCGTCGGCGCCACGGTTGAAACGCCGGGCGAAACGGTGGTGCAGTTCATTAACTTTGGTCAAAATCCGGTGCGCTTCCGTGCACCGAACACAAACTGGCAAGGTCAGCCCGAGGGTCAATGGACCTTTGGACCGTACACGATTACCGCTATCTACAATCTGGGCAACCCCGGAGTGGACCTTCGTGCGGACAACAATCTGTACACCCTGAATCGCACCGATCCGGATGCCGACCCGTCGACCTGGGATCCCGCCAATATCTTTGAGGCGCGCATCTCCTACACGCCGACGGCCGAAGGCGTCATTACTGAAACGATCGTCCCGCCGTTCTTTTCCGACCAGGCAGGTACTCAGCGCATCGACCGCGCCGGTTACGCCGGTACGGGCGAAGTGACGGGCGAAGGTATCATTCCGAAGATCATCGCCGACGGCTACGACTTTGCGCAGATCATGTGCAACACGGAGTCGGAAGAGCGCGGTTTTGTGACGATCACGAGCGACCCGAACGCCAGCGAGCCGCTGACGATCTACTCGCTTGAATTCGAGAATCAGGGCGCCAATCCGAACTACAGTTGGGAACCGGCTGCCGGTGTGACGATCGCGGGCAATCTGCTGACTTTCGACACGCCGCGCCTGCTTCCCATCGGTCAGTCGATCGAAGTCGATGTGGCCTTTGCCGCCAACGGCGGACCGGATAACGTCGACGTGACGATCAGCCATGACGCGCACGAAAATGATCCGGCACTGGTCGATCCGGCCACGACGGTCGTGCAGATCACCGGCTCCTGCGACACGCCGGGTGGTATGACGGTGACGAACCTCGACTTCGGCGACCGTCTGCTGTGCGCCACGCCGACGCTGACGATCACGGCAACGACGGACAACCCGTCCGGTGCTACGATCACGGGCATGTACCTGGAGAACAACAGCTCCGAGTTTGTGATTGTGACGCCGACGCCTATCCAGGTGCCGGGCAACGGCAGTGTAGATATCGAGATCCAGTTCACGCCGTCGGGCGTAGGTACGTTCACGGACGTGGTGATCCTTGAGCACAGCCTGGGCGCCGACCTGCGTTCGGTCATCGAAGGCGAAGCCCACACGGTGACGGTCAACTTCGATCTGGAAGACGATCCGACGCTGCTGACGCCGGGCCAGGAAACTGAACTCGACCTGACGATCAACAACACAAATACTGCTTACAACGACACGCAGGAGAGTGGAATCGTCGGTGTCATCGTGACGCTGAACTACGATCTCGGCGCTGCGCGCATGACCGAAGTTCGTCCGGTGGCCGGCGCCAACCTGATTGGCAATATCGAGCACAGCCGCATCGACGGTTATACGACCTTCACGCTGCGTTTCGATGCTCCGGTTTCGGCCGAAGGCGTGCTGGCGCGACTGAACTTCCAGCTGTACCTGCACGACGAGACGTCGCTGCCGATCGACTTGTCGGTTGAAATTCTGGAAGAAAGCCGCCGCGTCTGTGTGCTTGATGAAGAAGATCCGGGCAGCCTGCAGATCAATCCGATCTGTCTGAACGACGGTCGTTTCATCACGCTGTCGGGTACGACCTTTGGTCTGCGCAATGTCGCTCCGAACCCTGTGAACGGTTCGACGACGATTGCGTACTCCGTCGGTTTCCGCGCCTACACGAACGTAGTGCTGTACAACTCGATGGGCGAAGTCGTCAAAGTGTTGGTTGACCAGCCGATGGACGCCGGCGTCTACGAGATCGAGCTGGACGCCTCCGAGCTTCCGGCCGGTGTGTACACGTACAGCATGACAGCCGGTCCTTACCAGCAGGCGCATTCGATGGTGGTGACCAAATAATACCGCGACTGAAACCGGGACGCTCCTGAGGGAGCCGACGATCCCGGACCGCAATAAAGGCGGCGAAGAAGTTCAACACTTCTTCGCCGCTTTTTTTTGCAGAAGATTCACCGTGACAAATAGATCATGTGCCTGTCTATGCACCTTGAGAACAGGGTGGATACTTTTCTTACTTCCTTGAAAACATTAAATGCGAGATTCTCGGGCGATTTACCCAGGGGCAATATCCAGCTAATTATTGTTGGGAAATGATTATTAGTATATTGTTTTCTGTGCTCGAGCCACGCCTGTTCTTATTCAAAAGCTATCCGCATCAACGTCGGAGAGGGATTTTGCATCGCGCAAAGCCGACATTGAGCCGAAATTGCACTGCGATAAGTATAGATGTGTGGCACTCCGGTTTTCTGACGACCAACATGTCGGGTTGTCGCCCTTCAAAATCTTCATCTGTTTTGACATCGAGATTTCACAAATAATATAATTCTGTATCCTGAGGAGGCGGCGTTCCCTGCGTTGCTTGCTTGTTCCTGGAGGATTTACTATATGAAGCGAACTATTGGGTACGTTGTTCTTGCATTCCTTCTGGTTTGTACCGGAGATCTTTACAGCCAGTTGAAGGGCAACCGAGCTCCAACCGCCGAAGAGTTATTGAACAACTCGGCGCAAGGTCGCGAATTCTGGATTGCAATGCCGCCGAACGAAGCGGACGATGCAGCGATTCAGACGCGCGCACTGGAAATTTACGTGACTGCCAGCGTCAACACGGAAGTTACGCTGGAGATGCCCGGCCTGGGTATCGGTCCCATTACCAAACCTGTTACTGCTCTTGATATCACGACATTTTCCGATCTGACTGGTGAACTCTCCTGGGCAATGGAAGTCCGCGAAAGTGAGATCGTGACGGATAAAGGTATTCTGCTGACATCCGACGACGCCATTTCGGTGTATGTGATGACAGCCAAACAATTTTCATCTGAAGGTTATCTGGCGCTGCCGACGAATGTCTGGGATCGCCAGTACATGCATTGCAGCTACTATGACTATCCTGAAACGAGTCGCTTCCGCGGCGGTGGATTTGTCATCGTGGCTAAAGAAGATGAAACGCAAGTTGTTTTCCGCCTCGATGGAAGCTCCGCCGGCGGTACGACAAAAGGAGGTAAGTCCATTGGTCAGCCCTACAGCGTTTCGCTGAATAAAGGTCAGACCTATATGGTGCGCGGAACGGGTATCGACCGTGCTTTCGACATGACAGGCACCAAGATAACCGCGACAAAACCAATCGGTCTCATAGCCTTCCACCAGCGAACCATTATTCCAACGGCCATCGGCCAAACCAGCCGCGACGTTCTTGCGGCCATGATTCCGCCTCTGGCAACCTGGGGCAAGCGCTATATCTCGCTCGAACTCAAACGCGAAAATCGCGGCGATTACTTCCGTATTCTGGCGTCGCAACCCAACACCAAGTACGAAGTGCGCTACTACGACAAAGAAAATGACAAAGAGCTGCTCGGCATTAAAAATGGTACGCTTTCGGATGCAGGTGACTGGGCTGAATTTGAAGAAGTCAACCCGCAGCAAGGCGGCGCGGTCTCGATCCGCGGCACCGCCATATGGGAAGCCGACAAACCCGTTTTTGTCATGCAGTACTCTTACTCGGCCGTTTGGGACAACGCCCAGGAATTCGACCCCTTCATGGTGCAGGTAGTGCCGCAGGAGCAGTACATTCCGGCTACCGTCTTCCAGACGCCGTCGAATGCCGAGTTCACGACGAACTGGTTCAATATTATCGCCGAAGGCGATCCGAACGACCCCTCGCAGGAAAACCTGCGCTCGATCATTCTCGACGGTGAATTTGTCGTCAAAAAAGATCCGCTCTTCCTGGTGAATCAGATTCCGGAAACAAATCTGTACTGGGCGCGCATCAACTTGCAGCCTGGCGCACACCGCATTTCCAGCAACGGCAAAACCAAATTCGGCGGATACATCTACGGATTCAGCCGTTGGGAATCGTATGGCTGGCCCGCTGCTATGGCCCTGAACAAACTCGACAAACTCGATACGGTGCCGCCGCCGCTTGAAGTGGTGGAAGACTGCGGTCAGTACTGCATCACGGCCACTGAGTTGGTCAACGGCGATTCAAAGGACGATCCGCGCCAGGAAGATACCGGTATCAGTGCGATCACGATGATCGAAGGCGAAGATCCGGACAATCCGATCAGCTACAACTACGAACTCGAACTCAAAACAGCGCCCGTGATCAAACCCGATCCGATGATTACGCGTTTTGAATTCTGTTTTAATGTCATCGATCCCACCAAGGACGCCAAGGCTGTCTTTACTGTCCTTGACCGCGCCGGCAACGTGACGATTGACTCGGTCTTCTATACGGCCGATCTGGTTGAGATGGTGCCCGATCCGGTGCAGTTCGGCAACATTCTGTTGGGCGAAAGCGGCACGCAACAGGCGATCCTGCGCAACCCGACGACCAAGATTCTGGAAGTGCGCAAAGTTGAGTTGGAACGAGGCGATCTGTTTACGATCGTCGGTCCGCAACGCGTGCTGGACGCAAGCGAGGAAGCGCCGCTGCTGATGGAGCCGAGTGAGGAAATCACGGTGGAACTGATGTATACGCCGGATACCGAAACCACGGACCTCGAAGATCCCGAAGCAGTCGACCGTGACTTCGTCAAGGCCGAAACCGAATGTCTTGAATTCCCGCTGGCCGAGCTGATCGGTCGCGGTGTGACACCGTCTATCTGGGTGGCCGATTACAACGTCGGAGTTCAGCCCATCAACAAACGCGTCTGCAAAAGCCAGAGCAATGCAACCGGCGTGCTGGTCCGCAACATCGGTACGGCCGACCTGACGATCGAAACGATTACGCTCTTCAGCGCTTCGAGCGGCGACCTGACTGCCGGTCCCTTTGTCTGGGACGGCGGCAATCCGAACCCGATGCCGCAGGTGACGATCAAACCGGGTGAGGAGCAGGTCTTTACGACGATCTGTTTTGAATCTGCTGTATCAGGCGACTACGTCTTTGAAGTCGACTTCAACTCGAACGCCAAAGAAGAGTACGCCCGCGAATACAAACCGCGTTCCAACTGGCGCGGCAGCACGATCGAGTCGGCTCCGTTTGTTGGCAACTACGACTTCGGTCAGGTGCGCGTCGGCGCGACGGTTGAAACGCCGGGTCAAACGGTGGTGCAGTTTATCAACTTTGGTGAAAACGAAGTGTTCTTCAAGGCTCCGAGCCTGAACTGGCAGGGACAGCCTGAAGGCCAATGGACTTCCGGCCCCTACACGATCACGTCGATCTACTTTGTTGGTGAAGGACGCGATCTCCGTGACGACAACAACAGCTATTCCATCGGTTCTACCGATCCGGATGCCGATCCGTCGACCTGGGATCCCGCCAATATTGTTGAAGCACGCATCTCCTATACGCCGACGGCTGAAGGCGTCATTACCGAAACGATTATTCCTCCGTTCTTTGTTGACCGCGCCGCAACGCAGCGCATCGACCGCGCCGGTTACGCCGGTACGGGCGAAGTGACGGGCGAAGGTATCATTCCGAAGATCATCGCCGACGGCTACGACTTTGCGCAGATCATGTGCAACACGGAGTCGGAAGAGCGCGGTTTTGTGACGATCACGAGCGACCCGAACGCCAGCGAGCCGCTGACGATTTACTCGCTTGAATTCGAGAATCAGGGCGCCAATCCGAACTACAGCTGGGAACCGGCTGCCGGTGTGATGATCGCGGGCAACATGCTGACCTTCGACACTCCGCGCATGCTTCCGATCGGCCAGTCGATGGAAGTCGACGTTGCCTTTGCGGCCAACGGCGGACCGGACAACGTCAATGTGACGATCAGCCATGACGCGCACGAAAATGATCCGGCATTGGTCGATCCGGCCACGACGGTCGTGCAGATCACCGGCTCCTGTGACACGCCGGGTGGTATGACGGTGACGAACCTCGACTTCGGCGACCGCCTGCTGTGCGCCACGCCGACGCTGACGATCACGGCCTCAACGGACAACCCGTCCGGTGCTACGATTGAGAACATGTACCTGGAAAACAACAGCGGCGAGTTCGTCATTGTAACGCCGACGCCCATCCAGGTGCCGGGCAACGGCAGCGTAGAAATCGAGATCCAGTTCACGCCGTCGGGCGTGGGCACGTTCACGGACGTGGTGATCCTCGAGCACAGCCTGGGCGCCGACCTGCGTTCGGTCATCGAAGGCGAAGCTCACACGGTGACGGTCAACTTCGATCTGGAAGACGACCGCACACCGCTGACGCCGGGCCTTTCGACCGATCTCGATCTGACGATCAACAACACTGATACGGACTACAACGACACGCAGGAATGCGGCATCGTCGGCGCTATCGTGACGCTGAACTACGATCTCGGCGCTGCGCGCCTGAAAGAAGTTCGTCCGGTGGCCGGCGCCAACCTGATCGGCGATATCGAGCACAGCCGTGTCGACGGATACTCGAAATTCACGCTGCGCTTCGATGCTCCGGTCTCGGCCGAAGGCCTGCTGGCGCAACTGAACTTCCAACTGTACCTGCACGACGAAACGACGCTGCCGATCGGCTTGTCGGTTGAAATCCTGGAAGAAAGCCGCCGCGTCTGTGTACTTGATGAAGAAGATCCGGGCAGCCTGTCGATCAATCCGATCTGTCTGAACGACGGTCGTTTCATCACGCTGTCGGGTACGACCTTTGGTCTGCGCAATGTCGCTCCGAACCCTGTGAACGGTTCGACGACGATTGCGTACTCCGTCGGTTTCCGCGCCTACACGAACGTAGTGCTGTACAACTCGATGGGCGAAGTCGTCAAAGTGTTGGTTGACCAGCCGATGGACGCCGGCGTCTACGAGATCGAGCTGGACGCCTCCGAGCTTCCGGCCGGTGTATACACCTACACGATGACAGCCGGTCCTTACCAGCAGGCGCACTCGATGGTGGTGACCAAGTAAGAGACATCTCGATACAAACACATTCAATGTGATACACAGGCGGAGAAGGTTTTCCTTCTCCGCCTTTTTTGTTTACCCGTCGTTTGCAGCGCTTTGACAAACAAAAAAGTCATGAGGCATAGACGGCCGTGGCAGCGGACGGCTAAATGCCTTGTATTGCGGCAAGACCTGCCGGGACGCTGCGACCGAACCGCCTGAGTTGTGTCGCTTACCCTTATCGGTGTAGATTGCGCCGTTTCCTTCCTTCCGCATTACGCGGGGCCAGTATTAGACAACCTGAACTTCCGATGCCTATGCGCCGCTTGTTTCCGCTTATGCTGCTGTGTCTGTGCCTGCCGATTCTTTTCCACCAGGCCGCTTCCGCTTCCTCCCGCCAGTCCGATCAATATTCCACAGCTGCGTTCAACGCCAATGCCGGACAGATTTACGACGATGCCGGCCATGCGCGTCCCGATGTCTTGTTCCGCAGCCGTGGAGCTCAGTCGGAGATGTACCTGCGTCGCAGCGGTTTCAGCTATGTTTTTACGAGTTATGAGCGCGACAATCCCGACGACCGCTCGCCGATCGATCTGACGCATCTGACCGAGGAAAACGACGTGATGGTGACGCGCTACCGCATGGACATGGAGTTCATCGGTGCGGATCCCACGGCCGTGGTTGACGGCGTCGGCGTGGTGGCGGGCATTGAAAACTACTATCGCGGCCCCGTGGAAAACGCCGTTCTGGGCGTTCATTCCTATCGCGAAGTGCTCTATCGCAATGTGTATCCGAATATCGACCTGCGCGTGTATTTTTCCGGGCAGGGGCTTAAATATGATTTTCTTGTTTGGCCCGGCGGCAACCCAGCAGATATCAGGTTAAAATACGACGGCGCGACGGACATCCGCCTGAATGAGACAGGTGAGATGGTTCTGCAGAATCCGCACGGCATTCTGCTGGAAGAGCGACCTTACACGTGGCAGCGCAGCGGCACGGACGATCTGAGCGCTGAATCGGATGCGAAGAACCGCAGCACCGTGCGCTCCGCCTTCCACCTGGACGGCGAAGAAGTGTCGTTCGAGATCGGCGAATACGACCGCAAAAAACTTCTGGTGATCGACCCCGGCGTTGTCTGGGGCACCTACTACGGCGGCGTCGGTGCGGACTCGTTTGAAGACGTCTTCGCTCACGACAACGGCAACGTCTTTGTGGCCGGCACGACCTCGTCTTTTGACTTTCCGACGACGCCCGGCATCGACAAACAGTCCAGTCTGGCCGGTTCGAGCGACGCCATGGTGGTGTTGTTCGACAAAGACCGCGAACGCGTCTGGGCGACCTATTTCGGCGGCGCCAAGCTGGACCGCCTGGCGGGCATCTGGGTAAACGAAATCGGCTCTGCGCATTTGATTGGCAGCACGACGAGCACCGACTTTCCGCTGAAGCTGGCCTTTCAGGACGAACTCATCAATGATGAAAGCGCGGCTTTTGTCTCGCAGCTGAATGCCACGGAGGGCATCATCCGCTGGTCGACGTACTTCGGCGGCGGCAACCGCGACGAAGGTATTGATATTACGGGCAGTGACGGGCATCTTATCATCTGCGGCACGACAGGAGAAAAAGGCGCTCTTTTTCCGCTCAAAGGTGAATACAAAGGCAGCAAGGGCGACTTTGAAACCGACATGTTTCTGGCGCGCATCCAGAACGGCGGCGCGCCGCTGTGGTCGACGTTCTTTGGCGGTACCGACGACGACTACGCCACCGGCGTGACGATCGACAGCAAGAACAATATTACCCTGGTCGGCTGGACGCGCTCCGATGACATTAAAGACACGGACAACAGTTACCAGCCGGACAACGCCGGCGGCATCGATGGAGTGGTGGCCAAATTCTCGCCGACGGGGAATCCGCTGTGGATCAGTTATCTGGGTACGGCGGGCCGCGATCTGGCGATGGACGTACAGGCGCTACCGAACAACGACAATATCATGGTGTTCGGCGACACACATCACACCAGTTTTCCGACGTTCAATGGTTTCCAGAATACACCGAACAACGTGACCGACGATCCCGCTTTCGCGGACATGTTCCTGTTCGAGTTTACGCCTTCCGGGCAGCGGGCCTGGGCCAGCCTCTACGGCGGCGACAGCACGGACCGCGCCTTTAAACTCGCGGCTTACGAAGACGGCGGAATTTTACTTTGCGGCCAGACCGACAGTGACATTTTTCCGCTGTCCGACGATGCCTGGCGCAAGGATGCCGAAGACACGCTGGCCGCGGCGGTTGTTGCCAAGGTTAGTGCTTCGCGCGAACTGATTTACTCAACCTATCTCTTCGACGACAAACTCGATTTCGCCTACAGCGTGGCGGCCGTCGGACCTTCGGCGGAAGACGGCAACATGATTGTCGTCGGCGCATATCAATCCGACAGGATGCCGGTCGCGAAGGAGTTCCAGGACTTTGTCAAGGGCGGCACGGAAGGTTATATCTGGGAGTACGGTTGCGCCACCTTTACCGAAATCGAGGCCGACGGCCCGCTGGAGTTCTGCGAAGGCGGCAGCGTCATTCTCGATGCGGGGGATGGTTTTGACGACTATACCTGGAACACGGGTGCAAAGACACAGACTATTGAAGTCACCGAATCCGGCGACTACTTTGTGACGGTCATAGAAGGCGGTGACTGCGACTTTACAACGCCGCCGACGGCGGTTTCGGTCTTTCCGATTCCCGAACCGGTGATTTCGGCCGACGGGCCGACCGAGCTGTGCAACGGCGAGAGCGTGACGCTGGACGCCGGCGCCGGTTATGAAAGCTACAAGTGGTCGAACGATGCGGAGACGCAGACGATCACCGTGGACCAGACCGACGAGTATTTTGTCGTGGTGACGGGCGAGGGCGGCTGCGAGGCCGAGACGAGCATCGAAGTAAACGTGCGCCCCACGCCGCAATTGACGGCCGAACCGGCCGAGCTGGACTGGGGTATTCTCGACGGCTGCCAGTCAAGCGTGACGCTGCCCCTGACTCTGACCAATACCAACGGCTTCCCGGTGCGTCTGACGGCGCTCGAATTCAGCAATGCCGATGAATTCGGCGCGACGAACTTTACGCCGGGCGTGCAGGTGGAATCCGGCGCAAATACCGTGATCAACATCGTGTTCACGCCTGCGACGCTGAACAATGTCGACGCCGAATTGCGCATTAAAATCTCGCCCTGCGACACTGAGATTGTCATTCCGCTCAAGGGCGGCAAGGGCGAACTTTTACTCAGCGCCACGCCCTCAACGATGGATTTTGGCAACGCGCTGCTCTGCGGCGACAGCTCTCAAAAAGATTCAGTTATTGTCTTCCGCAATTCCGGCGACGAAGATATTGTGTTGCAATCGGCGCAGTTCAATGCGCCGTTCAGCGTGGTGGGCAATCCCTTCCCGCTGACAATTCCGCCGAGTGAAACTGCGGACCTGACGGTGCGTTTTGCCCCGGCGACGGCAGGCCCGGCCAATACGGAGCTGTCCGTCAGATACACCAGCGGCAGTTGCGACGACAATGTGCGCTTTGCGCTGAGCGGCACCGGCCGCGACGCTGAAGTGACCTTGCTCAACGGCAATGCCCTGCAGTTTCCGCGCGTCGGCGGCTGCGACGATTTCAGCGACGCCGAGCTGTTGCTCGAAGTCAGCGCCGGCGCTGTCGGACCGATCAGAATCGTGGATGCGCAGGAGGCCGGCGGCCAGATTTCAACCCAGGATGCGACGCCCTTTGATCTGGCCGTGGCGGATGTGGTGCGATTGCCGCTGCGCTTTACGCCGGGGATGGAAGGCGTGATCAGCGGCACTGGGACGATCACCTACGAGCTGGACGGCTGTACCAAAACGGTTGAATTCGACTTTGAAGGTGAAAAGCGCGGTATCAGTATTGTCGTGCCGGACCAGGTTGATTTTGGCACATATTTCAGTTGTCAGGAAGAATCGCGCACCGAACGCATAACGATTCAGCACAGCGGCGAACCGGCCGTAGTGGAGCGCATTCAAATTGAAGGCGACTTTGCGACCACGCTGCTTGAAGGCGAGGACGTTCCTGATTTCTTTGACATCATTTTCGCGACGAACCAGACAGACGCCACGGGCAGCATGACGATTCGTTTCCAGCCCTGCGGCATCGAGCGCACGATTCAGCTGACGGGACGTCGCGTTGACCTGAGTCTGGACGGCCCCGCGGCTGAGGATTTCGGCACGGTTCAACCGGCGGCCTCGGACACACGCACCATCACCTGGACCAATGACGGCACGGGCACGGTGGAAGTGACAGCCCTCGACTGTCTGTTGGAACCTTTCACGCTTGTTTCGCCGACGAACTTTCCGATAGAAGTCGCTCCGGGCGAAGACCTGCAGATTGTCGTTGAGTTCAGTCCGACTGCGGCCGGCGACTTCACCGGCGAGCTTTGTGTGCGCATTCCGGATCCGTGCAACCTGACGTTCCGCACGGCACTGAACGGTACGGGCGACGAGGACGTCGTGCTGCCGGGCACCGTTGACATTTACATTCCCGATCTGACCGCCAATCCGAAGTGGTCGGAATTTGACATTCCGATCATTGTGCGATCCGTTGATGGATTCGGGGACAATCCGACCGTTTCGGCGACGGCCTACGTGAGCATGAATGCAAGCGTCTTTTTCCCGCAGTCGCTGAGCGCCGGTGCAATTGCCGCCAACACGAAGAATCTGGGCGTGCGCCAACTGGTGTTGCAGACCGGCGAGATTACGCTGATGGCCGGCGAGCCGATGACGGTGATCCGCGGCGTGCCGCTGTTGGGCGATGCGGTGACGAGCGCGCTGCTGCTTGACAGCGTGGTGTTCAGCGGCCGCGATGTGGATGCGACGCTGGAGGACGGCAGTTTGACGCTGGACAGTCTGTGTGAAGCCGGCGGGACCCGCTTGCTGACGTCGACGACCAGCTTCGGGATTCGCGGCATTCAGCCCAATCCGAGCGACGGCGCGGCGGATATCAGTTTCCAGCCGCTCGAAGGAGCGCTGAACGTGATTGAACTGTACTCGCCGACCGGTCAGGTGATTGTCCGTCGCGAACTTGACGTTCCCGCCGGTGACGGTGGACGCGCACGGCAGCTGCTGCTGCCGGACGATCTTCCCGCCGGTGTGTACACGCTGACTGTCCGTGCCGAATTCCTGCGCGACAGCCGTCGCGTTGTGATAGTGCGTTGATGTGCGACTGGAGTTGCCGCACACAGGCCTCAAGTGATTTCAGGGCGGGGTAGAGCGCCCGGAGTTGGGTGATAACAGAATGGCATTGGAGCTGGAACCGAGATTGAAATTGGGGAGTCAAAGGCTCTGAACGGGCGGTTCTGAACGATTTTTGAGCTGTGAGCCCTAAGGGCTCACAGCTCTTTTCTCGATGGCTATCAAACCAGGCCGAAATCTTGAAAATCCCTTGTCCGCTGCACACAGTGAGCCTCATCGCCTATGACGGTACTGCGGCCCGGTAAAAGTTCATGCGGACATGATATTGGAAATCTGTCGGCGTTGTATCTTGGGCTCCGCCCAGACCCTTTGAGTTGTCGAGCCGGAGGTTCGCCTGCGGTCTCCGGGCGGCAAAACCGCTACCTACTGCTGTCTCTACGGAGTAAATATGCACGTCAAGAATGCCGCAATGAAAATGCGAATGACCGCGCTGGCCTGTGCGGCCATTCTGCTGTTTGCCGCGCCGAACATAGATATGTACGCCGGTCGGCCGACGGAACTGAGTATGCAGGCCGACGGGCCGTGGTTTGAACCCAACTACGGTCAGGTGGTTGACTCCGACGGCATGACCAGGCCCGACGTGTTGTACACGAGCAAGGTGGGCGACGTGCGCATCTACGTCCGGAGCAGTGGGATCAGCTACGTTTTCGTGCGCGGCGTTGAGCCGCCGGTCGATCCCGATGCAGTGCCGGATGAGAATCAGGTCGACACGCTGGCGGTACCCTTGATCGAGAGCTACCGCGTCGACGTTGAATTCGACGGCGCACTTCCGCAACCACTGACCAACGAATTCCATCCCTTCCGTCACACGAGCAACTACTATCTGGGGCACTGCCGTTACGGCGTCAAAAACGTGCCGCACTACGGCGGCGTGCTGCTGCGCGGCATCTATGAAAACATCGACCTGCGACTGCACTTTGTCGACGGTCAGTTCAAGTACGATTTTGTTGTCCGTCCGGGCGGCGATTGGCGCAAGATCGCGATGCGGATTGTCGGCGTTGAGCGTCCGCAGATTACTGAAGACGGCAGACTCTTTATGGATACGCCGCTGGGTTTTTACGTTGAGGAAGCGCCGGTTTCCTGGCTGGAAGCGGCGGATGCCAACGTCGACCTCCTGGCCTCGGAAATTCACACCCGTACTGAAGTACCCAGCCGCTTTCAGCTCGACGACCACCGGTTGACATTTGACCTGGACCACGCCGACAAACAAAAAAGTCTGGTCATAGATCCGGGAGTGGTCTTTTCAACCTACCTGGGCGGCAGTCTTTCGGATGCGGTTCAGGACGTCACGACCGACGACGAGCGCAATATTTATGTGGTGGGCAGCACGGAAAGCAACAATATGCCTGTGACGGCCGGTGTAATTCAGTCCAACAATGCAGGCAGTTTTGATGCTTTTGTGGCGCGTTATACCGCTTCGGGCGAGCTGGAGTGGCTGACCTATTTCGGCGGCGGCGGGCTGGACGAAGGCAAGGCGATTACAATCGACAAGTCGAATAATCTCGGTGTGGCCGGGACGACCTCAAGCGCTAATTTTCCCGCGACTCCGGGCGCTTATCAGGAGCTCAGACCGGGTATTCGCGATGGATTTGTCGCCAAACTCTCCGAGCGCGGACAGATGCGTTGGGCTACCTACTACGGCGGCAGCTTTGCGGACGGCATCAACGACATCGCCGCAGACAGCTCAAACCACTTTTGTATTGTCGGCGAGACCAATGCGCGCGGGCAGGATTTCCCGCTCGTCAGCGAAGAATTCAACAGCAAAGACAACAATTTTCTGGGCGGCTATATTGCGCGTCTGAACAGCGCCAACGGCAATCCCCTTTGGTCGACCTACTACACGGCAAATGAGATTGACCGGCTGGAAGATGTAGCCGTTGATCGTGCCGGAAACATCATAGCGGTGGGACAGACGCGTGGCCAGGTGGTGACGCGCGGCACGGGCATTCTCAATCCGACTTACCTGAGTTCCAACGATGCGACGATTTCCGTCTGGTCGCCCACGGGACGCCTACTGCGCGCTACACACTTCGGCACGACCGACTATGAGGTTGGACTGGCGGTTGCGGTGCAACCTGAGAGCGGCAATATCATAGTGGCGGGCGAGACGGGCAGCACGAATTTTCCGCTGGTTGATCCGCTGCAGGATTTCGGCGGCAGTGAAAACAACTGGGGTTTTGTTTCCGCCGTTGCTCCCAGCCTGCAACGCATTGTATTCTCTTCCTACATCAGCAGCAGCAGTACCTGCAGTGTCAGCGCCGTCGATGTCAACGCGTTGGACGGCAGCATCACACTGACCGGCTTGTCGAACGGCTTCGACATGCTGGTGAGCGACGACGCGGAACAGGACAATCTGGACGATGGAACAGCCGACCGCTACGACGCCTGGCTGTGGCAGATTTCCGCCGACGGAAAAGAGCTCGTTTTCGGCACTTATTACGGCGAGTCGCAGAGCGATATCGGCAACTCTGTGGTCTTCGACAATATCGGCAACATCGTCCTGGTCGGTGAGACCAACAGCACGGCCATCGACATGGTCAACGCCGAGCAGATGACCAGCAATGGCGGCAATGAAGGATTTATCCGCAAATACGGCTGCGAAATCAGCACGGAAATCACGCCGGACGGGCCGCTGGAGTTTTGCGACGGCGGCAGTGTTGTGCTCGAGGCAGGCGACGGCTTTGAATCATATGTCTGGAGCAACGGCAAAACGACGCAGTCGATCCTTGTCAACGGCACGGGTGATTACTTCGTGACCGTGCGTGACGCCGGCGGCTGCGAGTACACCACTCCGCCCACGGCGGTTTCGGTGTTTCCCGTTCCGGATCCCGTGATAATTCCCGACGGGCCGACCGAGCTGTGCAACGGCGAGAGCGTCACGCTGGACGCGGGTGCGGGCTACGAGACGTACAAGTGGTCCAATGATGCCGAGACGCAGACAATCACGGTCAATACGAGCGCCGAATACTTTGTGACAGTCACCGGTGTAGGCGGCTGCGAAGCCGAAACGAGCATCGAAGTAAACGTGCGGCCGACGCCGACCTTGACGCTTGATCCGGTCGAGCTGGATTGGGGCGTTCTGGACGGCTGCCAGTCGAGCGTGTCGCTGCCGATCATACTGACCAACAACAACGCTTTTCCGGTGCGTTTGTCCGATCTCGAATTCACAAACAATGTGGAATTTGCTGCATCAAATATTCTGCCGAACCGGGCATTGGCGCCGGGCGAAGCCATCCGGCTTGAAATTGTGTTTACGCCGGCGAGCACAAATCCCGTGAACGCAGAGATGCGCATCAAGCTGTCTCCATGCGACGCGATCGTCACGATCCCGTTGAAGGGCAGCAAGGGCGAACTGCTGGTGTCGGCCACTCCGTCGAACATCGACTTCGGCGACGTGCTGCTGTGCGGTGATTCGCAGCGCGACACAACGATCGTATTCCGCAATTCCGGCAACGAAGACGTGGAAATCAGGTCGGCGCTCTTCACTGCGCCGTTCAGCGTTGTGGACAACAACCGCCTGCCGCTGACAATTGCGCCGAACGAGAGCGATTCTCTGCGCGTGCGTTTTGCTCCCGTGCAGGCCGGCGCTGCGAATATCGAACTGACCGTGCAATACGTGAGCGGCAGTTGCAACGACAACCTGCGCTTGCCCTTGGCTGGTTTGGGACGCGATGCCGAGGTGACATTGCGCGATGCGGCCGCGCTTGCCTTCCCGCGCATCGGCGGCTGCGATGAGACCTCCGATTCGGAACTTCTGCTGGAGTTGCCGGAGGGAGCCGTCGGCCCATTGCGCATAACGGCGATCGACGACGTTTCGGGTCAGGTTGGCGGACAAGACGCGCTGCCGATTGAACTGACCGTAGCAGAGTTGGTGCGCCTGCCGCTGCGTCTGACGCCCACGAGCGAGGGCGTTATTGCCGGCAGCGCGACCATCACCTATGAACTGGACGGCTGCGAAAAAACGCTTGTTTTCGACTACAGCGGTGAAAAACGCGGCATCAGCATAACGATTCCTTCAACGGTGGACTTTGGCTCGTACGTGAGCTGTGAGGTACAGTCACTGGTTGAGCGCGTGCGCATCGAGCACAGCGGCGACCCCGTGGTAGTGTCGCGCATCATGATCAACGGCGACTTTGCCACTACACTGCTCGAAGGTGAAGAGCCGCCCGAATTTTTCGACATCATTTTTGCGACGGACGAAGCCGACGATGTACGTGGCAGCATGATCATTCGCTTTGATCCCTGCGGCATAGAACGCGAGATTCTGCTTATCGGCCGCCGCATCGATTTGAACATGTCCGGACCCGCGGATCGCGACTTCGGCGTTGTTGCGGTTGCCGGTAGTGACACGCAAACGATTAGCTGGACCAACGACGGTACCGGTCCGATTCGCATCGAATCGATCGATTGTCTGGTCGCGCCTTTCAGCCTGGTTTCGCCGGCCGCCGCCGAATTTCCGATCGAAGTAGGCGAGGGTGAAGAACTGGAGCTTGTCGTAGCATTCAGTCCGACGGCTGCCGGTGCGTTTGAGGGCGAGCTCTGTCTGCGCAGTCCGCTGCCCTGCGACCTCACGTTCCGTACGCGCTTGAGCGGGCGCAGCGATGAAGACGTCGTGCTGCCGGGCGAAATCGATCTGTTTATTCCCGATCTGACGGCCAATCCACATTGGGACTCGTTTGACATCCCGATTATGGTGCGTTCCGTTTCGGCCCTGGAGGATGGGGCCATTGTCAACGCCCGCGCCTATGTCCGCATGAACGGCAGCGTCTTTTTCCCGCAGTCGCTGGAACCGGGCGCTATCGTCTCGGCCAATCGCGCGGGCGGCGAGCGCAGTCTTGTTCTGGACATCGGCCCGGTGCAGCCGCAGGCGGGGCAGGCTCTGGGCGTGCTGCGCGGCGTGCCGCTGTTGGGCGACGCGGTGACGAGCACCATATTCCTGGACAGCGTTGTGTTTGTGGATCGCGACATGGACGTGACGCTTGCAGACGGCAGCCTGACGCTGGACAGCCTGTGCGAGGCCGGCGGCACGCGTCTGTTGACGAGTACAACCGCTTTTGGCATCCGGTCGTTGTACCCGAATCCGGCGGGCAAAGAGGTGGAACTGGTGCTGACCGGCATCGACACACACGGCGCTGAAATTGAAGTACTGGACATGAGCGGGCGCAGCCTGCTCAACCGCACTGTTGGAGCTGAAACCGAACAAACGCTGTTGAAACTTTCACTGAGTGAAATACCAGCCGGATCGTACTGGATCATTGTGCGATCGGCGTTTCGCAAGGACGTTCGGCAATTGCTGGTGATCGAGTAGTTTTTGTGGCGCGGGGACAAATTCGTTGACCGCGCGGTGCATTATTCTGGGGAATGTACGCCTTATGACTCGTAGAATACTGATTTGCTTCGTTTGCGGCCTCGGGGCCGTACTGCAGCTGACTGCCCAGGACAATCCGGCGGAGGCTGAGCGCTCGGCGCGGATAGGCCTGTTTGTCGGTCTGCAGGCCAATCAGCACAGCCCCGACTTCAGCGAATTGCCGGGTGTGCCGAGCTGCTGCCCATTGTTCACTGAAGGCAGCGGCACGGCGCCCACGTTCGGCGCGCTGTTTTCCATGCCGGTTGCGGCGCAGATCGACTTTGAACTGGGCGTTGGTCTGGCGGCGCTGGACGGCGATCTGTCTGAAAACGAAGTCATCGGCAATGCCGAGTCAAACGGTCAGGTGGTGGACGCCGAAGTGGAGCACATTCTTGAAGCGAGCTTTGGTCTGCTCAGCATTGAGCCGCGTATTGCCTGGCGCCCGTTTCAGTCGTCAAACCTGCCGCTCAGCATTCGCGCCGGGCTTGAGTTGGGGCTGATCAATTCCTCCACCTTCAATCAGGAAGAGCGCCTTATTTCGCCTTCGGATGCGCGTTTTCCCGAAGGCGGCGTGCTGCGCAACGACGTGGCCGGTGACCTGGATGACGCGGCTTCGACGCATCTGGCGCTGGGGCTGGGGCTGGCCTATGAGATTCCTCTGGCTGAGCGCCTCAACGCCGTGCCGCAGGCCAGTTACTACATCGGCCTGAGCGATATGGTCGACGGCCTCGACTGGAAAGTCAACAGCCTGCGCTTCGGCGTGGCTTTGACCTACGATCTCTTCGGCGAAGAAGAGGAAGTGGTTGTACCCGAGCCTGAACCGGAACCCACGCCTGAACCGGAGCCCACTCCCGAACCTGCTCTGCCGGTTATCAGCGCGGCCCTTGATTTGGAAGCGATCGATGTGCTTGGACGCTCCAGCGACGACGTGTCGATCACCATCGAGGAGGTCGAGATCACGGAGAGTTATCCGATCCTCTTTTATGTGTATTTCCCGAAATCATCTTCGGATCTGACCCAAACGCGCCAGATCATGATCGATAAAAACCAGGCGAACAATTTTGACGAGAACGAGCTGCCCGGTTCCACCATGGACATTTACCGCAACATGCTGAATGTCCTCGGTCTGCGCATGCGCAACAACACAGGTAGCCGAATTGAGTTGACCGGAACCAACGACAACGTCGGCACGGAGGAAAACAACACGGACCTCTCCGGGCGCCGCGCCGAATCGGTCAAGTCCTACTTGGTGAATACCTGGGGAATCGAGGCCGACCGCATTGCAGTCAAACAACGCAATCTGCCGGCCTTGCCGAGTAATAATGAATCCAACGACGGTCGCGCAGAGAACCGCCGCGTGGAAATCAACAGCAATGATTCCGCACTGCTCGAACCGGTCAACCTGGAAAATGTCGTGCGCAACACAACGCCGGACGTTATGCGCGTTAAACCCGACATGAATGCCGCCGGTGGGCTTGAAGAGTGGAATCTGACAGTTGAGGACAAGGGCAAAGTCCTGCAGGGACGCAACGGCAGCCGCCCGGTCGAAACAGTGGATTTTAACGTCGTCGATCTCGGCGTTACGCCGAAGATGAAAGAAATCAGTGTCGACCTCAAAATTCAGGACAAGCGCGATCAGTCCGCGACGGCCTCCGCAACGGTGCCCGTCAACTACATCTCGCTTAACCAGAAACGGTCGGAAACGCGCAACGACGTCCGCTTTGACCGCTTCTCTCTTGTGCTCTTCGGCTTTAACTCCGCCGAGCTGAATGACAACCACAGGGCCATCCTGGAGGAAGTCAAGCAGGCCTGGTCGCCGAGTGCAAAGATTACCATCGAGGGCTACAGCGACCGCGTCGGCGATCCGGCGTACAACAAACAGCTGGCCGGACGGCGTATCGAAAATGTGCGCCAGTACCTGTCTGGCGACATTCCGGCGAGCGCCATTGAAACGAACGCGATCGGCAGCGAGCGCCTGCTGTACGACAACACCTGGCCGGAAGGCCGCAACTACTCGCGGACCGTCCGCATCATTGTGGCGACGCCGGTAAATTGATCGATGTTTCCGACCCGCCGGCTTGTAACGCTTTGGCGGGTCGGCGGTTCAGGTGGCTATGCAAAATCCAGCTTTGGTCCGTTTGGCAGGTATAGTCCCGATGTCGGCCTTCAGTCGGCCTTCGCGGCGACGTTGTGCAGCCGAAGTGCGCGTGCTGTTTTTAGTGCTCCTGGCTTGTCTCGGCTTGCCTTTGGGGCCTGGCATTGTTCTTGCCGACGGTACGTCGGACTCGCTGATTGTCGGCCGCACGGAGTTTTGTTCCGGCGATGCCATTCAGGTTGATGTAATCATCCCTTCTGCCGTGCGTATCCCGGTCGGCCTGGTATTTTATCTTGAAGGCACGCTGGATGTGCCGGGCACGGTGCTCGACACCCTCGACACTCTAACCTTCATGCCGACGGGCACCCCGGAGTCTGTTGATCTGACACTTCCGGAAAACCTGATCGATTTCTTTGGCCTGAGTCCCAACCAGACACTGGCTAACGACACGCTGGTTTTCTACTTCGAATACCTCAATGACAATCGGCAGCTCTGCAGTTCAAACCGCGTTTTAATCACCGTTGCGCAAACACTCAATATCGACATCGATCAAGCACTGATCGATCAGACTTATTGCCTCGGTCAGTCAGATCCAATCTTTCTACGCGTTCGGGCTTCGATTCGCGAGTCGGAATTTCAGAGGGAGCAGCTGGAATACGTTTGGTCGAATGATCAGGGGACGATCCAGACTCCGCCGACCGCCGACTCACTTGTGCTGGTCAATCCTTCCGGTCGCGGTGTGGTGCGCTACACCGTCACAATCTCAGCGCCGGGAAATCCCTGTTCGACGCCGGTTCAAAGTTCGGCCGACATTACCTTTGCTGAACCGCCGATGGTCAATGTCATCGGGCTGAATCCCTCTGGTTTTTACTGTCCAGGTGAGCCGATTTCAGTTACGGTCGAGTCTGGGGCTCTGGGGCCGGATGACGTCATCTGGCGCGACCCCAACGGAGATCCGATGCCCAATTTCAGGGGTAGTCTGATGCTGACCTTCCAGCGCTTCAACGCGGCACAGGCCGGCGAATACTCGGTTGAGGCGCTCGTGGGCGAATGTTGGTCGGAGCCGGAGAAGTTCAGGCTTGACATCGGCGAAACGGTGGCGATCCAGTCCGTACAGACAGAACAACCGGCCTACTGCGTCGGCGAAGATGTCAACGTAAACTTCAGCTATAGCGGCACTGCCACACAGGTTCGGGTTATAAACGGAGGACAGGTGGTTTCATCCGCCCCGGCAAGCTCCAGACAGCTTTCATTGCCCGGCAATGCTATATTTGCCGGCGCTACTTACAATCTGGAAGTTGAAGGATCCTGCAACACAGATACAACGCCTTTCAGCATCAATGTCGTCGAGCCTTCGAACATTGTGGTTATGCCGGATCCGTCCAGTTTTCCGGTGCAGCTTGCCGACGGCGACAGTTTTTCCATGCAGGTGACGGGCGCGGCTCCAGGGGCGACATTTCAATGGACGCTGGACAATGTCTTGCTGCCGAATGAAACGAACGACACGTATCGGATCGTTTCCATGCGTCCCGACCAGGCGGGTGAGTACGGCGTGCGCATCATGGAGCCGGTCGGCTCGCCATGTCCGGACATTGTGATCGGCCCACTGCGGGTCGACTATCTCAATCGCGGCGGCATTGTTATTCAACTCGGCGTGCCGGACACAATCAGAGCCCGCCTCGGCAGTGTCTTTGACCTTCCGGTTCAGATACTTAACGTGGACGAAGTTGGGCGCCAGGTCCAGCAGGGCATCGACTTTGAGTTTCAGCTTGAGGTGAATGCAACGTTGGCCATACCTGAAGCGCCTTTGGACAACGGTACAATTGAGCAGGGAATACGCACAGTGAATTGGGTCGGCAGCGCTTCAGTGCCGTTGAATGCCGAGCTTGGGCGCATGGAGTTTACGGCGGCGCTGGGTAATGCTATCTCAACGCGTATCGACCTTTTCCCGGTTTCTGTCACTGCGCGTGGGCAGGATGCCACAATTACGCCCGACACTTTGTCAACGGTTCTTTTAATCAGTGATATTCCCGTCGACGGCGACGGCAATCCCATTCTGATTAATCCATTCAGTTCGGGACTCGAAATTGTTCTTTCGCCGAACCCAGTCACGGCCGGCGATCAGATTGCACTTGAATTGCACAACCTCGATCCCGCCGGCGAAGTTGCAGTCGAATTGTTTGACGTCATGGGTAATCGCATGGCGGACTGGTCCGACGTATTTGCCGCCGGTGCAACATCGGCAAATGTTAACCTGAGCGACTACGCTCAATTGAGTGACCACGGCGTTTACTACATACGGCTAGTTCAGGGCCGTCGCAGTGTGACGCGATTGTTAACAATTTCCGGCAAATAACTGTTGTCGTTCAGAGCGGGAAAAGGTGAAATTTCAACTTCGCCTGTCTGCTAAACGCGATAAACGCCCGTTTGGGTATGTCTAAGAGTCACGGCTTGCGTATATTGCGCGAATATGAACTTCCGCCGATGCGCATTTGGGCTGTGTGTTTTTCTGCTGTTACGCTGTGCGATTCCGGCCGGTTTGCGCTGTGCAGAACCGCGCGATACGTCCGCATTTCGGCTTGCTGTTTATTCCGGCGCGTCGCTGTTGCTGACGCGGGCGGATTTTAACAGTTTGCCTGGAATCGAACGATCAAGCAGCCTCGGTGCTCAGCCCTATAACAGCGGGTCGGGATTTGTTTTCACTCTGGGAGCGGCAACGGAAGTCGACCTGGCGGAGAGTCTGGCGCTTTACGCTGCGGTTGAATACAATAGGCTTGACGGCACGCTCGAAGCCACCGAAAGTTTTATTTACGCGACGGAAACCGGTCGCGGTGAAGGTCAATTCAACTACGCCCTGCTTCACAATCTGCAGTTCTTTTCACTGCAGTCCGGACTGCGTTTTTATCCGTTCACCAACAGTGTGCTTAAACCGCTGAGTTTGTCGGGTGGCTTAAACGCGGGTTTTATTTTGACGTCGTCGGCGCAGCAGCAAATTGACCTGGCTTTTCCCACCGACATCGACCTTGTTAACGGCCAACCGGCCGACTCGCCTGAAGTCAGTTTTCAGAATCCGTCCGGAATTGTCGCTGGTCTGCAGGCGGGCCTGATGTACGACTTTGTCGTCGGCGATAATATCTGGTTGTCGCCGGGCATCGCCTTTGACTATGCGCTTAGTTCCTATGAGACTTCCGTCGACTGGAAAAACTCGGCTCTCAGATTTACACTGCAACTCAGTCGCCGTGAGACTGAACCCTGGCCGTTGGAGATCGAGCGATTTTATCAGCGCGACACGTTAATAGACATTGTCTCCGGCATTGAGTCTGAAGACATTGTGCTGGACAGCCGCCGCGTCGACAGCGTCGAACGCGTCGAACAGTCTCAGCGCCGTCGAGTGCGCCGCCTCGATATAAGCGAAGTGTACAAGCGCCGCATTCCCGCACCGCAGCCGCTGCTGTCGGCTTCCATTGAGTCGCGCTTTGTTCTGGCCGACGGCGCGGAAGCCGCCAATGCCGACCTGCCCGTACGCGTTGTTGAAGTCCTGCACGCACGCCGTCTGCTGCCGCTGCTCGATTGCGAGGTTAACAATGGAGCCGCCGCGCCGCCGCGTCTGGCGCAATTCAACTCTTCGCTTGTGTTTTGCCCGCCCGATGTTTCACTTGATACGCTGGCGGATCGACTGGCCGCAGTGGATGAAGCGGCAGAGGCCGTTCTGACCGTGCACTCCAATTGTCCCGACGCCGCATCGCAGGCCTGGCGCACGGCGCAAGCCGCACATGTTAAACGCCGTCTCAATTCCGAAATCCCTCTGGTTTTTGACGCAGTGTTTAATTCCGACGCCGCCCGGCCGCCGCTGCAACTCGAGATGCCCGTAGTGGAGCTTGCTGCGCGTCCGGCAGCGCTGGTTGCACCGGCTCTGGCGCGCGATGTGCGGCGCTACGTTCAGGCTCCGCATATACGTTTTGCCATCGACGTTGTCAGCGAAGCGGGCATCGCCGCATGGAAACTCAGCATTAAACAGAACGATCGTCTGCTGAAACTGTTTACGGGCTCATCGTCTCCGCCGCAGACGCTTGAGTGGGATGCCGCTGCGCCTGGTGAAGCCTGGTTTGGCGACGAGGCCGACCTCGTCTTTGTTCTATCGATCAGCGACAGGGATGGCCAGTCGTGGACGTCGGATGCGGGTCTCATTCGCATCGGCGCACGCGCAGTCGACGGCAGACCGGAAGAGTTAAACGCCGCGGCTCGTGTCCTGCGTTTTCCGCTCAATCGCATCGCCGCGGGCCGCGGCGACATTCCATCGCTGACGGAAATATTCGGCGTTTTGCCGGGGCTTAACATCGACCGTGTTGCCGTGTACGGTCACGATAAGCGTAATACGGGTGCAATCAGCGCCGCGCTCGCGCGCTTGCTCGGCCTCGAAGCGGATCAGGTTTCGATAGTTGAGCTGGCCGATCCATATCAGGGTGAGGGACGTCCCGCCGCAATTTCAGCACTTGAACGCGAATTTCTGATGGTTGAAATCTGGGCGCCGCTTTAGTCGGCATGCCGTCGCCATGTTAACTTTCCGTTCTTCTGTACGTCTCCCGCCGCAACCCGGCACTTGCGACTGAGTACTTCACGCGTTCTTCACACCTCAATTCTGTCAACCTTCCACTGGAGTCCTGTTTCCAGCAAAAAAAAATCCGCGCCGGTTGTTTAACCGAACGCGGATATGTGTTTTAGTCAGGAGTGTTGTCCAACTCAGAGGCGTGCGCGCTCCGCCTGCCAGCGGGAAAGTTCGGAGCTGTTGAGTCGGCGCAGAATTTCAATGCAGTTGTCGAGCAGTTGTCTGGCTTCCGCCTTGCGGCCCAGCGATGCCTGCAGCCGAGCGTACTCGCCCATGATCTCTGCCTGATAGGACTCGGCGCCTGCGCGCTCCGCCAGTTCGATTGCCTCGCGGAATTTGGCGCTGCTGTTCTCGGCGTATTTGCTGCCGCGTTCGCGCCAGAAGATGGCCAGTTTGCGCGCGTGCATTGCGCCATTCAGCACATCGCCTGCATTGAGGCTGGACTTCAGGCTGTCTTCCATCAGTTTGAGTTCGCGTTGCAGATCGTCCGGTGGATCTTCTCTGTCGGCGCGGTTTAACATGTCGACCTGTTGTATATCGCCGTTCTGCGTCTCGACATTCAACGCGGTCGACTCCGGCTCGCCGATGTTGTCGGCCTGCGCGTCGGGACCGGGGGCGTTTGAAGCGGCGTCTGTGTTTAAGTCGCCGTTTGCGCCTGCTTCGGCCGGGAGATTGTCTGCCGTTTCCGTGTTCGCGCCTGCGGCTGCGTTTGCTTCGGTGTTGTCGTCGTTGACGGTGTTAACATCGTCGGCATGATTGAACGCATTTCCGTCGACCGTTTCCACGATCGCCGCTTCCTGCAGCGCAGTTTGATCGTCGGCGGGGTTGAACAGCAAAACCGTTCCGGCAATGCCGACGAGCAAAGCCAGAGAACCGACAAGGTATACGGCGGAGCTGAACGATGCGTGCGCACCGAGCGCCGTTGCAACTTTGGACGGTCCCTGCTTGGCCAGAACATTCGCCACGCGGTCTTCCACGCTTTGAAGAAAGTCGTCGGCCCGGTCGCCGGCCGGCAGACCGTTGTCGCGCAGGGATTGCTCCAGAGCCCGCAGCTCCTGGAGTTCCTCGGCGGCATTCGGCTGATCGGCCAGGAGGTTTTTCAGCTCGCGCCACTCCGCCGGACTGAGTCCGTCGCTGAGGAGTTTCGCGAAGAGTTGATCCTGTGTCATTGTATTTCTTGCATTATTGGGTTAATGTCTTTCTTCAGCATTTTTTTGGCCCGGAAGACGCGGACCTTCGCCAGGGACACGCTGCAGCCAAGTCGTTCCGCTATCACGTCGTATGTATGTCCGTCGACGTATTTCATCAGCAGGGGCTGTTTGAACTCGGGCGGCAGCTGTTCGATCGCTTTGTACAGATGTTCCTTCATCAGCACATCGTCGTCAACGTGGTCGCGCTCCGTCCGCAATTGATACTCGATCGATTCGAGGTCCGTCGTCGGACGTTGTTTCTTGAGCGCTTTTATCGTCTCGTTGCGCGCGATCGTAAACAGCCAGCCGGCAAAATGACCGCCGGAGAAGGAGTTGCGATGTTCGAACACTTTCATAATGATCGACTGAAACGTGTCCTCCGCACTCTCGCGGTCGCCAAAAGCCCGAAAACAATACGCAAAGAGCCGCCTGTCGTAGCGTTTGTACAGGGTGCGGAACGCTGTATCATTCCCCGCCTGTACCCTGGCAAATAACTCCTCGTCGCTCAAATCGTGCATCGTACCCTGGTCGCTTGTATCGTGTCGTCTCATGTGCGTCCCGGCCTTGCCGCAGCCGGATGCAGGACCAAGAACCGGGCATGCCGTGAACCGTTACAGCCCGGTTTCGGTCCGGACCATTTTACGCCGATTTTTGCCGGAATGCATTTTTTTCCGGCCGAAGCGTTAACGTTTTTTGCTTTGGATGGTTTATTGGGTGGCGACGCCGCTAAGGCTGCGTCGTTTTGGTCCCGATTGCGGCCATCGAGGGGGTATCGGTGGCAACCGGATATTGGGCCATGACAGTCAGGTTCATTTGACACAGGTGTCCGACCCGTTCCAGGCTCAAAACCCGGGACGGGTCGGCTGCTTTAAAGCACTGCCGGCTCTGCGTGCATTGGTGGTGTTCCTCTATCACCGGCTACTTTAAAAAGGCCATTTTTGTTTGTCGTGCAGAGATCAGTTGTCAGTCTGTCACCGCACGACCATGCCGTCGGGAATGCCGGCGTCGGGCGAAATCAAGACAATGCCGCCGCCGGGCGTGTCCGCGCAGAGGATCATGCCCTGAGATTCGACGCCGCGCAGCTTGGCAGGCTTCAGGTTGGCCACCACGATGACTTTGCGGCCGACCAACTCTTCGGGTTTGTACTGCTGCGCAATGCCGGAAACGATCTGGCGCTGTTCAAAACCGAGGTCCACCTGCAGGCAGAGCAGTTTGTTGCTCTTTTTGATCTTTTCGGCCGCGGTCACCGTGCCGACGCGCAGTGCGGTTTGTTCAAAGGTCGTGATGTCGATCTGCTCCGGCAGCGCCTCGTATTCCACCGTGGCTGCGGCGGCCTGCGCGGCCTGGCTGCGCGCCATCAGCTTGTTAACCTGTGCCTCGATGACGGCGTCCTCAATCTTGCTGAACAGAATATCGGGCGTCTCGATCGCGCTTCCCGAGAGCACGCCCGGCAGACCGATCTGATCCCAGTTCGCTTCGTCGATCTTCTGCCCCAGGCAGTCGAACACCCGGCCGGAAGCGCCGGGAATCACCGGTGCAAATGCGACGGCCAGTCCGCGCACGAGCTGGAGGCAGACGTAGAGCGTGCGGCCCGTGGCGTCCATATCTGTTTTACTCGTTTTCCAGGGCTGCCGATCGTTGAAGTACTTGTTGGCGGCTTCGGCCAGGCGCATCGTTTCCGCCACGGCGTCCTTAAAACGGAATGCGTCGTACTTGGCGGCCACCAGATCGCCTCCCAGTGCAAAAGCGCTGATGACGTCCAGCTCGTCACGGCCGATTCCGTGACCTTCAAACTTCTCGTCCAGTTGTTTAAGCAGTTCCTCGGCTTCCGGCGTGTCGCCTGCGCGCACGACCTGATTGATATACGCCCAGGCGTCGTTAAACGCAGCCGGGACTGCGGGGACCACGCCGTCAAAGGTGCTCTGTAAAAACTTGATCGATCGATTAATAAAGTTGCCGAGCTTGGCGGCCAGTTCATTATTGACGCGCGCCTGAAAATCTTTCCAGGTGAAATCGGCGTCTTTGGTTTCAGGAATACTCAGCGCCAGAGCGTAACGCAGGGCGTCGACGTCACGCTCATGCGGGAAATCCTGAAAATATTCGCGCAGGTCGATGCCCCACTTGCGCGACTTGCTGAACTTCTGGCCTTCCAGGTTGAGGAATTCGTTGGCGGGCACGCCTGCAGGCAGGATGTAGTTGCCGCGTGCGTGCAGCATGGCCGGGAACATCAGCGTGTGGAACCAGATGTTGTCCTTGCCGAGAAAGGCGAAGTAGGAAGTCTCTTCGTCCTGCCACCACTCTTTCCAGGCATCCGGTTTGCCCTGCGCCTGCGCCCATTCCTTTGTAGCCGTGATGTAACCCAACAGTGCTTCAAACCAGACGTAAATGACCTTGCCCTCGGCCTCTTTGAGCGGCACGGGCACGCCCCAACTCAGATCGCGTGTCACCGGGCGATTGCTCAGTCCGGCGTTCAGCCATGAATACGATTGCTGGATGACATTGTCTTTCCACTCGTTTTTGTGCGAGCCGATGTAATTCTCCAGAAACTCCTGGTATTCGCCGAAGCGGAAATACCAGTGTTTTGTCTTGCGCAGGACCGGCGTTTCGCGGCTCAGCAGGGAAATGGGATTGCGCAGTTCAAGCGGTTCGTACTTGGCCAGGCAGTTGTCGCACTCGTCGCTGCGGGCGCGCTCAAAGCCGCAGTTGGGGCAGGTTCCCTCTACGTAGCGGTCGGGCAGAAAGCGCTGAAATTTGTTGTCGAAAAACTGTTCTTCTTCCTGTTCTACAAGCAGGCCCTTGTTGAGAAAGTCGGTAAAGAACTCCTGTGCCGTGTCAACGTGTGCCGGGTTCGAGGTACGCGAATAAATGTCAAAACTCATGCCGAACCGCTCCAGCGCTTCCGCATTGGCGCTGTGATAGGTGTCGGCGATTTCGCGCGGAGTGATGCCTTCTTTGTCCGCTTCAATTGCAATGGCCGCGCCGTTTTCATCTGAACCGCAGACGTAGAGCATCGGCATGCCGCGCAGGCGCATATGGCGCACGTAGAGATCGGCCGGCAGGAAAGATCCGGCGGCATGGCCAAAGTGGATATAGCCGTTGGCGTAGGGCAGGGCGGAAGTGACCAGGATGCGTTTCATGTTGTATTCTGCTGAAATCGGCGTTTTGCATTTAAAGAACGCGCAAACTACGGATTTTCGGCGAAGCGACCATCTGTTTCAGCTCCGCGCTGGAGACGCAAACGACGCAATGGCTGTGCCCGTTTTCCGATCGCTTCTCTCAGCAGGACTAACAAGAGGATCAGGCAAGAGGAAGTTGAAAGGCGGCGTAACAAATGGGATGTAGATTAAAATAATTGTGCGGTAAACCCGGAATTCGGCCGCATCCCGG
Organism: uncultured Hyphomicrobiales bacterium; assembly: GCA_964445695.1. Classification (GTDB taxonomy): domain Bacteria; phylum Bacteroidota; class Ignavibacteria; order Kapaibacteriales; family UBA7675; genus JAUIKM01. The sequence continues at coordinate 35,142 of CAYULF010000018.1, read as the reverse complement.
AAGCGTTGGAAGCGCGAAAATCGACCGGGCAATCGATCCTGATATTATTCTTCAGCTTGTGCCCGTAAGTTCAATTAAATGCGCAAGTTGACCTTTCGGCGGCTGCAGGCGCTCCGCGAAAATTACAAGTTCATGAAAAAAGTTTCATTCGAGTAATCCGGCGTTGTTTTGCGCCTTATCACATTGTATATTCACACTTTCTGAAATTATAGCAGCATATCAAGAAGAGAACCGACATACGATGACAACTTTGCCAGCGCGGCGATTGGCGCAGATTCTGCTTGCGGCGTTCTGCTGTTTAACCGTGATTTCCTGCTCGGCTTTGTACACAGACAAGTCCGTGCAGGAGACCAAGGACGAGGCGGGCATCGGCCTGCCGTACATCCAGGACGACTTTGCCGAACTCGACGATACCACCGCCAATCCCTACGTCAACGACTACTACGTCAATTCCACGCTGGAGCTCGGGCGCCAGCACTACATCTCCGCTTTGACGCACATTGACCACGGCGACACGACGCTGGCGGCGCGGTCATTTGAGCGATCCATCGAAGTCCTGAACGGACTGATAAACTTCCCGCACATCGAGCGCAACGCCGAATTCGGCGACCTGATGCAGTCTGTGATTGACGACTACGAAAGTTTTATCCAGAGCATCGACGATCTGGATGAGAACTCGCCGATCTTTATCCTGCGGGACAAGCTGTTCCAGGTGGTGGAAGGACAGTACGCCACGCCGGGCGATGCGGAGCAGATTACACAGGTGAGCTTGCTCGAAATGCCCGATCCGGAAGAGCACCACGAACCGGTGCTGCCGCCGTCGGACAACCTGCAGATTCCGCTCGACGTCAACGAATACGTTCAGAATGCCATTACATATTTCTCCGGCAGCAAGGGACGCAAGTTCATGCAGAGCTGGCTGGAGCGTTCCGGCCGCTGGTTCCCGATGATGCGCAATATTGCGCGCGAAGAAGAAGTGCCTGAAGAAATTGTGTTTCTGTCGATGATCGAGAGCGGCCTGAATCCCAATGCCGTCTCGCGCGCGCAGGCCGTCGGTCTGTGGCAGTTCATTAAATCGACGGGTGAAATCTACGGACTGGACGTCAGCTACTGGCACGACGAACGCCGCGACCCTGAGAAGGCGACGCGCGCGGCGGTGCGCCACCTGCGCGACCTGTACAACGACTTCGGCGACTGGCACCTGGCGATGGCGGCCTACAACTGCGGTCCGGGCGGCGTCCGGCGCGCAATCCGCCGCTCCGGCCTGAGCGATCCTGACTTCTGGCAGATTCGCCGTTTCCTGCCGCGCGAAACGCGCAATTACGTGCCGCTCTATATTGCGACAACGACAATCTGCCTCTATCACGAACAATACGGCTTCAGCGAGATTCAGTACGAACCGCCCTACCGCTACGAAACGGTGGAAATCCCCGAAGCTGTCGACTTTGAAGCTCTGGCGACTAACGCCAACCTGCAGACGAGTGAAATTGCCGACCTCAACCCCGAGCTGCTGCGTGCCTGCACGCCGCCGGACCAGACATACAATCTGAAAGTGCCGTTGCACATGGGCGGCACGGTGCAGACGGCTTATGAGCAAATGCCTGATTCGGTCAAGCGCTCATGGGTTCTGCACACGGTGGAAGCCCGTGAAACGCTCAGCTCGATTTCCCGCAAGTACGGCGTGGCAACTTCGCTGATCGCCGCCGCAAACGACATGACCGGCACGCGCATGCGACTGAGTCACGGTCAGCTGCTGCGGATTCCCATGCCGAACGTGAGCGAGGAACTGGAACAGCAACTGGCGAGCAGTCAGGACGACGGCGGTCAGCGTGCGGCCGGCGCCCAGGCGGGCGGCAAAAAGAAAATCTATCACAAAGTCGGCCGTGGCGAGACACTGCTGGGCATCTCGAAGCAGTACGGCGTCCGCATTGCCGACCTGCGCAACTGGAACAACATTCCCTACAACTCCAACTACATCCGCGCCAACTCGACGCTGACGGTCTACCTGAACGGCGAAGGCGAAAGCGAGGCGGTGGCTTCGAATTCACAGCCGGCGAGCAGCGGCACGCCGGAGATCGTCGAGCACCGCGTGCGCCGCGGCGAGACGGTCGGCAAGATTGCGGATACCTACGGCGTCAACATTGCGTCGATCCGCCATCACAACAAGCTGAATCGTCGCAACACAATCTACCCCGGCCAGTTGCTGCGCATCCCGGTAAGCGGCGATGCGCGTCGCTCGGTTGCCTCGACGCAGGCGCCGACGCGCAACAAGGTGATTCACCGCGTGCGCCGCGGCGAAACCATTGGTGAGATTGCCGAACTCTACGGCGTGCGCACGGGCGATATCCGCTCCTGGAACAGCTCCAAAGTGCGCGGCACGCGCATCATTGCGGGCGACGCGCTGACGATCTACACGGCCAATGTTGCCAAAGGCGGCGGCGCTACCGGCGGCGGCAGCGCTCCCAAAATCTACACCGTGCGCCGCGGCGACACCTTTGCATCGATTGCGCGCAAGTTCGGCGTGAGTGTTAACACGCTGCAGCGACTTAACAGCAGCGTTAACGCCCGTCGGATGCAAATCGGACAGAAGATTCGCATACAGTAGTCGCGGCGACAATCAAGCAATAACAATTTAAAGCCCGTTCACTTGAACGGGCTTTTTTTGTACCCGGAAATGAGGGCGGCGGCAAAGCGCCGGATTCGGCCTGGTCAAAAATCCGGTCGGCATTTGTGTTATCAAGATATTATTGACAACTTGGAAAATGCACCGGGTAGCGGGGAAGTGTGTTTGTCGGTCCAGATTCAAACGCGCGATTTTACATCGAAGAATTCACAACGGAGCGCTATGCAAACAGTGCAACCAATTTTCCGGGCGATTGTAGCGGCCGTCTGTTTTTTTGGAACGTGTCTGGGGCTGCAGTCGCAGGAGTTTACGGCGCGCCCGCTGGCGGGCGGGCTGGAAGTACCCTGGGAGATTTTGTACGGCCCGGATGCGCATATCTGGGTGACGGAACGACCCGGAAGAGTTGTGCGCATCGACCCGCAAAACGGCGAAGTCAAGCCGCTGGCTACTATTGCCGACGCTACGTCCGTCGGCGAGTCGGGATTGCTCGGCATGCAGGTTCTGTCGGGTTTCTCGCAGGACTTGACCGTTTTCCTTGCTTACACCTATGTGGAGAATGGCTTTGAGTTAAAGCTGCGTATCGAGCGCTACACTTTTGTGCCCGGCGTAGATGGCGAAGAGGATCGGTTAATTGATCCTGTTGTTTTGCTCGAAGACATTCCGGGTGCACAGATTCACGATGGTTGTCGCCTTTTGTTAAGTCAGGACAATCTGTATCTCTTTGCCACAACGGGCGATGCCGGAAGTTCGGCCATGGCGCAGAATCTGGAGAGCCTGAACGGCAAGACGCTGCGCATGTACCTGGACGGCTCCGTGCCGGAAGACAATCCATTCCCCAATTCCCTTATCTGGTCCTATGGCCATCGCAATGCACAGGGTCTCGACTGGGGGCCCAACGGCGAACTCTACAGCTCCGAACACGGTCATACAACCGACGACGAGTTTAACATTATCACGCGCGGCGGCAATTTCGGCTGGCGCGATGTGCAGGGTTTCTGCGACGAACCGTTTGAACAGAACTTCTGCGATCAGAACGACATTGTGGAGCCGCTGATGATCTGGACGCCGACGGTTGCGCCCTGCGGCATTACGTACTACAACTCGGATCATCTTCCCGCACTTAAACATTCGGTTATCATGACGACGCTGAAAGAGCGCCGCCTGATTGCACTGCATCTTTCCGAAGACGGCAAGCAGGTGGAGTCGACAACCGAACTGTTTGCGAATGAATACGGCCGTATCCGCGACGTTTGTGTCAGCCCGGACGGCCGTCTGTTTTTTGCCACGTCCAATCGCGACGGCCGCGCACAAGCAGGCGAGGCGCATGAAGACGACGACCGCATCATGGAAGTTGTTAACCCGACCAGTGCGGTCGATTCCAGCGAACCCGACAATCACGGCGGGCTGAGCCTGCACCCCAATCCGCTGGTGTCCGAGTGTTTCATCCATGCCGCGACGCCGCAGGACGGCGTTTATACCTTGCAGATTCTCGACGTGCTGGGGCGCCCGCTGCGCACGGAAGAAATTGAGTCCCGTGATCGTGAAATTCACTGGCGCTGGGACGGAAAAGATGATCGCGCAGTTAATCTGCCGAGGGGAACGTATTTGGTGGTTATCGGCGGCAAAGGCGGCCGCCTGCAGTCAACTCTGGTTAAACACTGAGTTGTAAACCTGTAGTGGATAAGTGAATTCAGGAACGACGCGTTGTCCGGGCGTCTGTTTCCCAACCTTGCTATGTGATGTGCGCCATTCTGCCGGAGTATATGCCTGACTGAAAAGTCAATGCGCTCAGGATTAGCCCCCCGCACTGCTCCTGCACTTTCAACTTGTTTAATACTCCTTGTACACGCGGGGTAAGTTATGGTATTGGTTCAAAACGCACGTCGGCGACGGTGGCGTCTCGCGGCGCGCTGGTTGTTAACGGCATGTCTCTTTTGGAGTTCGTTCAACACTGGTCAGGCGCAGGAAGGCGTTGACCACATTACGCGCGACGTTGCGCCCGATCTCAACAGGCCATGGGAAGTCGTCTGGGGACCTGACGATTATTTATGGTTTACCGAGCGGCCGGGGCGCATAAGCCGCGTGCAGCCGGAGACGCGCGAGCGCAGTGTGATTCTGGATATCAGCGACCGCGTCTCGCTGACGCACGAAGGCGGCATGATGGGCATGGCGCTTGACCCGGACTTTGAGAACCGGCCCTTTGTCTACGTGGCGTATTCACAGTACTCCGAAATTAAACAACGCGACGCGCTGTACGTGACGCGTTGGCGCTACGATGCGGCGGCGAATGTGCTGCAGGATGAAGAGGAGTTGTTGCCGCCCTCCAGCACCTGGAACATTCACCTGGGATGTCGACTGCTGGTCGGTCCGCAGCGCACTCTGTTTATTTCCATCGGAGATACAGGCGACCAGACGCGTCCGCTGGATCCCGGCCAGATGCAGGGCAAGATACACCGCATCAATCTGGACGGCAGCATTCCGGCGGACAATCCTGATCCGTCAAGTTCGGTCTGGAGCATCGGCCACCGCAATCCGCAGGGCCTGGTGTTTGGACGCAATGGCCAATTGTACAGCAGCGAACACGGCACGGACGACGACGACGAGTTTAACATCATCGTGAAAGGCGGCAATTTCGGCTGGCCGCGTGTGATCGGTCCCTGCGACAATGTGCTGGAAGAAGCCTACTGCGACGAGTTTAATGTCGTTGAGCCGATTTACAGCTGGACGCCGACAATCGCACCGTCGGGCATCGAGTTTTACGACCACGATCTCTTCCCCGAGTGGCGCAACAGCGTCCTCATTTCCACGCTTAAAAATCAGCGCATCTATCGCATGGAGATGTCGCCCGACGGCAATCAGGTCGTCGCTGAACACCAGTTGTTTAAAGGCATCTGGGGGCGTCTGCGCGACTTCGCGATTTCGCCGGAGGGAAGACTGTTTATTTCAGCGACGAATCTCGAGCGCGACCTGCCTTTTCCCGATCGCGTATTTGAGGTTCTGCCGGTGTCGGCTTCCACGCTGGAGCAACCTGCCGAGCACTTGATATTTGCCGCCGCCGGGCTGCCTGAATCCAACGTCAGGAGTCTGGAACTGCAGAATGCGGACGATGACCCGTTAATTATTTACGATGTATTTGTCGACGGTCCCGATGCCGCGGCTTTTGTCATCGACGCGGCGGATCGACGATTTACACTCGGCGGTAAACAAAAAAAGGCTGTTGCTGTGGAGTTTGTGCCGTTCAAAGAGGAGGAGCACAACGCCGTGTTACACTTTTCGTGCAACCAGGCCGGTGGGGCATCCTGGCGAGTGGAGTTGATAGGGACGGTTAACGGTCCTGGCGTGGTGATAAGACGCGCGTATCTGCATAATGACAATCTGCCCGATGACGGTGATGTCGTTGTCCGCATTCCGCTGGAAGAACGTCCCGCCGGTGTGTTAAACACTGAGCTGGAAGAAAACTCTGTGTTTAATCTGAAGTCGGCAAGCATTGCCGGCGCGAACATCTTTGTGCGGCTCGGCCGGTCCGACTCCGGCGATCCGGTTCTGGCGGACCTCAAGATGCGGATTGACGGCCGCGACATTGCCGGCTTGCAGCTTGCGGCCAATGTGCCGCGATTGTTGTGGACCGACGAAACAGGAAGATTGCTTCGCGATGAGGACCAGTCGATTCAGTTGAATATCAAGCGCGAGTTTAAACGGCTTTTGCCCGTGGCTCTGGTTAATCTCCACAAGGCAGAGCGCCGCGTCATATCATATTATCTTGATGCCGAGTCTGCACCCGAGCTTGAACTGTTGCAGGGGACGCCGATCCTGCCGCCGCGAATTAACACGGAACTCGACCTGGAACTGCTGGCCTTGCGTGTGGGCGGTGTGAATACACAGTTGGGATTTGTCACGGATGACGGAGCGCTGATTGATCGGGATGTACAAGTCAGCGTTTTGGACTGGACGCCGACTTCAGCGGATGAAGTGCACTTCAGTGCGGAACGTTTTCCTGCGGCAATCGACACTGTATTGTTTATTGTCGGAACCGCAGGTGGGCAAGTCGAGACACCGCAGCTGCGCCTGGAAGGCAGTGAGTTTGTATCTATACAGTTTGTCGACGGTTCTCTGGCCGCCGGCGATACACTTTGGATTGGACTGCGGGCCGAACTTGAGAACAATGCGTACAGAACGGCCGACCTGTTTGTTGAATATGAAAATGCGCTGTTAAAGACTGTCCGGCTGTTTGCCAATGAAAACCCCAACTCGGTTGAGGAGCTTCCATCGGAATTCAGCCTGCGCGTCCAGCCGAATCCCGTTCGCGATGTGTTTATCCTGGCGGCGGAATTGCCGCGCGCGGGCGAGTGGAGTCTGCAGGTCTTTGACCAGGCCGGTCGGCTGGTGTTGCAACAGGCCGGCAGGGCTGCCGCGCCCGCCCTGCAGTTGAACGTCGACATGGGGGCGGCGTTGATGAATATGCCTGCCGCAGGCGTTTATGTCGCTGAACTGCGCAGCGGAGGGCGAACGTTTTTCACGTCATTTGTACTGCTCAATTAAACTGAAAACCCGGAAAAACTTCAGATTATTCCTGACTTAACAATCGAGATATGAACATGTTATTGCGCTCATTCTGTCTCATCGTCCTTGCTTTGTTTTATACAACGATCACATTAAACGCTCAGACCGACGAAACACAATACACGCATTGGGATCTGACGCCCGAGCTGGATCGTCCATGGGAGATTATCTGGGGGCCGGACGGCTGGATCTGGTTTACGGAGCGTGTCGGCCGAGTCAGTGCTGTCAATCCGGAGAATGGCGAGATCAGGCAACTGCTGGATATTCGCGACCACGTGGCCGTGACACATGAAAGCGGTATGCTGGGTATGGCGATTCATCCGGACTTTGAGAACGAACCTTTTGTATTTATCTCCTATTCATTTCTGGACGAGAATGAAATTCCCTTTTTAACAGTCGGCAAGTTTCGCTACGACGCGGAGCTGGATCAACTCGTTGATGAAGTACGCATTGTGCCGCGTTCATCCATAGCGAATATTCACGCCGGCAGCCGCCTGTTGATAGGCCCGGACAATTTGCTGTACATTACTATCGGCGATCGCGACGACATCGGCAAGCCGCAGAACCTGGATGAATTGCAGGGTAAAATTCTGCGCATAGATCTGGACGGCAACGTGCCCGAAGATAATCCCTTTCCCGGTAAGCGGGTGTGGTCGCTGGGGCACCGCAATCCGCAGGGCTTGTGCTGGGGGCCCGACGGTCAGTTGTACAGCACGGAGCACGGTACGTTTAACGACGACGAGTTTAACATCATTGTCAAAGGCGGAAACTACGGCTGGCCGACGGTGCAGGGTTATTGCGACAATCCGATTGAGGAGGCGTTCTGTGAAGCCAACGACGTCGTGGAACCCATCACCGCCTGGACGCCGTCGATTGCTCCTTCCGGTACTCTGTATTACAATGGCGATGCATTCCCCGAATGGCAGCACTCCGTTTTTGTTTCGACACTGAAAAACGAAACGATCTACCGCATGCATATGACGCCCGACGGCAATGCGGTTGAATCCGAAGAACAGATGTTTAAAGAACGCTGGGGACGCCTGCGCGACTTCGCCTTTTCTCCAGAGGGCCGCATTTTTGTGGCCACGACCAACTCCGAGCGCAACATTCCCAAACCGGACCGCATTCTCGAAATTCTGCGCATTGTTGAAGGTGAAAATCTCCTTTCCGTCGAAAAAGAGAAAACCGGTCTGAAAGCCGAGATTGCGGCGTCGGACAAAACGCGGATCACGGTCGAAAACACCGGCGACGTAGCGGTCCGCATTTTTAATATCCGTCTGGAGAACAACAGCCGTCGCGGTTTTTTCATGGCGGAACAACCTCGTTCGATTGTCCTCGAGCCGGATCAGCAGGTCGAATTTGAAGTGTACTTCTCACCGCGTGAGGTACAGGAATACGTCGCGGTCTTTGCCTTTGATTCCAACACGGAAAACGGAGACCATCAGGTCACGCTTATCGGTACCGGGGAATCAATCCGGCCGGTTGACGAACTTCTGGTCGCCAACTTTGGACCTGTGGACGAATCAAAAGACAGCGTCTTCACATTTACACTCAGTGATGACGACGTTGACGAGGTCGCCAGTTGGATACTGACGGGAACGGATCAGATTCAGGTGGAGTCGATTGAAATTGATGATGACAACGACGACAAGATTCTGCGCCTTGGCCTCAAGTACATCAAAGGCAAATTTGACGATTCATATCTTGGATTGCTGTCGGTACAGAGCAGCGGCGATGACGACCCGCTTAACATTATTGTGGCCGCACGACAAGCCGACGCAATCTGGCTGCAGGATGACTGGGTGCCTGTGAACATTTTGCAACTGGGTGAGTATCCCGAATGCCGCCCATTTGAATTCAGCGCCAGTCTGTTTAATATTTCCGACCGCGATATTAAACCGGGGCGCCCGACCTTTGATCTGGAGCACGGCAAAGAAGCGGAGATAATCGGCAATATTATTACGCCCGATTTGGTGTTGCCCCCGCTGGGGCGTGTAACGGTCGACTTCAGCATGGCCAGTATCGGTTTTGGTCAACAAACCACGGAGCTCATCTGGCCCGAATCAGATCCGAACGCAGGCACGGTCAATCCTCTGACAATCCGATTTGACGGGACGGCGGTTAACAGACAAATACAAACTCCCGTCACGTTTCCCGATACGTATGTTAACGAACGCAGCGAAGTTGTATACCAGTACTACAACAGGATCCTTGACACGGCCCGCGTCACCGGCCTTGACATTGTCGGAGACAACCCGGATCAGTTTAACATCATACACTGGATTGGCGATGAAATTCCGCAGAATCTGGAGATGTGTGCAATAATCGAATTTGCGCCGACGTCGGAAGGGCAAAAATCTGCGACTTTACAGATTCACATTCAGGACCTGTTTGCGCCGGTTGATGTGCCGCTTATCGGCAATGTCGTCAGCGATGTTAACATGGACGCGCTGAATTCCGGCTGGAGTCTGGACGTGAGTCCAAATCCGGCGCACTCGGAATTCAGTGTTAACATGGCGCTGGATCGGCCGCGCAGCTGGCAGTTGAGTTTGATCGACCTGCGCGGCAATGCGACGGTATTGCGTCGCGGCGTCGGCGCGGCGGATCACATCCGCATTACGGATCTGGATCGTCCGGCCGGCGTGTACATTCTGCGCCTGCGCGCGGGTGAGGCGGTTCTGGACCGCAGCCTGATCATTGAATGACGGACTGATAACTCGGCGACGCGTTTATTTGACACCCGTGCTTCCGGCGCGGGTGTTTTTTTGTTTTGGGCGCTACTGTAGCCTTGCGGCTCGGTGGTTTGGACTCGCAGCCTGGCGGCTGAAATACTGATCGCTTTGAGGACTGCGCTGCGCTTGCCCTCAGGCTCGATGACTTTCTTGTTTGTCAACGAGCGTCCGGCGGCCGGCCGTTGAATGGGCGTTGAGCCGCCGGCCACTACGTAAAACTACGTAGGAGCTGTGAGCCCTGAGGGCTCACAGCTCTTTTTGTTTTCGGTGTTCTGTTCGCTCCGCTCCCGCCGACAAACAAAAAGGCCGTTGAAGGCCAGGCGAAGCCTGAAGCCGCTCAGTCGGAAGTCCACCACAAACCTTCAGCCGCAAATTCGGCACGATAGTTGCGCAGTGATCGGCGGAGCCTGTCTACTATCAACGGCGATTCCATGTGGCAAAAACTCACTCGACAAGTCAAAACTCATAAGCGCGGGGCGATCGCACTGGTCGTGCTGCTGGGCGTTTTTGCGGCCCTCGGTGCGGTGGAAATGTGGGCCCAGAACAGCACGGGCGGCGGTGCGGGCGGCTCGAGTATCGGCCTGCCTTCGATCTCGCTGGGGATCGATGAAGCCGACTCGCCGGATGATTTTGTGACGACGATCCAGCTGCTGATGATGCTGACGGTGCTGACGCTGGCCCCGTCCATTCTGGTCATGATGACGTGTTTTACACGAATGATCGTGGTCTTCCACTTCCTGAAGCAGGCACTGGCCACGCATACGCAGCCGCCCGCCCAGGTGCTCGTCGGACTGGCGCTGTTTCTGACGCTGTTTGTGATGACGCCCGTGCTGGACGAGGCCAATACCAACGGCCTGCAGCCCTACCTGAACGAAGAGATTACCCAGGCCGAAGCCGTTGACAGAATGATTGAACCTTTCCGCGAGTTTATGCTCAAACACACGCGGGAAGAGGATCTGGCGCTGTTTGTCAAGCTGCAAAGCGGCGAAAAACCGGAGTCGATTGACGACGTCAGCCTGCTGGCGATTATTCCGGCGTTTACGATCAGCGAGCTGCGCACGGGATTCCAGATTGGCTTTGTGATTTTTATTCCGTTTCTGATAATCGATATGATTATCGCCAGTATTCTGATGTCGCTCGGGATGATGCTCCTGCCGCCGCAGTTGATTTCGCTGCCGGTCAAGGTCTTGCTGTTTATCCTGGTCGACGGCTGGTATCTGATAGTTTCGTCGCTCATGGAAAGTGTGGCGGCGGTGTAGGTGCGGTCCGGGCGGATCGGCCAGATTCAACTCTGACGGGGACTCAACATGACCGAGGAAATGGTCGTTTTTCTGGCGCGCGAATCGTTTTACTACGTGCTGCTGATCGCGGGACCGCTGCTGTTGCTGTCGCTGATCGTCGGTCTGACGGTCTCGATTTTTCAGGCTGCGACCTCGATTTCCGAGCAGACGCTGACATTTGTGCCCAAACTGATAGTCGTGTTTATCGTGACGGTGGCGGTGATGCCATTCATGATTTCCAACCTCAAGACCTTCACCATCGAGTTGTTCAACATGATACCGGAGCTGGGTTAGCGCCGCGTGCTGCATGCTGACTGCGAACAATCCACAAAAGTGTTCTGACTGGATAATATTGACCAAAAATGCCTGTGCCCGACGGACTGACGATGGAAATGTTGACGGAGCGCTTCCTTGTGGGCGTTCTGTTTTTTGTGCGCGTCACGGGCATGATGATGGTCGCGCCGTTTTTCGGCAATCCGGCAATTCTGACGCAGATCAAAGTCATCCTGGCGGTCGTGATCGCCATCGTGATGACGGCGGCTTTTGGCGAGGGGCAGGCGCCGCTGATACTGGAACCGATGTTTTTGCTTGTCCTCGTGTTCAAAGAGGCATTCGTCGGCATCGTGATCGGTTACTCGGCCAACCTGTTGTTTCAGGCTGTGCGTTTTGCCGGCGGTCTGGCCGACTTCGACATGGGCTACCAGACTTCGGCGCTGTTTAACCTGAACCTGAACGCGCCGACGCTGGTCGGCGAGATTCAGTGGCTGGCGGCGCTGATGCTGTTTCTGGTGCTGAACGGGCATCATTTTTTAATCGAGGCGGTTTACGCCAGCGTTGAAGCCGTGCCCGTGGGGCATTTTGCGTTTTCCGGCCCGACGATTGAACTGCTTATTCGCCTGGTGACGCAGATGTTTCTGATCGGCACCAAGATTGCGGCGCCGGTTATTATCGCGCTGTTTATCACGAATCTGGCGCTGGCCTTGCTGGCGCGCGTGGCGCCGCAGATTAACATTTTTGTGTTGAGCTTTCAGTTCAAAATCATCATCGGTCTTTTGACTTTGATGATCACAACGCCGGTGTTTATCTACGTGATGAAAAACGCGCTGGAGTTGTTTGAAGGCTATATCCTTGAAGTCATTCTCAGTTTGCAGGCCGCGGCAACATAAACGCCGCCCTGTTTGTTTTTGGGTGTTAAACGGCGTCGCTGCGACGCCGGCGGAGGCAAAGTCCGATGGCTGAAAACGCCGACGGCCAGGAGAAGACCGAACAGGCCACCCCCAAGCGCCTCGAGCAGGCGCGCGACCGCGGGCAGGTGGCCAAGAGCGTGGATACAACGACGGCGGCATTGCTGCTGCTCGGCATCCTCGTGGTCTATCTTTTCAGCGGCCGCCTGGTGGATCAGTTACGAGCATTTTCACATGCGCTCTTTGTTAACTCCGGTTTCATTCAGATCAACGACAGCACCACACCCGAATACTTCATGCAGCTGGCCTTTTTTGTCGCCTTCACCATTCTGCCGGTGCTGGTGGTCATTTACGCCGTGGCGCTCGGCGCGGAAATCATGCAGGTCGGCGTACATTTTGCGTCCAAAAAGTTCACCGAGGGCGTCGACTTCAAACGCGTGTTCAATCCTTTTACGGGGATTAAAAACACCTTCTTTTCATCGCGCACGGTAGTGGAGTTCGTCAAAGGGCTTTTCAAAATCCTGATTATCGGCACGGTTGTGTACTCGGTGCTGGCGCCGCGCGCCTCGTCGATCATGGTGATCATGACGATGCCTTTTGTCGAGCTGGGGCCGTTTATGACCGAGCTGGCTTTTGAGCTGGTGTACAAGGTCGGACTGGCGTATATCATCATCGCCCTGGCGGACTTTTTCTACCAGAAATGGAAGTTCCGCAAGGACATGATGATGACCAAGCAGGAAACGCGCGACGAAAACAAACAGATGGAAGGCGATGTGCGCATGAAAGCGCGCATACGCCAGATGGGGCGCAATCGATTGCAGCGTCTGATGTTGCAGCGCGTCAAGGACGCCGACGTGGTCATTACCAACCCGACGCACTACGCCGTGGCGCTCAAGTACGACGTGGAGACGATGGACGCGCCGCGCGTGCTGGCCAAAGGCGCCGACTTTCTGGCGCTGCAGATCCGTAAAATTGCGACGGAAAACAATGTACCGATCGTGGAAGAAAAAGCTTTGGCACGAAGCTTGTACGCTATGGTCGACATCGATCAGGTGATTCCCGAGTCCCTGTTCACCGCCGTGGCCCAGATTCTGGCCACGGTGTACCGCGCACGGCAGGACGCCGCGCAGCAGAATTAATACAGCAGACGTTCCATGGTTGAGGTAGAGCGACACAATGGCTGAAAATCGACAGTTGGCTCCCGCAGGCGGCGCGCCCGCCGCTTCGACCGGTGCGATGGCGTCGGGTCTGCTCTCGCGCCTGGAATTTCTGCGCGGCAAATCCGATGCGCTGATCGCTTTCGGCATTATCGCCATCATGGGGCTGTTGCTCATTCCGCTGCCGCCATTCATGCTGGACGTGATGCTCTCGGTCAGCATCCTGCTTTCGGTATTGATCCTGATGACCTCGCTGTACATTCGCAGCCCGCTGGACATCTCGATTTTCCCGACGATTCTGCTCGTAATGACGCTGTTCCGCCTGGGACTCAACATTGCCTCGACGCGCCTCATTCTGAGCGAGGCGACGGCGGGCGACATCATCGCCGCTTTCGGCAGTTTTGTCATAGGCGGCAATTTTGTGGTCGGGATCATCATTTTCATCATTCTGGTGATCATCAACTTTGTCGTCATTATCAAAGGTTCGGGGCGTATCGCCGAAGTGACGGCGCGATTTACACTCGACGCCTTGCCCGGCAAACAGATGAGCATCGACGCCGACCTGAACGCCGGCTTCATCGATGAAGCCTCGGCGCGCAAGCGCCGTTCCGAACTCAATCAGGAGTCGGAATTTTACGGGGCGATGGACGGCGCCGCCAAGTTTGTAAAAGGGGACGCGATTGCGGGCCTGATCATCACGGCGGTCAACATAATTGCCGGTATCGCAATCGGCGTGTTTCAGCGCGACATGGACGTCAGTTCGGCCATGTCGACCTACACAATTCTGACGATCGGCGACGGCCTGGTTTCGCAGATCCCGGCGCTGCTCATATCGGTTGCCGCCGGTCTGGTTGTGACGCGTTCCGCCTCGGGCGAGCAGCTCGAAACGGAACTAGGCGATCAATTTGCCAACAACCCGCGCACGCTCTACTTCACTGCCGGCGCAGCCGGTCTCTTCTCGCTTTTACCCGGTTTCCCGATGCTGCCTTTTCTCGTACTGGGCGCGGGCATGGGGGCTCTGGGCTACTACCGACAGCGCACTATTCAGCAGGAAGCCGAAGAAAATTTGCGGCAGGAACTGGCCAAGGCCGACTCCGCCAAAAAGCCGGAGGAAAAGCCGGTCGAAGACCTGCTGACGATCGATCCGATTGAGCTGGAGTTGGGCTACAGTCTTATTCCGCTGGTTGACGAGGTTCAGGGCGGCGATCTGTTCAAGCGCATTACCAATATCAGGCGTCAACTCGCGACGGAGCTGGGCATCGTAATTCCACCGGTGCGTGTGCGCGACAACCTCCAGCTCGAAGCCGAACAATACATTCTGAAGGTGCGAGGCAATCAGGTGGCGGCCAACAAGGTGTATCCGGGCATGCTGCTGGCGATGAATCCCGGCTCGGCGCAGGGCGAGGTGCAGGGCATCCGCGTCACCGAACCCGTCTTTGGCTTGCCGGCTACCTGGCTGCCTTCGTCCGAACGCGAGAACGCCGAAATCATGGGCTTTACGGTTGTTGAACCCGAGGCCGTCATTTCGACGCATTTAACCGAAACGCTGCGCAATTACGCGGATCGCATACTGGATCGTCAGGCGGTTAAACAACTGATCGATCATCTGAAAAAAGACTACGCCGCGTTGGTGGAGGAAGTCAGCCGCGACACCCTGCCGCTCGGCACGCTGCACAAGGTGCTGCAGGCTATGCTGCGCGAGGGCGTTCCCATTCGCGATTTGCCGTTGATTATTGAGTCGCTGCTCGACTACGCGTCCGTCACCAAAAACGTCGACGTGTTAACGGAATACGTTCGCCACAGTTTAAGCGACACGATCAAACGCCTGTATCAGGACGAGCGCGGCATCGTGCGTGCGGTCAGCCTGGCGCCGCGCGTGGAGGAAGTGATGACGCAGGCGCTGCAGAACAACAGCACGGCCGGCAGCGCTTCACTTGGCCTGGCGCCGGATATTCTGCGCAAGTTAAACGATTCGATCACGGAGGCGGTGGACGAGATCAGCATCGCCGGATACAATCCGCTGATCATTACATCGGCCACGGTGCGCCCTTATCTGTACCGCATGATTCACACGGCATTTCCCTCGGTTTCGGTCATCAGCTTCACGGAGCTGCCGTCAGACACGGAGATTGACATCATCGCGCAGATCGATGTTTAATTGCCGCTTGTTTAATCGCTCTCGACCGGCATCCACTGCATCCGTTATTGCAAGGCTCAGCGCCCGCACTTCTGACCGCCTGAGCTGCTTGTGCATCTCCGGCTTTATGACTGTTTTGTTTGTCACTGTGCGTGGCGCTGCACGGCTTTTGGTGTGAAGCTGCCGGAGCTGCGCGCATCTCCGGCTTTTTGGCGTCGGCCCCGATGTCAACCAATTTGAAGTTGAGTAGATCTACTCACGACCGTTCAGCGGCGAAACTTGACCGTTTAACCACGTTTTGACCTGCGTTCAGTGTTTTACACAAGGATGTTCTACGGATTCAACGTAGACTTGCGCATATCATACTGCGCCGCATGCAACGCAGCGTGATGTTTGGACTCACGTTTGCCTCACAAAAAATCTGCACTAAAGCAGGGTGGGAGGAGTGCGTCTGAATACTATTGAAACTCGCGGTGGCGGCGGGGCGGGCGATGGGGCAGGCGGGCCCCTTGATCACGCAAAGGTGCGTCAAATTTCTTCTACTTTCCCATTTGAACATTAACCTCCCAAATCGGCCATCGAATCAGGCGTTTAACACAGCACGCTCCTCATTTGAACATTAAACTCCCAACTGGGCTACTGAATCAATTGCTTCACACAGCCTGCCCACACAAAACGACACCGCATCACTTCAGCATCCACTACTGTGCATCTGCAGCCGCTGAATTTGGAATCACTTTCCTCGCCCGCCGGCTTCGGACCGGCTCGTCACTTTTTAGCCTCGTTCTCGCTGACGAACAAAAAGAAAAAGCAAGCCGCAGACTTCCATGCCTGCACCGTTCGACGTTTGTACTTGCACGCGGCGAAGCGCTCTTGCCGGAGTTGTTAAGTCTTCAGCAGCTTGTCCGTCTGGCTCCGGTTTAGCGCCGCACCGACATGAATCAACTGTTAAGTTTCCTGACTGATTGAATGGCTGTTGGATAGAGCGCTGAAGTGCCGTCAATACTGCGTTCTGTGGAATTTCCTGGATTCACTGATTTTAATCGGGTTTTCGGCGAACCACTCGACAAATTCATCCCATTTTGCTCCGTTTGTTAAGTGCCAGGCTTCAAACGTGTCCGGCTCGCCCTTCATGAGTATCCAGTAGTTATAGGCTTCAAGATGGCCGTTGTTCACAAGATCTTTTTGATACTCGAACAGAATATTCGGATGAGTCCCGTCGTAACCCATGCTGTAATAGTTTTCAACAAATGATGTTCTGATTTCATTCAGCGAACTTGTGGTAATTGTGTCGTAAAAAATTAATGTCTTGATCATTGTCGACTCGTAGACCATGCAGAAAGGAAGTTTGAGATTTTCCAGATCCCCCATAAGGTCTTCGGCGGTAATAACGCTGTTGCAAAACTCGATCGACATCGATGTGTCGGAGGTGATGTCGATTTCGCTTCTGTATGTATCGTATAGCATTTTGCTGATTTCCGCCGTGCGTCCGCTGTTGCGTTCCAGGTTCATAAACAGCTCGCCATAGATCATGCCCCAGACTTCTTCCTCGGAACTCATGAACAGTTTGGCCGCCCAGTAGTAGTTTGACGGAAATTCGGGTTGCGCTGCAATGCCCGCTTCGTAGTAGGAGAGGGCTTCGTTGTATTCGCCGTTGGCAAGTTCCATGTTTCCGCGTTCCAGGTGCAGAATTCCCGATGTGGGGAAGAGTTCCAGCCCATGTTCGTAGGTCTCTATTGCTTTGTCTTTTTGTTCGTCCAGGTCGTAGCAGTTGCCGAGCATCTGCCAGATTCTGTCGCCGGCTTCGTCGTGATCCGTTAATTCCTCCAGCACGTCAATTGCGGCGGAGTAGTCTTTGCTTATGTAGTAGGCAAGCGAAAGTTCGTATGGATAGTCAATTGTTTCATCGTCAAGCTCTATGGACTGCTTCAGCAACCTAATAGCTTCCTCAGGGTTCCCTTCATCCATAAATCTTACCGCCTGCGTTGCAAGCTCATGGGCTTCTTCTTTGTCCGTCTGCGCGGACATATTCATTGCCGACAAGCATAATAAAACGAGCGAGAGTTTTAACATGTTCATGATTATTTTGCCAATATTTATGATGTCAGTACTCCGTTCCGGCAGAGTATTTCGGCTTACGAATGGTTGTTTGCAATCCCCGGAATCCGCAAAGTCGCCAATTTGATCCGGTTATCAAAGCACGCCGAAATAAAACTTTGGTAGATCGGCAGTCCACAACGCTCTGTACCACAATGAAAACCACGACGTTTTAACCACGAAAACCCGCCCGCTCATCCTTTTATCAGTACCGTTCGCGTTTTTACGCTTGCGCCGTCGCGGGGGAACTGTGCATCTTACCCGCAGTGTTAGATGCAGCGTTCCGGCGCGGAAGGACCGCCGTGGACTTGGGCAGCTGTCCGTCAAAACAATCTGGCGTAAAATGCCGCGTTTCTGACCGTCCTTTTTATTCAAACAGTAGAGAGCGCTTCCCGGTATGAACTCAACCGCACAGAAAACCCTGGCATTTGTGGTGCCCGCCATTGTCACGTTTGCCGTAGCCTGGCTGTTGATCGACCGTTTTGCCGGTGAAGGCGACGGCGAACCGACGGCCAACCGCCTGATCAACGAAAAAAGTCCCTATCTGCTGGCGCATGCCTACAACCCCGTGGACTGGTACGCCTGGGGGGACGAGGCGTTTGAAGCCGCTAAAAAAGAAGACAAGCTGATCTTTGTGTCGATCGGGTATTCCACCTGTCATTGGTGTCACGTAATGGAAGAAGAGTCCTTCAGCGACTCGACTGTCGCCGCGATGATGAACGCCAATTTTATCAATATCAAAGTTGACCGCGAGGAGCGCCCCGATCTGGACGAGCAGTTTATGCAGGTCTGCCAGATGATGCACGGCCGCGGTGGATGGCCGCTCAACGTCATCCTGACGCCCGACGGCAAACCATTCTACGCCGACACCTACATAGCACGCGAGACTGAAGGCAACCGCCTCGGAATGCTGGAAGCGATACCCAAACTGTCGAACCTCTGGAAAACCGACCGCAAGTCCGTCATAGAGAACGCCGAATCCCTGACCAAGGGGCTGATGGCGGCCGGCAAAGACCAAAGCGGCGAAGCATTGGGCGAGGATATTCTCGACAGCGCGAGGATCGATCTGGCCGCCAACTACGACGAGCAATACGGCGGTTTCGGTCGCATGGGCTCCAACGGTATGATGAGTTACGAGCCCAAATTCCCGCGCGCCAACGACCACATCTTTCTGCTGCGCAACTGGAAGCGCAGCGGCGATTCCACCGCACTCGCCATGGTGACCAATTCTCTGCGCACAATGCGCAACAGCGGCATGTTTGATCACCTGGGCTTTGGTTTTCATCGCTATACCGTTGATCGCGAGTGGAAAATACCGCACTTCGAAAAAATGCTCTACGACCAGGCCATGCTGGCCCTGACCTACACGGAAGCATACGAGGCGACGGGTGAAGCCGAATTCAAACAAACAGCCGAGGAAATTTTCACCTACGTTCAGCGCGACCTGACTTCGCCCGAAGGCGGATTTTATTCCGCCGAAAATGCGGTGAGCGAAGGCGTCGAAGGAAAATACTACACCTGGACCACGGCCGAAATTGATGCGGCGCTGTCGCCTGAACTGGCGACGGTGGTTAAACAATACTACCAGATTGAAGAGGACGGCAACTGGACCAACGAAAAAGGCGATCGAGTTGCGATTTTACACGGCCGGCAATCCCCCGCACAGTTTGCCAACGACATGAAAACCAGCTCGGATGAGTTCACGGAAAAGCTTGAACAAGCCCGGCAAATACTGCTCAAAAAACGCCTTGAACGCGAGCGCCCCTCGTTGGACGACAAAATATTAACAGACTGGAACGGCCTGATGATTGCGGCCTATGCGCGCGCCGGCCGGGTGTTTAACAATCCGGAGTTAACCGCGGCCGGTGAAAAGGCAGCGAGTTTTATCATGTCGCACCTGCAGGCCGGCGACGGACGTCTGCTGCACCGTTTTCGCGAAGGCGAAGCCGGCATACTACCCGTGGCTGAAGACTACACGCACCTGACCTGGGGATTGATAGAACTCTACGAGACGACCTTTGAGCTTAAATACCTTGAGTCGGCTCTGCAACTGACGGATCGTCTGGTGGAAGACTTCTGGGACGCGGAAGACGGCGGACTGTATACTTCCGCCGCGCAGACGACCGACGTCCTTACCCGCCAGAAAAAACTGCACGACGGCGTTACGCCCTCGGCGAATTCAGTGGCCAAACTTAACATGCTGCGTCTGGCGCGTTTAACCGGTAAGATTGACCTGGAGAAAAAATCGCGTCAGATCGGCAAGGCATTTGCCGAAGCGGTGCGCCGCGCGCCTTCCGCCTATTGCATGTACCTGGCGGGTTTTGAGTTTGCCGTTGGCCCGTCCTATGAAATCGTGCTGGTCGTTAACAAACGCGATGAGCGTGCAGACAAAATGATTCAGGCAATTCGCGAGCCCTACATTCCCAATAAGGTGGTTCTGCTGCGAGTTGAAGACGGTACGGTTGACAAACGATTAAACACGCTGGCCGAATTCACTGAGATGCAGTCGAGCATCGACGGCGAACCGACCGTCTACGTCTGCCGTAACTTCTCCTGCAATGCGCCGGTGACGACAACTTCAGAAGTCATGGAGTTGCTCAACTGAAAACTCGCCGGTTAACGCACTGAGTCCGGCGCGATCAGCGTGCCGGCGAGTGCAGCATTTGCAGTTAACGCAGTAATTCTGCCGCGCGCAGCACTGCACCATGCCCGGCTGCATAGGGGCGCTGATGTGTTAACGTTTTGAGTTCCTTCCTCGGAATCAGTTCTTGTCCTTGACGTAGAATTCGATGCGTCTGTTGCGCGCCTTGCCTTTTTCCGTTTCGTTGCCGTCGACGGGTTCCTGTTCGCCGAAACCGCGGGCGGAAAGTCGAACGCCGTCGATGCCCTGTGAGATGAGATATGCACGTACCGACTCGGCGCGTTCGCGGCTCAGACGTTTGTTGAGCTCGCCCGGTCCGTCCGCATCCGTATGGCCGCGAATTTCCACCACGATGTCTGCATTCTCGCGCAGCCAGGTGGCCACGTCGTCGAGAATGATTTCCGCTTCGACCGAAATGTCTGCTTTGCCGCTTTTGAAGTTGATCCCGTAAGGCGTGTAGGATTGCCCCTTTTCGATCTTTGTTACGGTGCGCGTCACAACCACCGTATCGCGTATGTACTCGATGCGCGTTTCCGGCTCGGGCGCTTTTTCGCGTGGCGGACAGCCGTTGTATTCCGGAACACCAACCAGACGCGGGCAGTCGTCTTCGGCATCCAGGATACCGTCGCCGTCGGAGTCGCCGTTCAGTGGGTCGGAGCCGCGTGCAATTTCGGTCGGGTCGTCCAGCCCGTCGCCGTCGGAATCGGCCAGCAGTGGGTTGCTGTAGCTCTGTTTAACTTCGTCGAAATCCGTCAGCCCGTCGCCGTCGGAATCGACGCTGAACGGGTCGGTATTGTACGTCACTGCCTCGTCGAAATCCGTCAGCCCGTCGCCGTCGGAGTCGGCTGAAAAAGGATTGCTGCCGTAGACCTCAATTTCGTCGAAGTCGTCAACGCCGTCGCGGTCCGTATCGGCGTGATATGGGTCGGTGCCGAGTTCTTCTTCGCGGTCGTTGGGAATTCCGTCGTTGTCGCGGTCGTTGTCGCCAAACAGAAAGTAGGAAAAACGCATGCCGAACTCGGCATAACCATCGAGTTCCGACGGCACGCCTCTGTTTAACAGAGCATAACCGTCCAGCAGGTCCGTGTCGGTTAAGTGATAACCGCCCGAGATGCCGACGGCAAAGTCGCGCGTCACAAAAAAGTCGATGCCCAGCCCGCCCACAAAATGGTAGTCAAACTCGCTCTGATCGCGCCACTCCGGATAGTGCACCTTTTTGCCGTTGCCGTCCAGCTCATCTTCCTCGATGTCGTCCGGTGAAAACGACATGATCGCATAGCCGCCGTAGAGATAGTAGTTCAGGCGATTGCGCGGAAACAAATTGAGCACGAGCAGCCCCTCGGCCGTCGTGACGCTGGTTGTGCGTATAACACTGGAATCGGCTATGCCGGGAAAGTCGGCGTCGGGGAACTGCCGCTCAAAATCAATGCCGAAGCGCTGGCGGTAGCGCCGTTTGTAGCGCAGCAGATGGTGCGAAACATTGGCGCCCAGCGAAATCTCAGGAACGACGGGGAATTGATAGCGCGTCGAAAGCTGCCCGCCCACGCCGACCAGATTGTCTGAATACTCACCGAAATACTTGTTGCTCATGCCGGCGATGCCGATCTGCAGCCGACCGTCCGGATAGATGCCGCTGCGTTCCATGCGGCGTGCGAGCGGTTGCGTCTGCTCACCAATCGGCGGCGGTGCGCTCTTGACGGTGGTGCTGTCGGTCTGTGCCTGGCCGGCTATCGGATTGACCATGAAACAACAGCAAAGGGCTGTAAACGCGAGCACAAAGTGAATGCGGTGTGCTGCATGACAGCAAACAGGGCTGGGGGGGGGAGTCTGCATACCTGCGTATCTGGAATTGTGTTGTGTGTGCCTGGCGTTTCGGGCCGCGTCGCAGAAATTTGCCCGGCGGGAGCGCCGTTGAAAATGTCTGATTCCCGGTTTGGCCTTCCCGCGTGAAAAGATGTAAATTTGCGCAGCAACAATTGCTAACTTAAGAAAATGGAGAGCACCCATGAGCGAAATTACCAAAGCGCCGATTTCACCGCTTAACACTCTGCCCGCCTGGAACAGCCTGTCCACGCACCGCGAAGTCATGCGTAGTTTTGTGCTGCGCGAACAGTTCGCTCTCGATCCCGACCGCTTTGACCGCTTTGCATTTCAGTTTGACGATATCCTCGTCGATCTCTCCAAGAATCTGATCGACAATCAAACGCTCGCGCTCCTGTGTGCACTGGCGCGTGAATGCCGCGTCGAAGAATGGCGCGATGCGATGTTCGCCGGCGCTCCCATTAACAATACCGAACAGCGGTCCGTGTTACACACCGCGCTCAGAAATCGCTCCGACCGGCCGATTAACGTCGACGGTCGCGATGTCATGCCGGACGTTAAAGCCGTGCAGCAGCGCATGCGCAATTTCGCCGAAGGCGTCCGCAGCGGTGCGTTAAGCGGGTACCGCGGCGACAAGTTTACCGATGTTGTTAACATCGGCATCGGCGGCTCTGACCTGGGCCCTAAAATGGTGTGCCGTGCGCTCAAAGCCTACGGAGACCGCAGTCTGAACATGCATTTTGTGTCCAATGTCGACGCCACCGACCTGATGGAAACGCTGCGGCTTTGCAAGCCGGAAAGCACGCTTGTGTTAATTGCGTCTAAAACATTCACCACACAGGAGACAATGACAAACGCATTCAGCATTCGTCACTGGTTTCTGGAAAGCGGTGCGCCTGAAAGCGCGGTGGCGCAGCATTTTGCGGCGCTTTCAACCAATACGGCCGGCGTTGAGGCATTCGGCATCCCGGCGGAGCGCATGTTTGAATTCTGGGATTGGGTCGGCGGTCGTTATTCGCTCTGGAGCGCCATCGGTCTGCCCATCGCCATCAGCATTGGCTACGAGCGTTTTGATCAACTGCTGGAGGGCGCGTACCGCATGGATGAGCACTTCCGGCGCGAGCCTTTTGAGCGCAATCTGCCTGTTTTACTGGCGCTTTTATCCGTCTGGTATGTTAACTTTTACGGCGCGGAAACACACGCTGTTTTACCCTACGATGATTACCTGTCCCTGCTGCCCTCCTACCTTCAACAGGCCGACATGGAAAGTAACGGCAAGTCGGTGCAAAAGAACGGCGCGGATGTTAAGTGGCCTACCGGACCCGTTATCTGGGGCGAGCCCGGCACAAATGGCCAGCACGCTTTTTATCAACTCATTCACCAGGGAACGCGTTTAATTCCGGCCGACTTTATTGTTCCTTCCGTTTCACAAAATCCACTGGGCGATCACCACGAAAAACTGCTCGCCAATTTCCTGGCGCAGACGGAAGCGTTAATGAAAGGCAAGACGCGTCACGAGGCGCTGGCGGAGATGCGCGCACAGGGAATGGCCGAACATCTGGCTGAAGCGCTGGCTTCACATCGCAGTTTTGACGGCAACCGTCCGACAACAAGTGTCGTGTGTCGCAAGCTTGATCCGCAGACGCTCGGCTCGCTTATAGCCTTGTACGAGCACAAGATTTTTGTGCAGGGCGTCATCTGGAATGTTAACTCTTTTGATCAGTGGGGCGTTGAACTCGGAAAACAACTCGCCAAAAGAATCCTGCCCGAACTTGAGGACGATGACCCCGTCGAATCTCACGATTCCTCGACCAATGGGCTGATTAACGCAATCAAGGAAATGCGCCGAGAAAGCTGGTGACAGATTGCGCGCCTTGTTGTTTAACTCCCGCTGACAAACAAGATGGATTTGGCTGGGTTTAAAAGGCTGTTTAAGATCGCTTTGAGTGCTCGCATTTGCTTCGCCCTCAGGCTCTCCTGAGGATAATGTTCGTCGGTGATTGTGGAGTTTGCCGCCGCAGAGTCCGCCTCCAGGTGTGCAGGCGCCAGGTTGTGAGTTGAACAAAAAAAACACCGCATGTCGCATCTGAATGCGTCGCATGCGGTGTTGGTGTTTTAAGCTCGGTCTGCGTCAGAAGGACACCATCAAGCCGCCGGAGATAATGTTAAACTCGCTGAAGCTGTAGTCGACAAAGATACTCACGGGGTCAAACGTGTACATCATGCCGGCAATAAACTTCAGGTTGTTGTCTTCCAGGGTCACGCTGCTGGTCTGTGGCGCTGTATCGCCGGGGTAATCGGGCAGAACAACTTCGTACTGTCCCGGGCCGGTTTCTTTCAGCAGGTTAAGTGCAATTTGCGTTTCGAACGGGAGTGCGTAGGTGTAGTCGGTGTTAACTTCAATGCGCTCGAATGACAGGCCGGAATAAGCCGTAAAGCCGTCCCATGTTTTACTGGCGTGAATGTTAACATTGAAGATGTCGGCATCGGCCTGCAGTTTGGCTTCCGTTACGCCGATCGTGTTTTCGATGGACGTGGTCTGGTATGCGCCCTGAATCGCCAGGTCAAAAGGCGGCGCGTCGCCGAAGTACTGCGAAATGGAATGGCGCACCGCCGCGCCAAAGAATGTGATGTCGCCGACGTTGTCGTCAAAGCGCACGGGCGGGATATAACGCAGCAGCAGTTCGGTACCCCAGAGAGCGCCGATTTCCAGCTGGGGAACAGCCGCGGCAATCACGCTCATATCGGCTCCGCCCGGCAGGGTTTGTTGCTCCGGGAGCGATTCGATGGCCGCGTCGATGTTGTCCTTGGCGGCCTGCGGCAGGATCACGTAGATTGCGTTTTTGCGAATTTCCTCCAGCAGATACTCGGTCGGAATGTCGAACACCGCGCGTTCGGTCGGGCCAAAAATGGTTGCCGCCTGGTCCGGCAGATTGATGTTATCGGTTTCAATGCCGCGCTGGAAAATCAACAGCAGCTGGGCGTAGATGGCGTCGATCGCCTCGCCGCTGGAGGCCACACCCGTGGTATCGGTCGGCAGATTGGGGTTGTAGTACTGCCGGTTGTCGCCCACCAGGCCGCCCATGCCCACCACGCTGAAGCGGAAGTACAGGGTGTCCTCTTTGGGAATCCAGGCATTGCGGAAGAAACCTGCGTTTGTAGAGGCGTTCGCGGCAATGACGAGCGGTTCCAGGAATGGAATGCTGTTGAGCTCAAAAATGTCGCGCGCCAGCAGTCGCGTGAGCGCTACCGAGGTTTCGTTGGCGACGGGTTGCTCGTCCTGTGCGACGGCTTTGGGGGTAATCAGTGCGCCGGACAGCAGCGCAAAAAGGCAAACGAGGTAAACGTGTTTCATGTTTGGTTCCAGGCTGTGTTGCTCGATCGGACGGGGCAATATACGGAAGAGCGGGGAGTCCGCCCCGGGTTGCATTCAGCGTGCAGATGGTTCAATGCGCTGAAAACCGCATGACGTCCAGGAGTTTTGTTGCCACGGGTAAAACACATGTGCGGCACCGTGGATACGCAAAATCGAACAGCCGCATGACACGGAGGTGACAGCGGCTGCCGGAATGCCTTGAGGCGCGGGCGCAGGGCCTGCAATGTATCAGCGGAAGACGTGCGGCAAAGCGCTCAGCGCGTCGGCCACCGGAACGATTTCGAGCCCCTTTTTAACATCGTCCTTGATGTCCGCCAGCTGCTGCTGGTTGTCCCGCGGAATGAGCACGGTCTGCATGCCCATGCGTTTGGCGGCCAGGAGTTTTTCGTTCAGCCCGCCGATGGCGAGTACTTCGCCTCGCAGAGTGATTTCACCCGTCATCGCCACATCACCGCGTGCGGCGCGGTTGGCGGCGGCGGAGATCAGCGCCATGGTAATGGTAATGCCTGCGGAAGGGCCGTCCTTGGGAATTGCGCCTTCGGGCACGTGCAGGTGAATTTCGCGGTCTTTGGCAAAATCCTCGGGCACGTTTAACTCCCGCCAGTTTGAACGGACATAGGACAGCGCGGCGGCGGCGGATTCTTTCATCACGTCGCCCAGCTTGCCGGTCAATGTTAACTTTTCCTTGCCGGGCATCATGGTGACCTGGACGGGGAGAACATCGCCGCCGGTGCTGGTCCATGCCAGCCCGGTTACAACGCCGACTTTGTCGCTTAACTCTTTCCGTTTTTCGGGGAAGGGCGGGGACTTTAACAGTTCCCGGACTTTGTCGCTGGTGATATTGTACTTGTTCTTTTTGTCATTGGATTTGGCTTTGTCGCTGACGACCTGCTTGGCGACTTTGCGGAAGACGGAGGCGATTTGCCGCTCGAGATTGCGCACGCCGGCTTCACGCGTGTATTCGCGCACAATGGTTTGCAGCGCCTTGTCTTTTAACGTGACGTCGTACTCTTCCAGCCCCTGTTTGTTTAACTGCCGCGGAATGATGTGCCGCTGGGCGATCTGGATTTTTTCCGGTTCCAGATAGGACGAGAGTTCAATGATTTCCATGCGGTCCAGCAGCGGCGCGGGTATGTCGTACTTAACATTTGCCGTGCAGATGAACAGGACGTTCGACAAGTCGTAGTCGACTTCCAGATAGTGGTCGTTAAATGTCTGATTCTGTTCCGGATCCAGTACTTCAAGCAGTGCCGAGGACGGGTCGCCGCGGAAGTCCATTGCCATTTTGTCGACTTCATCGAGCAGCATGAGCGGGTTAACAGTTTCAGCTCTCTTCATGCTCTGAATGATCTTGCCCGGCATGGAGCCGATATACGTGCGGCGGTGACCGCGGATCTCGGCTTCGTCGCGGACTCCGCCCAGAGAGATGCGCACAAACTTGCGTCCCAGGGCGCGGGCAATCGACTTGGCAAGCGATGTTTTACCGACCCCCGGTGGCCCGACAAAACAGAGCACCTGTCCGCTGATATTCTGCGTTAAGTTTAACACCGCAATGTATTCCAGAATGCGGTCCTTAACTTTGTCAAGTCCGTAGTGATCGGCGTCGAGCACTTCACGCACGTGTTCAATATCCAGTTGGTCGTCCGTTCGCTCCTGCCATGGAACACGGCTGATCCAGTCCAGATAATTGCGGATGACGCCAAAGTCGGGCGACATCATCGGCATCTTTTTTAACTTTTGAAATTCCTCGTCGGTGCGTGTTTTAACAGATTCGGGCAGCCCCGCCTGATCGAGGCGTTCGCGCAGTTTGCCCAGCTCCGGAAACGCTTCGTCGTCATCGCCCAATTCCTGTTGCAGGGCGCGGATCTGTTCCTGAATGAAGAAGCGTTTCTGCGCTTTCTGGATCGTATCGTGCACGCGCACGTCGATGTCCTGTTCTATCTCAAGGACTTCAATTTCGGATGTTAAAATGGAAATCAGTTCAAAGTACTGTTCTTTGAGCGAAAACTTTTCGAGGATGCGCTGTTTTGATGCGACGTCCTGTTGAATATTGGCGGCGGCGTAATACAGTTTGCGCCCGGGGTCGTCGATGTTGTCGAACGCCATGCTGACTTCGGGCGGCACATTGCGGTTAACTTTAACATACTTGTGAAAAAGTTCGATGGCGTGCCTGATCATGGCCTGCATTTCCGGACTTGTCTCGTCGCTCTGATCGGAGTTGTTCAGCTCGATGTCGCCGTCCAGGTGTTCCTTGGTGCTGTAAAAGCGTTTGACGCGTCCCTGCGCGACACCGTCAACCAGGATTTTCAGCAGATTGTTCGGCAGGCGGATCAGTTGAATGATTTTGGCGACTGTGCCGAAGCGGTGCAGATCGTCTTTGCCGGGTTCGTCAATGCCGACGTCTTTCTGGGCCGTCAGGAAGATGAACTTGTCGCGTTCCAGAGCTTTGGCAACCGCCTTCAGGGAGGAATCGCGCCCGATCAGGATCGGAAAAATCATATTTGGAAAGATGACGATATCGCGCAGTGGCAATACCGACAATCGCCGCGGGATCGAATCGTATTCACGTGCTTTGCGGTCGATGTCAGTCAGAGTGTCGTTTGTTGCCGTCATAATGGAATGGAGCAATCAAAATGGGGGCGCAATCAGCGCGATTTTTTTGATACGAGCTATAGAGTCTGTATCGCGGAAATTATTGTGATTGTAGCCCGTCATGCGCGCAAAGCAGCGCTGAAATGTGAAAAAATGAATACGGAATTATTTTCGTAATTTTACCGGGTACGACCAGAGAAAGCAGGAGAGTGATCGTGGATATCTTTGAAAAGTGTCGTCAGTTTAACCGGGCGGATGAAGTCAAAGCGCTTGGTTTGTACCCGTACTTCCGGGTGGTGGAAGAAAACGAAGGGCCGGTTGTCCGGATGGAAGGCCGCGACGTCATTATGGCCGGATCCAACAACTACCTGGGTCTGACGGCCGACGAGCGCGTCAAGGACGCGGCTCGCGACGCCCTGGAGCGCTACGGAACCAGTTGTTCGGGCTCCCGCTACCTGACCGGCACGATAGATCTTCATGTGCAGCTTGAAAAGCGCCTGGCGGAATTCCTCGGCTACGAGGCTGTTCTGCTCTTCAGCACCGGCTACCAGACGGCGCTCGGGACCATCAGCGGCCTCGTCGGCAAAGGCGACTACATCATCTCCGATCGCGAGAACCACGCGAGCATCATGAACGGCGCCATGCTTGCCAAGGGCGGTTTTGCCGAATTTGTGCGTTATCGCCACAACGACATGGAAGACCTTGAGCGCGTGCTGAGCCGCATACCCGAGGACGCCAGCAAACTGATCGTTACGGACGGCGTGTTTTCTGTGAGCGGTGAATTGGTCAAGCTGCCGGAGTTGGTGGCACTCGCTGAAACCTACGGCGCCCGCGTGCTGGTGGACGACGCGCATGCTACAGGCGTAATCGGCAAGGGCGGACGCGGTACGGCCAGCCACTACAACATGGTGGACCGCACGGATATGACGATGGGCACGTTTTCAAAGACATTTGCTTCGCTCGGTGGATTTGTCGCCGGACCTGAGCGCGTTATCAACTACCTGAAGCACACTTCGCCGGCGCTGATTTTCAGTGCCAGTCCCACTCCGCCGTCTTGTGCCGCCGCTCTTGCAGCGCTCGACATCCTCGAAAAAGAGCCGGAGCGCGTTAACCGTTTAATAGCGGTGGCGGACCGCGTACGGCGCGAATTTGACGGTTTGGGGTTCAAGGTGGTCGACAGCCCGACGGCCATCGTGCCGGTCATTGTGGGAGATGTGGAGCTGTCGCTGAAATTCTGGCGCAGACTCTATGACAACAATGTTTTTGTCAATTGTTTCATCCCTCCTGGAGTGCCGCCGACGCTCAGCATGATGCGCACGAGTTACATGGCGACGCACCGCGAGGAGCACATTGACCGATTAGTTGAGGTGTTTGCATCGGTAGGCCGGGAACTTGGCCTGATTAACTGATGAGCGGCGGGCGCCGCGCCATGGCTATAATTGGCCAATGGTGCAAAGTCAACCACTGCACCGACTTGCGACAATCTCAAGGCTTACTTATTGCCCTGCAACAAGTAAGCCGGATTGCTTCAGATACTTGTTAAAATTCAATGAATCCGGAGCGTCCAACATTTTTTTCTTGCTTTTCTTACCCTTTGCCGCGTAATTTCGCCCATGTCCGGAGAAAGCAGCACTTCGGACAGCGCTTTTGCGCACGCGAGTTCAACCCAAAACTGCACACCCACACAAAGCGACGCTTCGATCCAAAAGGATTGTTGCGCTGATTCAGGACCCTCCCAAGTCCTGGCTGGCACGATTTATGATCGTGTTCGATTGCGCGTCCGGTGTATAACCTTGGTTCAATTTTTGAGCGCAGGTATATACCAGTCGATAATCCGAAACGGCGCTTGATCACGTTCTTTCGTTGAAAACTCCCATGGAATCCGGGAAGTCCCTCGGCGGTCCAGGTGCACGGTCGGCAATCAGTTGTCGCTTCCAGTACCCGGGCTTTCAAAACCGACGGAAAACTGGCTCCAGTCCAAACGGTCCAAAGATGTTACGATAACGAATCTTTGCGGTCCGGAGCGGGATTGGCGCCGGGGATTTTTTTCTTTGGATTGCGGGAGGAGCGCCGTAAATTTGTCCGCATTGCTGTGTTTCGGGGGATTAGAGCGATTGTGCTTCCTTACAGTGACTCGCAGTTTCGCTTCCCTTGTGGCGTCGAACGGTATCGGCGTGACAGATTGAAAGGCTTCAAAGGATAAGACTGACGCTCCAGCTATCTGAGTCCTTTTGTCCAATATCTGACAGGCTTGTACATGACTGGTGACAGTTACCGTTCGCAATCAGATAATGCCCAATCGGGAAACTCTGTAAACCGGACAACATTATCCGTGAAACCAACGGACAATCCCTCGTGCTGCTCTGATCTGTTCAATGAACAGGATGGGGCGATCAAACGGGGTCGATATACATTCTTGGATACACCCATTTCTTTGATACAACTTCGATCAAAAAATACAACCTTCAACTCATCAATTACTGGAGTTTCAATACCCATGGTTGCTCTGCTACTCAACCTGATTCGTTTGTTGGGAACAGCAACGATCGGTGCGCTGGCTTCTGTTGGTGCCATATCGGCTCGGCAGAAATCTTCGTTTCTGAATCGTCTGACTGTTCTTGGCGCGACGCGACCGGATACAACTTCCGTCCCTGGCGGCGGAGACCGCGCGTTGCCCAATACATTGCCGCGGGGCTCCGGCGGTATCACCAAAACATCGGACCACTTCCGGTACAAACCTGATTCAGCTGCAAAAACGTTAAAAAGACGCGCCGCATTCGTTGGCGCTTTTGGCGTTCTTGCAGCTTTCCTGTTTGCACTTGCGACGCCCAACGTCGCCCAGGCGCAAACCTGTCAGGCGGTGTACGGTTCGATCAACGGGGAGGTCGGCACGCAAGGTGCGTTTGATCCGACGCCTCGTGTCGGGAACGGTATCCCGTTCACGGCAATCATGACCTCCATGCAGGTGAACGACTACTCGGTCTCCTGTTTTAACGGAGGCGTACAGAAAATCCAGTACCAGTTGGAAGGTACCAACGCGCAGTACGTTTCGTTCATCGGCTCGACGCAGGCGACCTACAACTCGGGCGCCGGTGCGTTTACGAGTTCGACGTCGCTGACAATCATCTCGACGTCGACCGAGTCGATCACGGTGACGATGCGCATCCGCCAGATCACGGGAGCCAACAACCCCGTGCTCACAACGACGGCGGAAATCATTGTAGGTCCTCCGGCATCGCGCCTGGCGTATTCGACGTCGGCTATCTCGGATGAGAACCCCTACAACACGAGCGGCTGGGAAACGCTTACACCGATCTCACAGGATCTGGTTGATGTAGCGTACCAGACGATCAACGAAGAATTCTTCCCCGCCGGCATTAATACGGATGCGGATCTGGAATTCCAGATTACGACGTCCAGCGGTGTGTCGTTCAACGCCAATACGGGTGTTGGAACGACAAGCGCAAGCATGGCGGCTTTTGACCTCGATGCCTATTCAACTGCGACACTGCAATTCTTTTATCGCGGCGAAGCTCCCGTAACCATTCCGGTTACGCTGGCTTCGGTCACCGGCGCGGTGCTGACCTCAACGGTCGCCAACGTGACGGTTTCGCCGATTCCGCCGGATCGCGTTGCGTTCAGCGCAACCAACGCCAACGGCCGTGACGGCCTCCGCGGTTTCGTCGATGTCATTACCTCGGCGAACTTTGCCGGACCGCTGTCCTGCGTCGGCTCGAACGCTCGTCGCTACTTCCTCAGTGTAACGACGGCGACGTTCAACCCGCTGGGTGACCGCGCGGCGACGACGTCGAATGTCACTGCGAACTTTGAAATCACCGGCGCAGACATCTCGAACCAAAGTCCTTCACAGACTCAGGCAACCTATACCACGACCTCGGCGGGCATGCTGATCCCGGCTCCCTCGATTTTTGGTACTGCGATTGTCGGTCTGGACTACGGTGGAGAGCGCACGACGATTATTACTGTTTCGGTCAATCCTGCCGGCATGGCCGGCACCTCGGCCACGATGCAGCTTCTTGTCCCGGCTGTCGAAGCCGTTGCGTTCAGCACGACCTCGACGACGGGCACGAACAACCTGTTCGAAGGTTCGCCGGTTGCGCAGCTTACCAGCTGTACGGTTCCGACGGTTCTGGACTTCACGCTGGGTCTGTTCGACAATTGCGGCGTGCTGACGGCCACGGACGGTAACGTCACGGCTCTGACGAACACGACGTTCACCGTAACCCTGACGGGTGGCGGCGGCCAGGGGCCGACGCTGACGCAGGGTACGACGCTGACGATCTCGAACATGAGCGCGACAACGCAACATTCCATCGGCATCCTTTACACCGGCTCGGTCGCCACGACGGCGGTGCTGACGGTGACCCCTGACGGCCCTGGTATGGCAACCACGACGATTACGATCGACGTGCTGCCTGTTGCTCCGACTCTTGTCGCCTTCTCGACGAACTCGTCGACGGGTAACGAGGGACTGACGCCGAGTTCGATCGACTTCGTGACGAAGACGGCGAACATGACGGTGACCTTCGCAACCTGGGCCTTTGACGGCGCGAACGACTGTCTGAGCTCGGTGACGAGCAACACGCAGGCGATCATCAGCTACGACTTCGGCGACGGAGTGTCGGTGGCGAGCGTGGTGGATGTCACGCCGAGCGGTGCGATTTACTCAACGACTATTACGGTGGTCTATAAAGGCGACGCTCCGTCGATCGGCAGCGTGATTGTCAGCTTCGCGAATGCGGGCATCGCGGCGACGACGTCGACGGTGGCTCTGACGCAACCTCCGGCGAAGTGGCTGGCCTGGTCGACCGAGTCGATCACGAACGGCAACGGCTTCAACGGCGGCGATCTGACGATCAACAGCCAGCAGATCATCAACCTGAACTTTGCAAGCTTCAGCTTCCCCGACTGCAAAAGCGCGACGAGCGCCGACGTGTGGGTGACGAACGTCGCCCGCTACGGTCAGGCGACGATGCGCATCGTGGGCAGCCCCTTTCCGTCGAATCCGTCGATCAAACCGACGATCACGGGTGTGGGCGGCGTCTGGTCGGGCGGTACTGCTGTTACCTCGACGCACGCGACGGTGTACCTGAGCTCGACGAACTCGGTGCGCCTCGGCACGATCCAGTTCGGCTGGCTGGGTTCGGCTCCGACGACGATCACGCTGAGCCTGACGGCCGGCGGCGGCGCGGAAGAGGGCAACGGCACGCTGATCACGACCACGTTGACGGTGACGGTCTGTCCGCTGCCGCCGAATCACATCGCGATGAGCACGACGAACGGCACGGGCAACGATACGTTCAACGCCAACGACGGCTCGAACAGCGGTAACCGCTTCCGTGTCGGTCCCGGCGGTTACACCGGCGCGCGCGAATCGGCGCTGCTGACGGTGACCTCGGGTTCGTTCAACATTATTAACAGCTTGTCGGTAACGAAAGCGTCGCTGTCGTCGGTGCAAATGCGCATCTTCACGGGCTTCGACGACATGTATATCTCGACGGGCGCCACGGGTTCGCCGACGTTCTCGCCGACGAATCCGACGACGACGAGCACGTTCCGCATCAACAACAACTCACATGTTGCCCGCGGCGCGAACTTCATCATTGAAACAACGGACAACAGCCTTTCGGCGACGACGATCACGATCACGGTGTTGACGCCGACGACGGCCCAGCTGGGTCTGAGTACGCGCAACGGTGTGATCGGCGGCAACTTCGGCGAAGGCATCGGCCTCGACGGTTTCAACGGCGGCGACACGATTCTTGAAGTCAACCCGACGACGAGCATCTCGGTGAGCGTCGGTACTTACGACCGTTTCAACCACTTCACGGCGACGGGGAACAACACCTTCCCGATCTTCTTCTTCACGACGACGATTTCGGTGACGGCGGATATCCCGGAACTGCTGATCACGGGCGGCTCGACCTTTACGGTCAGCCCGCTGTCGGCGACGGGAAGCTCGGTCATGAACATGACCTACACGGGTCTGGGCCAGACGATTGCAACGCTGACCTTCACGCATGACGGCAGCGGCGATATGGGCTCGACCTCGGTGACGGTGTCGATCGTGCCTCCTCCGGCCGAATACCTTGCACTGAGCACGACGAGCACGACGAGCTTTGCCGGCTTCAACGGCGGCAGCACGACGGTGACTCTGACGGCAAACGGCGGTACGCAGGCCAACGTGGTAGTGACCTCGGCGACGTTCAACCGCTTTGGCGCGTTGGCGACGACGAGCGCTGACTTTACGGCGACGTACTTCATGGACGTGATCGGCGATCCGTTCCAGGAGATCTTCGACCCGATCGAGTTCACGACGACGACGGCGATCGTTTCGACGAACCTGACGGTGAGCTGGGAAGGTGCGGTCTCGGTGAACGCCGACTTCGACCTGAACGACGACTTCGGCAATCTGTTCGGCACGAGCATCACGATTCGCCTTGTCCCGCCTGCTGCGGTGACGACGGCGTTCAGTGGTGTGCAGAGCGACAGCCGCGGCACGATCGGCTTCAACGGCGGCGACCTGACGGTGAGCGCCGGCGAGCCGGTTCAAGTGACGGTCGGTACGTTCAACGCCTTCAACCGCCTGCGTCGCCCTGCGACGTCGACGGTAGCTTCGCTGCGCGTGTTCAACAGCGCCGGCAACATTGCTGTCAGTCCGTTTAACGGACCGCAGTTCCTCGGCGGCGCCAATACGACGAATATCACCATTCCCGGTGAAGACAATACAAACCTTCCGAATGATGAAGCCTCGACGACGGGCAACTTCACCTTTGAATGGCGCGGTCCGCTTCCGACGACGGCCATTGTGCAGGTGACCGACGGCCCCGGTGGTCTTGGTGAAACGGAACTGACGATTACCGTCTATCCTCGTCCGGCGCGCTACCTGGCATTCAGCAGCACGGCGACGACGAACCGCAC
>CAYULF010000017.1:0-129627 GCA_964445695.1 uncultured Hyphomicrobiales bacterium | reverse complement strand
CCGGAACGAATCCGGCAACCCTCTAACGACAGGAACACGGGTGAAAAATGCCGGGCGGCTTCCTGATCGGGCGCTGTGATTTGTTGATGAGTTTTCCGACAGCCTGCTAGGCAACCAATTTGAGCGCTCAGTTTAACTCAATCTGTCGTAGGCCCGGGCGATGCGCCGTTTAATTTTTTCCGCGGGCAGACAGACCTGATCCTGCGTGCCATGTGCAATCAGAACCTCGCCGTGATGCGCCTCAAAATTGCAGCGAACAAGATTGCCCTCCACCAGCGTTGTCCACGCGCGAATCCGCACGCGTGCGCCCACCGCCGCCATGTCGACGTGCTTGATATGCAGCGCCGCGCCGATCGCGTCCTCGCCTTCGTCAAAATGCGGCTCTATCACCCTGCGCGCCGCCAGTTCGACGTGACGCCCCAGCCAAAAGGTGCTGTACAAGGCGTGGATTTCGTCCACGTCCAGACGCGCCGTCATTTCCGGACCAACCTCGATTTCCACCGTGGCTTCGGCGTTCATCACCTCAAATTGCATGGAAGCGGCTCCCGTTCTGTTCGCTGAAATCAATAATGCCCATGATGGAACGTTTACGCCCGATGCCGTGTGCGGCTCTCCGCGCGCGTTGCAAAACTATCGACGGGCACGTATTTTGCAAACCATGAAAGTCGCATTCCATACGCTGGGCTGCAAGCTCAACTACGCGGAAACCTCGCAGCTGCAGGCGCAGTTTGAGGCGGCCGGTTATGCCGTGGTGCCTTTTGGCGAAGCCAGCGACGTACTGGTCGTCAACACCTGTACCGTCACGGAAAACGCCGACCGCGAGTGCCGCCAGGTGATCCGCCGCGCGCTGCGCACCTCGCCCGAGGCATACGTGGCAGTGACGGGGTGCTACGCGCAGCTCCAGCCCGAGCGCATCGCCGCCATCGAGGGTGTGAGCGCAGTCTTCGGCGCGCGCGACAAATTCAGCATCACCGAAAAACTGGCGGCAAGCGGGGCGGCACGGCCCGACGCACCGCAGCTCTACGTGGGCGAGCTGGACGGCGATCTGCCCTTTAATCCCGCGCTTTCCGCCGACAGCGACGGACGCACGCGCGCCTTCCTCAAGCTGCAGGACGGCTGCAACTACAAATGCAGTTTCTGCACAATTCCGCTGGCGCGCGGCCGCAGCCGGGCCATGAATTTTGATGAGATCCCGCAGCGCATCGCCGAGCTGGAGCGCGCCGGTTACCGTGAAGTAGTTCTGACCGGCGTCAACCTGGGCGACTACGTCGGTGAGCAGCGCCAGCGTTTCGTCGACGTCGTGCGCACAATCGAGGAGCTTCAGCCGCAGCTACGCGTGCGCATTTCCTCGATCGAGCCCAACCTGCTGACGCGCGACATTCTGGACATCATCCGCGACTCAAGCGTGTTTGTGCCGCACTTCCACATTCCGCTGCAGAGCGGTTCGCCGGAGATTCTGCGGCTGATGCGCCGACGTTACACCGCCAAAAATTACCGCGCGCTGATCGAGGCGATCTACGAGCGCATGCCGGACTGCGCCGTCGGCGTCGACGTCATCGTCGGTTTCCCGGGCGAGACGGACGCACATTTCCGCGAGACGATGGACTTTCTGCATTCGCTGCCGGTGACATATCTGCACGTGTTTACCTACTCCGAGCGCCCCAACACGCCCGCGGCTGAGTTTGCCGGCCGCGTGCCGGTTGAGCAGCGCCGCGCTCGCACGCGCGAACTGCGCAATCTCTCGCACAAGAAAAAACTGGACTTTTATCGCTCGCAGTTGGGCACACGTCGGCTTGTGCTTCCGGAGGGCGGTGCGGATGAAAACGGCATGATGCGCGGCTGGACGGACAACTACGTTCGCGTGCAGTTTGCAGCTCCGTCGCGTTCCGTTCTGGCGGCATGTATTCCGGTCGATCTGACGGAGTTGCGCGGCGATGAGGTCTTTGGTCGCGTTGCGGAAGGGGAGTTTCCTCAAACGACATCGCGTGCCGCCTACATTCCCATTCCCGTTTAAGCGGGACCTTTGCCTGCATTTTTCCTGAGCCTTTTTGTTTGTCGTCGGGTCGAGAGTTTTCAGTCTTCCGGTCTATTCAGCTTCTCCGCGTATTTATGAGTCAAACCGGTCAGAATTCCAACATCGATCAGGAGCGCGCCGCGTCGGAAACGACCGCGCAGCCGGGATCGGACTTCAAAGCCCGACGCAAACCGGCTCGCGCCGCACTGCTCGTGGAATACGACGGCGGCCGTTACTCCGGCTGGCAGCGTCAGAAAAATGCCAAAACCATCCAGGGCTGTCTCGAGGACGCCATGCGCGAAATCACGGGGCAGGAACGCTGTGAAGTGATCGGCTCCGGCCGCACCGACGCCGGCGTGCACGCACTGGGGCAGGTGGCGCACGTTAAAATGCCCAAACCACTGCGGCTGCCCGCCAACAAACTCAGCGCCGCGCTGAACGCCACGCTGCCGCGCGACATCCGCGTGCTGTGGTCGGCGATTCCGCACGAAGAGTTCCACGCGCGCTACGATGCGCGTCAACGCGAATACGTCTACGCCGTCATGCGCCGCCCCTCCGTTTTTGAGCGCTGGTACAGCTGGCAGACCATTTTTCCCTTTGATGGCACGATGCTCAACGAAGTCGCCCCGGTATTCCTGGGCCGCCACGACTTCACGACCTTTTCCAAGTTCAACAGCGATACAAAAAGTTATGTCTGCGACGTAAGCGAGTGCCACTGGGAGCAAAGAGACGAGGAGGCCTGGACGCTGACAATCCGGGCGGACCGTTTTGTCTTTTCGATGGTGCGTTCGCTGGTGGGCGCCATGATGGACGTGGCGCGCGGCAAGCGCGAAGTCGATGAAGTGGCGGATGCGCTGACGGCCATGGATCGTTCGCTCAATAGTCCCCTGGCCCCGGCGAAAGGTTTATATTTGTCGCGGGTGTTTTACGAAAACGATCCTTTGGCCGATTTCTGGGGCGACCCACTTGACATGCCGGAAACTTTTCCGGATTCAAACCTGTAATTCACAACATCATCCCGGCCAAACGCAGACAAACACCCCGGCAGACCCCTTCAATCAATCACGGGAACATCTGGTATGAGTATCAAACTTGTGGTGCGCCGCACCTGCGTCGTCATTTGCATGATTGCCATGACCGCCGGCGCCAGCTACTGCGGGGCCAACCTGTTTTCGGTTTCCTACGACGCTCAACTCGGTAAAGACATCAGCAAGGAAATCGACGCCAACCGGGCCGAGTATCCGCTGCTCAACGATGCTTCCGTGCGCAGCTACGTGCAGCAGATGGTCAACCAGATTACTCTGTCGCCCGCAGTGAAATATCGCGGCACCTTTGCCTATGACGTGAAGGTGATTCACGACGACCAGACCTTCAACGCTTTCTGCACGCCGGGCGGTTATATCTATGTTTATACGGGACTGATGAAATACCTGGACGACGAGGCCTCACTGGCGGGCGTACTGGGCCACGAGATCGCTCATGCCGAGCATCGTCACAGTACCACACGCATGACCAAAGCGCTCGGCTATCAGGTGCTTCTCAACTTCATTCTGGGTGAGGATCCGGGGCAGGCCGAGCAGATAGCCGGCAACCTCTTCTCCGGCCTGGCGCTCTTGCACCATAGCCGCGAGGACGAGTCTGAAGCTGATGCGTCCTCGTTCAAATATCTGCAGAGCACCAAGTGGTATCCCGGCGGAGCGATGTTCTTTTTCCGGAAGATTCAGGCCGATCAGGGGCGCAGCGGCGGAACGCTGGAGCGCCTGCTTTCGACGCACCCCCTGCCGCAGGACCGCGTCGACGCATTCCAGAAAATGATCGACAATGCCAATATCGCCAAGCCAACGGAGTCAAACCTCTTCAGCAAACGCTACAAGGACCTGGTCAACAGGATTCCGACCAGCCGCGGATCCACCGGCGGCTGAGCTTGTCACACAATCCGGGAGGCAGTCGAAAGGTGAAGTGCAGTCAAAAGATGGCGCAGGCGCAGGCCGCGCGCAACAGCCGACTCTGCGTAGGAATCGATCCGGACATTAACCGCATGCCGGCCGGGCTGGAAGCTACGCCGGCCGACTTTGAACGTTTTGTGCGCGAGATTATCGCCGCTACGGCCGACCAGGCCTGCGCGTTCAAGTTTAATCTGGCATTCTTTGAGCGCCTCGGCGGTGCGGGACTCGACATTCTGCAGCGCTGTGCGGCAGACGTACCGCGCGACATTCCGACGATTGCCGACGCCAAACGCGGCGACATCGGCAATACGGCCGAAGCCTACGCCGAAGCCTACCTGGGCGCCATGGACTTCGACTCGATCACGATCAACGCCTATATGGGACGCGACGCCGTGATGCCTTTCATCAAACGGCCGGGCAAACTTGCCTTTGTGCTGGCGCATACGAGCAATCCCGGCGCGGCCGATTTTCAGTACTGGAATCAGGACGGACAAAAGCTCTACAATGAAGTGGTGCGGCGCTGCCGCGAGTGGAGCAGTGAAGCCGAAGGCGAGTGCGGATTTGTCGTGGGCGCTACACGAGCGGCGGTCATAGCCGAAGTGCGGGAGAGCGCACCGAGCGAGCCGCTCCTGATCCCCGGCGTCGGCACGCAGGGCGGCGACCCGGCTGCGGTAGTGTCCGCGAATGGAACGGCAGGTATCTGTCTGGTGAATGTCTCGCGCGCCATCATGTACGCATCATCGGCTGGTGACTATTCCACAGCGGCGGCGGCGGCGGCGCGCAGATTCCGCGAATCGCTCAACTGATCGTTGAAAACGACGCATTTTTTAAGAACTGTTGGTCGATTCGTTACCGCCAGCAGGTGAGGCGGCCGACAGGAGAGGTTGGAGTACCCAAAATATGGGTAACATTCGCGGTGAAATTGTTAAAAATCAGCAGAATTTAAAATCCATTTAAAAAGCAAAGGAGGAATCCCCACTGCCACGAGATTCCTCCCCGCATATCAGAAATCCGCGTAATTGCCGTTTCGTGAAAGAGCTACTTCCATCGAAGTCGGCTAAACGGAATACTGAATCTTTTCAGAACGCTTCCCGGATTGGATCGGGTCGGCAAAGGCGGACCTCGAATCTTCTGCCGGGTTAATCAGCGACCGGCAGTAAAGCCGTGACGCCGGTCAGAAAACTTCCTGTCAAAATGATTTCAAGACTTTAATCAATCGTATCTCGGTGAACAAAGTGCGTTTGCAACTAAACATTGGGTAAGTCAGCTCTGTCATGGTTGAATGAGCGGAAATCAATGTGGACTGCATTCAGTGTAGTTTATAAAGTCGATTGATTTTGTCGCTGCGCTGTAGGCGACGATAACTGCGTGCAATTTACACTTATAATCCCGGCTGGTCAATCGGAAAAACTCTGAATTTCGCCTAAGAATTTTCCTGATCTTCGCCTAAGGGAAACCCTTAGAGCAGCCTAGGACAAACACCTAATTATCGAACAGCAGAGCAGCATTTTTAAAGAATCTCGGTCAGATCATACATCGTTCCGGCGGTTAACCGGGCGAAGCGATCAGCGGGCGATCACAATCTTGCTTGTGCGGCCGTCGTACGGTGTTTCCAGGTGAACCATGTACACGCCGGCCGGCCATTGTGATACGTCGATTTCGTGGCGTGACATTCCGCGAGGATGGTCGGGACTGTCGACGATCTGCAGCAGGCGGGTGCCGTCCATGCGATGAACGGAGAGGCTGAGCGGTCCGCCGTAAACGACGGAGTAGGTTATCAGCGCCTGCTGCGAACAGGGATTGGGAGCGGTACTCACCGTTACGCCGTCCGGCGTACCAAAACCGGCGCTGCTGATGAGAACCGGTCGGGCAAAGGTCGTCGCTGCGAGGTCGTTCAGAATGCGCGCCACATCGATAACATCGCGGTCGCGCGGAATCTGGTAGACAAGTGTGTGATTCAGCTCGTTTTCAATGTGCGAGAAGAGCAGTTCAATTCCTTTTTCACGTGCGTTCTGCAGGAAGGCGTCTTCGGTAGACGCACCGTCCAGCCGAACGCGTACGGCGTTGTCGAGGTAAATCGGTTCGCCGCGTCCGCCCACGTAGACGGGATTCGCGCCGCGCAGGGAGGTGGACTGACGCAATTCCTGCATCAGCTGCTCCAGAGCCTGCTGGTTGCCGCGCACATCGGGGCGCAGCGCCAGTTTGACGGCGTCGTTTCGCAGGTAGTCGCCCGGTTCGGGCGGCAGAAGTTCGGGGAAGGCGAGCAGCAGGTCTTCGAGGTCGCGCCGCGCATTGTCGAGATCGAACACTATAATGACTTCAACGTTGGTGGCCACGAGTGTAAAGTCGCGGCTGCCGCTGATCTCGTCAAATATGTCGGCCGAGTTGTCCTGAGCGTACGCGAAGTCCGTTATCAGAACCAAACACGCAACCAGAAGTGCGCAGGCGGCTCGTCGTGTCATTATTATGTCCTCCCCAAAAGAGGATGCTGTTCGCTGAGCGGTTTGTCTCAATGGTAAAGCTGCATCGGACTTTACCTTTTGAGGGCAGTGCATTGAATATACTGCCCCTAAGGCGCTGATGCAATCGAATCTTTGCCCTTACACCAAATTTTTCACCGGCCCGTTGCGTCCGCTCTCGGCATTTTTGATGAACAGATGATGAATTCAATGATCAGGCGCGCACCTTGTTATCCGCCTGTTTTACGGCTGCCCGGAGGCGGTGAGCTTCTAAAGCGTTGGCAAACAAGAGTTTTCAGAAAGGATTTGCTTTGGTAGTGGCGGTATTTTTAAGATTTCTTTTGTTATCTGACGATTAACCAGGGCTAAACGGAGCATGAACACTTATTCATATCCGGTTAATTGTGGGTTGATCAAAGCACCGGTAACTTTGTACTCCGTCAAATGGTGAAGTAGTTCCAACTACGATCGGCTTCACCGGTACTGTGGAAGCTCCACGTACCACGCATAAAGGGCGGACATTGTTTGTTCAACAAAGTAAAGGTAAATGCGATGCAATTCAACGTAACAAAGTGGGGACGACGTCAATTCGTCAAACTCGCTGTGTTCGTGGGAGGAGTGCTCAGCATTTTTTCGTTCGGTTTTCTGGTGCAGGCGCACGAGGTAGATCCCTCCGTTGCCGCCGCATCATCAGAGATTCTCCAGGATATCCTCAATGACAACGCCGGTGTCGTCTCCGCGGCCCCCGTTGTACGTCCGATTGTCAAAATCGATGCCGCCAAATTTACCGAACGCGGCATAGCTTCCTGGTACGGCAGTCGTTTCCACGGCCGTCTGACCGCCAATGGTGAACGTTACGACATGCATGCATACACGGCTGCGCACAAAACGCTGCCGTTTGGAACGATTCTGCGCGTCACGAATGCCCGGACGGGCGAAAACTCGCTCGTGCGCGTGAACGACCGCGGTCCGTATATCAACGGCCGCATCATTGACCTGTCCAAAACTGTTGCCGATCGTCTCGACATCGCTCTTGGCAAGGTTGAAATTGAGTCGTTCATACCGGTGCGTCGCATGCGCCGCGAACATCTGCCGCAGGTGGGCGACACGACCGAAGCAGTCATGATCTTCGACGCGGACAATCATCCGGTCAAAGGCGTGATTCCCGATACGGTGCTGTACGCCTCCGACAATTTCACGGCGACGATGCAGGAATGGGACGCGATGCGCGACGATCTCGCTTCCGACCTTTTTCTGAAAGTGGTGATTCCGACGGATGAGGAAAGCCTGGC
This sequence comes from uncultured Hyphomicrobiales bacterium, assembly GCA_964445695.1. Lineage (GTDB taxonomy): Bacteria > Bacteroidota > Ignavibacteria > Kapaibacteriales > UBA7675 > JAUIKM01. Next base: position 121,916 of record CAYULF010000017.1, on the reverse strand, counting down.
CCGCGCTGAGCGCTGGATCAAGCTGCACCGCGGCACGCCCTACTATCGTTACGAAATCGTCCGCGCCGCCAATCAACTTCGTCCGATGGAACTGGTTCAGCCGGTGGCCATGAAGCAGGTTGATCTGGTCGGTTCGCTCTGAAGGAATGGGCGTTCAATTTGAGCGCTTGATTTCCTGGTCAGTTTACTTCAGCCGATGCGCGCTCCGAGCCGTATCGGCTTTTTTTTACCCCGAAAATTCCAAAGGCCTTTTTTGTTTGTCATGCGGTGAAAATGCCCGAACCGGTCTCCAAATTGCCGGACGCCGCAATTTTTGCGTAAATTTCAGCATGAAGCGTCTTTCCGGTCACATCGCGATCTACCTCGGCTGCGCATTACCGGCGCTGCTGCTGCACGCCTGCATTGCCACGGTGCGGGAAGATGTGTTTCCGCAGCGGGAAAAGTCGAGCGAAATTGCACGCAGCCCGGAAGCGAAAACGCGGCCTCCTCAGCTTGGCAGCGTGGTGGAATCGAACCAGGTCAAAAAGGACACGGTGGTGATCGACTACCGGCCGCGGCGTCAGCCGACGTCGCAGACGGAAGAGATACCCGCGCCGGGCCCCGGAGCGACCGAAGAAGATTTCGGCACCGGCGGCGATCCGCTCGAACTGGATTACGCCTTTGCGCTGGACGAATTTGACCAGGGCAACTACGACAAGGCCTGCGACGAGTTCGAGCTCCTGAGCGGCATCCTGCCCGCGCGCGATCCGCTGCGCTACGAGGCGCTCTTTATGCTGGCCGAATGCGCCGCTGTCCGCGACCAGCTCGTTACGTCCGTGCGCCTGCTGGAAAGTCTGTACAACGACGCCGACGCACCGCCGGCCGTCAGCGAAAAAGTCATGGTGCGCCTGGGGCAGCTCTACTGCGTTCTGGGCGACGACGCGCGCGCGGAGCAGCTCTTTGATCTGTTTCGTACGACCTACCCTTCCTCGACCTACCTGCCGCTGGCGGACTGTTCTTCCGTCCGCTGAGTCGTCCGCCGCAACAATTGTTTTGTGCAGTGCTGCAAAGGCCCTAATTTTGTTGGTTCGTCTGCTCATTTTCCACGAATGCGCTGCAACAATCAGCTCCGGTTTTAGCCTTAAAATGGGAATTGCACGACTATGGCATCCAGTAAAACAAATCGTTACGCCCTGATCCTGGGGGTGTCGAGCGGCATTGGCCGCGCCTCCGCACTTTCACTGGCGCGCGACGGCTTCAACATCATCGGCGTACATCTCGATCGCGCGGCGGGCCTGGAGGCTGCGCGCGCGCTGCAGGCAGAGCTGCAGTCACACGGCGTGGAGGCGCACTTTTTCAACGTCAACGCGGCCGACGCGGATCGCCGCGCTGAAGTAATAGAAGCGACACAGAACATTTTTGCCGAGCGCGAGGGCGCGCAGATCAGCTTCATGCTGCACTCGCTGGCATTCGGCTCGCTGCTGCCGCTGATTCCCGGCGTGGAAGGTGAGCGCACGGCGACGCAGAAACAGATCAACATGACGCTGGATGTGATGGCGAACAGTCTGGTGTACTGGACGCAGGACGTTCTGTCGGCGGGTCTGTTCGGCCGCGGCGCGCGCATTGTGGCGATGTCCAGCAACGGCGCTTCGCGCGTACTGCCGACCTACGGCATCGTGTCGGCGGCGAAGGCGGCGCTGGAGTCGTACATTCGCCAGCTGGCGCTGGAACTGGCGCCGCACGGCATCACGGCCAACACGCTGCGCGCCGGTGTGACGGTGACGCCGGCGCTGGAGAAAATCCCCGGCAACCAGGTGATTCAGTCGCACGCTGAGATGCGCAACCCGCACCACAGGCTGACGACGCCGGAAGACGTAGCGGCGATGATCGCGCTGCTGGCGGCGGACGGCAGTTACTGGGTCAACGGCGCGTGTATTATTGTCGATGGCGGCGAAGACGCGGTGGACCTGACGTGGCATGGCCGCGAGGACCTGATGGGCTGACATCGGCGCGTCGCGAATTGTTTAAGACTGAGTTTAAGGCCCGGAGCATTGGATGCTTCGGGCTTTTTTGTTGGGGGCTGGGCGTTTTGTGGTTGAGCTGGATGGTCGAGGGTTGGTGGTTTATCTGTTGTCGTGAGCCCGGTGACTGAGAGCTGAGTCCAACGTTGAAAACCGAGCTTGAAATGCGAAGTTGAGTGCTGAGCTTGGATCTGACACTTTTGACTGACCGTTCGGGAGAGAAAATAGCTCGTTTAACTACGATCTACGCGACGTTCAGGATATTAATACGAGAACGCCTTGACGGAATGTTTAATGTTGGGGAGCGTCGATGGACCGGTTTGTCGGCGCGTCTTGAGCCGTTACGGATTGATGGTATGCTGAACGAGCCCGCGGAGTGCGGGTAAGGGAGGCTATATTGGTGGGTATCGTTTTTGGAGGTGGTGTGTGCCGGGGTGGGTCCTGATCACGCATAGCTGCGCCCAAAATTTCCGCACTTACCGTTTAACACTCTAAACCCACCGTTCAGAACTTGCTACCGTCCGCTCACGGCACTCTGTCCTCTGGTACTTCGACAGGCAGCAAAAAATTATTTCATATCCTGAAGCAGCAGTTTTCTTGCCTGAACGCCGATTCTTTTCATCTGATCATACGCTCTGCCATGCCAAACGTCATCCGGCTCGGAGAACCCGAAAATTTAAACAAGTTGATTTTCTGCCGGTCAGTTCGCATGGTCTCACTGAATCCGTTGTTAAATCCGTTGCTAAGATTGTTAACTCGGTAGAATTCCGACTTCAAACAACTCAAATTCCTGACGTTCCTCTCTCCGTGACGAACAAAAAGAAAAAAGCCGCATAGCGAAGCTACGCGGCCTGTGCCAAGTCCAAAAGTTTAAAGTCTGTCTTCAGCCGCTGAACTACAAGTGCTCAGCGACGAGTTAAACAAACGCGCTTACCAGTTCGCAAGCATGTCGAACAGCAAACGAACGCCCACGCCGGAAGCGCCGCGCGGATTCAAGGCCGTTGCCTTCGGCAGAATGCCCGTGCCCGCGATGTCCATGTGAACCCACGGCAGGTCGCCCGCAAAACGCTTCAGAAAAAGGCCCGCCGTGATCGCGCCCGCCGGACGGCCGCCCACGTTAACAAGGTCCGCCACGTTCGATTTAAGCTGCTCCTCGTATTCCTCGTGCAGCGGCAGTTCACAAACGTGCTCGCGCGTGCGTTTGCCCGCCTCGCCGATGCGGCCCAGCAACTCGCGGCTCGTGCCCATCATGCCGCTCGTGTAGTGTCCCAGAGCAATCATGCATGCACCCGTGAGCGTCGCCAGATCGATAACCGCCTGCGGTTTGTATTTGGCGGCGTAGATCAGCGCGTCAGCCAGAATCAGGCGTCCCTCGGCGTCCGTGTTGTCGATTTCCACGCTGATGCCGTTGGAATAGGTGATAATGTCGCCCGGCAGAATGGCCGAACCGCTCGGCATATTGTCGGTTGCCGGAACGAGCCCAACCAGGTTGATCGGCAGTTTTGCCGCCGCAACCGCGCGCATTGTGCCGATAACCGTAGCCGATCCGTGCATGTCCGTTTTCATGTCGCTCATGCCGGCGCCCGGTTTGAGCGAGATGCCGCCGGTGTCGAAGGTCACGCCTTTGCCGACGAGTACGACCGGTTTTTCGCCGGCCTTGCCGCCCTTGTATTCCATAATGATAAAGGTCGGCGGCTTGACCGAGCCCTGGTTGACCGCCAGCAGACCCGCCATTTTGGCGCTGGTGATCTTGCGCTTGTCCAGCACCGTGACCTTGAAGCCGAATTCCTTGCCGAGCTGCATGGCGCGTTTGGCCAGCGTCTCCGGGTAAATTTCGTTGGCCGGCGCATTGCCCAGGTCGCGCGCTTCGTTGACGCCGCCCGCCACGTCAATTCCGATCTGTGCGCCTTCTTTGCCGGCGGCCAGCCACTTTTTGTCGTCGCAGAAAAAGGTCAGTTTGTCCAGGACAAAACGTTTGTCGTCCTTGTCGGAAAAATAGTTGTCGAATTTATAGAGGCTCAGCTCCATACCTTCGATGATGGACTGCGCAATCTGCGCGGCGGAGAAGTTGCCCAGATGTGCCAGGTGCACGGCAGGGGATTTAACTTTGTAGTTGCTCAGGTATTTGGAGGCGGTGGCGCTCGCCATGCGGATGGAATGCAGGCTGAAATTGTCCGATTCGCCAAGACCGCTCAGGATAATGCGGCGGATGTTGCCGTCGTTGTTGTACGCCTGCAGGCTCGTATTTTTTTTGCCGGTGAAGTCGCCCGTTGTGAACACATGATCAATGCCGGGGAACTGTTCCGTAATCTGTTGGCGTTGCGCCTCGAACAGATCGCTATCCTCAAACATAAAATAGATTACGGTGTCAACCCGCAACCGGGCGGCGGCAACACTGGAGAAAGACAGTCGCATCGCAATTCCTGAACTTGGTTGATAACTGTTGATAGTAAAAATTCATGTAATCTTCAAATTACGATATATTTTGTAAATTCGCAGGGAACGGCCTCAATTGGGCCGTTTTATTCTTGTGGCCGGGCCGCACTCCGACTCCCATTTTGTAGTACTCACAGACGACATGAACAGCTTCGACATCGATCGTATTCGGCTGGAATTGCAGAATTCCATCGACGTCAAACAGGCGCTGATTAACTGCTGCCTGGACGACATCCTGCGTTGTGCCGAGGAACTGACCTCCGTGGCTCGGCAGTCCCGCACTATACTGTTTTGCGGCAACGGCGGCAGCGCCAGCGACAGCATGCACCTGGCGACCGAACTGCTGGTGCGTCTGCGTTCACATGTCGAACGTCCTTCGCTGCCCGCGCTTTCCCTGGCGTCCGATCCGGGTGTTTTGACCGCGGGCGCCAACGACTACGGTTTTGAAAAGGTGTTTTCGCGCGCCGTCGAGGGACACAGCAAACACGCGGGCGCTCTGGTGGGCATTTCCACAAGCGGCAATTCGGCCAATGTCCTCGAAGCCTGTAAAACGGCGCAGCGCCTCGGTTTGCGGACAATCGGTCTGCTCGGCAACGGCGGTGGAAAGATCCTGGCGCACTGCGATGCGGCGGTGGTTGTGCCCAGCGCGGTAACCAAACACATTCAGGAAGCGCACATTGCCGTCGGCCACATATTTTGCGAATACATCGAAGAAAATCTCTTTCCAGACGCCTTAACCCCTTAAACAAGGCGCGGATCGCTTTAACGCACCTTGCCCTGACTTCAATCCCATACCAAATCCATTCTTGTTTGTCAGCGAATGTTAAGTGAAAGACTGCGTAGACTTCACAAAGCCGTCGCTCCCGGAGCGCGCGTGGCCGACATCGGCTGCGATCACGCGCGTCTGGCGATAGCCTTGCGTCGTTCGGAGCGCGCCGCTCACGTTATCGCATCCGACGTCGCCGCCGGTCCGCTGCGCCACGCCCGCCTTAACATAGCTCATGCCAATGTCTCGGGCATCGATGTGCGCCTCGGCTTCGGGCTGGAGACGCTTAAACAAGGTGAGGTCGACACAATTGTCATTGCCGGCATGGGTGCGACGCTGATGGTGGAAATCCTGGAGCGCGGCAAATCGGTATTGGCCGGTGTTAAACATCTGGTCTTGCAGCCCGCCGCCGAAGCTGAGCCGCTGCGCTGCTGGTTTCTGCGCAACGGCTGGGGAATAACCGATGAGGAAATGTTTGAAGACGCCGGATTTTACTACGAGTTGTTAAGTGTCGCCCCGGGCGACTCGCGCTGCGCTTATCACTTAAACAAAGTGCCCGTGGAATTACAGTGTGTGTTTGGTCCGCATCTGATTAAACAAAATACGGACGTCTTCCGCGCGCGCTGGCGCGTTGCGCTTCCCGGTCTCGAGAATATCGTGGCGGACATGCATCGCAGCCGCGACCCGCGCACGGAGCGCAAGCGCCGTCACTTTGAGCGGCGAATTGACTTTTTAAGGAAGCTGATGGCATGATGCTGAAAAAGCGCCAACAAACGGGGCAGTGGGGAAAACGGGCCTCTGGCGGTGAATAAGTCTGAAAACACAGAGTTTTGTGAGCAGTAATTGTAAACAGCTGTGAGCCCTTAGGGCTCACAGCTCAATTTTTCCAGGAAACCGCCCGTTCAAGTCAGATATCTCCGCATTTCCGGACGAAAAATCCGTATTCTTTCCTTCAACGTTACCAAGTCAACAAGATCAAGTCTCAAACCCCCGAACAATTCTTAAACCCCCGAACAATTCTTAAACCCCTGAACCGCCGGGTGACAAACCACTCAGTCAGTCAAACGTCTGTTTGCAGTCCGGGTTGTAAACAACGCAGCAACGAGCTTCAGGTGTTTAAACGTTGAACCCGGAGATCCGAAATCAAATCACTCTTCGCCGAACAAGTCCGGCCCCGCCGAGCGCTGTTTGTAGCCGAAGTGTTTGTAGGCCAGCGGCGTCGCCTCACGTCCCCGCGGCGTGCGGTTCAGGAAACCCTGCTGGATCAGGAAAGGCTCGTAGACTTCCTCCAGCGTGCCGGATTCCTCGCCGACCGCCACCGCCAGCGTGTTGAGTCCCACCGGCCCGCCGCTGAACTTCTCGATGATGCTGATCAGAATGCGTTTGTCCATTTCGTCAAAACCGAACTCGTCTACCTCCAGCGCCGTCAGCGCCATATTGGCGATCTTTTTGTCGATCGTGCCGTCGCCCTTGACCTCGGCAAAGTCGCGCGTCCGGCGCAGCAGGCGGTTGGCGATACGCGGTGTGCCGCGCGAACGTCGGGCAATTTCAAACGAGCCTTCAGACAGAATCTTGGTGCCGAGAATTCCCGCCGAGCGTTCGATGACTTTTTTCAACTGTTCAGCGTGATAGTAGTCCAGCCGACTGATAACGCCGAAGCGCGAACGCAACGGCGCCGTCAGTAAACCCGCGCGCGTCGTAGCGCCCACCAGCGTGAATCGCGGCAGCGAGAGTTTGATGGAGCGCGCCGAAGGGCCCGAATCGATCATGATGTCGAGCTCAAAGTCTTCCATGGCCGAGTAGAGGTATTCTTCAACGACGGGGGAGAGCCGGTGAATCTCGTCGATGAACAAAATGTCCCGCTCCTCCAGGTTCGTCAGCAGCCCGGCCAGATCGCCGGGTTTTTCGAGCACCGGACCGGACGTGACCTTGATGTCCGACTTCATCTCGTTGGAAATAATGTAGCTGAGTGTCGTTTTCCCGAGTCCCGGCGGCCCCGTCAGCAGCACGTGGTCCAGCGCCTCGCCTCGTTGTTGCGCCGCGGCGATAAACACCTTCAGGTTCTCGACGATTTTTTCCTGGCCGACAAACTCCCCAAATCCGCCCGGCCTCAGATTCTGGTCGCCGTCTTCCTCGGTGCGCATTTTATTGGGATTTGTCATGTAAGAAGCCCGTTCCTGCCCGGCCATGTCTTTGCCTCGCTACGCTCTTGAATGCTGCAATCCTGCAAAGATACAAACTTTCGTTTGCCGTGCTCCAGCGGCGGAGGAGTTCGCTGCGAGGGGCAATGTAAGTGAAGTGCCAGGCTGATCGATTTGTCGGTATGAAGGACTTTTGACCGTTCAACCACAAACTTTTGACCGTTTACCGGCGAATAACTCCCGCTTGGTCTTTTCCGCTTGAATACTTGCAGCGGCTGTGCGATGTTGCCTGTGTCGAGTCCTCCGGAGGGTTCGGCTGCACCGCGCCGGAGGCCGGGACGAGGGCCGAGCGACTCGTCGGGCGGGAGGCCTCCCGAAAAAAGTCCACGAAAAATCGGGGTCGTGGGCGAGTGTCCTGGAGTGAGAAAAAATTCGAAAAATGGACAGGTGGTGGAGGGGGAGGGGGACCCGGTTTCGGGTCCTGAAACCCGCAATTCGAAAACACCTTAACATCAATAAAATCAACGACTTACCGCGAAGGGGCATCACGCAGGCTGTCGACCGATCTGTCACGCGATCTGCGCACCCGCTCCTCACTTAACCTCGATCAGAAAGTCACTCCTAACTACGCCGGATCATTCCCGCGCTTCAGCACGTGGATCGGACAAAACCGCTTGCCGTCGCGCTCGCATTCGTGGTTGCAGGGCTCCACATACATGCGCACAATCGCGTTCGGGTACTTGCGCGTCAGTTGCTGCTGGATGAGCGCTTCGATCTCAAAAGCCTGTTCCAGCGTGTGGTCGAACGGCAGAATCACATCCAGCTCCATAAACAGGTCGCGTCCGGAACGCCGTGTGTGGATGTTCTTGAATTCGCAGATGTGTGCGATGTTCTCGCCGATGATAGTGATGATGTCCAGCTGCACTTCTTCAGGTAAGGTTTTGTCGAGCAACTGCGACAGCGCCTGACGCGCGTGTGTGATCGGCACGCGCAGCGAGTAAACCAGAATCGCGATAGCCGTCAGTGAGTCGATCAGCTGCGCCGGCCCGTGCAGGTCGAAGAGATGCAGAATCGCGCCCAGCACCAGATTGGCCAGCACGCCGGCTTCCGCCAGCGAGTCCACCAGCCACAGATCCGCGTCGTATTGCAGAATCTGCATGTGAAAGCGCTCGGCGTAGCGCGACTGCATCCGCGACATCAGCCGCATTGTCATGAATGACGCCGCCGAAAAAACCAGCAGAAGGGGGTAGTTGACCTGGCTGAAGCTTTCCTGGCCGACGTTCTGCACCGCTTCGATCAGCGTAAAAACCAGCACGATCATCAGCAAAATGGTGCTGAAAAGTATGCCGAGGCTCTCGTACTTGCCGTAGCCGTAGTTGTGGATGACATCGGCTGTGCGCATGCCCTGCTTGACCGCTGTAAGAAACAGCAGCGAAATCAGGATGTCGACCGCCGAGATGTAACCGCTCGTCTGGACCGCCAGCGACGCTTCGATGCTGCCGAGAGCAATGCCCCCGGCGGCCATCAGAACCGTGACAAGCAGGCCCATCCGCGTGCCGTACAGCTCGGAATTGCGATCGAACCACGCGCGTACCCATTTTGAGGCGGAGTGTAACGCCATGTCGACTCGATCAAAGGTGCCCGGACAGGCAGGCCGGCGAACGCCCGGCCGAACACGTTAAAGCAGTTTTGAGCGGAAGTATTCGAGTGTCCTTTTCAGGCCCTCGCGCCGGTCGATCGTGGGTTGCCAGCCCAGAAGCGATTGTGCCTTGCCGATGTCCGGCTGGCGAATTTTGGGGTCGTCCAGCGGCAGCTCCTTGAACACGATGCTGCTCGACGAGTCCGACAGCTCGATGATTTCCTGCGCCAGCTGCAACATGGAAAGTTCATCGGGGTTGCCGATATTTACCGGCTCCTGTTCGTCCGACAGCAACAAGCGGTAAATACCCTCGATCAGGTCGTCGACGTAGCATATGGAACGCGTCTGTTTGCCGTCGCCGAACACCGGAACGTCGTCGCCGCGCAGCGCATTCGACATAAACGCCGGGATTGCCCGTCCGTCGTCGATGCGCATCCGCGGTCCATACGTGTTGAAGATCCGCACAATGCGGCACTCCAGCGAATGATAACGATGATACGCCATTGTCATCGCTTCCGCAAAACGTTTGGCTTCATCGTAGACGCCGCGAATGCCGATCGGGTTAACATTGCCCCAGTAATCTTCGGGTTGCGGGTGAATCAGCGGATCTCCATACACTTCGCTTGTGCTGGCGAGCAGAAAACGCGCATTTTTGGCCAGCGCCAGGCCCAGCGCCTTGTGCGTGCCCAGCGAGCCTACTTTCAATGTTTGAATCGGGAGCTTCAGGTAGTCGATCGGTGAAGCCGGTGAGGCGAAGTGCAGAATGTAATCCAGTTCTCCGGCAACATAGATGTAATTCGTTACGTCATGCCGGACAAATTCAAATCGTTCGTGACCTATCAGATGCGCGATGTTGTCCGGTGAACCCGTGACCAGATTGTCCATGCAAATGACCGAATGGCCCTCTGCTATGAATTTGTCGCATAAATGCGATCCGAGGAAGCCCGCGCCTCCCGTTATCAGTACACGCCCCATACACGCAGTTTCCACCGGAAAAATTAACAGTACTTTAAGGAAATACCCGAGCGCAAAATTAGCATTTTGGCGTCAAAAACAGCAATCTGTCCTGTGCTCTTGCCGGTACTCCGGCGCGGAACTACTTTTGGGCGGGACGCAATCATGAACGACGAACGCATGACGGACGTTCAATCGCAATCCCGTGACCACGGGGCCGAAGGATTGCTGACCATTGCGCGACACCTCAGCCTGGATGTGGTGCTCGGTAGCGTTTGCGTCGGTGCCATGGCCAAGTATATTTCTTATGCCCCGCTTCCGGCAGTCTGGTGGTTTCTGCTTCCCGCCGGTGTCTGGCTTACCTACACGCTCGATCATTTGTTGGACGCCGCCCGCGTCGGACCTTCGGCGCAAACTGCTCGTCACCGCTTTCACGCCCTTCATTTTCGCGCGATCAAACGTGCCTTTATCGTCGTTTTTGCAGCTGCCTGTATCGCCGCTCTTTTTCTCCCTGTTGATCTGTGGGTCTTCGGACTTGTGATGATCGCCGTCAGCGGTCTGCATCTCTGGCTCAACCGCCGGATCGGCTCTACCATACGGCCCTGGCTGGCCAAGGAACTGGCCGTTGCTTTTGTCTATGCGGCCGGAATTTTCGGCGGACCGTTTATCTACGGCTCCTGGGACAATGTCTCCCTCTGGTTGTGCTTTTTTGCCGTCCTGTGCCTCGCCTCCGCCAATCTGATCTTTTTTGCGCGCATGGAAATCGACTCGGACCGCAGTGACGGACACAGTTCGCTGGCGCAGGTTTTGGGGCCGTTTCACAGCGACTTTCTCGCCGCCGCATTCTGCCTGGCGGCTCTTCTACCCATTTTGTTAGTCATGCTGTTACAGGACCCGAACCACTGGGCTTACTTCGGGCCCTTGCATCTGGACACCATTGCGCCGGTCGTCGGCCTTATGTCGGCGACTCTGATCGCATTGATAGTCGGTGCGCATCGTTCCTTTGTGCAACGCAACTATCGCGCACTCGGCGACGCGGTTTTTCTCTTCCCGATTATGTTGCCGCTGCTGGAGTGGCTGTGGTGAATCGTCCTCCTTTGTTTTCGGCCGACGGCTTTTCCTTTCTTTCGCCTTTCTACGACCTTGCCGCGGAAATGCTGACCTTCGGAGCTGTTCGCCGCGCACAGCAGGACTTGCCGGCCGATCTGCCGCCACATGTTGAAATCGGCCATCCGCTGCGCAAAATTCTGATCGTCGGAGGCGGCACGGGGCTCCCGCTGGAGCCGCTGGCCGCGGCCCGCCCGCGCGTAGCCGTCACATTCATCGAACCGGCGTCGGGCATGCGCCGCCGCGCCGCGCGCCGTGCCGCCCGCCTCGGACTCGACGTCGCGTTTGTGGCCGACAAACTTGAAGACGCCGCACTCGACACCGACTTCGATCTGATCTGCACGCCATTTTTTCTCGACCTCTTTAATCAGCCGCAGCTGAGCGCTCAGATGCATAAACTCGACGCGGCTCTTCAACCCGGCGGCCTCTGGCTCGAAGCCGACTTTTTCTACCCGGAGCAGGGCGTCGGCCGATTCATTTCGCGTCTGGGCCTCGGGGCGTTGTATGGAGTGTTTAATTTGCTGTGCGGAATCGGCGCGCATCGTCTGCCGGACACGGCGGCGGTGTTTAAGACCATGAATTACAAGCTGGAATCGCGCCGGAAACGTTTAACAGGAATGATTGAAACCAGATTGTACCGCAAGGGCGTCGCATGCAAAGACTAACAATAGCCGGCCTTTTCTGGGTATTCCTGTTAACGTCCTGCGAAGACGCGCCTTTGGATGCAGATCTGCCCGCCGCGCACATCGAATTCAAGGGGTATTCTCACGCATCGTTTTACAACGGCGCTTTTGCCGACAGCGAAAGCAACGGCAGTTTAAACATTCTATCCGAGCAGACCGCCGCGCAGTGGGTGGCCCTCTGTGTATTTGAATTTCAGGACAATGCGCGCTCCATAAACATCGATGCCAATTACGACGGCATCAACCCGCGGACCGGCGGCGCATTCATGAGCACCAGCTCGATAGACGACATTCGCCGCGGCTGCGAACAGGCTCAACAATTAAACATGCGCATCATGTTAAAGCCGCACGTCGACCGCTACGACGGTGGCTGGCGCGGCTACATCCGCCCCGCAGATCCCGCCGCCTGGTTTGAATCCTACAAGGCAATGATGCTCAAATACGCGCGCGTGGCCGAAGAACAGGAAATTCCCATGTTATGCCTCGGCGTCGAAATGGTCGGTGTGACCGGGAAAGAGTTTACATCTAAATGGCGGAATCTGATCGCCGCCGTGCGCGAAGTGTACAGCGGTGACTTAACATATTCGGCCAACTGGTCGCGCGGGGAAGAAGGCACGCAGCCCGAGTACCGCCGCATCGAGTTCTGGCGCGAACTGGACTACGTCGGCGTCAGCCTTTACACGCCGCTGCAGGATGCCGGAGTCGACGAACTGCCCACGCTCGACATGGCGCAGCTTCGGCTGTTGCCCATCGCCGGCGATATTGAACTGCTTTCCCGCGAAGTCAACCGTCCGTTCCTGTTAACCGAGGTCGGCGCACGTTCGGCGCGCGGCGCACTGGCCGGACCGTGGAGTTTAACATCACCGCCCGGCGAACATTACCTCGACGAAGCTGCCCAATACCTGTATTATCAGGCCGTTCTGGAGTCCTTTGCGAACCGCCCGCGCTGCCGCGGATTTTTCTGGTGGAACTGGCCGGTAGATGTTAACAGCGCGCCGCGTACCGATTACGGCGTTCAGAACAAACGCGCCGCGGGTCTGCTGCGGTCCTGGTACACCGAGTCTTGAACAAGGCTGTAACACCGAAGTTCTTACGCTACTTTGACGCGTCGATCAGGCGCGTGCCGGAACAATGCGAGATACTCAACACATCCGACTTGTTTGGTGGAAAAACTTTCCGCAAATTCAGCGCCATCTGCTTCACTGAAATGTCAAATCACATTCCAAATGGCCGAAAACCCGGTCGAGGTCGAGTGTTATGTCGATCGAAGTCCTTTGTCCGATTATCGTTGTCGCCTGGGCGTTGATGTTAACAATCCTTGAACGACGGTTTCCCTACATTCAGGGTTATAAAATGTTCCGTCGCGAGTTCTGGAACGATCTGTTGCTGTACACGTTTGTCCAGAGTTATTTACTGGCGCTTGTAATTGCGTTTATCATTCGCACGATAGACTCGGGCACGGGCCTCTCGCGCCTGGAACTCGTCAGCGACTGGCCGATTGCGCTGCAACTCCTGTTTTTTCTGGTGACGCACGATTTGTGGCAGTACTGGTTTCACCGTTTGCAGCACAGCAACAGAGTAATGTGGCGTACGCACGAGGCGGCGCACGCACCGTTGCACGTCGATTGGCTGTCCGGTTCGCGTTCGCATGCGCTGGAGATATTGATCGCACAAACCGTCGAGTTTGCGCCGATCATCCTGCTCGGCGCGGCACCCGAAGCCGCCGTACTCAAGGCCTGCAGCGATTCGATCTGGGGCATGTTTAACCACTCGAACATTAGAGTTCGGATGGGCGCGCTGCTCTACCTGTTTAACGGTCCCGAGCTGCACCGTTGGCACCACGAACTCGGCGCGCCGGCCGGCGGCTGCAATTTTTCCACCAAATTTGCAATCTGGGACTGGATCTGGGGTACGGCTTACTATCCCGAACCCGGCGCTGTACCGGTCGGCCGCTACGGACTTAAACGCAGTGATGAGTTTCCGCACGGCAACTACTGGCGGCAGTTTTTATATGCCTTTCGTGCGAATACCGGAAAAAACACGGCAGCCAAAAGTGACATTAAACGGCTCAATCCAGTTGTTTCAGACACTGAGTAGATTGCGTTGTTGCAAACTGACAAGTCCGGCACCGGTCGCGCGAAGGACCTGTGAGATATTCTGAGGGGGCCGGCTCAAAAACTCCGTCCGTGTAATTCCGTAACGGTCTTGTGTCTGTTAATTCAGAATAAACTTGACATGCGGTTTAATACTTAGTACCTTCATCGCCAATCGATCGTAATCCGGAATTCCGGAGAACCCGCCTTGTCGCCGGTATCATTCCGGACCAGGTGGAATATCCTGAGCACAGTGTCTGTTGCGGCTCAAACAGCCGAACGATCGCTCTGATGTGCAAAGATACAGCCAATAACTGCCTGCATTCGGCCTTGTCCTGAATCGGCTGTTTTGTTCCGCCCCTGAGTGTACTGTCGCATGTCGATTGTACCGAGTGTTAAACCCTGTCCGAGAAATCTGGGACCACATGCAATCACGTCCAGATCTCGGCTGCCCGCTGTAATTCGAGCCATAACTTGACGCTGTTTCTGTTGTTAACAGTAACTGTGACGCTGTACCCAGGCGGCTCAGGCACTGGCCAATCAATATTCAATCCAATTTATCGCGAGTGAATCATGAAGGCGATTCTGACCTGTCTGTGCGTTCTGCTGTTGCTGTTGTTTAATGCATCTACGGCGCCGGCCGCCGGTTGGGAGACTGCACATGGCAGTCTCTGGTACGATGCCGCACATGCTCTCGATATCGATGACTCGGATGCTGTAATGATTGGACTGGGCCACGCGATGCCGCAGCCCAGTGACCGAGGTATTAACATTGCCATTGTCAAGGTTGACCTTGCGACGTCGAACGCTGAATGGCGTCGCGTGCTCTCGCCGATATTTTTTGGGTTTAAAAGCGATGCGTGTCTTGTGAACAAACGTTCCGTCGGCTGGGCCGCGGCCGGAATCCTGCCCGGGACGGACAGACCCGGAGCGCTTGTGGGCGTGTTGAGCAGCGCGGGAGACATTCAATGGACGCGTAGTTGGTTTGGAGGCACTTCGTCCCGTGCAAGCATCTTGTTAAAGCGTAGAGCGGAAATTATCGCGGTCGGGGACGTCAGGCAATCGCAGAATGAATTGATGCTCAGCAGATTCAACTATCTGGGGCTGCCGCTGCAGGTGCGCCAATTTTATGCCGACTCCGACCTTACGCCGCGCGCCGCGGAGATCAACAGTCGCTACGAATACATCGTGGCAGGCAGCCATGGAACCAATGCATTTGTTGCCAGATTCAGCCCCTCAGGTACGTTTATCAATGCGTATGAGACAGACGCGACCAGACTGGATGTGTTTGACGGCATTGCTTTGATGGCCAACGACGACATTCTGCTTACCGGCTGGACGCATTCCTTTGGCATTCCAAGGGCTGTAGTTGTGCGACTGCGTCGCGATCTGAGTTTGCGCTGGGCCAGACATTACACCAGTGGCGTGCCCCTGTGGGGCAATTCGATAGATCTGCGCGGTGGCGTAGCTGTAATGGCCGGAATGGAGGATCGAAACGGGTTTGTCTCCTGGCTGCGCACAAGCAACGGCGCCGTATTAAGAACTCATACTTACGGCCGCGATAGATTTGAACACATTAATGCTGTTGAAATGTCCGCCAATCCCACCAGTGTCTACGCCGCCGGTTATACCATGACGGATAGTCCTGGCGCGGGTGATATGTGGTTGCTCAACGCCCGGTGGCGCGACGATTGCGGGTCACCGCTCAATCTGCGTGCCTTCGACTGGCGGCCGAACATGCAAAAGATGCGGCTCTCGGAGCGCGATCCCCGCGGTCAGTGGCTTGAGGTTGACATCAGAGCTCAAAAACTGTGGTTGGAAGAGCCGCTCTGCGGCAGTCCCTCACGTATTGCGAAGAGCGCACCGCCGGATATTATTGATCTTCCGATTGGCGAATCGATCTTTGATGAATCCGACGTACAGTCCGGCGCGTTTGCGATGAAATCCTATCCCAATCCGCTGGACGACACAGACGAACTGACGATTGCGATATATCTGGAGCAGTCCGAAACGGTTAACATTCGCATCCTGGATATGCTTGGGCGTACCGTGTACACCTGGCGCGGTTCTGTGGCCACAGGCGAACGCGTTCTGCGCATTCGGAATCAGATGCTCGAACCAGGTTTCTATCTTGTCGAGGCTGCGACGACCGATCAGACCAGAACGCAGAAAGTAATCGTACGTTAACGCACGTAGACCGCTTTGATGTGAGCGCCGCTATTCAGGTGGCGGCGCCCACTTTACGCGTTTGCGCCGCGCTGCCCACCATTATAATTGACGGCCGGGTTGCGCGGTGTTGAACAGACCGACGGATCTTGCTCACCAGCAATCTACCACGGGCCGCCTGTATGTTAAACTGTCAGGCTGCGTTGCGCTGAATAGACCGACGGATATTGTTTACTACCGCGTGTGTTGCACACCGTATACCTGAATTTTAACTCACGTATTACTACCATTAACGGTCTTCAGATGACAGGAGGAATTCCCATGTTCAAACTGAACAAAAAATGCACTTTTTCCACCGCCCTGTACATTGCCCTGGCCGTGGCAATGTTTTGCTGCACGACCTCTGTCCAGGCGCAAACCTGGGCCAATGCTTACGGCGGTGCGTTCTATGACGACGCATTTGGACTGACTGAACAAAACGTCGCCGGATTTTCCTACATCATTGGTCAGAGCAGCAGCTACGGCAAGTTTTCACCGACACCGCCCAACACTCATTTGGTTGTAAACGATGTAAATGGAATGGTTGTCAATGCACTGACTTACGAAGGACAAAGCTGGGAAAATGACTATTCAATAGTCCGACTGACCGACTATTGCAGCCCGGGTTGTGTTTGGACCACTGGAATGTATACCACCAGCAATCAGGATGTTAATGCCCGCCAGAGTTTTGACATGGTCGTAGTGCGAACAGATGTTCAGGGCTTTCCCGTGTGGGCCTGTTTTTTCGGAGGTGAAGAGGAGGATGGCGGCACCTCGGTGATTAACACATCAGACGGTAACATTCTGGCTGTCGGGTGGACAGTTAACAATGAAAACGGGATCGGGGCGGCGGACATTCTCGCGGTTAAACTGACGCCTGCCGGAGTTGTTCTTTGGCAGCGTATTCTCGGTCGCAGCAAGGACGAAAAGCCATGGGCGGTACGCGAGAGCGCAGACCGGCTCAGCTATTACATTGCCGGGCAAACTACCAGCTTTGACAACGGCGGCGCACCCAACGAGGACAACCAGGTCTTTGTGACGTCAATTGCTGCGGGAACGGGTTTTCACAATTGGACGGCCATATGGGGCGGCGACCGCAACGACATCGGGCGCAATCTGGTTGTCGATAAAGATGGCAACATAGCAGTCACGGGGCTGACGCATAGTTTTGGTCGCATCGAAGGCGAGTCGTTTGTACTCAAGCTCAATGCGGCAGGCGCATATTTGTGGTCCACTTTGTATGGCGTCGATGGTTATGACGCGGGCTGGTCGATTGATCTGCGTCTGGACGAGGCGGGTTATGTACTCGGCGGTGAAACGAACAGTTTCGACGTTCCCGGTTCGTTCGAAAACGGCGAGGCCCTGATTTTTACGGTTACCGACGCCGGAGTGTTAAGCTGGAGCAGAATCTTTGGCGGCACGACCTATGACTTTGGCCGTCAGGTGCGCCGCTCAATCGGATCGATTAACGAATTGTGTCCGCCCGGATATCTGCTGGCCGGCGGTACGCTGAGTTTCGGCGCAGGCGGCGGCGATCAATATCTTGCGCGGACGGATCTGGATGGATTTGCCGTCGCGTCCGAAGATTGCGGAATGACGGTTACACTCAACACCGCACCCGGTAGCAGTTCAACATTCGGGACGCTGTCCATGTCCACTACAAATGTTGTGTTCTGCACGACGATCAACTATACGGTTGGCACCATTCGCTCTGAAATCTGTGTTGACGGTCCGCCTATCATGCCTGCGACTCGAGGCCTGAATGGTTCACCGTCTCAGGGCTTTAACAGTTCTCCGGCGCTGCCGCGCAACGCCGCGCCTACGGATTCGAAGTCTACACCGGCTGAACAGATTCCGAATTCAAAGAAAATTGGGTTTGTGCCCGTGCCGAATTCCGATCCGAAAGCGCAACGCGCGGATAATTCGCGTTTTGCATCTGCGGAAGAACACGGTGGTGATCAACCTCCAGGCCCGCAGGCCAATGAGTCTTCTTCAAACCAGGAGTAGAAGCCGGCCGGTAGTCGGTGTTTAAGTTTGATGCATGAGTATTAGCGGAACTCCCTCGCCGCTGTGATCGGCGGGGGAGCGGTCATTGATTCCGAAAGTTTTGACATTGGAGCCCTTAAACGCATTGAATCGGGCTTAGTGTACACCAGACCTCACCCCGGAGGCTGATTCTCAACTCTGCTCTCATCTACCCACCTTCTCACGCCGCCGCTCCACGTTCCCAGCACTTTGGTCCCTCTGATCTCCTCATCCGGGCAGGTCAACAGATTCCGGTCCACAACCACGAAGTCTGCGTCAAACTTCTCTTTTAACTTGCCTCTGCGGTAGTCCATGTCCGCCGCGGTGTGCGCCCACTCCGTGTAGGCCAGCAGCGCTTCCTCGCGTGTAATGCATTCCTGCGGGTTCCACGATTCTTCTTCGCCGAAGGGAATGCGGCGACAGAAGGCGTCGATGCCGATCAGCGGGTCGGGCGACTCGATCGGTGCGTCGGAGCCGCCGGCCAGCAGCGCGCCGTTGTTGCGCAGGCTGCGCCACGGATATGCATACCTGCAGCGCTCCTCGCCCAGCCGCAAACGCGCCATCGGAGCGTCGGAAACACAGTGAGAAGCCTGCACCGCCGGTATGATGCCAATCTTGCCGAGGCGTTCCTGGTCGCGCGGCGTCACAATCTGCGCGTGTTCGATGCGCAGAATCGTCTGATCGTCCGCTATGCGCTCGCGGCGCATATATTCATATGCATCAATCACGTTGCGGTTCGCCGCGTCGCCGATGGCGTGTACGCTGACGTTCCAGCCGTACTCCAGAATTGTTTTGATCTTCGTGTGCAGCTTCGCCGCACTTAACAATTCCAGGCCGCGCGTCGACGCGTCGTCGGCATAGGGCTGCAACAAATAAGCGCCGCGCGAGCCCAGCGCGCCGTCGGCGTAGAGTTTAACCGCGTAGACACGCAGAAATTCGCCGCCCGCCGGCAGCAGCCGCTCGTGCAGCCACTCGTTGTTCTGTCCGCTGATGTGCGACTGCACGCGCACCGCCAGATTGCCGCGCTCCGCCAACTCGCGGAAGTGATCCAGCAGGCTCGGGTGAACATCCATGTCGTGCACTTCGGTTACGCCCAGTTTGGCGTATTCCGCCGCCGCGCTTTCGATGTGACGGCGTATCTGCTCGGGGCTTATGGGCGGTGCGTGTTTAAGTACCAGGTCCATCGCATTGTCCACCAGCACGCCCGTCGCCTGGCGTTTGTCGTCGCGCAGGATGCGCCCGCCCGCCGGATCCGGTGTGTCGCCCGTGATGCCCGCGCGTTGCAGCGCCTGACTGTTAACCCAGACGGCGTGGCCGTCGGCGCGGCGCATAACGACGGGGCGGTCGGGGAATGCTTCGTCCAGCAGTGCGCGCGTCGGAAGCTGACCGTCCGGCCATTTTTCCTGATTCCAGCCCATGCCGTGCAGCCACTCGCCGTCGTTAATGTGATCCGCGGCACGCTGCACGCATTCCTCAGCGCTTGTGCAGTCGTAAAGTTTAAGTCCCAACAGGCGCTGGCCCAGGCCGTGCAGGTGCGCATGTGACTCCACCAGGCCGGGCATCACCCAGGCGTCGCGGAAATGGTTGATCTGATTGCGCTCGTTTACGATCGTCACGCCGCCGTACTGCGGTTCGATTTTCTGGATGCGTCCGCCCGCAACTTTTATCCTGGCCTGTAGAATCTGCATTGATCGCGTTCCCGCTGTACGCCCGTGGAAATGCTGACACCTGTTGTGTTTAACATTGTTGTGCGCCGGGCAAAGTGTTTAACCAAAAACGCCGATCGCGTTTGCACGGAATCGGCGTACAGTAGCTCTTTAACCAATGAATGTTAATCGCGCAGGCGATCCGAGTCGATCTTGTTTAAGTGCTCCACCTTGGCTTCCAGCTGTTCTTTTGTCTCGACGTTGTTCGGGTCGGGCAGACAGCAGTCCACGGGGCAGACGGCGGCGCATTGCGGTTCGTCGTGGAAGGTCTCGCACTCCGTGCATTTGTCGGGTACGATGTAGTAAAAGTCTTCCGAAAAGAACTCGCCCTTGAAGTTGCCGGGGGAGGTTGAATCTTCGTATTCCTTGCCCGCCAGCGACCAGGGCGCGCCGGCTTCGTAAATGGCCGTATTCGGGCACTCGGGTTCACATGCGCCGCAGTTGATACAGTCGTCGGTTATGTAAATCGCCATGCTGGAAAGTCCTTTCTGATCAGGATGCGCGCCGGCTCTTGACTGACGCGTCGCCGCTTATGGAAAACGCGACTGAAACGGGTAACGGAAACCGAAAACTACGGCTTTGACGGCTTTTACGCAACCACCTGTAGCCGCTCGATTTCGTCGCGTAATTCGGCGGCGCGTTCAAAGTCCAGTTCCATAGCCGCCGTTTTCATTTCCTGTGTCATCTGCTCGATCAGCTCGCCGCGCTGTTCCGGCGTCATGAACTTCACCGTGGGGTCCGCGGCGGCCTTGCGGCGCGCCTTTTCTTCCACCATTGTCTGGCGCCGGTCATTGCGTTTTTTGGCTACGTCGGCTATCGACGTGCTGCTCAGAATTTCTTCCAGCGACTTGTAAACCGTCTTCGGATTGATGCCGTGTTTTTTGTTGTACTCGCTCTGCAGGCGGCGTCGACGATTCGTTTCGTCTATCAGGATCTGCATCGACTTGGTGATTTTGTCCGCGTAGAGAATTACCAGGCCTTCCGCATTCCGCGCCGTGCGGCCCGCCGTCTGCAACAGGGACCTTTCACTCCTGAGAAAACCTTCTTTGTCGGCATCGAGTATAGCCACAAGCGACACCTCCGGCAGGTCGAGGCCCTCGCGCAATAGATTGACGCCGATGAGTACGTCGTACTCGCCGATGCGAAAATCGCGCAGAATCTCCACGCGTTCCAGCGAGTCGATGTCCGAGTGGATGTATGCCGCCCTGATGTTCAGGTTGGTCAGGTAGTCCGTCAGGTCCTCGGCCATGCGTTTGGTCAGCGTCGTGACCAGCACGCGTTCGTTTTTCTTGACGCGGATGCGGATTTCTCCCAGCAGGTCGTCCACCTGCGTCGCAATCGGGCGCATGCTCAGCTGCGGGTCCAGCAGGCCCGTCGGACGAATGATCTGCTCGACGACGACGCCGGCCGCCTGCTCCAGCTCGTAGTCCGCCGGGGTGGCGCTGATGTAGACCGCCTGGTTGATCAGATTTTCGTATTCCTCGAACTTGAGCGGTCTGTTGTCAAGCGCCGAAGGCAACCGGAAACCGTGTTCCACCAGCGTCATCTTGCGCATGCGATCGCCGTTGTACATTGCGCGTATCTGCGGGAGCGTTACGTGGCTCTCGTCGATTAACAAGAGGAAATCATCGGGGAAATAGTCAAAGAGGCAGGCCGGACGTTCGCCGGCTTTGCGGCCCGAGAGATGGCGCGAGTAGTTTTCCACGCCCGAACAGTAACCGACCTCGCGCATCATCTCCAGGTCAAACAGCGTGCGCTGCTCCAGCCTTTGCGCCTCCAGCAGCTTGCCCATGTCGCGCAGTTCGATCAGTCGTTCGCGCAGCTCCTTTTCGATACCGACGATAGCCCGTTTCTGGTCGTCCTTGGACGTCACGAAGATTTTGGCGGGGTAGATGACGATGGCCGGAATATCCTCCAGCACGCGGCCTTCCACGCGGCTGATGTAGGAGAGTCGATCGATTTCATCGCCGAAGAGTTCCACGCGGATGGCGGTCTCCGTCTCAAAACCGGGCATGATGTCGATCACGTCGCCGCGCACGCGAAAAGTCCCGCGCGTGAAGTCGAAGTCGTTGCGTGAGAACTGGATGTCCGTCAGTTTGTACAGCAGTTCCTGGCGTTCGATTTTCTGGCCGACGCGCAGTGAGAGTATCAATTCCTTGAACGTTTCTTTGTTGCCGATGCCGTAGATGCAGGAAACGGACGCCACGACGATGACGTCGCGCCGCCCTTCAATCAGCGAGCTGGTGGCCTTGAGCCGCAAGCGGTCGATCTCGTCGTTGATCGAGAAGTCTTTTTCGATGAACGTGTCGGATTTCGGTATGTACGCCTCGGGCTGGTAGTAGTCGTAGTAGGAGATAAAGTATTCGACCGCGTTGTTCGGGAAGAAGTTGCGGAACTCCGCGTAGAGCTGCGCCGCCAGCGTTTTGTTGTGTGAGATTACCAGGGTGGGGCGCTGCGTCTGCGCGATCACGTTGGACATCGTGAAGGTCTTGCCGGAGCCGGTTACGCCGAGCAGGACTTGATGTTTGTCGCCGCGGTCCAGACCCTGTTTGAGCTGTTCGATTGCCTGCGGCTGATCGCCGGCCGGTTTGTAATGTGATTCGAGCTGGAATGGAGGCATGCCCGTCCTGAAATGGGGTTCTGCTGGAGTAAAGTGGATAAGATCCAAAGGCGAACGGCTACGCCGCTTATTGTGGGCAAATTTTGCCCCCGGAAAGGTTGCGCAAAGGCGGCCGCGGCGCTTTAAAACAGCAACGCCTCCCTTGAACAAAGGAGGCGTTGACATTCAGATTTCGTTGGTCGCAGGTCTCAGCGGAACATTTCCTTGATCATGCCCCAGGTCTGACGGACGCTGGACACCGTGTGCGTCACGGGCGTGTGGCTCGTGTAGCTCGTGCTGCCGTCCTGTGCCACGACTTTGAGGCGATAGAAGTACATCGTTCCGGCTAACTGATCCTGCTCGCCCTTCATGAAGGCGTTTTCGTCGACGTAGCGGTAGTAGCTGCCTGCGCCGATTGCATCGACGTCGCCGATGCTTTTGAAGTTGCGCGTGTTTTGCACCGAGCGCTGAACCTCGTAGCGTTCGACGTCCTGTTCGACGTCGGCGCGCCATTCGACCGTGATGTTGTCACCGTCGGAGCGTGCGTCCAGCGTTGCGATATCCACCTTGGCGGCGGCGAATGCCACTGCCGATGCGATGCAAACGAGCAAAACTGCAAGTGAAAATCTCATACGTAATTCCTGGCCTCTGACGTAGTACGTGTATCGTCCGGCGGTGTTTGGCCCCAATTCCGTTCAAATGTGCACTCTGGGCGCGTTCCGATCAAGGTCGAAAATTTGCCCCTGTTCGCGGCGGAGGAGCCCGAACGTGCGATGTGTGTATATCTGAGAATCTCCGAATTTACAAAACTTCCGGCGGAAATGTTGTTATCATTCGGAAAAATTTCCCGCCGCGTGCAAAAGCGCCGGACATTTCACCTTCGAATAACCAGGATCGGGGCATTTGGATACATCCCAAAATCCGTCCCCGCACCGCCGGATCGCCTCAGGCGCGGTGTTCCACCATGATCGCAATTTCTTCCGCGATGCGCAGCGCTTCGGCGCCTTCGGCCGCCGTCACCGGAATCGGTGCGCCGTTCAGGATGGCGCGCGTAAATGCGTCCTGCTCGCCCAGTATGGCGTTGGCGGAGAGCACTTCCGGCTGTTCGTAGACGATGTTGCGTTTGTGCGTGCCTTCGTCAATCTGGCCGAGCATCATGGCCGGCACGGCGCTGTCGCGCTCGTCTTCTTCGCGGATGCGGAAGACGTCCACCGTCGTGTTGCCCAGGTCCAGTGAGATGTAGGCGTTTTTCTGGAAGAGGCGGATCTTGCGCATCTGTTTGACGGACATGCGCGAAGCCGTCAGGTTGGCGACGCAGCCGTTGCGGAAGCGCAGGCGTGCGTTGGCGATGTCCGGCGTTTTGGTCAGCACGGCCACGCCGCTCGCATCGATCGATTCCACCGTGTCTTTCACCAGCCAGAGTACGATGTCGATGTCGTGGATCATCAGGTCGTGAACCACCGAGACGTCCGTGGCGCGCGGCTTGAACTGCGCCAGGCGGTGCGCCTCGATGAACATCGGTTTCGGTTCGTAGTCGCGCAGCGCCTCCAGCACCGGGTTGAAGCGCTCCACGTGGCCGACCTGGACGACGAGTCCGGTCTCTTCGACGATCTTCAGCAGCTCCTGCGCCTCGGCGTAAGTCGCCGTGATCGGTTTTTCAATCAGGCAGTGTTTGCCCGCGCGCAGACATTGCGCGGCAATCTCAAAGTGCGTCGATGTGGGGGAAGCGATCGTGACCGCGTCGACGTTTTCCAGCAGTTCCTCGACGGAGCCGAAGGTGGGGCAGCCCAGCACCGCGGCTTCCGCGGTCGCCTTCTCCTCATCCACGTCAAAAACGCCGCTCAGAACCGCGCCCTCGATGCGCTGCCACAGTCCCGCGTGTATCCGGCCCAGATGGCCGATGCCGATAATGCCGACTCGCAATTTTGTATCCGTTTGCTCCATATGCCGAAAAATCTCCACTCGTAATTCGCTGCCGTGAGTTTGCGACGGAACGCAGATGTGACGTGCGTGGCTGCGCCGCTGTAGTTCGCACATTGGCAACTTTGGTTGCGAAACCGCGAACAGCCTCGCAATTTACGCATTTGCATTTCGGTGGACAAAGCAAAGAAAAAGAGCAAGCCGGTCGGGTGTGAATAATTATCGCAGCCAGTTCAATCGATTGTCCCGGCGCGGCGGTGTATTTCCTCGGGGGCGGGGACGGCGCTTAAACAGAGGCAGCTATTCGCCGCGTGGATGCGCCTTTTTGTACACGGATTTAAGGCGTTCGACGGAGACGTGTGTGTAGATCTGGGTGGTGGAAAGGGAGGCGTGGCCGAGCATCTCGCTCACGGCATTGATGTCGGCGCCTTCGTCCAGCAGATGCGTGGCAAAACTGTGGCGCAGCACGTGCGGACTTTTCTGGCGCGATTCCGTGACGTTTTGCATGGCCTCGTTAATAATGCGATAGACGCCGGCGGCCTGCAGGGGAGCGCCGCGCACGCCTAAAAACAGCGCTTCGCCCGAGCGGTTGTTAACAAACTCGCCGCGTTTGGATCGGTAGTTCCGCAGCGCGTCCAGCGCCTTGCCGCCGATCGGCACGATTCTGTCTTTACCGCCTTTGCCGCGCACTTTAACCTGTCCCGCCGCCCCGTCGATGCTTCCCGTCGTCAGCGCCAGCAATTCACTTACGCGCAGACCGGAGCTGTACAACAACTCGGCGATGGCCGCATCGCGTGCGCCGGTGGGCGTCTCGCGGTCGAATTGTTGCATCATGGTTTCCACTTCGGCGGCTTGCAGGAAAGCCGGCAGTTTGCGTTCGCGTTTGGGGATTTTTGTGCCGGCGGCCGGATCGCCGTCCAGGTAGCCGCGTTTGCGCAGGAACTTCACAAAGGATTTTAGAGCAGCCGTCTTGGCGCGGATGCTGTTGATTTTCTGACCGCGGTCGTGCAGGTATCCGCTGAACTGGCGTACGGCGTCCGAGTCGATATCGGCGGGGGAGGGAATCTCGCCGTACCACTCCTTCAGGCTGTCGGCAAACTGTTCCAGCGCCAGACGGTAGCTGTCGATCGTGCGCGGCGAATAGGCGCGGATCGTCTCGCAATACTCCAGGAATTCCCGCAGTGCTGCTACATACTTCATGATTGTCACCAGCCAGAATTGCGCTTAAACAGAATTGCCCGTGAAAATACAACGCCCGCCGCGCCGATCAAATTTTTCCCCGACCTGATAAAGCCCTTCTTGTTAGTCCTGCGGCCGGAAGTGCCGTGCCGCCGGGTGCGAAGTTTTTTTGCGCGAAGTCAGCGCGCGGTGATGTTTCAGGTCCGCCGTGGAATCGGGGTGTGTAAAAATGCGCGACGTTCAAAAAATTAACAATCGTTTGCGGGCGCGCCGTTCACAGGCGCGAAGCATGGAGAAAAGGGCGCAATCGAGCTTTAACAGCTTGAGCGGAACGGCCTCCAGTGCGGGTCCGTTGCAATGATGTTGCGCGCCGCGCATTTTTTATTTGACAAAGCGCATAAACCGTGCTACTTTTACGCGCAATACTCCGTGAAAACAGACCGGCAATCGCGTCGCGATGTCGATCGGAGGGCCCGGGAGCCTGCCAAGCAGCATAACAGGATCCCGTCATTTCTACACAAAATCCAGAATCTCTCAGCCTGTGTCATCGGCAGGTTCGCACGGCCTTGTACGTGCGACATCGACCGTTGATATGCGCTTAACGTTCGCGCAACGACCCTTTAAAGCGGTTCGACCTTGTTAACAAGCGTCGCACCGCCATATGTCGTTTGGGCCGTTACGGAGGCATGGTCGTGGTTCGATCCAATGCAGGACGCAGTGGTCGCGCGCTTTCGCTCTCAATGATGCTAGCCGGCGTCATGGTATTTGTGTTCCTGGTCGTGGTGGCGATGCAGTGGCGCGACGCCGTTCGCGTGCACGCCGTCCAGGTGCAGGGATGCAGCGCCATTGAAGCGGGTGAGATACTGGACCTGGCTGACATTCCGCTCGACAGCCTGCGTTTTGACCAGATCGATTTTGACGAGGTTGAACAACGCGTTGAGCAACATCCCTTCGTGCATTCGGCGTCATTGATGTCGCGTGGCGCAGACGAACTGGCACTGCGCATACGCGAACGCGTTCCGGCGGCCTATCTGGTTCACCGGGCGCGCGGTTTGCATTTTATCGACGACGAAGGCGAAATCCTGCAACATCGTTTTACTTCGCAGAGCTGGGATCTGCCGGTGTTAAGTGGATTTGAAGCGGAAGACGGATTTAACCGCGCGGCGCTGGACGACGCGCTGGCGCTGGGACGCCGCCTGCGCGCGGCGGGCGATCACGTCTTTGCCGGCATCTCGGAGATTCGCCGTGAAAACAATGGAAATTTTACGCTGATCTGTGCCGACGGCGCGACGCCCATTTACCTGGGCCGCAACTTTGCGGACGCCGATCAGATCGGCAAACTGCGCGCCTGGTGGCGCACGCCGGAACGGCGGGACTCGACGGTGAAGTTCGACTATATTGATTTGCGCTGGAACGGACAACTGGTAGTTAAAAAACGCGGAGGCCGCGGCGTCTGACGCGGCCGTTTAAACCCTTCCGGTACGATTACTCCCGGCACGGAATTAAACAGCAGAAACGCACATACAATGAACGCGCGCAAAACCATACAACGATTGACACGGAACGCCGAGCAAAACGGCGAGGCGGCTTCCGAACCCGACTTCATTGTCGGCCTCGACATCGGCACGACCAAGGTTTGTTGCATCATCGCCGCACCGAGCGAAGACGGCCGCACCTGTACCGTACTGGGCCTGGGCCAGAGCCCGAGCGAAGGTTTAAACCGCGGCGTGGTTGTTAACATCGAAAAAACCGTCCGCGCCATTAAAGAGGCTGTCTCCCAGGCGGAGCAGCAGGCCGGCGTGGAAGTGGACGATGTGCTCGTAGGTATCGCCGGCGATCACATTCAGTCGATCCAGGCGACGGGAATTGTCGCAATCTCAAATCCCGATCGCGAAATCACGCGTCAGGATGTCTCGCGTTTAATTGAAGACACCAAAAAAATTGCGATTCCCTCGGACCGCCGCATCCTGCACGTTATTCCGCAGGATTTTATCATTGACGGTCAGGACGGTATCAGCGACCCGGTCGGCATGAGCGGGATTCGCATGGAAGGCAATGTACACGTGGTGACGGGGCTCGTCACGGCGCTTCAAAACATCTACCGCTGCGTTGAGCGCGCGGGTTATCAGGTGCGCGACCTGGTGCTGGAACCGATCGCCAGTTCGCACGCAATTTTTGAGCCGGAAGAAATGGAAATAGGCGTGGCGCTGATCGACATCGGCGGCGGCACGACGGACATCGCCATTTTTGACGACGGCATTATCCGCTATACCTCGATCATCGGCATAGCGGCGCGGCAGGTAACCGAAGACATACGCCGCGGACTGGGCATTATCAATTCGCAGGCTGAGCGCATTAAACGCAGCTACGGCCACGCCTATGCGGACACGATCATGCGCGATGAAATTTTCATGATTCCTGCCGTGGGCGGACGGCAGCCGATGGAAGTCAGCAAAAGTGTGCTGTGCCAGATTATTCAGCCGCGGATGGAGGAAATCCTCGAGTTTGCGTTTGCCGAAATTAAACGCTCCGGATTCCTCAATCAGTTGTCGGCCGGCCTGGTGTTAACCGGTGGCGGGGCGCTGCTGAGAGGCACGCAGGAGCTGGCGCGCGACATTTTTGACCTGCCGGTTAAACTCGGCATCCCGAATGGCTTTGGCGAAGACGGTCTGACGCCGGAAGTCGGCAACCCGCAGTTTGCCACGGGCATGGGTTTGATTCGCTACGCGATGAATCGTTCCTACGACGACTACTCGGTCCACCAGCCGCTGCGCAGTACTGCCGCGCCCGCTGAGGAAGACACGAGTGCCAAACCCGGCGTGTTCGACCGCGTTAAATCCTTTTTCCAGGAACTCTAATCCGTTTAACGGAATTCCGACGAGACGATCCAATTCCAGAAAACTTCCGCGCGGCGCGGCCGAGAGCCCGGCGGCGCATGCACGGACCCAAACGCAAGCAGCAGCATAAAGAACAATATATTCGCACCATTCAGGGGAAGAGGACGTGATAGAGTTGGACACTTCGTATTCACAAGGCGCGAAAATTCGCGTCGTGGGTGTTGGCGGCGGCGGCGGCAACGCCATCAACAGCATGATCAACCGCGGTTTGACCGGGGTTGACTTTGTGGCCGCCAATACCGATGCACAGGCGCTGGAGAACAATCTTGCGCCGGTGAAAATCCAGGTGGGATCGGAGTCCACCCGCGGACTCGGCGCGGGCGCGGATCCTTCCGTCGGCGGCCTGGCCGTCGAGGAAAGCATGTCGGAAATCCGCGAAGCCCTGACGGGCAGCGACATGGTGTTCCTCACCGCCGGTATGGGCGGCGGAACGGGTACGGGCGGTGCGCCTGTCGTGGCCAAAACCGCGCAGGAACTCGGTGCGCTGACCGTTGCCATCGTGACCAAACCCTTCCTGTGGGAAGGCGGCAAGCGCGCGGGCGTAGCCGAAGCCGGCATAGCCGAGCTTCGCAAGCACGTGGACGCGCTGATCGTGATTCCCAATCAGAAGCTGATGTCGATCATCGACAAACATACGTCGTTTGTCGATGCGTTCCAGAAAGTTGATAATGTTCTGCACGACGCCACGCGTGGCATTGCGGACATTATCTCGGGCCACGGCTATATCAACGTCGACTTTGCCGACGTGCGCACGATCATGCGCGGCACGGGCGATGCGCTGATGGGCACCGGTACGGCCGGCGGTGAAAACCGCGCGGTGGATGCGGCCCAGAACGCCATTTCCTCGCCGCTGCTTGAAGGCGTGTCCATCAAGGGCGCCCAGGGCGTGCTCGTGAACATCACCGGCGGTATGAACATGACGATGTTCGAAATCGGTGAAGCCATTTCCGTCATCGAAAGCGCCGCCGGCGCGGACGTCAACCTGATCCACGGTATCGTTTTTGACGAAAAGCTGGAGGATCAGCTGATGGTGACCGTTGTCGCGACGGGATTCCGTCGTGAAAGCACGCAGTCCAAGCCCTATGCCGCCGCGGCGACCAAGGTGCAGGACATCCACCCCGACATGAAGCGCAGTCAGCGGATTGAACCCGTCGAAGAGCAGAAAATGGAAGACGAGCCCCAGCGCCAGACATATCGTGTCTCGCGTCCTATGCCGAATGAAAGCCCCTCAGGCGTTCAGGAACTGCAGAAGTACGACGAGCCCGCGTATCAGCGGCGCAGCGGCGGCGGAACGATTCGTCTGAACACGCTTAACCCCGTCACGCGCGACTTGGGTTCTGCGAATGACGATCAGGACAGCCAGGAAGATCAACAACAGCAGAGCGATTACGGCACTGCGCGCCAGGCAGCCGCCGGCCGCGAAAAGCCCGCTTTCCTGCGCAAGATCATGGATTAAACAAACCACGGCAATACAGGCGATTGCATAAACACGCTGGGCGACATTGTTCATTGAACAATGCCGCCCATTTTTATTTAGTGCCGGTTTGATTCTGGAATGCTGCCGCACAACCGAATTCGTCGGTTCACCGCAGTTCACGCGCAGCGCGAATCAGGTGTTATGCTATTAACACAACCGGACGCGTGACCGGAGCGGGCCAAACAAGAACGGATTTAAAAGGCTGTCAGGAAAGTGTAAAACGAACAGGCGGCATCAGTCGTAACATTCCTCGTACTCCATGCGCAGGAGCAGTTCCTCGTTTTCGGCCAGTGTTTTGCCGCGGCGGGCCATGACGGTGCGAGCCAGATTTAATGCGCGTTCGATGCTGAAAATGGTCGATCCATCGCCGCAGCCCCAGGAAAATGAGGGCATGGTTTTTTTGCAGTAGTCGCTACCGAAGATGTTGCAGGAGACGCCGATGACGGAGCCGGTGTTTAACATTGTGTTAATTCCGGTCTTGCAGTGATCGCCCATTAACACGCCGAGGAAGAGGCTGCCGGTGTCGACCGGTCCCATCGGCAAAATGACTTTAACAGTTGTGTAGTTGTTTTTCAGGTCGGATGTGTTGGTGTCGGCGCCGATGTTAACCCATTCGCCCAGGAAAGAGTGGCCGAGAAAACCATCGTGCTGTTTGTTGGAGTAACCGTGAATAATCGAAGCTTCGATTTCGCCGCCGACCTTGCAGACGGGGCCGATATTGCTGCCGCCGTAAATTTTTGCGCCGATTTTAACAGTGGAATTCGCGCCGATAAACGTCGGACCCAGAATCGTGGACTGCGGCATGATGACTGCGTTGTCGCCGATGATAATCGGTCCTTCGGAGGCGTCCAGCACCACCGTCGGCGCAATTGAAACATTGCGGCCGATGTGAATTTTGTCGGGATTGACCGCAAATACGCCCTGCTGTTTAAGCGCTTCGTGGTCGGGCGTCGCACCCAGAATGTTTAAGTCGTCCTCCAGCGCGTCGCCGCAGAGATTGATGCAGTGCCAGAGGTATGCGGGCATGACGGTGGGAATATTGATAATAGCCGCATCGCGGTAGATTTCATCGCCGAAGTCCGTCAGGCGGTCGATGTCATTGCGCCATTCCGTCTGAACCTTGTCGGCGGGAAGATACATGCCGATCATCGCGCCGTCGGATTCTAGGCGTACTATACCGCCCGTGCCGCCCGTGCCGCCCAGCTGGCGCCGGCCCTCAATGATGTTCTTCAGCCAGTTGTACAGCTCCGTGTTAATTAACATGTCGGCGCGCATGATCAGGATGTCGCCTTCAGCGACCTGGACTACCGGTGCTTTAAATCGCTCGCGCCAGGAGGCAATTTGTTTGGGACGGCCGTGAAAGTTAAGTCGCGCGTCGGGGAAAAAGTGGCGGATTTTATCGATGGTGCTGATGGCGCCGATGCGCAGTTCCCACAAAGTATGCAGCACCGAGAATGGGTAGAAGGCATCGGTGCGGACGCACTCACACAGAATTATGTTGCTGACGCGCATTAATCAACTCGTTAAAAGTGGACAAGTGTCGCTTGGTCCCCGGACCGTGCTAGCGTACATCGATCAATTCCACCTCGAAGTACAGCGTTGCATTTTCAGGTATCGGTCCATAACCCTTGGGACCGTAGCCCAGTTCCGCGGGAATTATGAGAAGAACTCTGCCGCCGACTTTCATACCTTCGATACCTTCGTCCCAACCTTTGATGACTTCACCGGCGCCGAGTTTGAACACAAAAGGCCTGCCGCGCCGATCGGATTCGTCAAACACGCTTCCGTCGGCCAGTTTGCCGACATAGTGGACAAAAACCGTTTTACCTTTGCCGGCCCGTTTGCCTTTGCCGACTTTAAGTACGATCGTTTTGAGACCGCTCTTGCTGACGAGCGTGTCGGTTCCGGCTGTCACGCTGTCCTGTGAAGCCCTGTTGTTTTTACCCGGGCCGGGAAGAGCCCATGTATACGCGGCGGCAGATACAAAAACAAGGAGAGTAGGTAGGAGCGCCCTGGACAGAAATTTTCCGACAAACGACGCCAGATTGATGACTGGAGCTTTCATGAGAATCACGTGCAAAATTTCGACTGTCCGGGAGCGATGCGATTTCAGACGAGGGCGGCCCCGTCCGGATTGCGCCGACGCTCAAAATAGTGTGCGCAGGCCCGCTCGTCTCCCGGTGTCTTCGTCGCGTCAGTCGGCGAGACCGGCTTTGTATGCCCGTGCCGCCTTGATAAAACCGACAAAGAGCGGATGCCCGCTGACGGCCGTCGACTCAAATTCCGGGTGGAACTGTCCGGCGACGAACCAGGGATGATCGGGCAGTTCGATCATCTCGACAAGGTTGCCGTCGGGCGAGAGGCCACTGAACACCATACCATGTTCTTCCAATGTGTTGCGGTAGGCGTTGTTGACCTCATAACGATGGCGATGGCGCTCGTGAATCACATCTTTTTTGTATGCGTCGCGTGCGCGCGTGCCGGGCTTGAGCACGCAGGGATAATCGCCGAGACGCATGGTGCCGCCTTTGTTGACGAGTCCTTTCTGGTCGGGCATCAGGTCGATGACATTGTGTTCAAACTTGCCGAACTCGCCGGAGTTGGCGTCCTTCAGGCCACAGACATTGCGCGCGTATTCGATGACGGCGCATTGCAGGCCGAGGCAGATGCCGAAGAAGGGAATGTTTTCCTTGCGCACCATCTCGATGGCCTGGATTTTACCTTCGACGCCGCGGCTGCCGAATCCGGGCGCCACGAGTACGCCGTGGATGCCTTCAAGTTCTTTCAGCAGTTCTTCGCCCTGGTGCTGCTCGCTGTCGACCCAGCGCAGGTTGGCGCGCGTGTTGGCAACGGCGCCGGCGTGGACCATAGCTTCGATGATGCTCTTGTAGGCGTCGTGGTACTCGGTGTACTTGCCGACAAAAGCAATCTCAACCTCGTCGGTCGGGTTTTTGATCTTGTTGACAAAACGCGACCAGGTCGTCATTTTGGGGCGCTCGCTTTTGAGGTCGAGCTTTTTGCAGACGATTTCGTCCAGGTTGCGCCGGCGGTACGAGAGCGGGACTTCGTAGATAGTCTCGACGTCCAGCGCTTCGATTACGGACTGCTCTTCCACGTTGCAGAAGAGTGCGATTTTGTTGCGCAGTTCACGCGAGAGTTTGTGTTCGGAGCGGCAGAGCAGGATGTCGGGCTGAATCCCGTATTCCATCAGCGTTTTGACGGAGTGCTGCGTCGGTTTGGTCTTGAGTTCGCCGGCGGACTTGATGTAGGGCACGTAGGTCAGGTGCACGTTGAGGATGCGACTGCGCCCTTTTTCGATTGTCATCTGGCGACTGGCTTCCAGGAAGGGCAGCGACTCGATGTCGCCGACGGTACCGCCGATTTCGTTGATGACCACATCGTACTTACCGTCGAAAGCGGTCATGCGCTTTTTGATTTCGTTGGTGATGTGCGGCACCACCTGCACCGTCTTACCCAGAAACTTGCCCTGGCGCTCCTTGGTGATTACATCGTAGTAGATCTGCCCCGCGGTTGTGTTGTTCTCGCGGCTCAACTGGATGTCGAGGAAGCGCTCGTAATGGCCCAGGTCGAGGTCCGTTTCAGCACCGTCGCTGGTAACGTACACCTCCCCGTGCTGGTACGGGCTCATCGTGCCGGGATCGACGTTGATGTAGGGATCGAATTTGGCTATCGTTACGGTGTGACCGCGCTCCTGCAGCAACAGGCCGAGCGAGGCGGACGCAATGCCTTTGCCGAGAGAGGAAAGAACACCACCGGTAATAAAGAGATAACGCGTATTCTTCGCCAAGCGACAACTCCGGGCTAGAATTGAAAAAGTTTATCTGGAAAAGACTGGATTTCGAAAAAATTCAGACAGGACTATTCGGCAATTTTCAAAAGCGCAAAACTACGAATTTTTTACCAAGCAGCACGATTCCGGAATTATGTTTCCGGCTCAGGGCATGTCAAAAACTGCTCCGTGGGCGCGGATATGCCGTATGAGATCGGCATAGTGCGGGCTCAGCTGCAGGATTTCTTCGACGCCCACGAGAATAAATTGCCGCCGCGCGCGCGTCATCGCCACATTCAGTTTGCGATCCACCGTGCCGTCGATGTTCAGCGCCGTCATCGAGGGCAGGCGCGCCGGATGACTGATTGCCGTCGAGAGAATAATGACATCGCGTTCCGCGCCCTGGAAACGCTCGACGGTTTCGACGCGCACGACTCCGGCGAGATCTTCGCCGAGGGCCTGGCGGATGGC
Organism: uncultured Hyphomicrobiales bacterium; assembly: GCA_964445695.1. Classification (GTDB taxonomy): domain Bacteria; phylum Bacteroidota; class Ignavibacteria; order Kapaibacteriales; family UBA7675; genus JAUIKM01. The sequence goes on along the minus strand of CAYULF010000017.1, from coordinate 87,828 downwards.
GGCTATCTGCGTTCTGAAAGGCGTAATGACGCCGATCGATTGTTCATGGAAGTGTTCGCCCAGGATCTGCGCGAGTCGTTTGACGATCTCGGCTACTGCCCGAGCTTCGGAGCGGTGAATCTGCGTGCCGGTTTCAATCCCCGAGTTCATGAATACGAGGCGTTGCTCCAGCAGCGCGCGCGTCAGCGGACGCTGCGCGGCTGGGTCGATTTCAACTCCGGGGTGAACAGAAGCGGCATTTTGCCAGTCCGCAAAGGTGCGCAGGATACCGCCGTAGAATCGTTCGTTGGGCCAGCGCATCAGGTCGGCATGCATGCGTCCCTGCACGCTGATGGCGCCCCAGGCGTGATCCCATCCTTCGGACTGGCAGCGTTCGAGCAGGCGTTCAAAGAGCGAGCGCCGCAGGTCGCGCAGTCCGATGGCATTGAGCTCGGCGTCGTTGACGCTCAGGCCGCTCTCGGGCTGCGTCACGACGGAGGGCATCTGTTTTTCATCGCCGATGAGAATGCGGCGTTTGAAACGCGTCAGCAGGCCGGCAATCTGCGGTTCGAGTATCTGCGCGGCCTCGTCGATGATTGCCGTTGTGAATTCGCGCAGTTCCATCAATTCGCGCTGCGCCGACATGGATGCGGCCGTGCCGACGAGGATGCGGGTGGAGTGGATCAGCTGCGCCGCCGTTTCGAAGTCGCACTCGGCGGTCTGCGCCGAAAGTGTCGTCTCCGGAAAACTCGTGCTGTCGATGCCGCCCAGTCGCAGGAAGGGCAGCGGCGGTTCGGCTTTGAGCAGTACTTCGCAGATTTCATCGACGGCGCGATTGGTAAAAGCCATGACGGCCACCGTTTCCGACGGATCGTCGTAGAGTTGCGCCACGAGCGTCCGGAGCATACGCGAGGTTTTGCCGGTGCCTGGCGGTCCCTGCAGCAGATAGTAATCCCTTGCGGCCAGCGCGCGCGCCAGCTGCTCGTTCTGCTGGTTGGTCAAGCCATCGACGTGCAGCTCACGCGGAGGATCGGTTCGTGGCGCTTCCAGGCCCAGTATCAGACGGCGGGTGCGCAGATCGGCGGCCATGAACTCGCGCAGCGATTCATACATTGATTTGAAAGGCGTGCCCATGAAGTCGTGTTCCAGCGCCCAGGCCGCGTGGCGCGTCCACAGATCCGGATCGACGCGGCGACTGCGCACGCTGACGTAGACGCCGTCCTGATCGATCTCCCGCACGAGCACGCGCAGCAGGATTCCCGGTTCGCGGCGCTCCTGGGGATCGTCCGGAACAGGCGTCATAATGGCCACGTCGCCGCGGCGAATGGTCGAGAGGCGGCCGTCGCGGCCGTCGAAATTGAGGCGCAGGCGGAGGCGTTCGAAGTCGCTTTCCTCCGGTTCGATCGCGAGCGGCGCGAGGGCGCGCATCTCACTCACTTTTTCGCTCAGGCTGCGCCGCCAGAGATCGGCAAATCCGTCGTTGCGCTCGCCGCCCAGGCGACCGGCCCAGTGTTCGCGCGCTGTAAACGCGGTGAAAAGCAAAAAGTATTTCCTTTCGAGCGAGCCGACGGTGGAGTAGTCCGTGTGAAAGCCCAGCAGATCCGGCTCGGAATAGGAAGGCATCTGGCCGGCGTGGCCGGGGCGCAGGCGTTTGAGCACTTTGGCGCGCCGGTTGGCCAGGAGGTATTCGAGTGCGACGATACAATTGCGCACAACGATTACTTCGCGGCGCAGCGACTCATTGCGCGGTGCGGGGCGAATGGCGTGTTCCACCGCGCGCGAATACAGGATGGAGCTGGAGCCGCGGCGTCCGGGCATGGAGGCGTCCAGAAGCAGGTCGTAACATGCCACCTGGGCCAGGTGGTTGCGCCAGATGCCTTCGACGCTTGACTGCGGTTTGCCGCTTTTGAGTTCGACGATGTCGCGGCGCTGCGGTTCGTCGGGAAAAGCGAGCATCAGGTCCAGGCGTCCCTGCAGTCCGTAGCGCGGCGCGGCAAAACTGGGTTCGACGTCGGCGTGGTCCAGCGGCAATTCGCGCAGGCAGTCGCGCAGGTTGTCGTAGTGCAGACGCGCCAGGTCGCGCAGTTCCAGTGCCGCCTCGGGCCGCCGTGCAAAGACTGTCAGGGTGGTGATCAGGCGTTGACGCAATCCTTCATTGATCACTTCATCGGCTTCGCGCGGACCAAACGCCACAAGGTCGTCCAGCAGATAGTTGACCACGTTGCCGAGCACCATCGCGGCGCCGGCTTCTGTCAGCACAAATTTGCGCAGCAGCGCAATCCAGGGATTTGTGCCGTTGTGCAGAAAGCAGTCGGCCACTTCCGTTGCGTCGATCAGGATATCCGGTTCGAGCACCACGAGCGAATTTGTGCTGGTGGACCAGAGCGCCGGGTCGTCATCGGCGCGCACGAGGTTAAACAGCTGAACGGAGGCAAAGGGCCAGGCCAATTTGCTGAGGTCGCTCCATTCGTTCCAGAGAATCAGGCGGAATTCACCCAGTTCATCGGCGCGGCAGTGCACGCAGACGCGGCGGGCGCCGGAGTCGCGCTGTTCCGGCTCTTCAAAGTGGAGGATGGTGGCGCGCAGGGCGGCGATGCGTTCGGCCTGATTGCCGACGCCTTCGCGTTGCAGCGGCCGCGCGTTGCGATAGAGCGTGTAGAGGTCCGCATCGGCGCGCACGGCGGTAATCTGGGTTATGAGCAGGGCCACGGCGCGCAGCGCTGACTCGAGCGTGGCGTCGGACACATGCGCTTCGGGGTGCAGTTCGACGTGGCGGCCGAGGGCGTCGAGCGCGGCATTTTCCTCGGCCAGGTTGGCGTGGATATCGTAGCGATCGACGAGGTAGAGGAGTCGCGCGGTGGAATCGCCGAAGAGCTGCGGGTGTTCGCGCAGCATTTCGACGGCGAATTCGGCCTGGCACTCACACAGGCGCAGCAGTCGCTCTCGCGGCCCGGCGGCGTGCATTTCGATGATCTCGCGCAGCCGGCTGAAGTACAGACCGGCGCGGCGTTCTTCCAACAGGCGTTGATCGTGATTGCGCATATCTTCCGCAAATGTCGCGAAAAAATGACGAGAACGGCAGGCTAAAAAACTGAGCGGGCGTGCTATCTGCTTTGGCGGGCCTTTTTTGTTGATGAGCGGGCGCGGCGGGGCGACGTCGGCGCTAAGAGTTTTTGTGTTCCGGATGAGCGCCGACGGTCGGCTGTGCGCGGTTAATTGTGCGGCGGATGGCTGCATGCGGTTAAATCTGCGGCTGCCGGAGGAGATGCTTCGGCTTTAGTTGTGCGTTAACATCGAAAATGTGCCCGCTTGAGGGTGCCGGAGGCGCGTTTAACTTTTTGTGTTTGCAGGGCGGCGGTGTTGTGCTTAGACTGCGTGCGTCGACAGAGATAAAAGGAGATCGCGTTGAAGCGCAGTTGCGGCCGACCGTTGTGGGTGGGTGGAGGATTGCGTGGCTTGTGGTTGTGTTTTTTTTGGCGGAGGCGGCGGGGGTAGGGGCCCATTGATTTCACTCAAAGAACCATTGATTTCAAAGTAGCTTCAAACCTCTTGTCTGTTAACTTCACTTCTGAGTGTAAGGTAAATTATATGTCTTCAGACTGTCTTGTAGTTTTAATACTCGAATTTTGAATCTCGCATCTGACATCGAATTAAACAACTGAACTCAATGGCTTCAGACTGGTCTTGCCGATTTTATTCGGTATTGCCGGCGCAGCGCGCACGTAAAAGGGGCCAGAATTATTCCGCGGTTGCATTCTGAATGCAGGTTTCGCGATTGACCGAACTGTCGATTCACTCACAGGCAAGATGTCCGTTGCACAAGGGAAATTCACATGTCTGCGGAGAACGTTAAATTAGTTGCCTAGGCAACTAATTTTGGACTTGTTTACTCTGACGCTGCTGTTTGTCTGCTCAAGAGCACTTCGCCACCTCGATTTACTCGGCGGCTTGTTTCTCGCTTTTGTTTGTCACCGTGGTTTCGGTCACCGCGGTGAATGTATTTGCGCCTTTTTGGCTGAAGCTGATTGGATGGGAGGCTCAGGGACGGGCTCGGTGGTTTGAGGCTGAGAGACTTGCGACTCTGTGGTTTTGGGTTTGGAACCCGGTGGCAAACAGGGGAATCAAAAAGCGAGCCGGAAGACCGTCAGGGCGCATCGGCGCTGCAATCATGGCTGTGTTAGGGGAGAAACATGTGAGAGGGATCGTATTGCCGCCCGAGAATTTTTTGAGTCAAGGTGCATTTTTCTTTTGGCGTGGATTGCAAAGGCGCTATATTTGCAGTCTTGTTTTTGCGACGGCGCAGACAAGGTCAGGTAGCTCAGTCGGTAGAGCAAAGGACTGAAAATCCTTGTGTCGGGGGTTCGATTCCCTCCCTGACCACAGCGTAGAGCTGATAAACCCCTGTAGGTTAACAACTTGCAGGGGTTTTGTGTTTGGGAAGATACGTTACTACCGCATATTTACCTTCTTTTTCGATGGCAGCGTGCCTGCCGCATACGCTTGTTGAGTTCCATAGTTGTAAAAACAGAACTCTAGTTTGACTTCGCCTTGAATGAACCTGATCACGTTATCTGCAATTTTATTCAGTTCATCAATGGTTGAATCTTCTCGAATAGCACTACAGAAACTGAGTGAGATAACAACTACGCCTAGATCAGATTTGATTGTCACAGTGCGTTTTTCAGCTGCATCTTCACTTCTCAAATCTTCATCTTGGATTGCTTCATTTTCAATACTTGATATTCTAACTCCTAAATTGAAAAAAACTGAGATTCCCAATTCATAGTCATTACCGCACAAGTTTAGCGAGCAATCATTTGACGTGGCAATTACATAGTGACCATTTGCTCGACTATTCAATTCTTCCATTTGTTGCTGATTAATCTGAAAACTTGATTCAATTCTATCCGCCGGATAAAATCCGATTCCATCGTAAATAAGATGAAGATGCTCATTGGAAATTTCTGCAAGTTGGTTTTCCGTAAGCTGTTCTGGAAGGGCTATTGTTTGCTTAAGTTGATGTTGTATCCTTTGAAGTATTGTAAATGTATTGATCTTGTCGAGAATGTAACTAAGATTTGGATTAGGGAATTTATAATCAGGGCCAGTATCCAGTAATACTTCTTCGGTCTCCCTGTTTACTAGTTTGAAAGAATCACAAGTAGTAATTTTTTGCCAGAATGACCAAGCTTCAACTAAGCCTGTGACTGAAGCACGACCCAATTGCATTTCAAACGACAATTTGCTCTCGAAGTGATCGGCGAATCTTCTTAGCACCCAGGTAAGCCTCAATGGAGAGTCTGGCAGCGTCGTGAAAGTTGCAGTTTCCGAACCTGCACTTTCTCGAATAAGATCAATCGAAAGCTTGCTCACTTCACCATAATATTCAGTTGCAAGATAGAATTTACCAGCTGGTTTAGATAGCTGACGTATAATCAGACCTGTTGCCTCAGGTAGGCCATATTTTTCGAAAATTTCTGGATAGTCAATACGCTCAAACTCACTTGAATGCAAAACAATCATTTCACCAGACCTGTGAAATTCATCAAATTTTTTGGCTGCGGATGACCCTCTTTTATAGGATATTTTTGTAATCTGAGGAGATAGTTCGTGGGCTTTGTCGTGCTTCGGGTAAATGGTGAAAATGTTGCCTTCATGAGTTTCGTTCCGCAAGAGCCCCCAATGCTCACTTACCTTTTGCCTTTTCTGGCCAATTAGCATATCTTCTTCAAATAAGCTAGGACTTGCGATTTTTAACAGCTTAGATTTGCTTGACTTGTTTAATTTCTCGTGTTTGTTAAAGTACACCCTTATGGTCTCTCTGTTTGGTTCCGACTTTACATTTGCCACGTATTTCCAGAAGCACTTTTCTTTCTTAACGTCTACAGCAATCAATATTGCCGGAACATTGCATTCTTGCCAGAATTTCAGATCATTCGCTTTTACATTGACGTAGACACCCGATTCGTGCTTGGCCGAGCCGACGACAGTCGACTTAACCTGTGCAGCAATCCATTTTGGAGTTACTACTTGATCATCTGCTGCCTGAACAAGCAGATCAAAGCCAAAGTCTCGTCCTGGTTTGGATACGAGCATGCCAAGTTTCTCAAGTTGGATTTTGGCTAAACTCTCACCAAGGTTGCCGATTTGTTGCTGCCTAGTTTGTCGCATGACGCCTTTACAGTCCTAGGTAAAGTAGAATAAGACAGATTTCTGCTTGTACGAAACAAGCGAGATATTAGTATTATGATCGGAAATGGGTCAATAATTTGATTCGCCTGATTTATTTTAGTATTTCACATAGAACAGTTTCCGTTTCTCACCTCCGAATTCAGATGTGCCGCGTCCGAACCAAAAATCAACACCTCTGCCGGTCAGATAGAAGTCAATCGGTCAGGAATCAAAGAGTTTCGAAAGTCCACAAGTTAGAAACCGGGTGCTGCAGTCAGAATATAAATGTGCCCCTAGTCTAACTGTCAGTATTTCAACGAGTTGCAACACATCCTCCAGAGACGTCGCAGTCGCGGGCTGTATGCCCGTTTTGCCATCCCCGAATTTTTCCGCATATAGCGCCCCGCCTGAACCGCGCCATTGCGCCGCAGGCCGCATGTCTCATTAGCTGCGATGCGCCCATGCACTTCATCCCAACCAAACAAAACGACGATGCGCGCAAACGACTGCGCCTCGTCTTTTTCCTGAACTTCGGTTTTACCATTCTCGAAGCCGTCGGCGGCGTGATGACCAACAGCATGGCCATCCTCTCCGATGCGCTGCACGATATGGGGGACAGCCTCACGCTCGGCGTGGCCTGGTACCTGCATCATAAGTCGGGGCGCGGCGGCGACAACAAGTTCAGTTTTGGTTATCAACGATTTTCGCTGCTGGGAGCCCTGTTCAGCGGCATGGTGCTGATCTTTGGTTCGCTGTTCATTTTTGCCAATAACATTCCGCGTTTGTTTAACCCCGAACCGGCCTCCGGCGAAGGCATGGTGCTGCTGGCCGTGCTTGGCATCGTAGTTAACGGGTTCGCCGCCTTTTTCCTGAGCAAGGGCAATAGCTTAAACGAAAAACTGGTGAGCTGGCACCTGATAGAAGATGTGCTCGGCTGGGTCGCCGTGCTGATCGTCGGCGGACTGTTCCTGTTTACCGACTGGTATATTCTGGATCCGTTGCTCTCGATTCTGATTACCTGTTACGTTCTGTTTAACGTGCTGCGCCACACGCGTAAAACCGTGCGCATTTTTATGCAGGGCGTGCCGGAAACCGTGCACATACCATCGCTCGAACACAAACTGATGACAGTCGAAAATGTCAAGTCGGTCCACGACCTGCAGGTCTGGTCGCTCGACGGCATCGATCACGTGATGAGCGTGCACCTCGTCGTCAGCCCCAGCCTGAGCGTCAAACAGATCTTTAACATCAAACAGTCCGTACGTGGAATGCTGCGCAAGATTCCGATCAGCCATACCACTATTGAAATCGAGTTCGAAGACGAAGATTGTAACAACGAACTCGCGGGCGTCGAGACGCATGCTCATCACACTCACAATCATTGAGTCTTGTGTGCAGGCGGTGGAAATGGAATCGATTGCCAGCGCCATTAAACAAAAAAGCCCGACGCATTCGCGCCGGGCTATTGTATTGACATTGCATGCTGAGCGTGCTTACATATTCCTCCGGTACTGACCGCCGACCTCGTAGAGCGCTTGTGAAATCTCACCCAGCGACGCCACCTTGCACACGTCCATCAACTGTTCAAAGATGTTCTCGTTGTTGATCGCCGCGCGTTTTAGTGCATCGATTTTTTCCGCTGCGCGATGCTGATTGCGCTGACGGAATGCCTGTACCGCTTTGATCTGCGCCTGTTTTTCATCTTCGGTCGAGCGGATAACTTCTTCCGGCACTTCGTAGTTGTCGCCGTCTTTGTTCAAGAAGGTGTTCACACCGATGATCGGCAGGTCGCCGTTGTGTTTGAGCGTTTCGTAGTAAAGCGATTCTTCCTGGATTTTACCGCGCTGGTACATCGTCTCCATCGCGCCGAGCACGCCGCCGCGCTCGGTGATGCGTTTAAACTCGCTCAACACGGCTTCTTCCACCAGGTCTGTCAACTCTTCGATGATAAACGCGCCCTGCAGCGGATTCTCGTTTTTGGCCAGCCCCAGTTCCTTGTTGATGATGAGCTGGATCGCCACCGCGCGTCGCACCGACTCTTCCGTCGGCGTCGTGATCGCCTCGTCATAGGCGTTTGTGTGCAGCGAGTTGCAGTTGTCGTAAATCGCGTACAGCGCCTGAAGTGTCGTGCGAATGTCGTTGAAGTCGATCTCCTGCGCGTGCAGCGAACGACCCGAAGTCTGGATGTGGTATTTCAGCATCTGCGAGCGCTGGTCCGCGCCGTATTTCAGCTTGAGCGCTTTGGCCCAGATGCGCCGCGCCACACGGCCGATCACCGCGTATTCCGGATCGACGCCGTTGCTGAAGAAAAACGAGAGGTTCGGCGCGAACTTGTTGATGTCCATGCCGCGGCTCAGGTAGTACTCCACATAGGTGAAGCCGTTGGCCAGCGTGAAAGCCAGCTGCGTGATTGGATTCGCGCCCGCCTCGGCGATGTGATACCCCGAGATCGACACGGAGTAGAAATTCCTCACGCCCTTGTCGATGAAATACTCCTGAATATCGCCCATCAGGCGCAGCGCGAATTCGGTCGAGAAAATGCAGGTGTTCTGCGCCTGGTCTTCCTTCAGGATGTCGGCCTGGACCGTGCCGCGCACGCTCTGCAGCGCTTCGGCTTTGAGTCTGGCGTAGACGTCCGGCGGCAGGACTTCATCCCCGCTGACGCCCAGAAGCATCAGGCCGAGGCCGTCGTTGCCCTTGGGCAGCTCGCCAATGTAGCGCGGGCGCTCCACGCCCAGCTCGGCGTAGATCGCTTCAATTTTCTGCTCGACTTCCTCTTCCAGGCCCTCGGCGCGGATGTATCGCTCACAGCGCTGATCCACCGCCGCATTCAGGAAAAATCCCAGCAGCATCGGCGCCGGGCCGTTGATCGTCATCGAGACCGAAGTCGTGTTCTTGCAGAGGTCGAAGCCCGAGTACAGTTTTTTGGCGTCGTCGATCGTGCCGACGCTCACGCCGGAGTTGCCGATCTTGCCGTAAATGTCGGGCCGCACCGCCGGATCTTCGCCGTAGAGCGTCACCGAGTCAAAAGCCGTGCTCAGTCGCGCCGCCGGCATGCCGGCGCTAAGATAGTGGAAGCGTTTGTTTGTGCGCTCCGGCCCGCCTTCGCCCGCGAACATGCGCGTCGGGTCTTCGTTTGTGCGTTTGAATGGATATACGCCGGCGGTGAAGGGGAATTCGCCGGGCACGTTTTCCTGCATCACCCAGCGCACGATGTCGCCGTGGTCGCGGTAGTTCGGCAGGCAGATTTTCGGTATGCGCTGGTGGCTGAGCGATTCGGTGTAGTTCTGCACGCGGATCTCGCGGCCGCGCACCGTGTACACAAACTCGTCGGCCGTGTAACGCGCGCGTTTGTCGGCCCAGTCGGCCAGCACTGCGCCCGTGGCCGCGTCCATGCCGCGTTCCAGGTCCTGCAGCTTGGCGCTCAATTCCTTGTGCGCCGCGCCGCCTGCTTCCAGTTGCTCCAGCGCATAGCTGAGGCGGTACCGCTGCGAAGCCAGCTCGGCCTGCCGGTCGACGTGCGCGTCGTAGCGCTCGATGTCCTCGGCAATCTCAGCCAGATACCGTGTGCGCTCCGGCGGAATCACGTAAACTTTGCGGCTCATCTCCGCCGTGATTTCGTAACGCGAGGTCCAGTCGAGTTCCAGCCGTTCTACAAGCAAATCAATCAGGGCGCGGTAGAGCGAGTTGACGCCCGCGTCGTTGAATTGTGAGGCGATCGTGCCGTACACGGGCATCGAGTCGACGGCTTTGTCGAAGAAGCGGTGGCTGCGCTGGTACTGCTTGCGTACGTCGCGCAGCGCGTCGGCCGCGCCGCGTTTGTCGAATTTGTTGATGGCGATCAGGTCGGCGTAGTCGATCATGTCGATCTTTTCCAGCTGCGTCGCCGCGCCGAATTCGGGCGTCATGACGTAGAGCGAAACGTCCGCCAGCTCCGTCACCTGCGTGTCGCTCTGGCCGATGCCGGCAGTCTCGACGATGATCAGGTCAAAGCCGCTTGCCTTCAGGATGTCGATCGTCGGCCTGACGTTTTTGTTCATCGCCAGGTGCGCCTGGCGCGTCGCGAACGAGCGCATGTAGACGCGCTCGCTGCCGATGGCGTTCATGCGGATGCGGTCGCCCAGCAGCGCGCCGCCCGTTTTGCGTTTGGACGGGTCGACAGAAATAATCGCAATGGATTTGTCTTCGAAGTCGCTCAGAAAACGCCGCACCAGTTCGTCGGTCAGCGAGCTCTTGCCGGCGCCGCCCGTTCCGGTGATGCCGATTATCGGAATTGTGCGCGTCGCCTGCGCGCTGCCGTTCAGCGAGGCAATAACTTTCTCGGCGCGGTCGGGGTGATTTTCCAGCAGGGTGATCGTGCGCGCCAGTGCGCCGGGACGGCGCTGCAAAATGGTTTCCGGCGCGACGCCGTTGCCCGCGGCGGCCGTATCGTAATCCGATTGTTTCAGCAGGTCGTTGATCATGCCCTGCAGGCCCATGCGCCGTCCGTCTTCGGGCGAGTAAATGCGCGTGACGCCGTATTTGTGCAGCTCCTCAATCTCTTCCGGCAGGATCGTGCCGCCGCCGCCGCCGAAAATTTTGATGTGTCCCGCGCCGCGTTCCAGCAGCAGGTCGCGCATGTACTTGAAGTACTCCACGTGGCCGCCCTGATAACTCGTCACGGCGATCGCCTGGGCGTCTTCCTGGATGGCGCAGTCGACAATTTCCTGTACCGAGCGGTTGTGGCCCAGGTGGATCACCTCCACGCCCGAACCCTGCATGATCCGCCGGAAAATGTTGATCGAAGCGTCGTGCCCGTCGAACAGAGAGGCTGCGGTGACGATGCGGAGTTTGTGCCTGGGTTCGTAAAGAGCAGTTTCCATAAAATTCACCCTCGGATTGTTCTGCGCATGTGCGGCGTGATGTGTGGTCCGGCTGCGCCCTTGCTGCGCTCTCCGCCGGTTTCCACCTTCCGCGGCGTCGGCCTCAGGGCCGCGGCCTGCGGGACAGAAGACAATATGGACGACTCAGCAGCGAGTTTACTGTGCGTTTGTCCTCTAATTTCGCCCGGTCGGCCCTGTGTATGGTCCGCTCGCGAAAAAAGAAATCGATTTAATGTCTCAATACCATATTTTTGACCCTACTCTAGTCGGTCAATTCTCCGGGAGCCGGGCCCGGATACAATGCAACGCCTCCGTGTATGAAGAAGATTCTGATAATTGAGGACACAGATTTTATCAGCGAGAACATCGCTACAACTCTGCGTTTCGAAGGATATTCCACGCGTATTGCCGAGGATGGCGTCGACGGACTGGACGAGGTGCGCGACTTCGATCCCGACCTGATTCTGTGCGACGTCTCGATGCCGCGCCTCGACGGCTTCGGTGTCTTGTCCGAACTGCGCAAAATGAGCGACAAACACAGCACGACGCCTTTTATTTTCCTCACCGCCAAGGCCGAAAAAACCGATATGCGTCGCGGAATGGAACTGGGGGCGGACGACTATCTGACGAAACCGTTTACCACTGTTGAACTCATCAACGCCGTCACTTCTCAGTTCAGTAAAAAACAACTGCTGGACGAAAAATACGAGGAGAAGCTCGACGAACTGCGCGGCAACATCACCTATGCGCTGCCGCACGAATTCCGCACGGCGCTCAGCGGTATCCTGGGATATTCCGAAGAAATTGTGCGCGCTACGGCCGAAACCTCGACGACGACCATAGATAAAGCCGATATCAACGATCTGGCCCGCGCCATCAAGGAAGCCGGACGTCGCCTCGAAAAACTGACCGAAAACTTCCTCGTCTACACGCAAATACAGGTGCTGCAGACGCAGCCGGAGCGCCTGGCCGAGATCCGCGCCAACAAAGTCTACGGCGCTCACGATTTCCTCGTTGAACGCGCACAGGCCGCGGCCGAGCAATACGAGCGCCGCGCCGATCTGAAGGTGGATGTTGACGATACCGGCGTGCGCATGACGGCCGAGAACTACGCCAAAATTCTCAGTGAGCTGCTCGACAACGCCTTTCGATTTTCCGAAAAAGGCGACCGCGTAGAAATTCGCCTGCGCAATCACGGCTCTACCTGTGAGATTGAAATCCGCGACGAAGGCCGCGGCATGAGCGAGGATCAGATTGCCAAAATCGGCGCTTACAACCAGTTCGAACGGCAGGTGTACGAGCAGCAGGGCGTCGGCCTGGGCCTCACCGTGGCGCGGCTGCTGGCGGAGTTGCACGAAGGCAGCCTGACCATCGAAAGCAAGCTGGGCGCGGGAACGTCGATCCGCCTGAATCTGCTGGCCTTTGATTCTTTTGCGGAGATCTCCGGGGACTAAACCCGTCACGGTCCGCTCTTTGGCGCTTGCGAACTTCGAAAACTGCTTGATTGCCTTCGCCGCATGCGGCTTGGCCTTCTTTTTGTTTGTCACTGTGTCTGGCGGGTGCGTTCCGCACCCGGAGCAATCTGAAATTGGAGCATTATGTTTTCTACGATTCAGCGATTGCACTTCGTTGGCATCGGCGGTATCGGCATGAGCGGTATTGCCGAAATTCTGTTGGATCAGGGTTTTCACGTCAGCGGCTCCGATATCAGCCGTTCTGAAGTCACCGACCGCCTCAGCTCGATGGGGGCCGTCATTCACGAGGGCCACGAAGCCGACAACATCGGCGACGCCGAGGTGGTGGTCTATTCCAGCGCCGTCGTGCCGACCGTCAATCCGGAATGCGTCGAAGCGCGCCGCCGCGGCATTCCGCTGATCCGCCGCGCCGAGATGCTGGCCGAAGTAACGCGGCTCAAGTACTGCGTGGCCATCGCCGGAACGCACGGCAAAACCACCACGACCTCCATGGCCGGCCTCGTGCTGATGAATGGAGACATCGATCCCACCGTCATTGTCGGCGGCAAACTCAGCGGCCTCGGCGGCACGAATGCGCGCCTGGGTCACGGCTCCTGGACCGTCGTGGAAGCCGATGAATACGACCGCTCCTTCCTGCAGCTCGCGCCGACAATCGCGGTAATCACCAATCTTGAGCTGGAACACCTCGACATCTACACCGACTTTGAGGACCTCAAGCGCACCTTCATCGAGTTTGCCAACAAAGTGCCGTTTTACGGCATCGTGGCCGTCTGCCTCGACGATCCCGGCGTGATGGAAATCCTGCCCGAGATCAACAAGAAAAAAATCACTTTCGGCCTCTCGCCGCAGTGCGAAGTGCGCGCAGTGCGCCTCCGCGCCTCCGGCTTCGGCACCAGATGCGACGTCCTGTACGACGGCGAAAAACTGGGTGAGATGACGCTGAAGATTCCGGGGCGGCACAACATTCGCAATGCGCTCGGCGCCGTGGCCGTCGGCCTCAAACTCGGTCTGAAATTCGCCGACATTCAGCAGGCTCTGGCCGACTTTACCGGAGTATACCGCCGATTTGAGCAGAAAGGCGAGCGCGACGGCATTGTGCTGATCGACGATTACGCGCATCATCCGACGGAAGTCTCGGCCACGCTCAGCGCGGCGCGCGCAGGCTGGGAAGGGCGCATCGTCTGCATTTTCCAGCCGCACACCTATACGCGCACGCAGGAATTCTATGCGGAATTCGGCAAGTGTTTTTCCGATGCCGATGTGCTGGTCGTGACCGACATCTACCCTGCGCGCGAGAGCCAGATTGAAGGCGTCGACGGCAAACTGATTGCGGATACGGCGCGTCGTTTTGGGCATCGCGGTGTGGAATATCTGCCGGCAAAATTTGACGTGCCGCAGTGGCTGAACGACAATACGCGCTCCGGCGATCTCGTTCTGACGATGGGTGCGGGCGATATCTGGAAATTCGGGGAACTCTGGATCCGCGACGAACAAAGCGACCAATAGCGGGTCCATGGGTTTGTTCCTTGTTTTTGAGCGCTGCCTTGGCGATTTTTGTGGCTTTGCTCAATCTTCTTACCCGCTTCCGCGACCGGGACATTCCCCCCGTTTTTCGGTCCGGTTTTTTTGTTAACGAACGGTCATTACACGACTCTACGCGAATTACCATGCAGAATACCGTCAAACTGTACACGCTCATGCTGACAGCACTCATGTGTTGCGGCATGCTGATCGCACCGGCGCAGACCGCTGCGAAAAAAGGCGATGAGAACTACATCAACAAAATTGGTTCAACCGTACTGGCTACCGTGGGTTCCGAAGAAGTAACCTACTCCGATCTGGAGCGCGCCTACCGCAAGAATATGAACCGCGGTACTTCCCAGCTGTGGGAAATCGACAAGGACAGCGTTCTTGAATTCCTCAACCTGTATATCAACTACCGCCTCAAGGTCCAGGATGCCATCAGTCGCAAAGTGGACCAGGACCCCGCCGTCCAGGCTGAGATAATTCGCAATCGCAATGCCATAGCCATACCGACATACTTCGAAAAAATGGTCATGACGCCGCAGGTCGACGTCATGTGGGAGCGCCGCAAGGAAGAACGGCAGCTGCGCGTGATCCTCGTTGGACTGCAGCAGTCGGAAAACCCGGATACGACCAAGGCCCATCGACGCGCCGAAGATGCGCTCAATCGCCTCAAGGGCGGAGCGTCCTTTGCAACCGTGGCGGCTGAATTCAGCGACGATCCGCTCTCGCGCGAAAAAGACGGCCTGATTCCCTTTGCCACGAGCGGCCAGATTCTGCGTCAGCTGGAAGATGCCATGTACTCGCTGAAACCCGGCGAGCTCTATCCGAATCTCATTCGCACGCGCTCCGGCTACTTTATCGTGAAGCTCGAAGCCGTGCAGCCGCTGGAACTCGTCAAGGCCAGTCACATCCTGATCATGGAAAACTCGCAGCGCTCGGCCGAAGAGGCCATCGCCAAAGCAGACTCGCTCCGTGCGCTGATCGATCGCGGCGTGCCCTTTGATCAGCTGGTCAAAGACAACTCCGACGACAACCAGACTTCGTCAAAAGGTGGTCAGTTGCCGGGAGGATATTACTCGCGTTCGCTCGGTTTTATCGCCGGAGAAGGGCGCCTGACGCCGGAGTTTGAAGAGGCCATGTTTGCGCTCAAAGCCGGCGAAATTTCGCAGCCGATCAAAACGGTCTACGGCGTGCATATCATCCGCCTGGACTCCGTGGCCTCGTATCATGAAGTCGCTGAGCGCAAGGACATCGAGAAGCGCTATAAGGATTTGTACTTCGAGGAAGACAAGGAAAATCTGCTGCAGAAATTGCGCGAAGAACACTCGCAGAAACTGCGCAACACGGTGTTTGCCGAACTGCTGGCGGCGGTCGACACGACGCGCACCAGCAATGCAACCGATTTTGACGTCAATGTCTCCGATGCTCTTGGAAACAAGGTGCTCTTTGATCTGGGCGAGGACGGTCGATTCCTCGTTGGCGGGTTCATCGACTCGCTCAAGTCGCGCGCCGACTTGCGCAATACCCGACTCAACAGCGGCGGCATGCTGGCGGCTTTGCACAAGATGTCGGACGAAAAGCTCATGGCACGCGTTACGGACGGCATGGAAGAGCGCTATCCGGAATTCGGCGCGTTGATGCGCGAATTCCGCGACGGCATCCTGATTTTCCGCGTTGAAAATGAAAAAGTCTGGAGTCGACTGACCTTTGACTCGACGCGCGCCCGCCAGTACTGGGAGCAAAACAAATCCCGCTTCGTGACGGACACGCTGTACGATTTGTCGGAGATTTACGTCTACGCCGACTCAACTGCACAGGACCTGTACAAACAGATTGAGAACGGCGCATCCTTTGACGAACTTGCGGCCAAACACACGATGCGTCAGGGATACCGCGAGCGCAACGGCCGGCGCGATGTACGCCCGCGCGATCAGAGCGCTCTGGCCATTCGCGCGGTCGACATGGGGCTGAAAATCGGTGAAATCGGCAAGCCGTTCCAGTTCGAGCAGGGCTACAGCATCGTACGCGTCAACGCGATTACGCCGCCGCGCGTAAAAACCTACGATGAAGCGCTGCCGGAGTTTGCCGCCGAAGTACAGGACATGATGCAGAAAGAGTTTATCGAGGAATGGTTGAGCGAACTGCGCGGCAGTCATAAAATCGTCGTCAAAAACGATGTGATCAACGACATCTGGGAACAGTGATGTCGTCGGGCGCTTCGGCCCGGCCGCCTTCAGAACGGTGCTTCAACAAGTGAGAGGGAAGATGATACGCAAGCTCAGTATTCTGGCCGGCCTCCTGGTCCTGGTCTGCTCCGCCGCGCAGGCGCAGCAACCGCGCGAAGGTGAACCGCTGGACCGCACCGTCGCTCAGGTGGCCGACGACGTGATCCTGCACTCCGACGTCATGGCCCGCCTGGCTTACAATCGCCAGGTCAACCCGGCGCTCGACATCAACGATCAGGAGCAGTACAAGTCCGTGCTGAACGACCTGATCAATGAGAAGCTCGTCGTGGCCAAAGCCATCCGCGACAGCATCGAGGTGACCGACGAGGAGCTGGACCGCGCCATCGACTATCAGTTGGAGCAGTTGCGCCGCGCCTACGGCTCGGACGCTCGCGTGCAGGAGGTCTACAACATGACGATCTCCGAAATCAAGGCGCGTTTCCGCGAGACCATGCGCAAAACGCTTCTGGGTCAGAAAATGGCGCAGCAGCAGTTTTACAACCTCAAGGTCTCGCAACGCGAGGTCGAGGACTTTTACGCAAGGTTCAAAGACTCGCTTCCGCTCGTGCCGCCTTCCGTTGATCTTTACCATATTGTCAAGTACGTCGCTTCGGAAGCCGCTCGCGAAAACGAAGTGCGCGATCTGGCGCGCAAAGTCCGTGATTCCATCGCCGCCGGCGGTGACTTTGCCGATTTTGCTGCGCGTTATTCAAGCGATGCGGGCTCGGCCAAAAACGGCGGCGACCTCGGCCTTGTCAGTCGCGAGACCTTTATCCCGGAATTTGAACAGGCCGCTTTTGAGCTTGCCATCGGCGAGATTTCGCAGCCCGTTAAAACGCCCTTCGGATATCACGTGATAGAAGTGCTGGACAAATCCGAGAACGATGTGCACGCGCGGCACATTCTGTTTAACCTCGGCCAGTCGGATACGGACGTTCAGAATACCCGCCGGTTTCTCGATTCGCTTGGCACGGAAGTGCGCGGTGGTGAGTCATTTGAAGATCTGGCGCGCGAACATTCCGAGGAAGAAGAAACGCGCGCGTTCGACGGCTACATGGAGCGTCGCTGGCCCATTCAGCAGCTCTCGCCCGACTTGCAGAGTCTGGTATTGGAAATGCAGGAGGGCGAGGTAACGGAAGCTCTGACCTATCCCAAAAACCCCGCGCGTCCGGCTTTCCACATCGTGTACCTCAAGAAGTTCCTGCAGGAACACTCCATGAATCTGGAGGACGACTACACGCTGCTGGAGGATTTGGCTCTGCGCCGCAAACGCGCCGACAAAATGGAAGAGTGGTTTGTTAAACTGCGCGATGAGATATTCTGGAAGATTACGCTCTGAGCGCAACCGACCTGCCCTGAAATTCTGCAAAACGCCGCTCTGGTTTGTCCCGGGCGGCGTTTTCTGTTTTACTGCGGTTCAGTTTCGTCGCCCTGTAAAACGTAGGCGGGCGCTTCCTGTGCATTGGCCGTTTGCCACGTGGTGCGTGCGCAGAGTTCCGCCGCCCGCGCCAGTTTGTCGTAGTTCAGTTTGTGTGCCTCGTCGCCCGGTCGGTGATAATCCTTATGTATACCGGAAAAGAAAAACAGTGAGGGAATGCCGTACCTGGCAAAGTTCCATTGGTCGCTGCGTTTGTAGAAGGTTTCGATATCTTCGCTTAACACAAACTTCGCCTGCATCGCATCATTGGAACTTAAACACATGTCGCGAAGTTGCGGCGAGCGGTCGCCGCCGCCCAGATGCAGACTGTCGATCGCGTTGCGGCCCACCATATCCATGTTTAACATCGCCGTGCATGTCTCGCGTTTAAACAGCGTATCCGCTCTGACAAAAGCTTCGGAGCCGTAGAGTCCGCGCTCCTCGCCGCTGAAAGCCACAAAGTAAATCGTTCGTTTGGGCGGCGTGGGGATCGACGCCAGACTGCGGGCGCACAGAATTAACGCGGCCGTGCCGGAGGCGTTGTCGTCTGCGCCGTTGCAAATCGAGTCGAGGATTGTTTCCTCGCCTGTATCCACCGCATCCAGATCGGTCCGACCGAAGTAGTACACGCCGACGTGATCGTAGTGCGCACCGACCACCACGGAAGCCAGATCGTTTCGTCCGGGCAGAACGCCGACGACGTTGTTTGCTATTGCGATTTCGGTTCGCAGGCGCACATCCAGGTCTACAGCTGCATTTTCAATGGTCATTGAATGCGGCTGTCGCGTCGAATCGATGAGTTGCTGCAGGGCCGTGAGACTGTCGGCATTGTTTAACAGCAGTTTGACGCAGCGCTCGCCGACGTGCACAACCGGGATAAGGCGCTCCGACTTAAACGCCGGGCGATAAGGCAATTGTTTAAGTCCCGCATCGGGATACAGCACGGGCCAGTCGAATCCGCGCGGTTTGAGTGAAGCGGACTGGCGCGGCCCGTTGACCAGCAGAACCGCCGCTGCACCGCGTTCGCGCGCCGTGCGGACTTTAGTTTGCAGTTGCGCCGCCGTTGTAAGTCGCAAGCCGTCAAAAGGGGAGTCTGCGTCGCTCATCGACGGTTCGCCGCGCATGATCATCACAGCCGCGCCCGTTACATCGATGCCGTCATAATCGTTGTAGTTGCGTGTACTGTCGTCGATGCCGTACCCAGCAAAGACGACCGGCAATCCGTTCAGCGCCGCCGCCGCACTGAAAGCATATGGAATGAAGTCGTCCTTCAGGTGCAGCTCGCTTTTGCTTCCCTTGAATTGAATGTGCATGCCGGAGTTCGTGTCCAGATGCAGCCGCTCCAGCTCATAGGGATGCAGAAAACCGGGTCGCAGGGCTTTGAGGCCCGCCGCATCAAACTCGCGGGCAATCAAACGCGCGGCGCCGTCCAGGCCGGGGCTCGGTGTGTTGCGGCCCTGCAGACTGTCGTGGGCCAGCGCTTCCACGAGCATCCGTCCTCGTTCCGGACTGAAATCCTCGGCAAACTCCGGCGAGTGCACGCTGCCGCAACTGAGAGGTAAAATCAGACCAGCGAAGACGATGCCGGCGACAAAGAGGAGAATCTGACGGCTGATTCCGGACATGGCAACCTGCAGGCGATCAAAAATCTGTTCGAAATTGGTTCATCGAATTCGTGACGCAGGCCGCCGGGCAATTGTTGCAAGGCGGCTGCTTCGGCCCCGGCGCACGATAATTTACGCGCTCGCACGTCGTGGCCTTAAATCGTGAATGACAAGTGAATAATACAGAAAGGACACGGGGTCATGTACGATCCGATTTTGGTCCAACCGATGCGCGATGAGCTGACAAGCCTGGGCATCAAAGAATTGAGGACAGCCGAAGACGTCGACGCCGCCATGGCGCAGGATGGCACCACCCTCGTGGTGATCAACTCCGTTTGTGGTTGCGCCGCAGGCGCCGCCCGCCCCGGCATCGCCCTCTCTCGTCGTCACCCGGTTCAGCCGGACCATACGGTGACGGTATTCGCCGGACAGGATAAAGAAGCCACCGAACGCGCACGGACCTATTTTACGAACCAGCCGCCTTCGTCTCCGTCGATCGCGTTGATGCGCGACGGCGAACTGGTGCACTTCATTCCGCGCCACTTTGTTGAAGGTCGCAGTCCGGAGATGATTGCGCAGGCGCTCGAATTTGCATTTGACGAGTTTTGCGCCGATCGCATGCCCAGCAAGGCGGAGTAATCGACGGCTTACAGCAGAATCAGACTGATCGCAGGCGGCGTACAAAAGTGACTTTGTACGCCGCTTTTGTATTTTTGCACTCAGGCAGGCAGGGCTGGAAAACGAGGGAGTGGGGGCAAGCGTGAAAAATTGGAACATGCGTCAGGCGGTCACAATCATTACCGTTGCGGCTGCGCTGGTGCTCTACTGTTTTTTCCTCTATTTCAGCGGCATCGGTCTCAACTCCTTTGTGCTCTTCGGCGCGATCATTTTCATTCTGGTTCCCTTCCGCGGTCAGTCCTACCTGGTCCGCCGTCTGATCACATTGACGGTGTTAACCTTTACCATCTGGATTTTTAACGAGGTCATCGCGATACTGGCCCCGTTCATTATCGCCTTTGTGCTGGCCTACGTGCTTGATCCCTTTGTGACGACCCTGAAAAAGCGCTATCACGTGCCACGGGTCGTGCTCGCCGGTGTGATCGTGGTGACAGTGGTCGGCGCCATTGCTGCGCTGTCCATTGTAGTGTTCCCCGATCTTTACGTGCAGTTGAACACAATCCAGAAAGAACTCGGCCAGGTCGTCAATGACGTTAACAACTTCCTTGACGTCGATCAGCTATACGTCTTTTTTAAACCCTTCGGCGTGGAAAAGGAGATGTTGCGGCAGATCATTGCCACGGAAGTAAGTCCGGCAATTCGCGACACCACACAAACGGTCATCACGGCTTTGCTGACATTTTTCACCAGCTTGTCCGGTCTTGTTAACCAAATCGTGAACATCATTCTGGTGCCGATCCTGTTTTTCTACTCTCTGCGCGATTTCGACAAGGTCAAGGATCTGATCCGCAGCGTGCTTGAGACCAAGAACCAACGTCTGCTTCACGACCTGGGGCGCATCAACAATCTGCTGAAAGCCTATGTCAGCGGTCAGTTGCTGGCGGCTCTGCTTGTTGGCGCCGGCGCATCGATCATTTTTGAGATTCTGAATATTCCCTACGGCATCGTGCTGGGCATTGTCGCCGGCCTGCTGAATCCGGTGCCGTACGTCGGTATTTTTTCGAGCATCCTCGTCGGCGGTCTTGCTTTGCTGCTTACGGGCAACGATCAGTTTCTGCTTAACATCAGTCTCATCAGCGTCACGATTCTGGCGCTGCATTTTGTAGACAACTATTTTCTTCAGCCGCGCGTCGTCGGCAAACGCGTCGGTTTGCACCCGCTGCTGCTGATCGGCTCACTCTTTGTTTTTGGATTTTTCTTCGGCATCATAGGTTTGTTGATCGCGGTTCCCACGACCGCCGTTCTGGTGATGTTTTTCAATGACTGGATGGCAAAAGCCACGGAGGGCGAATCTCAGCACGACGCGGTGGACATTGCGCCGGAGGCAAGTGCACAGCCGCCGGCTTCCGCCTGATTTGTTGTGCTGTTTTTCACACGCGGCATTTACAGGTCCGTTTAACTGCGTTTTCCCGCCCGCTTGGTAGCTCAACTCTCCCGTTGGCGTTTTTCCGTTTGTACAGGAAATTAACAGGCTGCACATTGCACCTGTTGAATCCTCCGGAGGTTTCGACTGCGCCGCACAAGGCATTCCCGTGGTAAGGGAAGCGAGAGCCCGAGGTCTGCCTGAAAATTACGCCGTGAAAACCGGGGTCGGGCGGTAGTGTTCGGAAGTGAAGTAAAGTTGGAAATTTCGGAAAGGTGGCGGAGGGGGAGGGGGACCCATTTATGGGTCCAAAAATGATCCCGCGTTTAACTTGAAATCTTTAAACTTCTGCTTCGAAACTCAAGCTCCGGCAGTGAAACAGTCTCCGGCGGTGAATCAGTCTTCGACAGTGAAACAGTCTCCGACAGTGAAACAGTCTCCGACAGTGAAACAGTCTCCGGCAGTGAGATAGTCTCCGGCGGTGAAACAGTCTCCGGCGGTGAATCGGTCTCCGGCAGTGAAACAGTCTCCGGCAGTGAAACAGTCTCCGGCATTGAATCGGTCTCCGGCATTGAATCGGTCTCCGGCAGTGAATTGGTTTCCCGCATTGAATCGGTCTCCGGCGGTGAATAAGTCTCCCGCAGCAACTCAAATTCCCGCAGTCGCCAATAGTCTTCAATCCATCTGTCTTCAGCGATTAACTAAAACAACCGAATCCTGCCGCTCATCGACAAACAAAAGCGGCCTTTTAAAAACAGGAAAGAAGCGCTGCCTGGCAAAGTCCGTTATTGCAATGACGCGACCGCGATTCCGAATTCTGCAAGTGCAACTTAAACTGGTGTTGACTCCCACGTCTGCAATCAGTACGCAACGAGTTGAGTTTTGTCTGCGGACTTACAAATAAAGAAGCGTCATGCAGATTATTGCCGCAGGAGTGTTCGAAGCCTTGGAACAACTCGACACACAGAAATCACCCGTGATTTCCTGGAACAAATCGCGCGGTGCGACGTCTCTACGCCGCCGGCGTCACAAAGATCGAATGTGAGAGTTTTTCGCTGAGGAAAACATTGAGACCGTCGAGTTCGATGTGCAGGCTATTGTCAAATGGGACGGATTCCTTGACGACGATGTGCTGCTCCAGCTTCAATCCGATCTGCGCAAGGTATTGCAGAATCTCGGGATTGTCGTCGGAAACGCGGGCGATGCGCGCCGGTGTGTTGAGCGGTAAATCCGTAAGAGCGACAAGTTCGCGGGTGACAAGTTCGCCGTCGCGCGGAATCGGGTCGCCGTGCGGGTCCGTAGTTGGGAAGCCCAGCTTTTCGTCAATGCGCCGCTCCAGTTCCACGCTCGTTGCGTGCTCCAGTTTGTCCGCGATGGCGTGCACCTCGTCCCAGGAAAAATCCAGCGTCTTGACCAGAAACATCTCCCAGAGGCGGTGCCGCCGCGTCACAAGTAAAGCGTTGGAACGGCCGGTGGGAGTAAGCGCCGCACCGTAATAGGGTTTGTATGTGATGAACTTTTTGCGGGCCAGCTTCTTCAGCATGTCCGACGCCGAGGCCGATGAAACGTTCATCGCCTGCGCCAGCTCGCTGGTCGTGACGGAGCCCGACTCACTCTGAATTTTGTAAATCATCCGCAGGTAGTCTTCGACTACGGCGGATTGCAGTTCCTGATTCGTGCTCACGGACGCGTTCCCGGCGCGAAGGATATTGTTAGGCAGTTATGCGCTGGGACGATCCGTTCGTCGCGGCATTGCCGCATCCACGAAATTTGAGGTCCGGCCCACGTCGCCCGTTTGACTTGATTTTGAGCATGTGTGTGATGTAATTTGGGACTTTTTGCACATCCTTCGGTCAACTGCAACCTCCGCTACGCCGAAGCGTGTGGATTGCCCGTTTTGCGCGGGCCGCAGCGGTCTTTTCACGCCGCTCAACCATTGGGTCAGTGGCCGCTTGTCCGGGCGGCTGCCGCTTTACAACGTCATGAACTATGTGAATATGTCAACAAATCATTCAATTGCAAACGCACCTGAATGGTAGAGGAACATTATATGTCGGTATTACCTAGCAAAACGATGATCGATGCGCGCGGGCTCTCCAAATACTATGGGAGTTTCGTGGCCATTGAAGACATCAGTTTCGCGATACCGGAAGGACAGATCGTTGCATTCATGGGGCCGAACGGCGCCGGGAAGTCGACAACGATGCGCATCCTGACCGGTTATTCGGCGCCGTCCAAAGGAACGGTGTCCATCGCGGGAATTGATATTCACAAGGACAGACTGAGCGCCGCCAGGCGCCTGGGGTATCTGCCCGAAAACGGCCCACTCTACGACGACATGACGCCGCAGGAACTGCTGAGTTTCTTTGCGGCCGCGCGCGGACTGGATGAAAACACCGCCAAAGCGCGTATCCACACCGTCGTGGAACAGTGTTCGCTGTTGGAAGTTCTCGACAAACCCACCGGAAAACTCTCCAAGGGTTTCCGGCAGCGTGTCGGGCTGGCGCAGGCCCTGCTGCACGATCCCGACGTCCTGATCATGGACGAACCCACCAGCGGTCTGGATCCAAATCAGATCCGCGACTTCCGTAAAAACATATCCGAACTCGGTAAAACCAAAACGATTTTGCTCTCGACCCACATCCTGCAGGAAGTCGACGCCGTGGCCGAACGCGTCATTTTTGTACACGCCGGCCATCTTGTGTTCGACGGAAAAGTCGACGACCTGCGTCGCAAGGGTTCGCTCGAAGAATCATTTTACGAACTGACCGATCACGGACGCAGCGTCGCCGCCAGGGCCGAGGCGCAATCTGCCGCCGCCCACGCCGAGTACGCACCCAAATCGGACGAGCAGCAAGGCGATTCCGACGACGACAGCAGGGAGGGCGCAGCATCATGAAACTGAACTGGACAATCGTCAACGCAATATTTCGGCGCGATATCTCGCGCTACTTTACCAGCCCGACGGGCTACGTCTTTATTACGCTCTTCATTTTTATCAGCGCGATCGGCGCGTTCTGGCAGGCCGACTTCTTTCGCGAGAATCTCGCGAACCTCAACCAGCTCAATGCCTGGTTCCCTTACCTGCTCATTTTGTTTGTCCCCGCGTTGTCAATGGGGATCTGGTCGGACGAGATCAACGGCGGCACCGACGAGCTGCTGCTGACTCTACCCGCCACCGATTTTGAAGTCACGCTCGGCAAATATCTGGCCGCGCTCGGAATTTACACCGCCTCGATTGTACTGTCGCTCAGTCACGTCGTGGTGCTCTTCTGGCTCGGCGCACCCGACCTGGGTTTGATGCTGGCCAACTACATGGGCTACTGGTTGTTTGGCGGTGCGCTCATCGCCGTCGGCATGCTCGCCTCGCTGCTGACGCCCAACTCGACGGTGGCATTCATTCTGGGTTCGGTCTTTACGGCCATCCTGATGTTTCTGCCGGAAATCTTCGGCGTCTTTGGACCGGACACGGAGCGTCTGCTCTACGAAGTGGGTCTGGTCAGTCATTTTCAGGACTTTGCGCGCGGCGTAGTCACATTCTCCGGGCTGCTGTACTTCCTGCTCGTTGCGGCGCTGTTTTTGTATTTGAATGTCGCGATTCTCGGCCGTCGTCACTGGCAGGCTAAAAAAGAGGGATCGGGCATGCTGCTGCACTACATCGTCCGTTCGGCGGCCATCGCGCTTGCTCTGGTCTGTCTTACGACCATTGTCGGCCGTGCGGGCATGCGCCTGGACGTGACTGCCGAAGGTCTGCATTCGCTGTCGGATCAGACATATTCGCTCATAGATCAGCTCGACTCGGACCGGCCCGTTTTTGTGCAGGCTTTTGTCAGCCCGCAGGTGCCCGCCGAGTTTGTGCAGACGCGTGAGAATCTCATCAGCTTCCTGCGCGAAATCGACGCCGAAGCCGGCGGCAAGGTTCAAGTCGTCGTGTACGACACCGAGCCCTACACCGAGGAAGCCCGCGAGGCGCGTGAGAAGTTTAACATCCTGCCGCGCGAAATCAGCGACCCCAGCAACGCGCGTGCCGGTTCCATGCAGGTCTTCCTCGGCCTGGCATACACCTGTGGCGCTGAAGAAGAGGTGGTGCCGTTTTTTGATCGCGGCCTGCCGGTCGAATACGAACTGGCGCGCAGCATCCGCGTCGTGGCGCGCACCCAGCGCAAGAAACTCGGCGTGGTCAAAACCGAGGCCAAAGTGTTCGGCGGTTTTGATTTCCAGGCCATGACGAGCACCCCGCCGTGGGAAATGGTGGAAGAACTGCGCAAACAATACGACGTTGTTGAAATCGACCCGGCCAATCCGATTACTGAAGATCTGGACGGACTGCTGGCGGTACTGCCGTCATCGCTCGGCCAGCCGGCCATCGACAACGTGAAAGCCTACATCGAGCAGGGCAATCCGGCCGTCCTGCTGGTTGATCCGCTGCCGCTCGTAAACCCCGCGCTTGCTCCGCTCGAACAACCCGGCGGCCAGCAAAATCCTTTTCAGCAGCGTCAGGGACCGCCGCCGACGCCTAAAGGCGACATCCAGACAATGCTGAACTCGCTCGGCGTCAGCTGGAACAGCGGCCAGATTATCTGGGACACCTACAACCCGCATCCGCAGTTGCAGAATGTGCCGGCCGAATTTGTCTTCATTGGTCCCGGCAGCGGCAACGACAATTCCGTCAGCCCGGCCAGCGTGGCCAGCTCCGGCCTGCAGGAACTCGTCCTGTTATATCCCGGCTCGATTTTCCCGTCGCCGGGTTCGAGCTTCAATTTCCAGCCGCTGCTGGAGACGGGGTATACGTCGGGCGCGCACAACTACAACCAGGTGATGATGCGTACCTTCTTTGGTTCGCAGATCAATCCTAATCTGCCGCATAACAATCCGACCGGCACGGCATTTACCGTCGCGGCGCATGTTACTTCCGGTAAAGCCGCCGCGGGTGACGAAGATTCTGACGAAGACGAAGCCGCTTCCGCAGCCGATCCCGGTATGAACCTGGTGGTGATCAGCGATATCGACTTTGTGTCGGAACAGCTCTTCCGCCTGCGTCGCATGGGCATCGAAGGACTTAACTTCGACAACGTGACCTTCTTCCTGAACTGCGTCGACCTGGTTATGGGCGACGACTCCTTTATCGATCTGCGCAAAAAGCGGGTTAAACACCGCACCCTGGAACTGGTCGAAAATCAGAAGTCCGACTTCGTCGAAGCCAGCATCGAACGCGAACGCGAAGCCGAAGCGGCCGCCCAGACGAAACTGAATCAGGCGCAGGCCGAACTGGATCGCAAAATCGACGAAGTGCGCACGCGCTCCGACCTGGATGAACAAGCCAAACAGATTATGGCGCGCAACATCCAGGAAGTCGAAAACCGCAAGTTCGAAGTCGCCAAAGAGCGCATCGATCAGGAAAAGGAAGCGACGATCGCGGAAGCCAAGGAAGACATGGAAAGTCAGATCCTGGACATTATTAATATCATCAAATACATCGCCATTTTGATTCCTCCCATTCCCGTTCTGGTTATCGGCGTCGTCATTTTTGTCCGCCGTCAGCGCCGCGAACGCGAAGGAGCCGCAATGGCACGGAGGTTGAGAGGCTGATATGAGTGAATTAAACAAAACCCTGGTGTTCTCCGGCGGCGCTGTTGTCCTGCTGTTGCTGGCAATCGTCACGCAGCCCAAAGCCGCCGCCCCCGAAGAGTTCAGCGATGTCGGAGAGATTTTCTTTCCCGAGTTTACAGACCCCAACACGGCGACCTCGCTCGAAGCAATCCGCTACGACGTGGAAACCGGTTCGCCTTTTGCATTTAAGGTGGCCAACAACAACGGTATCTGGACGATCCCTTCGCACAACAACTATCCGGCCGACGGCAAGGACCGTCTGGCGCAGACCGCCGCGGGACTTATCGGCCTGACGCGCGACGACTTCAGGACCGACAATCCGATTGACTACGACAAGCTCGGCGTGTACGATCCGCTCGACGAAACGGCTCCCAGCGAGGGCCGCGGTCAGCGCATCACAATCCGCGGCGAGGGCGACAAAGTGCTCGCCGACCTGATTGTCGGCAATAAGGTCGAAGGCCGCGAGGACATGTTTTTTGTGCGCCTGCCCGAGCAGAAACGCGTCTATGCGGTTAAAATGAATCTGGAACTGTCCACGAACTTTGCCGACTGGATTGAGACCGATCTGCTTCTGCTGGACAAAGCCAAAGTCAATCGCATTACTGTCGACGACTACTCGATTAACGAACTCACCGGCACCATCGAACCGGGTCAGGCCTTCCGCATTGCCAGGGACGGCAGCGCCTGGAAAATGGAGGGCATGCCCGCCGGCCGCGAGTTAAACACGAGTAAAATCGACAACATGCTGAAAACGCTCGACGAGCTGAAAATTGTCGGCGTTCGCAAGAAACCTGAAGGTCTGACCGCCGGGCTGGAAAACTTCGGCGAGTCCGCCATCCAGCTCGACGCAAGCGCCCAGCGCAGTCTGCAGGACAAGGGTTTCTACATCTCCGGTTCAGGCCAGCTCGTTTCCAACGAGGGTGAGATGCAGCTCAAGACAGAGGAAGGCGTCAGCTACACGCTGCGTTTCGGCGAGGTGGCGTACGGCAGCGGACTGGAGCTCACGGCCGGCGGTGAACAAACCGACGCTGCGGGACCGGCTGAAAACCGCTATCTCTTTGTCACGGCGGAGTTCGACCCGTCCTTCTTCCCCGAGCCGGCGCAACCTGCCAATCTGGACTACCAGAACAAACCCGACAGTTTGCGTACGGAAGCGGATCGCCAGAACCAGCAAATGCAGATTGCCTATGAGGACTGGCAGCGCAAAATCCAGCAGGGCCGCGAGCGCACGCGCGAGCTGAACCGCCGTTTTGCGCAGTGGTACTACGTGATTCCGGCCGCCAGTTTTGACGCGCTGGACATCAATCGCAGCGACCTGTTGAAGGATCCCGCCAGTTAAATTGGCGGATGTATCTTGTTTAACACTTAGCCGCTCTCCGATTTTTGGGGAGCGGCTTTTTTATTGTTTTTTTGGCGTTGAGCGGCCGCCTCGAAAAACGCAGGCTTTTAACTTGTCGGCCCGTTTAACCACGAGAAACTCGACGTTCAGGGGTTTAACTCGCCCGCTTGACTTTTTCCGCTTGTTTACGGAACCCTGCATGATTTTCTTGTTTGCCACAGGGTGACCAGGGCCAAACAGAAAAATCAGCCAAAAAGGGAGGAGGCGACATGCAATACGGCATGCCCGACGGAATCGGCGGTGTTCGTGAGCAGCGCTTTGTGGACGTGGCCGGAATGAGCGACGCGCAGCTGTTGAACAGTTTCGTTGCGCCCGGAGCGATATTTAGCAGTGAACAGGGGGAACGGATGGAACGCCTGTGGCGCCGCCTGCAGACGGCACGGGACGGCTACAACTGACTGCTGGAAGAGGAGATGAAATCGGACGTCGAACCGGAAGAGCAAGACGCGATGCGTCGCTTGTTTGAGTTGGTGCGTCGTCAGACCCGCAGCGGTTATGCCATAACATCGCCGGGCGATGTTGCCGTTCTACTGCGCAATCGAGGACGTCCTGAGGTTGAAAATCTGTGGCTTGTATGTGTTAACGGTGCGCACGAAGTCTGCAACGTGCATCATATCGGCATGGGTCTGGCCGATTCCGTCCTGGTGCACCCTCGCGAGATTTTTGCTCCGGCTATCTGCGACCGCGCCGTGGGAATTTTCCTGGCGCACAACCATCCCTCGGGCAATCTTCAGCCCAGCCTGACGGACCACAGCGTCACCCAACGTGTGCGAAGCAGCGGAGAAATTGTCGGGATCGAATTAATTGACCATGTGATATTCTCCGACAATGCGTACTTTAGTTTCGCGGAACACAACCAACTTTCAATCGGTGAGTGCGATGAGCTTTCTGCAGGAGACCAAAGATGAAGACCTGTCGGCGCGTGAGAGGAAGCCGAGCCATTTCCTGTGGAACTGTTTCTTCCGCTTCCGCAATGTGGCGCGCTACGCTATTCCCGTGGAGCAACCGTGGTTGATTGTCATCGCGATTGCGATCGCGGGGATCAGCCTTTGGGCTTTGCTGAACAACTGGATTCTGGCTCTGTTCTGGCCTTCGCTCCTTGAGGAAACCGCAAATCTCATCACCTACCTGTTGCTTCTGCTGCCCTGCGGCATTGCGCTGGGCATGTTGTACTATTGGGGTGCCGGCGGTCTGATGGGCTTGCTGGTGTCGATGACCGGAATAAACCTGAGCGTGCAGTCCGTCCGGCATCTGGTGCTGTTTGCAGGTGTGCCGGTCTACATGATTTCCATCATCGCGGCGTTCTGGCTGTCCTTCTTCGGTGAAATCGAAAGTTTCCTGCGTATGTCGAGCGGACCGGACACGTCGGTAGTGTTCAAGATTCTTGAGTTTGGTGTAGCCCTGTGGCTTCTGGCCTGTGCCGTTCTTTCGGTGCTGCGCCTGCACGGTGCTTTGCGGGACCAGGGCGGGCCGAGTTTCCCCACGTTTGTGGTGGGAGTCTGCGCGCCGGTAATTCTGTTGGCTGGGCCGACGCTGGTGCTGCGGTTGCCTTCATTTGCCACGCAGGCCATTGCCGATAATATCGAAGAGTTGGTGCATGAGAATGAGTCGGCCGCGAATCCGGTGGCTGAACGTCATTATGCGCAGCTCGGCAGGCGCCTGATACCGGAGAGCGATCCGTCCAACTATCTGCGTTTTGCCTATCTCGATCGTGCGCAGGGCATCGTCTTTGGGGCGCATAGAGATCGGCAGCTGAACTTCCTCGACTCGCTTAAACAAATTGCGCCGCCGGACTCGCGTGTGTTTCATCAGATAGCCGCGGAACTCGGCGTCCGCAGCGGCGATTTTGAGTCGGCGTGTTTAAGTTACGCCTCAATTGTCGAGCGCGACAGCCTCGATCATTACCACAGGCGCAAGCTGGTTTATCTATTGCTGGATGAGCGATCTTCGGCCTTCAATCCTGAGGCAGCTTTTTCTCATGCCCTGTATTTGAGTCGTGCGACCGGATTGCGCCAGGACGAAGCGCTATACGGTACTTGTCGGTATCACATGGGCGACTACAAGGAGGCCTACGCAATCCTGCATCCACTGATGATGAGCGACCAACGCGATTCGCAGGTTGCCTATTTTTTGGCGCTGACCAGCATGGAACTGAAGCGTTACAAAATGGCCATCCGGCTTTTTGATATGTCGCTTAACAGCGAAGTGCGCAACCAGAGTTTTGTGCTTCAATACGGACGATATGTCAACGAGCTTAAAGACAGTATACAGGTCCTGGCGCGGCAGAAATCGATTTCATTGGAAAACAAGGCGCCGGGTGAGCAGGTCATTCGGTTTGACGAAGACTAAGATAGCGAAGGAAGATTCCGGTTTGCACTTTCCAGACGGGCCACTGTCGGAGTATAAACTCGTGTTAAACACAAAAGTTAACTCGGAGTTCAACCCGTATATTAACCGTGCTGTTTTGCTGGAAGTTGGAATATTAACCAACCTGCTGCAGTCAGGTTGAATAACATTCTCACTCATTTGTCAAGCGATCAATTAGACGTCGCTGTTCCGATCGCCGTTTTCAGGTTTGCTCGGCGAGTAAACCATCCAGCTTGTCGAACATTTCGTTCCAGCCCTGGTTGGCCATGCGAGTTTCCTGTTCCGTGAATACGTCGCTGTCGGTTCTTAAAGTCATGCGCGTGCCGCCGTTTTCTTCCGTGAAAGTAACCGTGACAAGCGAAGGTGAGAGATCGTCCGAAGCCATGCCGTAAGCGGAGGGAGGAATGACGTTTTCATCGGCGTCGACAAAAAAGTCTCTGTACACAATGCGTTCCGGTTCGACAATTTCCAGGTATTCGCCCTTGGCCCAGAACTCCTGCCCTTCAGGCGAACGCATGCAGAAAACAAAACTGCCGCCGACGCGAAAGTCCATCCTGACAATCGGCGTTGTGAAGATTTTGGGACTCCACCAACGCTCGAGCAAGTCCGCTCTGGTCCATGTCTTAAACACCAGCTCGCGCGGCGCATTGAAAAATCGCGTGATCAGCACCTGGGTGCTCTTGACCGGTCCGTTCAGATCAGGTTTGTCCATCGTCATTTCCTTCTTGCTGTTTTGTGGATTGCAATTCGTTTAACAATATCTCCAGCCTGTCAAAGCGGTCGTTCCAGGTTTTGAACAGGTTGTTGACCCAACTTTGCATCGGCTTTAGTGCTTCACCGTTCAGGGAGTAGAGGCGCCTGCGACCGTCCTCACGCACGGCCACCAATCCGACCTCCTTCAGCACGCGCAGGTGTTTGGATACTTGCGGTTGTTTAAGTTTCAGCTCGTTTGACAAGTCATTGACGGGATACTCGCCGGTCGCCAGCAAATCCAGGATAAGCCTTCGTTGCGGTTCGGCGATTGCGTTGTACACATCGGATGTAGTTGCTGCTCGTGCCATACCGCAAATATATACCCATATGGGAATGCATTGCAAGCTCTTTTTGCACGCTTCCTGAAAAATCCGCTTTTGTTTTTCACCGAGTGATCAGTCTTCCAGTCTCAAGTCAGTCCCTGATCTGCACGCTTTTGAGTCAAAAGTCAGCGACTCGTATCAAGTCAATGGCCACCGCGAAACCTCTTATCAACTCAAAGTCCGCTGCCCGCTTGAAGTAACCGGCCACCGCACTTTGTGCATCCATTCCAGAGTCGATATCCTCCGCGAAGCTGAAGATTTGAACGGGCCTGCGACAACGCAGGCAGAATTTTTGGCGGCGCGAATCGTTTAGTCTCTGGTTGCGTTTTTGCCTGAGAAGCCGGTGGCAAGTCTTTAAGTTGAAGAGGGAGTCGGGATGGAAAATTTGCAGATATCACTGTTCTGCGCCGAAACAGCGCACACCGACAACTGCCAGCTGCGGCGAGTCCGTGTTTGTTCCGTCCTTGCCGCAATTGCATTGCTCGGCGTGCTGTTGCCGGCCGGTCTCGTCGCACAGCCGCAGGCATACGAACTTGAGCGCATCGAAGTCGACAATGTCGAAGACTTGCTCGACCTGCTGGAAGATCCCATTGACTTTGTCGACGTGGTGCTGGCGCCCGGCGAATATCGCTTCGACGACCCGGAACTGATCGCCGAGCGAATGGCCGCGCAGGGCTACGCTCTGCGCCTCTCCGGCGAACGCCTGAACTTCGGCGCTGACAATGCTGGTACGGTGAAGGTAGTCGTTGACGCGCGTCACGGTCTGCGCTTTGAACGTTGCAGTCATTGTTCAATGCGCAATCTCGACTTTCTGATTAAACCGGCGTTTAATCCTGCCGATACTCTGAGTGTTATCTCGATCGAAAACAGCGACGCCGATATTCTGACTTCAACCTTCCAACTCGATGCGCCTTCGCCGTCCGATCCGCCTGATGCGGAATCGATCGTCATTGCACTGGAAGCGGGCGAAGGAGGCCGCGCTTCAATCAAAGGCAACAGTTTTAAGGCGTTTAACGGCAACTCCATCATAGTCGGCGCGGACGCGCGCGCCACACTACGCGACAATCTGATTGATGGCAGTCTGGCCGTCCGCCCGGATACGACGCATGCGGCCCCTGGAATAACGCCGGGGAGAGCGCGTGTGCGCGGTGAAGGGACGGCAGTTCTTTTGAAAGACAACGCCACCGGCCAATTGAAAAACAACCTGATTAAACACTGCTACAAAGGCATCGGAATTCGCGACAACGCCGACGGAATTGTGAAGGACAACATCATCGAGAACATTACCACCTGGGGTGTGGCACTGTGGCAGACGGGCGATCAATCGCCGATTGGATTGATTCAGCACAATATCATCTACCACACCGGAGCCTGCGGCGCGATGATAAGTGTGACGGGGTTTGAAGACGAACTCGGGTTGTTTAACGACAACTTGCTGGTAAAAACCGGACAGGACGAGCGCCTGGACGCCGCTGAGCTGTTCTGTTACCAGAGTCCGCTGGCCGGTCATGCGGTTCCCGAAGGCTTTGAGATCAATGGAAACATCATGTACGCCAATCGTTCGGGCGACGCAACATTGCCGGATCTGGACGTAGAAGGTGAAGTCTTTGAGCGGGAGCTGTCGGCTTTCTGTGCGTTTTTTCAACGGCGCGAATTGACCAGAAACAATTCGGACTTTGTCCGGCTCCTTTGCAACCTGGATCCCGGCGCCTTCAGCCGCGGCGAATAGGAATGTTGGTTTAACTCATGATCGGTTCATTCTGGCTCCTGCCGGCTGCGCGCGACGCCGCCGCGTATCAATCGCAGATCGATCTCTGTGCTCGCGAATCCAATCGCCCTTCCTTTGCGGCGCATGTGACGCTGGTCGTGCAGGCGCACGCCCTGGATGAACAGTCGCTGAGTCGCATAGTCAATGAGTTTCTGCCGCTGCGTCTGTCTGTCGATGAGTTTTTGCGAAGCGACAAGTGTTTTCGCTCCCTGATACGTCGTTTGCGAATCAGTCCGGACTTGCTCGATCTGCGGCAGGCCTTGCAGACTGCGGCGCGTCCCGGCCCCGACGCGAATCTGTACGCGGCCGAAGAATTCGATCCGCATATCAGTTTGCTCTACGGCCCCGCAACGCAACAACAAAAAGACAGAATGGAGGAGCGCGCCGCAGCTGCGCTGAATGCAGATGAACTTGAGTTTGACGCCATCGCTTTTGTGGAGACCTCA
Organism: uncultured Hyphomicrobiales bacterium; assembly: GCA_964445695.1. Taxonomy (GTDB): domain Bacteria; phylum Bacteroidota; class Ignavibacteria; order Kapaibacteriales; family UBA7675; genus JAUIKM01. Next base: position 53,861 of record CAYULF010000017.1, on the reverse strand, counting down.
GCCGAGGTCGGTAACTGGAATTTTGTTCAACACATTAAACATGAGTGAAAAATGTCTGAAACCATCATTCCCGACGAACTGCGTGAAGCGCTTGCCGGCGACGCCGCCGCCTCCATGGAATTTGACCGCATTCCGCCCTCGCACAAACGCGAGTACATCGACTGGATCACCGAAGCGGTTAAAGCCGAAACCCGCCAACGCCGCAGCGCCAAAGCGCTGTCGATGTTGAAAAAATCGGCGGCGGCGCACCAGTATAAACAGAACGGCCGCGCCTGACGGTCGCCGCATCTTCAGCGCAGATTCCCTGCACGAATTCATCTGCCCGCGACTTCACGCCGCGGGACGAACAAAAATGGATTTTGTCGGGTTTTATTGGTCAAAAAAGAGGTCGAGCAGCATGTTGGCGCTGCCCGGGCTGATGCTGGATGGAAGGGGAATACCGAGGTCAAAATTCAGCTTCATCTGAATGTGGGAATTGTCGCCCGCCGGTCGGACGAATTCAAGGTCGGCGGGGACGTATTGGGTCACAGTGGTCGAACCCGGATAATTTTCGATTGGTCTGAACACCACGCGCACAAAACTCGAGCCCTGCGGCTGCGCATTGATAGTTTTGCGCCCCACGCTGTTGATGCCGCCCAGGCGCAGTTCGATTTCCGTGATGCCGTAGCGCGTAAACGCATCTTTGGCGCGCAGCAGAAGATTTGCCGACAGGTGCAGGTCGTCGTTGTCCTGCCGCAACATCAGGAGCTCCGACCGCAGTTCATCGTGATTCCAGACCGAAGTTGAATAGGATTCGCCGCCGCCGTTGCTGTAGCTCACGCGCATGATTTCTTCAATCTGAAGTTCGTAGCGCGTCGGGACGAGTTCCGAACTCTCCTGGTGATTTTGCGTCGTGTCCACTTCCGTCACCTGTTCCTTGCGCGGTGTTTCGATGTCCAGCGAGTTGCTGCAGGACGCCAGGCAGAGAATCGGTATGAAGAAGAGGAGTGTTTTCATGGGTCAGAATTGTAGCGTAATGGAGCCTTTTACCTCGTATTTGAGCGCTTCGGCAGGACCGTCGATCGTCGTTTCGAAGGTGATTTCAACCTGGCGCTGACCTTCAAGGCCCGCCGGCAGTTCGCGTTCCTTCATCTCCAGCATAAACTCGGCCTGGTGGTTGCGCTGCTGTTGCTGTCCATTCATTTCCAGCAGGTACTCGAGGTCGACGTAGGATTCTTCGCCATTTGACTGCATGGAAGAGCGGCAGGTTTTTACCACGCCCGCCTTCATGTCGTCAAGATGCAGCCGCATGTTGCGTAGCGCAATCAACTCGTTGTTGTCGGCCGAGGAGGGCAGTTCGATCAGTTCGACTTCGGCCGAACAGATCGGAGCGCCGTCGGAAGTGTCGATCGTGAATGCTTTGTGTGAGGCGTTGTGGTTCCAGAGCCAGGCGTCCGTTTTGTTGTAGTACACCAGCTCGGTAATCTCAACATTTATCTCCGTCTCGATCGGCGTGATCTTGGCTGGATTTGTCTTGAACGGCGTATCTATCTGCGTTGCCGACTCACAGGCGCTCATAAACGTCGCGGTCGCCATCAGCAGCGCGATTGCCGTCGAGCGCATCCATGCTCCGGTCTTTGCCATTCTATTAGTCTTTTGCGTCATACTTTCCTGCTTCTCCCGCTTACAGTCGGTAGGAGACGCCGTAATTGAGATTCAATTTGCCGGAGCTGAACATATTCTGATCCTCCCAATACAGCAGATGGGAATACTCAGCGCCCAGGTACATGCTCATGCGGCTGTTGTCCGGCGTAAACCGCAGCCCCGTCGACGGTTTGATCACCGTCCCGAAAAAGTTAAAGCCGAATGTCAGTTGTGTGTATGGGGCCAGCATAGCCGTATTTTCCGTGAATGGATATGCTCGTCCCGTCACGCCGCCCCAGAAAAGGCGCGGCCGTTGTTGGTATTCAATGCGGTCGCCATTGGCCTCGTCGCGGTAAAATACCTGCGAAAACACTTCCTGACCGATGGTGACACCGAATTCAAAGTGGTCGTTGACCGGCAGCAGCATCGAAGCGGACATTTCGTTGAACCATGGATCGCCCACGGATTCCACGTCGGTTTCCTGGAAAAATTTGGCGTCGCCGTTGCCGCGCAGCTCAAAGGTGACGCTGGGCAGACCTTCCGGCGTGAATTCGTCCGAAAGGTTCATGGCCACGGGAACGGATTCGATCGTATGGAACTGCGTTGATTGCGCTGCGTCCGTCAGCATGGATAACGTCGGCTGTCCGGCCAGAAGCTGCGATGCCGAGACTGACTCTTCGACAGCGACTTCTGCCCTGGCTTGATTTTCTTGTTTGTCAACGTAGGAGGAGTGTTCAGCCGGTGAGCTTGCGCCGAATCCACGATTGGAAGCAGCGGCCGGCAGTCCGTCGCTGCGTTGCGTGTCAACGGTGTGCGCCGCGGCAACGCCATTGTTGAGGGCGATGCTTTCCGGCGGGCTGACCATGGTAAACTCGATCGGCTCGGCTTCGAGAATGCGAGCCGGCGCATCGGCCTCTAACAGGCGGCTGCCGGTCTGGTCGTCAAGCGCCGGCATGATCAGGCCGACAAAGACGAGGCTCGTCAGCAGGGCGGCGCCGGCAAATACGCCGGCCATCTGCGCCAGACCAAATCCCGAAGCGGCGGCGACGGCGGTCGATTCTCCGGTGAGCGCAGCCGCTCCACCGGCCGCCGCGGGTGCGGCGAATCCCAACTGCGAAAAGATCGTGTTGGTGCTGGTTGCCGAAGGCAGGAATGCCGCCTTGTCCGCTTCCACGGCGCGGCGCATTTCCAGCAAGTCTTTCATTTCCAGGCGGAGGTGCTCGTTTCGCTGAAGCGCACCGAAGAGTGCGTCTTCGTGAACGGGATCGAGCTCACCGTCCAGAAAGTCGTGAAGCAGTTCCGAATAATCCATAGCAGAGAATGTGTGTTAGAGGAAGTCGGCGTTCCGGCTCAATGCGCCAGATCCTCGAGATACGGAGAGAGAATGTTCCGAATTTTTTGTTTGGCTCGGAACACGCGCGTCTTAACCGCGGAGACGGAATCCCCGACAATTGCGGAGATTTCCTTGTACGACAGTCCGTCGTACTCGCGCAGGACAAATGCCTCGCGGTAGTCGAACTCAAGCAACTCGAGAGCGGTTGCAATGAGGTCGAGCAGTTCGGCGCGCTCGTGAGAGTGCGGCTTGGTGGAGAAGTGGAAATTTTCGAGAGTGACCGTGTCGCGTTTATCGCGCTTGTAATTGAGGCACAGGTTGCGAGCGATGCGCAGCAAAAAGCCGGGGACATTTGTCATTTTGCGGTCGACCTGAGCGCTTTTGTAAAAGCGCAGGAAGGTCTCCTGAAACAGATCCTCGGCTTGTTCCATGTTGCCCACGACACGCAGGCAGTATGCTTTGATGCGCGGTGAATATCTGTTGTAGAGTTCACCAAACGCTGCTTCCGATTTCGCTTTCGGCCCTCTCAACATTGCAAAGAGCCTTTCGTCCGAATATTGCTCAATGTTGCTGTTCATGATATTTCCACCCGCACTGTTTTACTCTCCGGTTGCCGCTTGTCCGATGTAGGCAGTAACACGAAAGAGACAATTTGGTGCACAATTATTTTTTCAGACAGTAGTTTTCAGGCTCTGTAACGCCCGCAGTCAGGCAGTGTTAGTGCTCGCTGCAACGCCCGGGTATTTCCCGCCGCGTTTCGGCCATCGAGTCCCGAGGTATATAGAATGACGCAAGCGCGATTTAGATACATTTTCAGCAGCTTTATTTTACTGCTCTTCCTGCTCACCTATGCGTCCGCCGGGCTGTCGGCGCAGGAGCCGGAACCCGTTGCCAATCTGGAACTGCATTTCAGTAACGAAGGTTCCGCGGTAATCGATGTGCGCTGGGATGCTCCCGAAACGCCCGTCGATCACTACAGCGTTTTTACCGGCTACGGTGGGGAAGGACACGTCAGATTTTATTCGGTCTGTCGCGGCACGCGCCATCGTTTTCCGATTGCCATGGCCGGACCTTACACCGTCCTGGTCGTTCCGCAGTACGGCGAGTTCGTCGGTGCGGCGCGCACGGCCTCCATCGACGTCTCGCGCGACGACATGGATTACCCTGCCGGTGGTCAACAGATTGTCTTCATAAGTCCGGCGCCGCGCAAAGCTGTCGCCGGGAAGTCCTTTGAATTTGTCGTGACGGCACGCGAAGAATACAACCAGCCCCTGCGTTATTCACTGGTCGAAAAACCATATGGCATGAGCATCAATGCGGAAACGGGCGTCGTCAACTGGCAGCCGACTGCGCCGGGTATCGCAAAAGCAACGGTGCGAGCAAGTGTCGCAGGCGACCCGCAGATAGAAGCATTTCAATCCTGGCAGATCCAGATCATCGCGGCGGAAGACAATCCGCTGGAAGCCTGTATCCGTGTCAACGCGGAAGTGATCAACGAGGACGGTTACGGCCTTTACGAAGGCAAGGTGACCGCTCTCCGCACGGATCGACTCGTTACGGCTGCCGAAGACTACGGCGTGCGCGCCGGCGACGTCGTCTGCGCGCAGATCGAGCAGGGGGTTGCAACACTTGACCTCGCCGCCGGCGATTACATCTTCAAGGCCGAAGGCGGCTCGATCAACACAACCTGGATCGGCGACGTCGAAGACCCGCGTGAAGCGGTTCCTGTCAGTCTACGCTGCGGTCAGCAGTCCGGCGGCACCAACGTCGTCAGGATCAAAGCCGCGGCGCGGCGCGGCAGCGGCAAACGCACTGTCGTCAGGGGGCGCGTGGTGAGCGAAGCCGGCAACAAGGGCGTTCGCTCGCTGGTGGTCTTTCAGCCCGCGCCCGGTCACCCCGTACCCGATCTCTTCGGCGCTTCGGACGTGTATGCCGCCTTCACGGAAAACGATGGAAGTTTTTCCGCCAGCCTGTTTGACGATGTTGTTTACGTGGCCGAAGCCGTGTCGCTGCACGTGGATCCGCAGACGGAATTGCCGGCACACGCCAATCGTTTCAACGGCGGCGCCGACTCGCCGCTTGAAGCGCCGCTGCTGCATCCCGCCCAAACGGAAGGCGAGATACAATTTCGCCTGCGCCGACTATCGCAACCGGGCAACAGCATCTCGTTCGACGTGGTTGACCCGGTGCAGAGTCTCAGCATCGGCGGCACCGCCGTTTTTCAGCGTGTCAACCGGGATGAGACGCCCTGGGAGGTCGAAACCTGGCGGCCGGAATCAGCTTCGGCCGGTCGCACGCTTACAGCCTACAACCTGGAAGCGGGCGACTATGTGGTGCAGTTTGTGCCCTGGAGCGCCGCCTATCCCGTGTATTATTACAGTCCGTCCGGCCCGGTGATCGATATCAAGGATGCGAAGATTTTCAGCATCGACGACAGCTACGAAGGACAGTTCAACTTTACGACAAGAGCGCTTGCTCCCTACCAGGGCATACTGAATACGCGTGGTCGCGTGCTGTACTATTTGTCCGGCACCACAAAGACCGAATACGCGCACGGCGCGCTCGTTTACGCATTTGACGAAGCGGATAAAATGATCGACTATGCCGTTGTCGACGAGCATGGCGAATTTTCCCTGGATCGCCTCGGCCTGGGCCGCTATCGCATTGCCGTTAATCGCGATGTCTGCAGCGCTGAATACACGGCGGTGACGCGCGACTATGAAATTTTCACGCTCGAGCTTCCGACGATCATGCTTGATTGTGGCGTGGAGGTTGTATCAGTCGAAGATAACAGCGTGAATGCGTCGGGTAGTGCCGGACTCAAATGTTATCCGCAGCCTGCTGACCGACAACTCCATATCACGCTGGACGCCGAACCCGCCGGCGAACTGACTCTGCGACTGTACAACATCACCGGTGTATTGCAAATGGAGCGACGCATAGCGCGCGGCGCCGGCTCCGATCTGGAGTTAAACACATCGACTCTGGCGGTCGGAATGTACGTGCTGCACGTCGAAGGCGCTGGCCGAAACGAACGCCGCGTTGTACTTGTTAACAGATAATCTTCAGAACGTCGGCGACATGTTGTACCTGTAGCTCCGGCAGTTTTGTGCGCAGGGGCGCAAATCCGGGCTTGACAGCTAATTGATACCGTGTTATTTTGGCTGCGCGTTGAAACAACACATCCCCCCTCAAACTTAAACACCCCCCCAGGATTGTAATTCAGATCCGCTCGGTGGTCGACGGTGGACGGTTACCTGCTGTCCGGAAGCCGACGCCTGCCGCACGGACACCCGCACTGCGCCACAACCGGGTTTCGGGGAGGGAATGCCGATGGCAAAGTCGACTGCGATTGCAGCGCGAACAACATCCGCTGCATCGGACGGTGAATCTGGCTGGTTAAACTCACATGCAATGTTGTGGTGGGCGATTGCGCTCAGTGCGTTGCTGCTTTTGCCGGTGGTATTTTTCCCGCTCTCGCCGGACCTCGCGATTTTTACCTACGGCGGTCGGGTGTTGCTGGAAGGCGGTGAAATCTACCGGGATTTCATGGACGTCAAGCCGCCGCTGGTGTACTACTTCATGGCAATTGTGCAGCTCGTTTTTGGCGACTCCGAGCCGGGAATCCGGCTGTTTGACTTTGTTTGGCAGCTGGGTGTGTGTATTTCACTCTTGTTTATCGTGCGTCGCTCGGGATTCAGTCCGCGCGTGGCGGCTTTGTCCGCGACGCTCTATGCGCTGCTCTACACCTCGCTCAGCGCCGCGTCGACGATGCAGTGCGAGTCGTTTGCCGGACTCCTGTTTTTGTGGGCCTTGTTTAACTTCCGCAAACATCCGCGGCGCGCGGCATCTCAGTTTTTATGCGGCTTGATGCTCGGACTGGCCCTCTGTTTAAAATACACGCTGGCTTTGGTTGTTCCCGCACTTCTGTTGTATGAACTATTAAATTCAGCCCGTCGCATGCGCGTGCTGTTGCGTCGCTGGACCCTGATTGCCGGCGGCCTGGCGGTCGCCGTTTTGCTCGGTCTGGTCTGGCCTTTGTCGCGTCCCGGCGTGTGGGAGCACTTTGTACTGAATGTTAATTTTACGCTCGAATACAATTCTCTGCAGGCGCTGGACGGCGTCTTCCTGCGTTATGTGTTGACTCGTTTGCCCGCTTTGCTGGCGGATCAGCTCTCGATCGCCGTATGCAGCGGTGTAGGCGCAGCGCTGGTTCTTGTGTTCGGGCGTCGCTCGGCCGGATTTAAACAACGTCGCGAGGCGATGATTCTGTGGTTGTATGTCGTGATTGTCTTGATGTGTTCCGTCATTGCCGAGCGCAAACTCTTTGTTTATCACCTGAGCCGTACGTTTGTCTTGCTCGCTCCGCTCTGCGCCTTTGGGCTTATGCAGTTGTATCGATTGCTGCGTGCCGCGTGGAACGACGGCAGTCGGCACATGCGCGTTCTCATTCTCGCCGTGGTCGGTTCGCTGCTGCTGTTCAGTCCGCTGCCGCGATTTGTTAAGTGGGCTGAACCGGCGGGCCTCTATTTTGTCGACCGCGATGCATATGATCGCAGTTACGAATTGACGAACAGCGATAACTCCATGATCCGCCTGCAGTACAGGGAAGTGGCCGATTATGTTAACTCCTGTGCAAAGCCGGGTGAAAACATTGCCGTTGTGTCTTTTTCCGCAGCTATGTTGTATCGTTTGCTGGATTTGCATCGCCTGCCCAAATTTCCCGGGCGTCAGTTTTACAGCTCGTCGGCAGCGCCGGAGCTGTGGCGCAGGGAGTTTTACGCCGAGTTAAACACTGCGGAATGGTTGATTGTACAGACCAACGATCGCCATCCGATTGTCACCGGCGCGGACGACACGGCTTTTGATTTTTTGCACGACGATATTCATTCGCGTGCCATTCTGCGGACGCGTTTTATACGCGACACGAACTTTGCATCCTTTGTTGTTTTCAGATCGCTTGAGCGGGCGCGCCGCTGACGGCTCCCCTCTATGAATTATTTTGTTAACCTCCGGGATTGAATCGCCGGAGTCTCAGGTTTGCCGACAGCAAAGGCACCAGAAGTGTTAAGTCAGCTTACGAACTGCAAACCGCTCACCGGGCAGTGCGTTTAAACCGACCGGACTCGCTGCGTTGAGCGGCTTTTAACAGCGCGGCGATTCTTTGCGTCGCTCCCGCTGACAAACAAGAGCGGATTTAAAAGGGTTTTGCAGCGTCTTTTGCGGGAGCAATCTGCGGGCAAAAGGTGATACCCAGGCAAAGGGGGCGGCCGAATGCGGTGGCATTTCCTGTTTTCTGTGTTAATTTTGCGCAAGCTGAACGTTCACGATAACGCGGAAGCTCCGATTCCGCCCGTTTTTCCCCGATTCCATCTATGTCCCAGCAATCCATGTCGATCGATGCGGCGCGAACACGTGTGCTTACATTGCGCGAAGAAATCCGCGGCCACGACTACCGCTATTACGTCGAGGCCGATCCCGTCATAAGCGACCGCGAGTACGACCTGCTGTTGCGCGAGCTGTTTGATCTTGAAGCGCAGTTCCCCGAATTGGTCAGCCCGGACAGCCCCACACAGCGCGTTGGCGGCGAACCCGTCAAGGAATTTGCCAGCGTGCAGCACGCGCGCCCGATGCTCTCGCTCCAGAATACCTACAGCAAAGATGAACTGGCCGACTTTGACCGGCGTGTGCGCGAGGGCCTGGACACGGACGACTACGCCTATATGGCGGACCTGAAATACGACGGTGTGGCGATCAGCCTGCACTATGAAGACGGCAAGTTTGTGCGCGGCGCTACCCGCGGCGACGGCGTGACAGGCGACGACGTCAGCAGCAATTTGCGCACAATCCGCGCAATTCCGCTGGAGATCAAACAGGTGGAAGTCGGGGGCATGCCGCTGCGCAATTTTGAGGTGCGCGGCGAGATTTACATGCGCAATGCCGACTTTGAAAAAATCAACGACGAACGCAGCCGCAAGGGCGAAAAAGTCTTTGCCAATCCGCGCAACCTGACGGCCGGCACGCTCAAAATGCAGGACCCGCGCATCGTGGCCGAGCGCAGCCTGCGCATCGCCTGTTATTCGCTGATAGCGGACGAGGTAGAGCTGAGCGGGCAGACGGACAGCATGCAGCTGATGCGCGCCATGGGGTTCCCGACCGGCGCCGACTACCGCCTTTGTACGGACATCGACGCGGTCTTCAGCTACATCGAAGAGTGGGAGAACCGCCGCGGCCACCTGGAGTTTATGATCGACGGCATCGTGCTTAAAGTTGACAGCCTCGAACAGCAGAGCATCCTGGGCCACGTCTCGCGTTTTCCGCGCTGGGCGATAGCGTACAAATACGAGGCCGAAAAAGCGCGCACCAAACTGGAGGACATATTCATGCAGGTGGGGCGCACCGGAGTTATTACGCCCGTTGCCGCGCTGAGTCCGGTGTTTGTGTCCGGGTCCACCGTCAGCCGCGCCACACTGCACAATGCAGATTTTATCGACGAACTCGGCATCCGCGTGGGCGATACCGTGATAATCGAAAAGGGCGGGGAAGTGATTCCCAAGGTCGTCGGATTTGTGCCGGAGCAACGCCCGGCCGACGCCGAGCCGTTTGAATTCCCGACAGAGTGTCCCTGCGGCCTGGGCCAGGAGCTCAAACGCTACGAGGGCGAAGCCAATTTCTACTGCGAGAATCCCGAATGTCCGTCGCAGCGACTTCGCAAGATCATTCACTTCGCTTCGCGCGGAGCGATGGACATCGAGGGCCTGGGCGATAAAAACGTCGAGCAACTGGTCGAGGCGGGGCTGCTGAAAAACGTGGCCGACGTCTACGATCTGGAGCAGCACCGCACGCAGATTCTGGAGCTCGAGCGTTGGGCGGACAAAAAAGTCGAGAAAATGCTGGAGGGCATCAATCGCTCGCGCGAGCGGCCCTTTGAAAAAGTGCTCTACGCTGTCGGCATTCGATTTGTGGGCGAGGAGATTGCGCGTCTGCTCGTCGGCGCTTTCCGCACGATCGACGAACTGATGGCGGCGGATCAGGAGTCGCTGGCGGCAATCCACGGCATCGGCCCGCGCATCGCCGAGTCGCTGGTGAAGTTTTTCGGCGTCGAACGCAACCGCGATCTGATCGAGCGTCTGCGCGCGGCCGGCCTGCAGCTGGACCGCCCCGAGACAGACACAAATGAAAATGCCGGAAGTCAGCCTTTGAGCGACAAAACATTCGTGATTACAGGCACCTTGCCCAGCATGAAACGCCCCGAGGCAAAAGCGTTGATCGAAGCGCACGGCGGCAAGGTGACGGGCTCCGTGTCCGCCAAAACCAGTTTTCTGCTGGCCGGGGAAGACGCCGGCAGCAAACGCGACAAAGCCGAACAACTCGGCATCACAATCATCGGCGAGGACGAACTCCGGGCCATGATAGCGGGATGATCGGCTCCCGGCAGTGTTATGCGCCGAAGCCGAATATCCCTTTCAACCAGAGCAACTGACTTTTAATCAGTTGGCCGCGCGGTGCACAGGCGGCGAAACTAATACGATTCCAGGCAGGCCCACTTCATGACTTTTACCCGACGCGAACAGAACATCTTGTGGATCGGCGGCGCGCTGTGTCTGTTTTTCCTGGCGCCCTGTCTGCTTTTTCCGATTTCATCGGACCTGGCGCTCTTTGCGCTGGGCGGCCGTGTGCTGCTGGACGGCGGCGCTATGTACGCCGACTTTGTGGACATCAAACCACCGCTGGTGTTTTACGTTCTGGCCGTGGTGCAATTCCTCTTCGGCGAAGGCGAGCTGAACATCCGCATTTTCGACTTCTTCTGGCAGATCGGCACGGCCGTGTCGATCGTCGCAGTGCTGCGTCAGCAGAAGTTTTCAGTTCTGCAGGCCGTCAGCGGGGCTTGCCTCTACACGCTAGCCTACACCGCGCAGAACTATCCCTCGACGATGCAGTGCGAGTCGCTGGCGGCGTTGCCCCTGCTCTGGGCGGTGCACTGGTTTCTGAGCAAACGCGGGAGCGGCCTGCATCGCACGCTGGTCGGCTTTCTGGTCGGATTTGCCTTCTGCCTCAAATTCACCCTGGGTATCGTGTTTGTCCCGCTGCTCTTGAGCGACATATTCATCGCCAGGGAGGGTTTCGGTGTATTGGTCAAACGCTGGCTGGGAATTGGCGTCGGTTTCCTGATCGCCGTAGCGCTGCTGTTTGTGCTGCCGTTGATGAAAGGCGGGGCGATGGAGGGCTACGGTCTGATGGCCCAGTTTACTGTCGGCTACGTCGAGATTCAGCAATGGACGCTCGACTACATCCGCACGGCGCTCAAACTCATTCCGCACTACTTCGGCGAAAAATTCTCGATGGCGCTTCTGCTGGGGCTGGGCGCGGTGCTGCTGCAGTACTTCCGCGGCGTGCGTTCCGGCGCGGACGTGGACGACCGCTGGACGCCGACGGCCTTTCTTGTGGCGCTCTTTTTGTTTGTCTCCGTGTTGCTGGAGAAAAAGTTTATCCCGTATCACTACGGCCGCATGTATGTTTTCCTGTTGCCCCTGGCGGCGATCGGTCTTGTCGCGGCGTATTACTTTCTGCGGGACGTCTTCCGTGCGGGCAACGCCGGCGCAAAAATTTTGGTCGTCGCACTGGCCGGCACCATGCTCGTTTTCTCGCCGGTGACGCGCTTTGCCAATATCCTGCGGCCGAGCCTGTACTACTTTACCGACAGAGCCAAATACGACGCCATTTACGAGCGGGGCACGGAGGACGACAGCAGTGTGATCCGCGAGCAGCAGCTGGAAGTGGTCAACTACGTCGACTCGCTGCGCGCTCCGGGCGAGCGCACCTTTATCGTGGCTACGCAGGCCGGCATTTTGTACTATTTCCTCAACGAAAAACCGGTGCCCAAATTCCCGAGCAGCCAGTTTTACGGCACGCCGATGAGCCCCGATCCCTGGGTGCGCGAGTTTGCGCCGCGTCTGGCCAAAGTCGACTGGATCATCGTGCACACCAACGATCGCTATATTCAGATCAACGGCACCGACAAAACCGGCGTGGACGTTATCAACGATGATCCGGCCGCGGCAAAAATTCTACGCGAGGAATTCCGTTTGCAGCATGAGTTCGAGTTTTTCCGGGTTTACAAGCGCATCTGAGCCCAGCACCTATGGAATATCTTTGCAGCCGGCCGCTCAATCCGTCGCCGACGTCCGCTTTGCACACTTTGCGGAGCGACGCCGACTTTTACCGTCATCGTTTTCCCGCCAATGCGCAACTTGATGATCCGCAGCGATTTGAAGACGTTGCGCAGCGTTATCGCATGCGCGCCGACGCACTGAAGGTTCTGCGCAGATCGATGGAAGGCCTGAATCTGAGCGAGGCGCAGCGCTCCAATCTCGAAGCGTTTGAAAAAAGTGAGACGCTGGCCGTCGTGTCCGGGCAGCAGGTCGGCATCTTCGGCGGGCCGGTGTTCACCGCACTCAAGGCCGCGGGCGCTATCCGCATGGCGCAGCGCCTCGACGGCATATCTTCAGATTTCAACGTCGTACCGATTTTCTGGATGGAAGACAACGACCACGACGTTGATGAAATTTCCGAGCTGGACTTCCTGGACCGCGAACAGGAGGCCGCCCACATGCAGTTGCGCTGGCCCGGTTTGCGACGGCGTACAATGGTGTCGCAACTGGAATTTGGTCCGCCGCTGGACCAGTTGTTTACCGACTGGGAGATGCTGACGCTGCGCAGTTTGCACCTCGACGAAACGGTCAAAGTTCTGCGTTCGATTTATCGCGTGGGTGTGTCGCCCGGACGCGCCTTCCGCGACTGGCTTCACGCGCTTTTTGCTGAAAAAGGCCTCTTGTTTGTCATGGCGTCGGAATGCCGAAGCGCCGGTTTGTTCGCCGAAATCGCCGGGCGCGAGCTCGCCGAACCGGGCGCGTTGCGCGAGTGCATGCAGCCGCTGCTGCGCGAGTTTGAAACGCGCGGAATCAAGGCGCAGGTGGAGCCCTCGGCGCTCAACCTGTTTCTGGTGGAAAACGGTCGCCGCATGAAACTGGACATCGACGCCGAGCGCAATGTCACAGCGGAGGGCCTGCCGGTGGATCGCGCGAGGATTGAGGAGCAGTTTGCTGACGATCCGTCCGTGCTGTCGCCCAACGTTTTGCTGCGCCCCGTCATGCAGGATCGCATTTTTCCGACGCTGGCCTACATTGCGGGTCCCGGCGAGCGCAGTTATGCCGCGCAATTGCGCGAACTGTACGATCGCTACGACGTGCCGATGTCGGCCTGGATGGCGCGTCCGCACGCGGCCCTGCTTTCCGCGGGTTTCCAGCGTCGCCGCGAACAACTGGACCTCGATTTTGACGATCTGCGCCGCGCCGCGGACGCGGTGAATGGCGAACTTGTGCAACGGTGGTCGCCAAAAGAGTGGACAAGCCGGGCGCACAGCGCCGAAGCGAATCTGCGGGACATTTACACCATCCTGGCCGGCGAAGTCGGTCGCATAGATTCCAGCCTGGACGCGGTCGTTGAACAGGAAATGCACAAGGCGCTCGACGGACTGAGTCGATTGGACGCCAAAGTGCGTCGCGCCGTTCGCCGCCGACACCAGGACGACCTGCGCAGAATGTATCGCATGCATTCGGAGTACTACCCGCGCGGCGGACCGCAGGACCGCAACACCAGCTCCGGCTTTATGGCGTCGCGCTACGGCATGCAGGTTTTCCGCGATTTTGTGCTGCGCGCCGCGGAATTGTGGGACGATGGGGAAATGATATTTACCATCGGCGAGTGACCAAAAGACGCTGTTTTATTGCGTTTTATCCGGTCGACTCATGCAATTTTCCGTATATTTGAGTCAATTTCCCGTGCCGGAACTGCGGCGCGGTATGCACCTGATCTTCTCGAAAATGCAAGATCTCCATCCGGCAGCATAAATGTCCGGGCATGGCGTCGGCCTGTCTGCCGCGCCTTCAAACTCGTGAATCTCCTGTGAATATCTTAGAGTGAAGCCGCATGAACAGTAAACCGTTGGTGTTGGTCGTAGACGACAACAAGATTACGACCAAACTCCTGAATCGCTATCTGACCCCGGCCGGATTTAACGTCAAGGAAGCATACGACGGTGTCGAGTGCCTTGAAAAAGTCGAAGAAGCCAAACCGGATGCCATCGTACTCGACGTAATGATGCCGCGCATGGACGGATATGAGACTGTGCGGCGTTTGAAGGCGGAAGCGGAAAATCGCAACATTCCGGTGGTAATTGTTACGGCGCTGAATGACGTCGCCAACCAGGTCAAAGCCATAGAAGCCGGCGCCGACGACTTTTTAAGCAAACCGATAGAAGACAAGTTGCTCATTGCCAAAGTGCGTCTGCTGACGAATCTCAGTCTGCAGCGACGCCAGGTGGCGGTGCTCAACGAGCTGCTCGACAAAGCGCTGGCGGGAACGCTGGACGCCGATGAACGCGAGCGCGCACTGGCGGAGTTTTCCGCTGAATAAACTTTTTGGCGCGTAGATTGTCTCTGCATTTAACGGGCAGATCCCTCCGGCGGATTGCGGCCCCCAACGACGTCATTCCCAATACCATGAAAAAACAACGCTCTTTCAACTGGACCCTGCTGGTGCTGGCGGCCATGTTGCTGCCTGCCTGTTCGATCAAGGACATTACGCAGACGCTCAACAACATCAAAAGTCTGCAGTACAAACTCGGTGCGGTGGACAACTACCGACTGGCCGGCGTGCGGCTGGACGACAAACGCACCGTCAGCGATTTCAGCGCTCTCGACGCGCTCAAACTTACCCGCGCTTTTACGAGCGGCGAGCTGCCCGCGACCTTCACATTGAACCTGTTGGCGCACAATCCCAACGACGGCAAGGAGGGACGTACCTCCACGCCGGTGACGCTCAATTCAATTGATTTCCGCCTCTACATCGATGACAAACAAACGATTCAGGGCGATATCAGCTCGCCGGTGACGGTGCCGGGCGGCGGACAGACGCAGACCATTCCGATCCAGATGACGGTCGACCTGGCCAAGTTCTTCGGCGATAAGAGCTACGAAGACGTGGCGCGCCTGGCGCTGGCCCTCGGCGGCGTGGAGGGATCCGCGGCGCGGCTGACGCTGGACATCAAACCGACCGTTGAGACGTCGATCCTGGGCAAAGTGACCTACCCGGGGCGCATCAAAGTTATCGACAAAGAATTCCGACAGTGAACTTGTACCACCTGATGGGGCCGCCCGGAACGCAACAGCGCGCTGTGCGGGACGCAGTGCAACCGGCATGATACTTTTCTGGATTGTCATCGTGATGTGCATTGCGCTGACGGCGCTTTGTTCACTTGCTGCGGCGGCCTTTACTGAACTCAGCTTCGCCCGCATCGCCGAGCTGGCGGCGGGCAACCACCCGCGTGCAGGCCTGTTACACACCTGGAAAACAGAATCCGAGCGACCGCTGCTGGCGGTGCGCATTCTTGCCGGTACGGCGCATATGGCGGCCGCATTGCTGGCGGGCATCGCTGTGATGGACATGATCGGCGGGGAAGACGCGCTGTGGGGTATGGCACTGGTCGCTGCGGTCATGTACATTCTGCTCCTTTTTGTGCGCGCCGCGGCCGAAGGCGCCGGTGAGCGCAATCCTTCCGCACACGTCAACCGCATGGCTCTGACAATCGACGTGGCCGACAAAATCATGCGTCCTTTTGCGGCGCCCGGCACCTTCCTGAAGAATACCATGCGCGGCGGCGACGATTACACGGAAGAAGAGGCGCGCGAAGACATTGACGATATTCTTGAAACCGCGCACGAGGAAGGCTCGCTCGACCCGGATGAATACCGCTTTCTGAAAAGCATCATGAAATTTCACGAAGTGCTGGTGGCGGACGTGATGACGCCGCGCACGGTCGTCTTCGGCTGCGACGCCGATCTGACCATCGAGCAGACCCTGCCGCTGCATGGGCTGCGCCAGTACTCGCGCTTTCCGGTCTGGGAGGCCGGATCGCCGGATCGCATTCTCGGATACGTGCGCACCAAGGATGTGCTGTGGGCCGCAATCAGCCGCGAGCCGCAATCGACGCTGCGCGAACTTGCGCGCGATGTGCACATGATTCCTAAAACCGCGCCCCTGGACGACGCACTGGAAGACTTTCTCAAGCGCCGCGGCCACCTCTTTATTGCCGTCGACGAATACGGCGGCGTTGAGGGAATCATCACGATGGAAGACGTGCTCGAAACGATTCTGGGCGAGGAGATACTGGACGAGGATGACCGCATCAAGGACCTGCGCGAATACGCCAAACGCCAGCGCGAAAAGCGCCTCACCGACCGCAATCCCTCCGGTACAGCCGCCGGCACATCAGACGAACTCTGATTGATTTGAACCTTGTAAGTCTATGTATATCAACAGATTGCCGTCCGGTGGAACCGGGCGGTGCGCCGCGATTGTTGCATCCGGGAAAACAGGCTGCGCCGCGGAACGTGTTCGTTTGAGCTGAGAAATTCTGTAGATTATCGGCATTCCGTGCAAACTATCCTGGGAATCACAGATATGAAACTGCGCCTCTGCGGCATTGCTGCTCTACTTCTGACTTTGTTTACCACGCAATCCGAAGCCCAGTTGAACGCATGGCACGCGGCCGTGCAGTTGAACGCGGTTGTGACCGGGCCGACGAGCATCGAGCTACAGTGGGATCCGACTATTTCTCCCGAGGGGACGATACATGTCTGGCGTCGGGTTCCCGTCGCAACGGGACTCGGTGAATATCTGGGTGAAACGCCTGCGTCCAGCGGTAGTTTTGCGGTTGAGGACGCGGACCTGAGCCAGGTGGAAGAATACGTAGCTCAACGCGTATTCAAGGTGAATGACCAGGACCGCGCGGGGCTTGGCTACATCACGGTCGGACGGGAGTTGCCGGCGGTGGATAATCGCGGCCGGATAATTTTGCTCGTCGACGCGTCGGTAGCGGATGAGCTGGAGAGCGAAATTGAACGCCTCAAACGCGATCTGATCGGCGACGGCTGGCAGGTGGTGCGTCACGATGTTGCGCGCGATGCCGCCGTTCCAGATGTGCAGAAGACCGTGATCGATACCTGGCAGGAAAACCAGGCGGAGACAAAGGCGGTTTATATTCTCGGTCATGTTCCCGTTCCATACTCGGGCCACACGGCGCCGGACGGTCACCTCGATCACATCGGCGCATGGCCTGCCGACTGCTTTTACGCCGATATGAACGGCTTCTGGACCGACAACTTTTTTGATCAGGACAGCGCCCGCCGCGACCAGAACGACAACCTCATCGGCGACGGAAAATACGACCAGTCCTTTTTTCCGAGCACGCTCGAACTGGCCGTCGGCCGGGTCGACATGGCGAACATGCCGGCATTTGAAAAGAGCGAGGTTGAGTTGCTGCGCCAGTATCTGGACCGCGCACACGCCTGGCGATTCAAGGAATTTACGGTGCAGACGCGCGCGCTGATCGACGACAATTTCGGCTTCTTCGGCGGTGAGGCGTTTGCTTCGTCCGCTTACCGCAGTTATGCGCCGCTGGTCGGCCGTGAGAACATTTACAACAATGTTTCTTCTGAGATACTGATCGATTACATGCCTGTCCTGCGCGAGGACGACTACCTGTGGAGTTATGGTTGCGGCGGCGGTTCCTACCGCAGCGCCGGCGGTATCGGCGACACGGATGGATTTGCGCAGGGGCACTTCAAGACTGTCTTTACCATGCTTTTTGGTTCGTATTTCGGCGACTGGGATGCGAGCAACAATTTCCTGCGCGCACCGCTTGCCGCCGACGGCTATTGCCTGATGAATGCCTGGTCCGGTCGTCCGCACTGGCACATGCACTTCATGGCGCTGGGCGCTACGACAGGTGAATCGACGCTGCGTTCCCAGAACAACGGCAACTCGATAACAACGTATTACGCGGCCGGCAACAATCGACTGGGCATCACGATGGCGCTTATGGGCGATCCTTCAATCCGCATGCACGTCGCTGCGCCGGTTAACAATTTGAGCGCCACGGCAGGCGACAATGTGGTTGGATTAAACTGGGATGCGCCGGTAGATGAAGACGTGGCATTTTACAATGTTTATCGTTCTTCCGAGGCCGACGGACCGTTTATGCGCATCAACGACGAAGGCATTACGGCCACGAGCTACAACGATGCAACGGCTCAGAATGGCACGAACTACTACATGGTACGCGCCGCTGTTTTACAGGAAAGTCCGAGCGGCTCGTATTACAACCAAAGTCAGGGCGTTTTCGTAGACGCCGAATTCGAGCGAACTTCAACCTCGGTGGCGGAAGCGACGGAGTTGCCCGATTTCCGCGTCGGTCCCAACCCCGCCGTCAACTACGTGGATGTTAACTTTGGACTGACCGAGAGCGAAAACTTTGCACTGCGTTTAATCGACGTGCGCGGCGCAACCGCGTACAACGCGGAGCTTGGAACGGTGAGCGGCAATGTTAACCACCGTGTGCCGATGGACAATCTGCCGGCGGGCATGTACATCATCGAGTTAAACGTCGGTGAGAAGATTTATCACACGAGGGTGGTGCGACAGGATTAAAAACCCCCAGTTTGTTGAGAGTTTGAAATCAGTTGCAAGTAAAAAAGCGCCGCGAATGCGGCGCTTTTTTTGTGTTCTGATTTCAGGCCGGCAGGGAGCACAGGATCTGGAATCGAAGCCTGCGGTGTTTTCCTGAGTTTTTGTATGTTATGCCGCGCGTCGCGGTCACGTCGCAATACCGGTCACATCGATGAAACCAAAGATTGAAAAAAAATCCCCGACCTTGAGCGGTCGGCAAGCCAGCGACAAAATCAGTGGAATCCGAGTCTACGAACCATCGACAGGACATCATCATGGCAAGTGCAATCATCATCCTGACTCTGATCACTGGCGGAATATTAACCTGGTATACCCGCAACAGCATGGAAGACCCGGCGGTGCACAGGATTGCGGTTCCGGTATTATCCGCGGTGCTCGTGTTTTTTCTCGCCTACGCGATCTTCGACGAAGTCCACCGCTTCCGTCTGCTGATGTTTGCGATCTTCAGCGCTGCGGTGCTGGCGTATCGGATCTGGAGATTCAAGCAGGTTTCGACGCACGGAAGTTGACGACTCCGACTAGTAGGCTGTGAGCCGCCAAAACTCATGACTGATTTGATTGTCCGCGACCCAGATACCTGGCCTGGCGTTGCAAACGCGAATTACACTTGTTCACTTTCCGTTTATCCTGGACTACGCTACGTTTAACACGATTCCTGTACCGTTTACTTTATTCCGCTGGAAATTGGACATGAAAAGCTGTATGCTTGTGGAGTATCCGGCCGGATACCGGGAAAGATTGGATTGACTCTCGGAACCCGCGTGATTGAGCGCGGGGAGGGAGAGGAGCGTCAGGTGGTTTGAAAAAATATTGGCGGTGGTGGCGGGGGAGGGGCCCAGGTTGATCACACAAAAATGCGTTTAATCTGCTCTGGCGCCCGTTGGCGCCAAATAACCCCGCGTTTAACTCTTTTGCATTGGTTTGTTCAGCCTGAGTACAGGTTGATTGTGAATGCACAACTGCGCTGCTTCATCGATGCAAGCAACCGGAATCGTCGTTGTTTTCAATACAGATCAGATGAAATTCACCGCTTGCTCCGCCGACGGTCACGCATTGAAGAGCATTTGAATTACGGTTGTCAGGTCGATTCAGCATGTGAGTATTACGGCAAAACAGTTGGCTCGCCTTCTGGTTTCTGTTCTTGAGTAGCAGGCATGCACCTATGATTCTGCATTTTTACCATCCGCTCTGTAAACATTCGAATGACAAATGACGTCTCAGCCCAGTTCAATGAATCCGGGAAACATCCAAAATATAGCCGACTCTCTCATTCAGCTCTCGCAGAAATCCTTAGACAAAGGACAAATGCCTTTGGCGGCTTTTCTGGGTCGGGTGCTGTCGCATCTCCGAATGTATTGCACAGCGCCGGGAATCTCGTTCCGCGACTTAACCGGAGTATTGAGCGCTTCGATCGATGGTCTTGATGTCGTTGAGCCGGCCGGCGGAAAAGAATGTGATCCGGAGTTTGTTCAACTCGAGTTAATCCTCAAACGTCAAGTCTCCGATCTTGAATACCTTGAGTCTGCATCAAAGCTGCAAGATCCGAACCGGCACTTTGGACTCTCAACTCCGGACGGTGAAGTCTGGTATAGTTTCACTCCGGCTGAATTTCTCGAAGCCGCCGCCGAGGGACTCGTGGCACAACTTCCGTCTGCATTGCCCCGAGTCTACAGCGACAGCCCGCAATCTCGAGCCTCCGGAATGCAATTACTCGGTTCCGATATCCGGCTCTGCAGCTGAGAATTTGTTGGAGTCCTGTTCGTCCTCGGCCAGATATACGAGTAGCCTCGTGCGTCCCACGGTTCGCGCAGACGGTAAACCGGCCCCGAACTGCGCATGCCATCTTTGGATATAGTGGTATATTGCGGCTTGCCCGCCTGATCAGTTTGAAAACTGTAGCTGCGAGATTCTTATGCTCCGAATTGCACTCTCTGTTTCTTTACCAGTCTTATTGATGTTCAGCGCCTGTACAACAATCACACCTCCGATTCCGACAGCGACGCTAGGCGGACCAGAAACCGTCAAACAGGGTGAAGGTGAACTCACACTGGCCGGCGGCGGTGGATTTGTTAACATGGAAAATCGCGATCCCGACGACGGCGCAGGATTTGGCGGGCGTTTTGTCTATGGCGTCGGCGACGACCTGGACATCGGTGCCGACGTGCTCTGGGTCGATCGCGGCGATTTCAATGCATATTTTGGCGCTAAACTCTTTGCTCGCACGATGTTGACTGAAAACCTGCGCCTGGAAGCCGGTCTGGGGATGATCGACGATTCCGATCTGGATGCTCTCGGCGGCGACATTGGACTCACTTTCGGCAGCACAGAGGACGAAACGATTAACTTCTACGCTTCGCCGCGTTATGCGTTCAGTATCGGCTACGACGACGGTGAACTCTTCAGCGGCTCCGTATCTGAAGTAGCCGATGTACCGGAGGTGCCGAACTCGCATACGCTCCTGTTGAGTCTTGGCGCTCAGCTGGAGTTGCATCCGCGTTATCAGCTGCTGCTGGAAGCCGGCCACGGTTACATCTTTGCTTCATCCGGCGACATCGACGCCGTGCCTCTCTATTACCTGGCGCTTGCCACGCGCATAGATCTCTTTGGTTCAAAGGAATAACGCTCAGGCTGTTTGTACGCTGTACTCTTTGTTCATGGACTGTTAACAGTCCCGGCGGCTGTGGGCATCTATCCCGCCGGCAAACAAGAAGAAAAAGCAAGCCGCCGAGTCTCCAACGAGGAGGCGAAGCGTTCATGAGTCCGAGTCTGAAGTCGCCCTTCCCGGTATTGAGCCCCAAGAAAAAACCTCTCACAGCAGCGCCGTGAGAGGTTTGATTGTTAACACCTGAACTTAAACAACGGTCTGTTTAAATGTCCGCGCGTTTCCACTTGATGTTGCAGCCGATGCTCGGCTTCTGGTGTTTGCCCGGCTGATGTCCCTCCAGCAATGCGTCGATGGCTCCTCGCAGGTCCGCGCCCGTAACCTTGACGTCGTTGCCCGGGCGGCTGTCGTCAAACTGACCGCGATACGCCAGCTGCATGTCCGAGTCATACACAAAAAAGTCGGGCGTGCAGACTGCCTTGTAGGCTTTGGCCACCTCCTGCGACTCGTCGTAGAGATAGGGGAAAGGATAGTCGCCCTCCTCCGCGTATTCGCGCATTTTGGCGGGCGAGTCCTCCGGATAATTCTCAGCGTCGTTGGAGCTGATCGCAATAAAGTCGACTTCTTCTTCCTCGTAGTGCCGCGCGCATTTGACGATGTCGTCAATGAGGTGTTTAACAAACGGGCAGTGGTTGCAGATAAACATAATTACCGTCACGCGTGCGCCGCGCAAATCCTTGAGCGAGTCTTCCTGGCCCGTGCGGGCGTCCAGCAGTGTAAAGTCCGGAGCCGGAGTGCCCAGCGGAACCATCACTGATTCAGTTGCTGCCATGTCTATTTCTCCTTTGTAGTCTACCGATTCGCGTGTTTAACCGTGGAGCGTGCCGATTAGACCTGCGGCATCAGCCGCGTTAAAAAACGACGAGTTAAACAAATGAACTTAAGGGCGATACTTTGCCATAAACGTGCGAACTTCTTCGCTCGTCAGGTCCTCGCGGCGTTGACGTGTGAGTAATCGTCCGTACACCGCCATATCGCGAATAAACATTTCCAGGCGCGCCTGTTTTGCCGGCCGTACAATGCGGTTTTCTTCATCCACATCGTCATTGCTGACGGCCACGCCGTAGGGCAGGGACCAGCCGTAACACTGCCGCACCACCGTGCGGATCTGATCCATGGCCGTTAAACCTTTTTCGTGCGAAGCGCAGATATAGCCGAAAGTTTTACCGGCAAATTCCGTCCAGAAATAATCCAGAAAATTTTTGAGCATGCCTGACATCGATCCGTGGTAGTCCGGCGTGGCCAGGATCAAAGCGTCCGATTCATCCACCAGGCCTTTAATGGCCGTAAAGTTCTCCGCCGCGCCGGCCGTCTCCGGGGCGTAGAGCGGTAAGGCCGTTTCGCGCAGGTCGAGAATCTGAAATTCCGCTTCGAACTGCAAGGCGACGGGCGCGCAGTAGTGCAGGGCGGCTTCCGAAAGCGACTTCTGCCTTGGACTCGCGAGGACTGCCAGAATTTTCATAATTTGCAGGCTTCGTTTGAATGATTGTAAACAATGACGTGGCAGTTGTTGAACATGTCGAGCCGCCCGGCCCCACATTCGCAGGACTCCGCTGCGGCCGCAGCCGAAGCATCGCTTGATGCCGTCCTGCGGGAACTCTATGGTTTCCGCCGCTTCGGAATGCGCCCCGGACTGGATAATATCGCCGCTTTGCTCGAATACTGCGGCAGCCCTCAGGACGAATTACGGTTCATACATGTTGCCGGCACGAACGGAAAAGGCAGTGTCTGTTCCCTGATAGCGTCCGTATTGCACGAGGCCGGCCTGCGCGTCGGTTTGTACACCTCGCCGCACATCCTCGAATTTAACGAACGTATCCGCATCGACGGCAGGAAAATTTCCAACGCCGACCTGGCGCGGCTGGCGGAGCGAATGATGCCCGAGGCGCGGCGCATCGGCGGTACCTTCTTTGAGACCACGACCGCCATGGCTCTGCGCTACTTTGCCGACAATAAAGTCGACGTCGTTGTGCTCGAAACCGGTCTGGGCGGCCGCCTGGACTCGACCAATATTGTGCGGTCGGACATGGCCATAATTACCTCGATCAGTCTGGACCATATGCACGTTCTGGGCGACGATCCGGTCGGGATTGCCGCCGAAAAAGCTGCGATTATCAAGGAACACTCGGTTGCGGTCTGCGGTCTGCGCGAGCCCGCGCTTCAGGATGTAGTACTGCGACGCTGCGCGGAAGTTGGTGCGCGTTTTGTGCAGGTGGATCACGACGACCCCTTTGAACGCGCCCGTATCGAGCCCGATTTCACGATGTCCGTGGATATGCAGATGGGCGAACACCGCCTGGAAAACCTGCGCGGCATGCCCGCCGGAATGCAGTACATCGACAACCTGCGCACGGCTCTCACGGCACTTTCCCATCTGGATTTCTGGACCTGGAACGAGGACCAGCTGCGCCGCGGCATTCTCAATCTTCGCCGGAACGCCGGCTTTCGTGGACGTCTGGAAGTGCTGCGGCGCGAGCCGCACATGCTGATTCTGGACGTGGCGCACAACGCGGCCGCTTTCGAACGCCTGGCGCAGACATTCTCGCTGGCGGGCCGTCCCGAGCGCAGCTTCGACCTGGTCATGGCCGTCATGGCCGACAAGGAAATCGACAAAATGCTCACTGCCGCTCGCCCATTTATAAACAGCCTTTTTTTGCTTGTCTTACCGGAGAACGAGCGCGCGGCGGATCCCGCAGAAATTGCGCGAATCGCGCGAAGCCTCGGGTATGAAAATATCAGTGCGCCAATGTCTGCGTCCGAGGCCTTAAACAAGGCTTGTGCCGGCGAGCGCGACGTACTGGCGGCCGGATCGTTTTATCTGGCCGAGGAAGTGATGCGCTGGTTAAACAATCAGGCGCGGCAGAGTTAAACAACAGACGAACTTGTGAATACGGCATACAGCTTAACATGTGAATTGTAGCGGGAGAACAGTATGATGCATCCGGATACCTACAAAATTCGGCGGGCGCTGATCAGCGTTTCAGACAAAAGCGGCGTTGTTGAACTGGCTCAGGGGCTGCGCGACCGCGGCGTAGAAATCATTTCCACCGGCGGCACGGCGGCCAAACTGCGCGAAGCCGGTGTGGAGGTGCGCTCGATATCCGACGTGACCGGTTTTCCCGAAGTGATGGACGGGCGTGTTAAGACGCTGCACCCGCGCGTGCACGGCGCGCTGCTCGCGCTGCTGGACAATGATCAGCACCGCGCGCAGATGGACGAACACGGCATTGAATCGATCGACCTGCTGGTCTGCAATCTGTATCCCTTTGAGCAGACAATTCAGTCGGGCGCCGGCCATGCCGACATCATCGAGAACATCGACATCGGCGGGCCCGCCATGGTGCGCGCTTCGGCCAAAAACTACCGCTGGACCGCGGTTGTTACGAGTGTCGAGCGTTATGCCGATCTGCTTGCCGATCTCGACGCTCACAACGGCGCCGTGACCGAACGACTGCGCATGGATCTGGCGCGCGAGGCCTTTGCGCATACGGCGCGCTACGACAGTCTGATCGCCGACTACCTGACGCGCGCCACGGGTTCGTCCGCCGTCGAGCGCGGCGAACTCAGTTTCGGCGGACGCCGCCAACAAAAACTGCGCTACGGTGAAAACCCGCATCAGACGGCGGCGCTTTACGGCCGTTTCACGGAGATTCATCAGAAGCTGCACGGCAAGGAACTTTCGTACAACAACATTGTCGACATGGACGCGGCCGCGCGTTTGATCCTTGAGTTTGACGAACCTGCTGCGGCGATTATCAAACACACCAATCCCTGCGGAACGGCCATCGGCGCTACATTGGCTGAAGCCTACGAGCGCGCCTTTGCGTCCGATACGCAGTCGCCTTTCGGCGGTATCATTGCGTTTAACCGCGAGCTGGATATTGAAGCCGCGCAGGCCGTCGACAAGATTTTCACTGAGGTGCTTCTCGCTCCGTCTTATGCGCCGGATGCGCTGGAATTGCTGCAGAAGAAAAAGAACCGTCGCCTGATTCAACTGGACTTAAACAAACTGCGCGAATCGCTTGGCATGGAATTTCGCAGCGTCGCCGGCGGTTTCCTGGTGCAGTCGACGGACGATGAGCTGATTGCCGAAGCTGGTCTGCGCGTCGTGACCAAACGCGCTCCGAGCGACGAAGAAATGCAGGCGCTGATGTTCGCCTGGCGCGTGGCCAAACACGTCAAGTCCAACGCCATTGTCTATGCCGCCGCCGACCGCGTGCTGTCTGTCGGTGCGGGCCAGATGTCGCGTGTGGATTCGGCCAGCGTCGCCGCTGCCAAAGCGGAGCGTTTTGGATTGAGTCTGCAGGGCTCGGCTGTGGCGTCCGACGCATTTTTCCCTTTTCCCGACGGTCTGCTGCAAACGGTGGAAGCGGGTGCGCGTGCGGTCATCCAGCCCGGCGGCTCGATACGCGACGAAGAGGTCATCGCCGCGGCGGACGAGCACGACGTGGCGATGGTATTTGCGGGGAATCGCCATTTCAGGCACTGAGCCTGACGTGTGAGTCCTAAGCCTGATAATTGATGCAGGTGCGCAGGTTGTTATGCAGGTTTGAAAAAAAGAGCTGTGAGCCCTAAGGGCTCACAGCTCTTTTTTTTGTCGTTCAGCCTGAAGATTGCAGCGAAATGACTGCAGTTCACATCAGAGAAAGTGATTGATGCGTTTGCGGCGCAGGAAGTCAATGATCTCTTTGACTTTCTGAGACTCGGAGCGCTTGCAGATCATGATCGTGTCGTCCGTCTCGATGATGATCAAATCGCTGACGCCGACCGTGCTGATCAGTTTGTCGCGTGCGGAAATCAGACAATTGCTGGAGTCAATAGTGATCACGTTGCCGTCAATGACGTTGTCCTGCGCGTCCTTCAGGCGCAGGCGATGTACCTCGTCCCAGGTGCCGACGTCGCTCCAGCCGAAGGAGACCTCAAGCACGTACATGTCGCGCGCTTTTTCCATGATGCCGTAGTCGAGCGAGATGTTGCGCATCTGGCGATAGACGTTTTCCAGCGTCTCGCCGTAGCTGTCTTTGGCCACGTGTTTTTTGAGCAATTGAAACAGGGGATAGTGGTCCGGCAGGTACTTTGCAAAAGCTTCCCAGATAATCGAAATCTTCCACACAAAAATGCCTGAGTTCCACAGGAAGTCGCCGGCGGCCAGAAAACGCTTGGCTGTTTCAATGTCCGGTTTTTCGGCAAAATTGGACATCAGGCGCAGGCCGCGATCGTAAAACGCGTTTTGCTCGCCTTCCTGCTCGTCCTCGATCTGGATGTAGCCGAAGCCTGTTTCCGGTCGTGTGGGCGTTACGCCGAGAGTGACAACGCCGTTGATCTGTTCCGCTACGTCGGCGGCGGTTTTTACTGCGACCTGAAACTCGCCGACGTTCATGATCAGGTGGTCGGAAGGGAAGACGGCCATGACGGCGTCTTCGCCAAGTCGTTCTTCGATGATACAGGCGGCCAGGGCGATACATGGCGCCGTGTTGCGGCCGAACGGTTCCACGATGACGTTTTCCGCCGGTATAGCCGGCAACTGTTCACGCACCAGCTCTTCGCCGTCGGGCCCGGTGACGACAAAAATATCTTCAGGGGCAAAGAGCGGGCTCAGGCGGCCGACCGTTTCCTGGATCATAGTGCCGTCGCCGATAATGTGAATGAACTGCTTGGGTCGGCGTTCGCGACTGTAGGGCCAAAGGCGCACGCCGTAACCACCCGCCATTACTACCGCAACTCGTCTCATGCTCCGAATTCCCTCTACTGATTCTCAATACCGGAAGCAGCTTCCGTGTGGTCTGAATAGTGACGTGGCACGCGGGCTGAAATACCCGCCAAAACTTCGTAGGCGATCGTCCCGGCTTCCTCCGCAACGCGGTCGGCTCCAATCATTTGATCACCCTGTTGACCGATGATTACGACTTCATCGCCGGTCCGAACTGTGTCGTCGACGCGCGCCATGCATTCGTCCATGCAGATCGTGCCGACCAGGTCGAACATGCGCCCGCGGATCAGGCAGTGCCCGCGGTTGCTGAGCGAGCGCATCAGGCCGTCGCCGTAACCCAGGCTGAGCGTCGCAATCCGTTCGCGCTGCTGCGCCGTATAGCGCCGTCCATAGCTGACGGTTTCACCCGCCTCAACAATTCGGAGGGCGTTGACGCGTGCGCGCAGTTCGAGCACGGGCTGAACAGCGGGAGGCTGTGCAATTTCCGCTGACGCCGGGTAGCCGTACAGAGAAATCCCGAGACGAACGAGTGAAAAATGACTTGCAGCTATGTCGCTCATGGCGGCGGTGTTGGCGGCGTGCAACAAGTCAAAGGAGTAACCCGCCTGTTTAAGTTGTTCCGCTGCAGAGTTAAACAGAGAAAGCTGCTGCAGGGTAAAAGTTTTATCGGCGGCGTCCGCGTGTGCAAAGTGCGTGCAGAGTCCGCGAAACTCCAGATGTGAACAGCGGCTCAGTTTGTCGGCAAACTCACAGGCCTGTGCCGCAAAAATGCCGTCGCGGTGCATGCCGGTATCGATGTACACGTGGGCGTTTAACTTCACATTGCGCGTGCCGGCCTCGTGGTTGAACGCGCTCAGAACATCGTCGTCGCATGCGACAAATTCCAGGTTGTACTCGCAGAACATGGCCGCTTCCTGCGGCAGGGGCGGGGAGAGCACCAGAATATTACCGGCGTCGCCGGCATTGCGCAGGGCCTGACCTTCCTCGGCAAAAGCTACGCCGAGATATTCAACGCCTTCACGGCGCAGCACGCGCGCGCATTCAATCATTCCGTGGCCGTATGCATTGGCTTTGACCATGGCCATGACCTGTTTACCCGGGGCGTGTCGGCGCACCGCCGCAAGATTGCTGCGCAATTGCGCCAGGTCGATACGTGCGTGACAGCGCAGGATTCCGCGCGCGGGAGAGTGGCTCAACGTGTTTCCAATCGCCAGTTCGATGTTAAAGACAGTTGTTTAATTAAACGCAATTCGCCCCGCTAGATCGGGCCGTCGCCGGAGTTCGACTGAATACTTCGATACGTTCGTTTGCGCGCCGTCAGGCAGAGAGCCAGACCAAAAATCCCGCCGACGAGCATAAGAGTATCGGCAAGGCGCGAAGCAAGGCTGAGCCAGTCTGCGCTGAAAACAATCAGGTATGTGTAAAATCCGCTCAGCGTAGCGCAGGTAAACGTCCCGATTGTGAAGCCGCTGTGTCGTCCCGAGAGCAGCATATAGCCCGAGTAAATCAGCAGCGTTCCAAAAACCGCGCCGAGGACCACAACCAGAGAGTCCTGAGCGTTGATGCTGACGGACGAAAAAGCGAGGGCGGAAAACACGCCGTATCCGATTAAATATACTCCGCTGGCTCGCATGCGTTTCCGTGTGTAATAATGCTTCGGTCCGCCTCTGCGCGGAACCGATCAATCCACGTGACTCCATTCAAAAATGTCACGCAGTTCCTGTTTGTCGATGTTCGCCCCGACGGCCATTAACAATTTGATCCTGGCTTTCTGGGCGTTGATGTAGTCGGCAAAAATCAGCCCGGCCTCGTAGAGCATTTTGCCCGCGCCGTCATAGGAGTAAATGCGCTCGACGCGCCCCACCAGACAGCGCGAGACCACAATAACCGGTATGCCGTCGGATGCCGCTTTCATCAGGATCGGCGCGACCGTGGGCGGAACGTTGCCGACGCCCATCGCCTCGACGACGATTCCATCGGGTTTTTGATTGACGATAAATTCGGCGATTTCCGTTTCCTGGCCGCTGTAAGTGGTCAGAATCGGAACCAGGCGGGGTATTGTCGTGACCGGAATGGTATCGCGATGCACGGCGCTGCGATAGATCTGCACCGCGCCCTGGACGACGCGGCCCAGGGGGCCGAAGTCGACGGACTCAAAAGTCTGGATGTTGCTCGTGTCGACTTTGGACACTTCCGACGCGGCGTGGACGGTCTCTGCCAGGCAGACCAGAACGCCCATGTTGCGCGCTCGCGGCGATGTTGCAAGCAGCACGCTGTCGCGCAGATTGCGCGGGCCGTCCCAGTCAAGATCGCTGGCATTGCGCATTGAGCCGACGACGACGACGGGTTTGGGCGAATCCAGATAACAATCCAGAAAACAAGCGGTTTCTTCCAGCGTGTCGGTGCCGTGTGTGATCACGACGCCGGCAATTTCGTCGTCGCGCAGATAACCGCGGACGATCTCACCCAGGTCCAGCATCATGGTCGGCGTGAAGTGCGGCCCCGGGTAAGCTCCGAACTCGTGCAGAACGATGTCGGCCAGCTTGTGCAGGCTGGGACTGAGGTCCAGGATTTCCTGTGCCGAGAGAGCGGGCTGGATGCCGCCGAAGGTTGGATCGATCTTCATGGAGATCGTTCCGCCCGTGAAAATGATGACGACTTTTTGTCTGTTCGGATTCGCCTGTGCCATAGCAGTTCGTCCACCGAAGGTTCAGGTGATTCAGGCCGGGCCTGAGCAATTGTGCAGCCGCAAGTTAGGCAGGCGACGACAACTGAACGGCCTTGATGCCATTTTATTGATCACTTTTCTTAATTTTTGTATATGCGCAGCAACCCGACTCTCCTGTGGATGCAAGCCTGCGGGCTTGTCTGTCTGGCACTCCTGGCAAGCTGCCGGACGCCGCTTTACGAATGCGGCGACATCTACGCCGAGCACAACCTAGGCAGCGACGTCAACTCTCCGTACGACGACTACGCGCCGCTGATGTACAACGACGACCGCCTGCTGTTCACATCGAACCGGCCGGCCGGCGATCACGACCTCGAGTTCGTCGATTCGCTGTCCGCGTACGGCGAGAATATTTATGCGGCGGAATTTAAGGGCGGTTTGCCGGTCAATCCGATCCTGATCGAGGACCCGCCGCTCAATACGTTGCGCAACGACGGTTCCGCCGGCGTTTATATCGACCCGCGCAGCAACCGGGTGGAATTGTACTTTGCGCGCTTCCGCAATGACGAGCAGCGTACCGATGCGGACCTGTTCATGACGACCTATGTGGACGGACACTGGACGCCCGCCGTCAGCCTGGGGCCGCGCATCAATTCTACCGAATGGGACGCGCAGCCCGCCATTTCGACCGACGGCAAATTTCTGGTGTTTTCCTCCGACCGTCCCAATCGATTTGAAGAAAACGACGACGAGGTCAACGACATCGACCTCTACGTGTCGCGTCGCCTGCCGGACGGATCGTGGGCCGCACCGGTGCGCCTCTCGAACCACATCAACAGCGAATCCGACGACATCACGCCGGCCTTTGGCATCGGCAACGACTTGTATTATGCGCAGCGCACGGAAAGCGCCAATCAGAACTACGACATTGCAGTGGCGCGCAATCTGGGAGCGGGGGAATGGGGCGCAGGCGAGTTTCTGCCCTGGCCGTTTAACGATCCGGTGGGCAACGACCACAGTCCGGCTCCCTGGGCCGACTCGCTCTATTTTGCCTCGGATCGCGCCGGCGGCTGCGGCGGCTACGACCTTTACGCCGAGCGCGTTTGTGAAGCCGTGATTGTGCGCGGCGTGGTAAATTCGGCGCCCGAGCTGCACAAGCGCGAACAAATTTTGGTAACAGATGAGTCCGGTATTCAGGTGGCCGCACTCGACGTCAGCCACGACGGCGATTTTGAATATCGCCTTCAGCCAGGCGGCAGTTATACATTCGAATACTACAATCCCTGCAACCCGGCTGCGGTGGAGCCGATTACTGTTGATGCCCTGTGTTCTGTCGACCCGACGATTATCCGCATGGGATTCGATGCGCCGCCGTCTCAGCCCGAACCGCTTGACCTGCCGGATTATGCCGTTCCCTTTTTTGTCACCGGGTACTACAAACCAAGTACGCCGGAAAATATCCACGATCTGCGCCTGAAGTTCGCCTATAACCTCATCGGCGAAGACAGCACTTCCTACA
The DNA here is from genome assembly GCA_964445695.1 of uncultured Hyphomicrobiales bacterium. Classification (GTDB taxonomy): domain Bacteria; phylum Bacteroidota; class Ignavibacteria; order Kapaibacteriales; family UBA7675; genus JAUIKM01. The sequence continues at coordinate 22,758 of CAYULF010000017.1, read as the reverse complement.
TTGAATTTCCGGGCGAGGTCTACGACGGCATCGCGGAGGAAGTCGACATCGCGCTCGAGCGCACTTCGACGCTGCTTGTTGACTACATGCGCCAGTTTTTGGACAACTGTTGGGACGGCACGTCGGAGATTGTCATCAGCGTAGAGGGTTTTGCGGATCCGCGGCCCATTTTCGACAAAGCGCGTTATGCCGACGAAGCAATTTCCGATCCGGGCTTAAACATGTTCGTCTCGCGCGGGCAGCGCGTCGACAACCAGATACTTTCGCGCATGCGCGCCTATTTTACGGCTTGCGAACTCATCTCCCGGCTTGAACGCACCGACGTGTACCGCCAGGTGCGCGACCGCGTGAAATTTGAGATTAACGGAACGGTCTTTTCCGAGGCTGACCCGCTGCCATACGAATTGCAGCGCAGGATCGTCATCAACGCAATGCTTCGCGAATAAAACAAAGGCCGCATTGGATTTTAACCAATTTCGAATGTGGAAATCGCGCGGGCTTTTTGTAATTTGCCTCTTCCGCAGAACGTGAATTTTTGGGCAATTTCTGGCAGCAAAACGGTATGATTCGACTCCCGGAGCACATTCAATCACTCAAGCCTTATAAACCCGGGAAATCCATCGAATCTGTCCAGCGCGAGCTGGGCCTGACCGAACTGATAAAACTCGCTTCAAACGAAAACCCCTTCGGCCCTTCGCCCAAAGCTCTGGCGCGCATGGCCGAACACGCCGCCAATCTACATTACTATCCCAACAGCGGGCTGGACCTGCGCAACGCACTTGCCGAACGGCTCAAATGCACGGCTGAGAATGTCGTTTGCGCCGCGGGATCGGAGAGCGTGCTCATGGCGGCCATGAAAGCCATGCTTGAGCCCGGTGCGGAAATGGTTTCCAGTCGCGGCACCTTTGTCGGTTTCCAGGTACTGGCGCATGCGAGCGCCTGTCGCACGCACTACTGCGATCTTACGCCAGATTTTTGTTTTGATGTTGAGGCGATTGCGGCTGCCATCACACCGGCCACGCGACTGGTTTACGTCGCGAATCCCAACAACCCCAGCGGCACCTACCTGACCGCCGCCGAGTTTGAATACCTGCACAGCCGCGTTCCCGACGACGTTCTGCTGATCATGGACGAGGCCTACTACGAGTACAGTTGCGCCGTCGTCGATGACTATCCCGACAGTTTTGCATATCGGCACGACAACGTATTGACATTGCGCACTTTTTCAAAGGTTTACGGTCTGGCCGGTCTGCGCATCGGCTATGGTCTTGGCGGTCCGCGCGTGATTGAAGCGCTGCACAAAGTTAAACTGCCCTTTGAACCGTCCACGGTGGCGCAGTCCGCCGCCCTGGGCGCGATGGACGACGACGACTTTCTGCAGCGGACCGTTACGGTCAACCGCGACGCGCTGGAATTTTTTACCCGCGAGCTGAAAGCCCTGGGGCTGGAGGCGCCGCGCTCGGTTGCGAACTTCGTGCTGTTGGACCGCGGCACTCCTGAGAACGTGGCGGCGCTGTACCACGAAATGTTGATACGCGGCGTTATTACACGTCCGCTGACTGGTTTTGGACTGCCGCACTGCCTGCGAATCAGTACGGGAACGGCGGAAGAAAACGCGCGCTGCATGCAGGTGTTGAAAGAAGCGATCGGGGCGATCGCCCCGTAATTGCGCGCCGCCGTCATGGCCAGGTGAATGAGGTAATCGAGGAATACAACAGAACTGATTTTATACTCTGAAAAAACATCGGAGAGAACTTATGTCTACGGTTGCACCTGAAACGAACGGAAGTCCCGCTAAGGACTTGTTTACAATCAAGGGAACCCATCACCTTGAATTTTTTGTCGGCAACGCCAAACAGGCTGCCTACTTCTATCGCCGCGCCTTCGGCTTTGAGTTGTTCGCGTACAGCGGACCGGAAACCGGCGTGCGCGATGCCTGTTCCTACGCATTGCGTCAGGGCAAGATCGTTCTTGTGCTGACGACTCCGCTCGTTCCGAACCACCAGGCCAATGACTTTATGCGCAACCACGGCGACGGCGTGCGCGATATCGCCATGCACGTGGAAGACGCCGAAGAAGCATTCCGCATCACGACGGAGCGCGGCGCCAAAGCCGTTGCTGAACCGCATGTGATCGAAGACAAAAACGGCAAAGTCAAGCTGGCGACGATTGCAACCTACGGCGACACGGTACACACCTTCGTGGAACGCGGCAGCGACTACACGGGCCCCTTCCTGCCGCACTTTGAGGCACGCGACGACAAAGGCATGGGCAAATCCGTCGGCCTGCAATTTGTCGACCATGTTGTCGGTAATGTGTCGTGGGATGAAATGAACAACACGGTCGAATTCTACAAAAACGTCTTCGGCTTTTCGCGTTTTGTCTCGTTTGACGACAAAGACATCTCGACGGAATACACAGCTCTGCGTTCGACGGTTGTGGCCAACGAGAACCGCTGGATCAAATTCCCGATCAACGAGCCCGCAGAGGGCCTGCGTAAGTCGCAGATTGAAGAATACGTGGAATTCAACAACGGTCCCGGCGTGCAGCACATCGCCATGCACACGAGCGATATTATCAGCACGGTAGCCGCGCTGCGTGAAAACGGCGTGGACTTTCTCGAAACGCCGGATGCCTACTACACGGAGCTCAAAGAGCGCGTCGGCGATATCGACGAAGACGTGGAGCGCCTGCGCTCACTTAAAATCCTGGTGGATCGCGACGACAAAGGCTACATGCTGCAGCTGTTCACAAAACCGCTGGAAGATCGGCCGACCCTGTTCATCGAGATTATCCAGCGTCGCGGCGCAGAGTCGTTCGGCAAGGGCAACTTCAAGGCCCTGTTTGAATCGATCGAGCGCGAACAAGAACTGCGCGGCAATCTTTGACGAGAAATTGTCCGTTTTCCGGCGGGTGGGGCGCTCCACGTCACTCAATCCCGGCCCGCCGGATGACCCCAAATCGACCTTTCCAAATCCCGTACATTTCCAGCTCGAGTAACGATCTATGTCCACAACCCAGTCGGCTGAATCGCATGTGATTCCCTTCTACAAATCGGTCAGCGAGAACTTTGAAAAAGCCGTTGCCGTGACGGATTACCCGCGCGGCCTGACCGAGCAGATTCGCGTTTGCAATTCCGTGTACTACTTTCAGTTCCCGGTGCGAATACAAGGGGAAATCCAGGTAATTGAAGCGTGGCGCGTGGAGCACAGCCAGCACAAACTGCCCACAAAGGGCGGTATCCGTTTCAGCAACCTGGTGGACCAGGACGAAGTAATGGCGCTTGCCGCGCTTATGACCTTCAAATGCGCCATCGTGCACGTGCCCTTCGGCGGTGCTAAAGGCGGCGTCAAGATCAACCCGGCCAACTACACCGTGGAAGAACTCGAGCGGATCACGCGGCGCTATGCCGCCCAGCTGGTCCAGAAAAACTTTATCAGCCCTTCCGTCGACGTGCCGGCGCCCGACTACGGCACCGGCGAACGCGAAATGGCGTGGATTGCCGACACCTATGGCGCTTTTACCTACGGCCAGGACATCAACGCGCTGGCCTGTGTGACCGGTAAACCCATCTCCCAGGGCGGCGTTCGCGGACGCACCGAAGCTACCGGCCTCGGAACCTATTTCGGCCTGCGTCAGACTGTCGAAGATCCCGAAGTCATGAAGCCGCTCGGCATGGAACTCGGCATGGACGGCAAAACCGTTATTGTTCAGGGCTTCGGCAACGTGGGTTATCACGCGGCCAAGTTCATTCAGGAAATGGGCGGCGGTGTGATTACCGGTATCGCCGAATGGGACGGCGGCGTGTACAATCCCAAAGGCATCGACGTGGAAGCGCTGCACAAACACCGCGTCGAAACCGGGTCGATTACAAATTTCCCAGGCGCGGAGACCATCAAGGACAGCGCCGCGCTGCTCGAGTACGAGTGCGACATTTTGATTCCGGCTGCGCTCGAGAATCAGATACACTACAAAAACGCGCCGCACATCAAAGCCAAGATCATAGGCGAGGCGGCCAACGGCCCGATTACCTCGCAGGCCGAGCAGGTGCTGCTGGACAAAGGCATCTTTATCGTTCCGGACATGTACCTGAATGCGGGCGGTGTGACCGTGTCGTACTTTGAATGGCTCAAAAACATCTCGCACATTCGCTTCGGCCGCATGGGCAAACGCTTTGACGAAGGTGTTAACCAACGCATGATCGATTCGATCGAAATGATGACCGGCAAGACATTCGGCGAGACCGAGCGCAAAATGCTGATCACCGGGGCGGGCGAGCGCGACCTCGTATACTCTGGTCTGGAAGACACGATGATGTTCGCTTACGACGAGATCAAGAGCTTCTGGCACGGCAACAATAAAATCAAGGACATGCGCACGGCGGCATACGTTTCGGCGCTGGATAAAGTCGCTACAGCATACATGCAGCTGGGACTTTTCCCCTGATCCGGGCCTGCCTGCCCGACGATTGATTGTCATTGAGACCGGCGCGCCGTCAAAACGGCGCGCTTTTTTCTTTGGAGTGGGTGATTTTACTTGGTTTTTACTGGCCGGAATTTTAAGTTTGTAATCTTGTTCTACGCAAGCTAAAAGGGGCCGAAAATGGCTAAGAAACAGGTATTCGGCGATAAGCTCAAAAAAGGCAAAGACGCCGACAGCGGGCTGAACGTCAAGGTGATCCAGGGCTACCGCTCTGAAACCGGAACCGTGAAATATTACGAGCGCTTTGTGCGCGTAGCCGATATCAAGGATGTCGATTCAATCGATCTGAGAAAACAATGAAAAAAGATTTGCATCCCGACTATCATACCGTCGAGATCGTCATGACGGACGGCTCGACTTTCAAGACGCGCTCCTGCTACCCGGGGGACCGCATGGTGCTCGAAATCGACTCCAAATCGCACCCCTTTTTCACGGGTAAACAGCGTCTGGTCGATACCGCCGGTCGTGTGGATCGCTTTAACAAGCGCTTCGAAAAAACGAAGAAACTGCGCGACCAACGCAAGCCCTCCGGCGACGCCACTGAAAATGCGGCGACCGAAACGGCGACGGCTGAAGGCGACAACTGATCGAGAATATCATTTTTCAACTCATAGTGTAAGGTGACTGAACCGTGTATCCACGCAGAGGCAGAAAACGTCAGGATCAGCGGAATCGCAAGCGCCCCAATCCGCTCGGCGAAGCGCGCCATGTAGACTACTTCGACACCAAACTTCTCCAGAAGTTTATCAATGATCAGGGCCGCATCCTTCCGCGTCGCCTGACCGGAGTGACGGCGTTCCAGCAACGCCAGGTAGCCCGCGCCATTAAACACGCTCGTGCGTTGGCGCTCCTGCCTTTCGTGGCCCAGGACATCAACTGATCCGCAGTGCGACGGCATAAAATGCCCGTCGCCAAAAAGACTTACAGAACGACCGCCCTGTCGCTTGCGACGGGGCGGTTGTCGTTTTAAAACATCGGCCGGCACACCTTCCGGCAAACCGGTTCAGATCTGACGGAAAACTCCACCAAAGCCTTTTTTGTTTGTCACGGTGTTGCCTGTGTAGGGTCAGGGAAAAAGTCTGTCGAGCTGCCAGTCGCTCGATGTGACCGTCGTGCGGCGGAAACGCCAGCGATCGTGGAGACGGGCTCCGCCACCCTGCCAGAACTCGTATTCCAGCGCGGTAATGCGGTAACCGCCCCAGTGTTCGGGCAGCGGCACCTTGCTGTTCTCGGCGTGGCGTTGTTTAAGTTGATCAATCCTTGTTTCGAGCAATTCGCGGTTGTCCAGCACGGCGCTCTGTCTGGAAGCGATAGCGCCGATGCGACTTTCGTAAGGACGCGAGTCGAAGTATTCTTCCGATTCAGGGCGCGGTACTTTGGCCAGCGGCCCGGAAATGCGGATCTGGCGTTGCAGTTCCGGCCAGAAAAAGAGCATGGCGGCCTGTGGATTGGCTGCGATATCCTGTGCTTTATGACTGTTGTAATTGGTGAAAAAAGTAAAGCGGTCGTTCGCCGCCCCCTTCAACAAAACGATGCGTACGCTCGGGCGGCACTGATCATCGGCCGTCGCCAGGCTGAAGGCCGTCGGATCCAGACTGACTTTGTCGAGCGCGGTCCTCATCCAGCGTTCAAATTGTTCAAAGGGGGTGGAACTCAAATCGCTTTTTTCCAGTCGGCCGTCATTGTAGTCATTGCGTTTGTCGGCGAGTTCCTGCATAACTGTCGTCCCGATTTTCAGATTTCCACAAGAGCAGTTCAAATTCATCAGCTACAACGATTCATGGACTTTTATCGTTGAATTTTCCGGCAGGGTATTCGGAAATGCCTTGAAAAGCGGCGAAAATGTCGGAAGAGTGTGCCGATTGTTCGCCGCATCAGAAAAACCCTTAGGCAAAAATAATAGATTGTCCTACAGACATCTATAACAAAAAATTGTATATTGACGGCCGTACAGAGGCTTTAAGAGTCGTAAAGTCCTGATACACCCAAGTCGTTTCCACAGTACTTCAGCGAGTTGTCAGAGCGTTTGGTCATTTTTTCTTTCAATAATTCTGGTTAATATCTGAGTACAAGTCTTTTCCCAAGTGTCAGCTTTACGTTCGAATGAAATGGATTGTAACCATTTAGTTCTTTCCTGGTTGTAGGAACTGACGAAGTCGGAATTAGAATCTCGCAATACTCCAAACTTTGCGCCAACGAGCGCGGCCCTGAATGAAAGTTGGCTCCGTATCCAGCGGATTCGGAGTTGTACACGCAACAGACAGGCAGAATACCCGGCGGAAGGGGATCAGTGACGAAGGAATGCCGAAAAGCATTCCTTCGTCATTTTAAACATGTTTTAAAGCTCCGGGCGTGGATCCGGCAGGAGGAAAGTTGCGGGCGCAACACAACTGCGTCCGACTGCGAAGCAGGCAGCGTGAGGCGTGTCACCGGTATGCGGCGAAGCGATGGGAGGACTTGACGCAGATTCAACGGCGCCGGGTTTGCCACCCGGCGATTAACAAAAGCGGATTTGGTATGGTCAGGAGTAAAAGATCAGTCGGGCTGCGTCAGTCGCGGAACAGGCGCTTGAACTTGGCGCGGAATTCGCGGATCTCGCGTTTGGACAGGCCGTGTTCGCGCAGGGACTCGTCTTCCACGGAGTCCAGGGCGTCGGCATTGAGCATGCCGCGGAGGGCTTTCTGTTCGGCGCCGGAGAGGAACATGGAGTTGAGGCGATAGTCCTCAAAAGCCTCATAGGCCATCGGAGTAACCTGACGCACGATTTCGGCCATGGCATCGCCGTAGACGCGAATTTCGTGCTGGGCGTGGTCGTCCAGGCGCAGACGGAGGAAGTGAAAGAGGTTGTGCAGGTCAATTTTCCAGTACCACTCGGTGTACATCGAGAGCGGCAGGTTGATGCGTGCCAGTTCGCGAGCCAGGTCCTGCTCCAGTAATTCTTCGTATTGGTCGTAGGAGCGGCGTTGGAAGTCCTGCAGCGAGGTGCGAATGCGTTCGGCGGACTCGGCAGGGAAGGCTTCCTCACCGCGGCCCTGGCGGTTGGAGCGGCTCTGCGGGCGGATTTGTTCGGCCTCGGGCACGTAGAATTCGTCGCTCATGACGGAGTATCGACCACTGTACTCGTTCACGTTTGCGGTGCGGTGGCGGATCCACTGACGAGCGACAAAAATCGGCAACTTTACATGAAACTTTAACTCTACCATCTCAAACGGTGTCGTATGAGCGTGGCGCATGAGGTAGCGGATAAGACCGCGGTCCTCGTGTACGCGTTTGGTGCCTGCGCCGTACGATACGCGTGCCGCCTGGACGATCGCGCTGTCGTCGCCCATGTAATCCACGAGGCGCACAAAACCTTTGTCAAGACAATCGATACGCATCCCCTTGAGCGAGTCAACGGAGGGAGGCGTTTGTTGTTCGTGTTGTTCCATTCGTCAAGCTGAGGAAGAAATAAAGAGTGAGGCGCATGCCGCCGGACGGCCCATGCCGGCGCGAATCGGCAACCAATTTTTCATGCGGTACGACGTTTCCACACCGTAGCATTCCCGTGCAAACGTGTAAGATACTATTTTCCGCGGTTGCGGACCGTGCATTTCTCGTTCAATTCCGGGCGGCGAGCAGAATTCTGCCTGCGGCGTTTTCACGTGAATCAGGCTTGACGTAGCTTTGTACATTATGAATCAACTCCTGCCAAACATGCCGGATCTGCGCACTTTACGCTTTGTTGCGATGGTCGTAGTTCCCTGTCTTATTCTGGTTTCCTGCGGTTCGGGCCGCGTTGGTACGCGCGGAGAAAGCGTCGATGAACTGTATACCGAGGCCATGAAGCTTTTTGAGGATGAGGACTGGCTGGAGGCGCGGCGACTGTTCGACGTAATCAGTCTGCAGTACCCGGCCAGCGAATACGCGGACGACGCGGATTTCCACCTGGCACAGATCCACTACGAGATGGGCGAGTACATTCTGGCGGCCTTCAAGTTTTCTTCGGTCTACCGATCCTATCCGCGCAGCGACCTTATGCGTCGGGCGCACCTGCAGGAGGCGATGTGTTACTACTCGCTTTCGCCGACTTTCAACCGCGATCAGACTTACACACATCAGGCAATCCTCAAGCTGACGGAGTACCAGGCGCTGTTCCCGGGCGACGAGCACGCGGAGGAGTGCACCCGCATCATTGAAGAGCTGCGCGAGAAACTGGGGCGCCGCGAGTTTGAGACGGCGGTGCTCTACACCAAAATGCGGCTGCGCGGCGCGTCGATCGTGTACTACGACGGCGTGATCGACAACTTTGACGACACCTCGTATCTGGAGCCCGCCTTCCTGGGCAAACTGCAGTCGCTCATGATTCTGGAGCGCTACGACGAAGCGCGTGAAACGGTACGCCTGTACAGAAAACGTTTTCCGTCCGGTGAATTGCTGGATGAAATCAACGACATCGGACGTGAAGTGGAAGAACGATTATCCCTTGGAGAGAAAGGCGAAAAATGAGCCAGTTGCAAGCGCGCAGACCGAAGGACTCGAGTGTTGAAATGACGGAGCTGGTCCTGCCGAACGATACCAACCAACTCGGAAATCTGTTGGGCGGCCGCCTGATGCACTGGATCGACATCGCCGCCGCGATGGTGGCCATGCGTCACTCGGGTAAAGTCTGCGTAACCGCATCCGTAGACGAAATCAACTTTTTTGAACCGATTAAACTCGGACACGTGGTGACGCTGCAGGCGATGATAAATCGCGCGTTTACCACGTCGATGGAAGTTGGCGTACGCGTGCTGCGCGAAGACCCGCTTAACAATTCCAGCGTACACACCAGCTCGGCCTACCTGACTTTTGTGGCGATCGATACTTACGGTCGTCCGTTGAAGGTGCCGCCGCTGGAAGTGGGAAGCGATGAAGAGAAGCGGCGCTTCAATGAAGCCGCACTGCGCCGCGAGCAGCGTCTGCAACATCGCGAGATGGTTAAAAAGCTGCGCGCCGACGGCGCACACAGTTCCTGACGGCGGCCCATAGCCGGAAGGATGGCCTGTTTAAGTCCGGCCGCGAGCTCCCGTTTACGCCTCCCGCGCGGATTGGAATTCCCGGCCGGACGTTGCATATTTGGCGCGCGGTCCGCTGCGACCGTCGGCTGTACTACTCCGAATGTTCTTCCAGACCTTACACACTGATGCCCTATGAGTGCTACCCGGCGCGGTTCCCGTCGTTCCACTGCTGCTACATCATCCGCAAAAACAGTTGAAAAAACGCCCGCGTCCGCCGCAGGTTCCATCGACTCCGTCATGCAGGAGACGCGCTGGATCAAGCCCGACAAGGGCGGGCCGAAGCACGGCAGCATTCCAACCGCAGCCAAACTCAAGTCAATGCGCAGCAAAGCGCTCAAAGATCCCGAAGGGTTCTGGGAGGAGCGCGCGAACGAACTGGAGTGGTTCAGCCCCTGGACCAAAGTTCTGGACTGGAAATACCCGCGCGCCAAATGGTTCACCGGCGGCAAACTTAACGTGGCACACAACTGCATTGACCGGCATCTGACTACCTGGCGGCGCAACAAAGCCGCGATTGTCTGGGAAGGCGAGCCCGGCGACGTGCGCACGCTGACCTACCAACAGCTGCATCGCGAAGTCTGCCGCTGTGCCAACGGTCTTAAAAAACTCGGTGTTAAACGCGGCGACGTCGTTGCGATTTACATGGGCATGATTCCCGAAGCGGCGATTGCCATGCTGGCCTGCGCGCGCATCGGAGCCACGCACAACGTCGTTTTCGGCGGTTTTTCGGCCGACGCATTGCGCGAGCGCATTATAGACTCAAACGCCGTTTGCGTGATAACGCAGGACGCCGCCTGGCGTCGCGGTTCACACGTCATGCTCAAGGAAGCCGTGGATGCGGCGGTCAAGGGACTTAAACACGTGGCCAACGTGCTGGTGGTGCGCCGCGTCGGCGTGGATATCACCATGAAAAAAGGGCGTGACCACTGGTGGGACGAGACACTGGACGGAATGAGCGACAGTTGTACCGCCGCCAAACTGCCGGCCGAACATCCGCTGTTTATTCTTTACACCAGCGGTTCCACCGGCAAACCCAAGGGCATCCTGCACACAACGGGCGGCTACCTGACCCAGGCCACTTATACCAGCAAAATTGTTTTTGATCTGCAGGAAGACGATTTGTATTTCTGCACGGCCGATGTGGGCTGGATTACCGGTCACAGTTACATCGTGTACGGACCGCTGAGCAACGGCGCTTCGATCTTCATGTACGAAGGCGCGCCGAATCACCCCGGGCCGGATCGTTTCTGGTCGATGATTGCGCGCCATCGCATCTCGATCTTTTACACGGCGCCGACGGCCATCCGCGCATTTATGAAATGGGGCGATCAACATCCGGCCGGCCACGACTTGTCATCATTGCGCATTCTCGGTACGGTCGGCGAGCCGATCAATCCCGAGGCGTGGATGTGGTACTACAAACACATCGGCGGCGGGCGTTGTCCGATTGTCGATACCTGGTGGCAGACGGAAACCGGCTCAATCATGATTTCGCCGGTGCCCAATGTGACGCCGATGAAACCGGGCACGGCGACGATGCCGCTGCCGGGAATCGATGCCGACGTTGTGCGCCGCGACGGCACGCGCTGCAAAGCCGACGAGGGCGGCTACCTGGTTGTTAAACATCCCTGGCCGTCGATGCTGCGCAATGTTTACGGTGATTTTCAGCGCTACAAAAAGACATACTGGAGTGAGTATCCGCCCAAGGGCGACCGCCCGGCCTATTACTTCACGGGCGACGGCGCTCGCCGCGATGCCGATGGTTATATCTGGATTATGGGCCGCGTGGATGACGTGGTAAACGTCAGCGGCCACCGACTTGGTACGGCCGAGATTGAAAGCGCGTTGGTTTCACATGCACGCGTAGCCGAGGCTGCGGTGGTGGCGCGACCGGACGAAATCAAGGGCAATGCACTGGTGGCATATGTGACGCTGCGTGGTGCAAGCGGCAAAATGTCGGGCCGTGCGCTCGAAAAACTGGCGGCCGAATTGCGTGCGCATGTGGCGGCCGAGATCGGGCACATTGCCAAGCCGGACGACATCCGTTTCAGCGAAGCGTTGCCAAAGACGCGCAGCGGTAAAATCATGCGTCGACTACTGCGCGAACTGGCCGCCGGCGGAACGATCAGCGGCGACACGAGCACACTTGAAGATTTTTCCGTGCTGGAAAATCTGCGCGAAGACGAGGACTAAGGAGCGCCGCGGGGAACCATGAGGATTGAACTGGACGGCGTCAGCCTGGCTTACAAAAGCGAACCCTTTCCGGCGCTCAACTCTGTCAGCGACAGTTTTGACGAGGAACGTCCCTGTCTGCTGTTGGGACCGACGGGCGCGGGCAAAACCAGCCTGATGCGCCTGTTATACGGTGATTTGAAGCCCACTGCAGGCATCGTACGCATCGACGGCGTCGATATTCACCGCCTCGGCAAGCGGCGCCTGGCGGCATTGCGCCGACGCATGGGCATTGTGTACCAGGACTGTAAACTCTTTGACGACCTGACGGTTTATGAGAACGTCGTGATCCAGATGTACGCCGTCGGCCACAACCGGCGTGAAGCGGACAAACGCGGCCTGCGCGTGCTGGGCGAGGTCGGCATTTCCTACCTGCGCAATCGCATGCCTTCGAGTCTGTCCGGCGGTGAAAAACACCTGGCCGCGCTGGCCCGCGCCATCGTGCACGAACCTGAAATGCTCTTTGCCGATGAACCGACCAGCAATATGGACGATCAGACCATGGAAGCTGTCGTCCGCGTGCTCAACGAAGTACACGGCAAGGGCTGCGGCCTTGTACTGGCTACGCACAGCCAAACCATGCTGGACGCGTTCCCTGAGGCGCGACACCTCTATGTTAACGAAGGCAGTCTGAGCAACACGCCGCCGGAGGCTTTTCTCTCGATGACAAACAAGGGGGCGGCCAAAAGTGAGTAAGAGTCAGGACAAAGTACGCGTTGCACTTGTCGGCTACGGCGTGATGGGACAATTGATCGAGCGGCTGGCGCCGGGGCACAACTGCGAAATCACCGCGGTGTTTGATGAAAATCGCCCTTTAAACAGCGATGTGGATGCGAACTTTGACGTGGCAATCGATTTTTCGCTGCCGCATGCCGTCGCCGGAACAGTTAAACACGTCGCGAAGCTGGGTAAATCGATCGTCATCGGAACTACTGGATGGGATGCTCAGCGCGACGAGGTGCTTGGTCTGGTTAAACAGGCAGGTATCGGCTGTGTGGTCGGATCGAATTTTTCCATCGGCATGAACATGTTTTTTGCGATGGTACGCCATGCGGCCGCACTGGCGAGCCGCTACGATGAATATGACGTGATGCTGCACGAGTTCCATCACCGGCGCAAGGCCGACAGCCCCAGCGGCACGGCCCTGGAACTGGCCAACATTGTTCTGCGTGAACACGGCGGCAAACAGCGCGTGTTAACGGACCGCAGTGACGGCGTCATTGACGTGGCGGACCTGCACGTGTCATCCACGCGCGGCGGGGACATTCCCGGCACTCATATGTTTGTCATCGATTCGCCGGCCGACAGCATCGAATTGACGCATCGCGCCCGCAACCGCGAGGGATTTGCGCACGGAGCTTTGCGGGCGGCGTGCTGGTTAAACGGCAAACCCGGCTTTTACGACTTCAGCGACATTTTTCCGCAGCTTTGATGCGGCTGAAACGGCGGTTTAACACTGTCTTTCGCCTTCGAACAACACACAAGAACTTAAACAATGAAAAGAGTACGGCTCAAACCCGCCGAATCCGCCGATTCTGTTAAGACATCTTCCGACGCTGCGGGGCGCTCCCTGCTGGCCAGCTTAAACAGCGACCAGCGCAAAGCTGTTGAACATCAAAATGGGCCCTTGTTGATTCTTGCCGGCGCAGGCAGCGGCAAGACGCGCGCATTGACCTTTCGCATCGCCCATTTAATTACGCGCGGCGTTAAACCCTGGAATATTCTCGCGCTGACGTTTACCAACAAAGCAGCGGCGGAAATGCGCGAACGCATTGCGCGTCTGGTCGGCGATGATGCGGCATCCAAAATCTGGGCGGGGACGTTTCACTCGATTTTTGCGCGCATTCTGCGACGCGAAGCTGACAAACTCGGCTACACCTCGTCGTTCTCGATTCACGACAGCGAAGACTCGCTCAATCTGATCAAACTGATCATGACCAACCTGGGCATTTCGCAGCAGGAGCACCCGCCGCAGGCAGTGCGTTCGGCTATCTCGTCGGCCAAAAATTCCATGACGCCCTGGGAAGAGTACAGCCGCAACGCCGACTCTATTTTTGAAAAACAGACGGGGCTGGTTTACAAGGAGTACGAACAAAATCTTAAACGCAGCAATGCGATGGATTTTGACGACCTGTTAATTAACATTATTCGTCTGTTTGAAGCCTTTCCGGCGGTTCTCGAAAACTACCGCGAGCGCTTTCAACACGTGCTGGTGGATGAGTATCAGGACACGAACAAACCGCAGTACCGCGCAGTGCAGTTGCTGGCGTGGAACCACCGTAATCTCTGCGTGGTCGGCGACGACGCCCAGAGCATCTATCGTTGGCGCGGCGCCGATATCGAAAATATCCTGACATTTGAAGCCGACTTCAAAGATGCAACGGTGGTGCGACTCGAGCGCAACTACCGCTCGACCAAGCGCATTCTGGCTGCGGCCAACGACGTGATTGTTAACAATCGCCGGCAATTGAAAAAGGAACTCTGGACGGAAAACGACGACGGCGATCCGATCTACCAGCGTCGCTGTCGCGACGAGCGCGAGGAAGCGTCTTCCGTCGTGGATGTGATTCGCGAAAACAAACGTGAACATGGCCTCAGATACAGTGACTGTGCGGTTCTGTACCGCATTAACGCGCAGTCGCAGGTGTTGGAGGACGCATTGCGTTCGGCCGGCATTCCCTACAGAATCGTCGGCGGCATTTCGTTTTATCGCCGCAAGGAAGTCAAGGACGTTCTGGCCTACCTTAAACTGCTTGTTAACCCAAGCGACAGCGAGAGCTTGCTGCGGATTATTAACGAACCCGCGCGCGGCATCGGCAAGACAACTCTGGGGCGTTTAACGCGTTTTGCGCAGGAGCAGAATCTCTCGGTCTTTGAGGCCTGCAACAACGTCGAACACGTGCCGCATCTGCAGAAGCGCGCGCGCACGGCCATTCAGGAGTTTGCGCGCTTTGTCCGCACTTTCATCGACCAACTTAACACTTTGCCGGCGCATGAGTTGGCGCGTGCTTACATCGACGAAAGCAAGTTGTTAAGTTACTACGCCGAAGCCGGCGGCGAGGAAAACCTGGACCGCTGGAACAATGTTCAGCGCGTGATTTCACACATCGCGGAGTTTACCGAGGCGCGCCCCGACGCCGGACTGGCCGAGTACCTGCAGGAAGTTGCGCTCGTTGACGATACCGAGCAGATGGTCGACGCGGACGACGTCGTTACGTTGATGACGATGCACGGCGCTAAAGGCCTCGAATTCCCGGTTGTCTGCGTTGTCGGTATGGAAAAGGGGTTGTTTCCGCTGTCGCGCGCGGAGCAGCAGCCGGACGAGCTCGAGGAGGAACGCCGATTGTTTTACGTGGCTATCACGCGGGCCGAGCAGCGCGTTTATCTTTCTCATTGTGAGCGTCGTTACCGTTTCGGTGAGCTTTCGTATCCGATGCCTTCTGGATTTCTGGACGAGATCAGGCCGGAGCTGGTAGAAAAACTCGGCGTTGGTCGGCAGCGCGATCTGGGCGCTCTCTCCGGCAATTTCCGTGCAGCGCGGCCGGGCGACGGGACGCGTCGCAAGCCAAAAGAGGAGACCTTGTTTAACGACATCCCGGCCAACGAGGACGAAAGTTATTCGCAGCTTCCGCCGGAGGAAAGCGGCGGCGGGCCGAAGATACGTGCCGGCATGCGCGTTGGTCACAGTTCGTTTGGCGAAGGCCAGGTGCTGCGCGTGGCGGGCAGCGGCGACGGGCAGCGCGCAATCGTGCGGTTTAAGTCGGTCGGGGAGAAAACGCTTTTGTTAAAGTACGCGAAGCTGCAGGTGCTGAGCTAGGCCAAGGCAAGTCACAAGCATCAATTTGTTTAACTTTTTGCGAGCTCTGCGGTCGGATTGACTCGTAGCCGTATTCGAGAACTGAGACTGAATTACTGATCGCTTTGAGCCTCGTTTACACTTCGGCTCAGGCTCGATGACTTTTTTGCTGGTCGTGCAGATTCGAGTGATGAGCACTTGTGACTGTTGGCGGCCGACGAGTGTGAAACAGCGATTTCAGTGCGAAATCTCGGTGGTTTTGAGACGGTCGCAGTCTTCAAGTTAGAAGTCAGTTTAAAAAGTTTGGACCTTTGAGTGATCAAAGGACCCACCCCGACACCACCACCTTTCCAGGAACGATACCCACCAATATAGCTTCCCTTACCCGCTCCGCGCGGGCTCGTTCAGCATGCCACAGACCAGTGACCTCCTCCGACACGCACAACCGGTCTGCCCGCGCCGATTCAACGTTAAGCAGGATGTCAACGAATTCACAGCTGAAAAAACGGAACGACGCTCAAAACGTGGGTGAACGGGCCGCATTTGCGGATAAACGGGCGTGAAACACGACAACAGTCCGTAAACGCAACACTTCCGCACCGCAGGACAAACAAAAGCAACAAGCAAGCCTGCCCGCAGGCGAAGCGCTCAAGCCGGAATGAGAAGAGTTAAAGTCTGCCGTCTAGAACGTCGTCGACCTTGACGATCTCGATCCTGCCGTCGACCATGCGGCCGGCCGTGCGGTGTACCAGCCAGTCGCCCAGGTTGATGTAGCGGCCGCCGTGGTGCTCCTCGTCGATGGGGATGTGGCGATGTCCCATGACCACGTAGTCCCAGCCTTCCTGTTTAATAATATTGCGGGCGAACTGGCGCATGCCGTCGTCCTCGCCGTAGTCGCGGGCGTCTGTGTGGGCGCGGCTTGTGCGCGAAGTTTTGGCTGCCAGGCCGATGCCGATGTCCGGGTGCAACGCGCGGTAGAGTTTCTGGCAGATGCGGTTGCGCAGGATGGCGCGCAGGATCAGGTAACCGCGGTCGTTGGCCACCTTGCCGTCGCCGTGGGCGATATACACGCGTTTGCCCTGCAGCTCCAGTTTAAGGTCGTCCTGGTAGACGTGAATGTTAAGTTCCTGTTCGAAGAAGTCGCGGTGGCCGAAGTCGTGATTGCCGATAAGATAGTGAATCGGAATGCCCGCGTCGCTCAGCTCCGCCAGCGCGCCCAGCGTGCGCACGTGGTAGCGCGGAATCACGCTGCGGTAGTCGAACCAGAAGTCAAACAGATCGCCGACGATGTAGAGTTCATCCAGATCCGGCGCGATTGTGCGCAGAAACCTCACCAGATCGCGCTCGCGTTGGCGGTCCATGGCGCGGTCGCCCAGGCCAAGATGTACGTCGGAGAGAAAATAAATCATGCCGCTGTGTTTAAGTCGCTGTTGCCCGAACGGCAAGCGCTGTGCGCCGCTGCCGTGTTTAATACACCCGCTCCGCCGAAGCGTTCGGACGGCACACCCACTTTGTCTGTTAAACAAACTGCGCTGTGCAGACGGAACGCAAGTCAGTCAGCCATGATCGAAGCCAGCGCCATGCTGACGACGATGTCGTCGGCCGAACAGCCGCGCGAAAGATCAAGATACGGTTTTTTTAAACCTTGAACGTTTGGGCCGATCGCCTGCAGGCCGCCGAGGCGCTCGGCGATCTTGTATGCAATGTTGCCGGAATTGAGATCGGGGAAGATAAACACGTTGGCGCGGCCCGCCACGGGAGAGTCGGGTGCTTTGCGCTGCGCCACGGCCGGAACAAATGCCGCGTCGAATTGCAGCTCGCCGTCAACCGTCAGCTCGGGTTGTTCGCTGCGCAGCAATTTCAGGCATTCGCGGATTTTGTGGAGTGAGGCGTGTTCTGCGCTGCCCAGCGTCGAAAATGCCAGCAGAGCGGCACAGGCTTTTTGTCCGGTGAGTCGTTCGAAGTTGGCGCAGGTTGCAATAGCGATGTCGGCCATCTGGCGTGCATCCGGGTCCGGCACGACGCCGCTGTCGGCAAAAGCCAGCGTGCGATCCGGCGCGAGCATGAGGAAAAAACTGGAGATCGTGCTCATTCCCGACGCCAGGCCCACCGTGTGGATGCCGGCGCGCAGGACGTCGGCCGTGGTGCTGAGCGAACCTGCCACGCAGCCGTCGACCAGACCCGCATCGAGCATCAGTCCGGCCAGGTAAAGCGGCTCGGCGGCGGCGCTTCGCGCCTGCGCCTCCGTCATGCCTTTGTGTTGGCGTTTGTCGTGCAGGCACCGTGCCAGCTCGTCAAAATTCGGCAGGTCGGCGGCGCTGACCGTTTCCAGAGCATGGTTGTTGTTTGCTGTGCCTTTATCGGGACCGGCGACGAGTACAGGGCGGCAGATCCCGCGTTCGAGAGCCATGCGCGCGGCTTCGATGCTGCGCGGATCGCCCGAATCGGGCAGGGCGATGCGTTTGCCGGCCTGCGCGGCGCGGCTGAAAATGGATTCCAGGACTGGAGAGATTTCGGGCATTCTGTCTCGGATTCGCTGCTAGCGTGGGCTGACCGACTCAATCGGACGCATCGGCAGCGTGTACGTTTCGATTTCCGCGCCCGTGGCCGAATGGATGCGCACGCGCTGACGACCTTCCTCGATCATCAGAATTTCGTCGCGGATCGGATTGTACACAATCGCTTCCATCGGTCGGCTGAGAACCTTGGTCTGGCGCGAACGGTCGCCGCGCAGGTCGATCCGCAGTACGGTATTATTTGTCGGAATAAAAGCGTAGTCGCGTTGCGTAATTGCGATGCCGCGCGCCTCCGTCGTGAACTGCGTCGTTTGAGAGTCGAAAATCGGCGTCGGTGCGCTGATGCTCTCTTCCGCCACATTGATGAACGTCGCCATGCATTCGGAGAGCTCGCGCGTGTCGCCGCGTTTGCCGCCGCCCAGGCTGATCACGACCACTTCGTCGCCGTTCGGCACCGCCTCTATGTACATCGGTTGGGGCGGCAAATTTTCAAAAGTCTGTACTTTTTCCGTGGTCGTCGCAAAGAAGCTTACCCGGTCGGCTTTGGGATTCGTGGCAAAGACGCGGTTGCCGACGGCCGTAATGGACGAGGACGGCACGCCCAGATCGATGGCGGAGCAGACGCGGCAGCGGTTCGAGCCGTCGCCCAGATAGTGAATGTCGACAACTTTGACTTCATTGGAATTGCGGAAAATCACGTAGGCCGTCGTGGCGTTGCCGAAGGCGATGTCGATCGGCTCGATTTCTTCTTCGCTGAAATCGATCGTCTCGACTTCAGCGAAGTTGTCGCCGTTGACCAGCGACAGCACGACAATTTTGTGTTCCAGCGGTACAAAACAGAATAGATAGTCGCGGAAGTTGACCATGCGCGTTACCGGGCTGTTGGTCGAGAGCAGGTTCATGTTCTGCGTGCGGATTTCATTGGACGGAATGTCCACCAGCGATACATCGCCCGCCGTTTCCGACGAACTGACAAACAACTGCCAGGGGCTGGTGCCGCCGCCGCGTTCTTCTTCTTCGGGTCCGCAGGAAGTGAGTGCCAGCGCCGTGCCGAGCACAAGAATGGTCAGAATATATCTGGAGATATTTTGTCGCATGCCGTAAATCCCGGTTAACTGAAAAACCCGGTTGCGTGGTCCCGGGCATTGCACATTTGTTGGATCACAACTCACTAACACCGCTGAGCGCATCGGGATGCATATATAATGAATCAATCATTCCGCGCAAAACCTTCGTCATCTGCGGTTCGGCGGCCATGGCCGTCGCGATTATCTCTTCGACATTCACAGGCTGCAGCGCTTCCGGGTAACATTCGTCCGTGACGATCGAAAGGCCAAAGACTTTCATCCCGGCATGCACGGCCGCGATCACTTCCGGTACCGTACTCATCCCCACCACGTCCGCTCCGATTCCCCGCAGGAAGCGATACTCGGCGCGCGTCTCCAGCTGCGGTCCGCTCACGGCCACGTAGACACCACGGTGAATTTTTACCCCGGCCTTCATCGCCGTTTTTTCCGCTATTTCAATCAAAGCGCGCGAGTAGGGCTCCGACATGTCAGGGAAGCGCGGGCCGATGGAATTGTCGTTGGGACCGATCAGCGGACTGCCGCCAAGCAGGTTGATGTGGTCGTCGATGATCATCAGCGAGCCCTTGCGGATCAAGGGGTTCATGCTGCCGCAGGCATTCGAGATCATCAGATTTTGCACGCCGAGGCGGCGCAGCACGCGCACCGGAAACGCGATCTGTTGCAGCGTCCAGCCCTCGTAGACGTGGAATCGCCCGCGCATGGCAAGCACCGGACGCCCGTCCAGACGGCCGAACAACAGGTCGCCTTTGTGTGTTTCCACCGTTGCCAGCGGAAACCCGGGAATCTCCGCATAGGGGATCGCGCACTCCACTTCGATCTCGCGTGCCAGACCGCCCAGCCCGGTGCCCAGAATGATTCCAACGGAGCTCTCAAACGACGTTTTTTCTCTGACGGCCTGTACGGCCTTTTCCAAATCCATTCTTGTTTGTCCTGCGGAGTTCAATGTCGCGTCCCGGTATGTGTTTGATTTTACTGTGTTTACAGTTGTCTAGCGCGGTCCGAAGAGCGCGGTGCCCACGCGGATGAACGTCGCGCCTTCCGCCACGGCTGTTTCAAAGTCGTGCGACATGCCCATCGAAAGTTCGTCGAGCGGATGTTGCTCGCTGCGCCTGTCTGCCAGTTGTTCGAGCAGGCGGCGCAGCAGGCTGAACTCGCCGCGCGCGTCTTCGGCGCGTTCCTGCGGCGCGGCGATTGTCATCAGGCCTTTGACGCGCACGGCTGACAGCTGCTGGACTTCGTCCATTAGCGCCGGCAGCGCCGCCGGCGCGACGCCGAACTTGGAGTCTTCGCCCGAGGTGTTAACCTGAATCAGCACGTCGATTGAGCGACCCAGCTTGGTCGCCTGTTTGTCGAACTCGGCGGCAAGGCGTGCGGAATCCAGCGCGTGGAAGAGGGCAGTATCCGCTGCGATGTACTTGACTTTGTTGCGCTGCAGGTGACCGATAAAATGCCATTGGGCCGTAGCCGCCTGCTCGGGCTCGATGCGGCGCAGTTCCTCGGCTTTGGCGGCCAGCTCCTGTGCGTAATTTTCACCGAAGTGTCTGAGGCCGTTCTGCAGTCCGGCGGCGACCAGTTCGGTTTCCAGCGTCTTGCTGACGGCCACGAGTTTTACCGAGGAAGCCGCGCGACCGGCTATCAGCAAGGCGCGCTCAAGGCGTTCGTTAAACTGTTCCAGCCGTTGCGGCAGCCGTGTTATGCGATCCGCCGTACTTTCTGCCATTAGCTGCTGCATCCGCCGTCCCGATTATTTCCGCTTGTTCCTGACATCTCAAGGCCGATCTATCGCTGCGAATCCGCAATCCACCGCCGCCCGGAGATTAACATTGGCGGTGCGTGCGGACGAAATTAGCACAAAAGGCAGTCGTGGGCAAGGGAGGCATTTTTGTATATTGCCGGTCTTTTACGTCAGCTCGGCGCATTCAATTTCAGACAGAAGGAAGGATACCGATGGCAGAACCGATCGGTCCCGCAAAGGACGCCCCGGACGGGAACGACTCGCAGCCGCAGCCGGCCGCCGAACAGCACGATGCAACGGCCGCCGCAACCGGCACTGAAAATTCACCGGCATCCGGCGGTCATGCCGCCGCCGCACCGGCCGATTCATCGGCTGAAAACGACGCGGCGGCTGAAGACTCCTCACCGCGTGACGAACAAGAGAAAAGCCCTGACGAAGTTTCAGCAGCGGACGGTGAAACAAGCTCCGTCGACGAGGCGAGCGAGGAAACTCCATACAGCGACGACGACGCGGAGAACTTCGATGAAGAAGAAGAAATAGCCTGGGACGACACGCCCATCCGCGATCTTTTTCCGACCGGAAAAGTTGTGCAGGAAGCCGATCCGGCGCAGAATTACGGCACCTTGTACATTGTGTCGACGCCGATCGGTCACGTGGACGACATCACTCTGCGCGGGCTGGAAATCCTTAAAAAAGCCGATATGATCGTGTGTGAGGAGATCAAACCGGCGGCGCGACTACTACACGAACATCGCGTCAGCAAGGATTTAACGGAGCTGAACGAACACAATGAAGCGGAGGCTTCCGGCGAAGTGCTGGAAGCATTGAAAGAAGGGAAATCGGTGGCGCTGATCTCGGATGCGGGCACGCCTCTGTTGGCCGATCCGGGCGAAGTTCTGGTGCAAATGGCTATTAAAAATCGCGTGCCGATCAAGGCGGTGCCGGGCGCTTCGAGCGTGCTGGCCGGGTTGGTCTGCAGCGGCCTGCCGACGCGTCAGTTTATCTTCGCCGGATTTTTAAGCCGCGAGCCGTCCGAACGTCTGCGCGAGTTCGGCGAGCTGGCGCGTGAAAAACGCACGGTTGTTTTACTGGAAACGCCCTACAGGTTAAAACCGCTGCTGGAAGCCGCGGCGGAAGTAATGCCGGAGCGTCAGGCTTTTCTGGGTTGTAAGTTAACAACCTCGTTTGAGACGATGCACCACGGCACCATGGCCGAGCTGAAAGCCAAGTTTGAGGGCCTGAAGTTTAAAGGCGAGTTTGTTCTGGCTTTTGCCGGCATAGCTGTTGACGAAAAAGTTAAACCCGTTCCTGCCGGCGCATTTGACGACGACGAGGACGAAAAACCGCGTCGCAGCTTCGGCAAGCGCGGCGACGACCGCAGATACGGAGAGGCGCGCAAACCGGGGCGCACCTTCAGATCGCGTGGCGAGCGCAGCGGCGGCGGGGAGCGTTCATTTCGGGACCGCGATGAAAGACGCGGCGGCGGGGAGCGATCATTTCGGGACCGCGATGAAAGACGCGGCGGCGGGGAACGTTCATTTCGGGACCGCGATGAAAGACGCGGCGGCGGGGAGCGATCATTCCGTGACCGCGATGAAAGACGCGGCGGATTTGACGGCGGGCGCGAGCGCCCCAAACGCTCGGACTTCAACAAACCGGAGGACGACGGCCCCAAACAAGCGTTGTTCAAGCGCAGCGATGCCGAGCCGGGAGGTCCGCCGCCGCCCAGCGAGGAGCGTAAAACAGACCGGCGCAAAGGTGATGAGGGTTAAGCGGTCGGGTTTGGCGTCTGAGCGGGAAGCGGCGCGGTGAAAATACGTAAAACTACGTATGAGCTGTGAGCCCTTAGGGCACTGTACACGACAAAACTTTT
>CAYULF010000016.1:128696-144586 GCA_964445695.1 uncultured Hyphomicrobiales bacterium | reverse complement strand
GCCGCCAGCCGCCAGCCGCCAGCCGCCAGCCGCCAGCCGCCAGCCGCCAGCCGCCAGCCTGATTGACCTTCGGGCCGGAAAACATTCTTCATGTATGCGTTTGTGAAGTAAGTAGTGAAAACAGGTAAAGGTTCGGTTGTACCTGACCGAACCTGTTCCATTCACCTGGGCAACAGGCGGCGTTGGATCGTTGTTGCCACGGTGTTTTCTCGCAGGTAATTGCCGACTGCCACAACATGACAGGTCGCCATGATCAACGCGAAGGTCAGTCGTCGTCGCGCAGCCCGGCCAGAATCGAATGCAGCGCGTCCTTGGACTGGATCAACGCCTGGGTGCGGTCTGGCTGTCCCGCAATCCAGAGAGCCGCTTCATTCATGGCGCCGGTCAGCAGGTTGGTGACCGCGCCGGCGGAGTGGCTGATCATCAGGCCTTCGTCGATAAGTTCCTCCACGCCGTCGCGCAGAAACCAGTCGCTGAGTGAATCATCCAGGCTGCGCCAGCGCTCTATGCCGAGCACCGCGGGCGCTTCGACTATGACGATGCGTTGCAGCCCGGGGCGGCTGATCGCTTCGAGAAAGGCCATGCACCCGGCTACAAATCCCACCCAGGCGTCCTCGTGTCGCCGCACGGCAGTCATGATCAGCGCCTGGATTTCGTTGAGGGCGTCGATGGTGATCGCTTCGAACAGGCCGTTTTTACCGTTGAAATGGTGGTAGAGCGCGCCGCGTGTCACTCCGGCGGCGCGCACGATTTCCTCCGCCGGCACGCCGGCATAGCCGCGTTCGGCAAAGAGCGCGCGGCCGACGGCGCGCAGTTTTGTGGTTGTGGCTTCTGTTTGTTCGCTCTTTTTCATTACGCGCGTATCATTCCCCGGCTACATACAGCTTGCATGTATTGTGTCGTCGGGTCGGCATACAGATTGTATGCGGGGTGAAAGAATCGTCAGACTGGAAACATAATCGCACTGCGTCCAAAAGGACACCGATTTCAAAAGGCCGCCTCGCGGACCTTTGTCTTGCGCTGCGCGCCCAACTCAGGCGCTCACGGCCTCGCGTTCAATCAGCGCCTGGGCCAGCAGTTCATAGGAGCGCAGGCGGTCCTGAAACTGCTCCGTGATCGTAATGATCGTCAGTTCATCCGCCATCAGGTTGGCCGTCATGTTCCGCAGCGTGGATGCGACCTTGTCCACCGAGCCGTAAACGGCGGCCTGGCGACGGAACTGCAGGACGAGCTCCTCGTTGGGAGTGTATGAATGCGCCGCTGCCTCGGCCATCGAGGGGAAGACCACATTCTGTTTGTGCAGGAAACTTCTGACCACCCACAGCTCGGAGGTTTTGATCACCTGGCGCGCGCGCTCCTCGCTGTCGCAGGCCACGGCGAACACCGCCAGATTGACGTAGGGTTTCTGCCGCACAGCCGACGGCCGGAAGTTACGGTGATAGGTCTCCAGCGCCGGAACGAGGTGCTCGTGATTGATAAACGCGCCGAATGCGTAGGGCAGGCCGTGTTCAGCGGCGTATTGCGCGCTGGCCGGGCTGGTGCCGAGTATCCAGATTTCGGGCTGTGATTCCACCATGGGTGAAGCGTGAACGGCGTTGTAACTGCTGTCCTTCCGCGGCGCGGCGGCCAGCAGACGGCGCAGCTCGGCGACTCGTTCAAATCCGCCGTCGCGTAGTTCCCCGCCGTTGTGCAGCGCGCTCGTCGCCAGTTTGTCCGCGCCGCTGGCGCGGCCGAGCCCCAGATCAATTCGACCGGGGTAAAAACACTCCAGCAGGCGGAATTGCTCGGCAATCTTGAGCGGACTGTAGTGACCGAGGAGGACGCCGCCGCTGCCCACGCGAATGCGCTCGGTCAAGCCGGCGATGCGCGTCAGCATGATTTCCGGGCTGGCCGAGGCAAAACTCATCGAATTGTGATGTTCGGAGACCCAGAACCGATGGTAGCCAAGTTTGTCGGCGGCAACGGCCAGGTCAAGCGTCTGCTGCACGGCTTCGCGCGGCGAACTCGCGGCCGTGACGGGCGATTGATCCAGAATGCTGATTTTCATGCTGCTTCGGTCTGTCGAAATGTTCCACCGCCGGCGGCGGTTCTTGCTGTAATCGCCGCAAAGCTACGACGTCCGGCAACACCGGGCAAACCCGATCGGCATGTGCCGCCGTCCGGGCGAGCAGAGCGGTTTGCACGCCGCGGCGGATCTCTCTAATTTGACGGATGCAGCAAGACGCGCGGTTCGCCGCCCAGCCCGACCTCAGCAACGACCAGGGCGACACTCTGGTCCTGTTTGAAGATGACGACATACTGGTCGTCAACAAACCGTGCGACTGGAATACCCATGCCGCCGCCATCCACGCCGGTGAAGGCATCTACGACTGGCTGCGCAATCGACAGTCGCGCTGGGCCGGCCTGGCCATTATTCACCGCCTCGACAAACAGACTTCCGGTCTGCTGGTATTCGGCAAGAGTCGCCGCGCCAATCAATCGCTGACGGAACAGTTTGCCTCGCGCGGCGTCGGCAAGATCTATCGTCTGCGCAGCAAAAGCCGGCATGCCGAAAAGTCGTTTACCGTCGACGCGCCATTGCGCGTGCAGGGCGGCGCTTCACGTCCCGCCGCCACGCGCTTTGAATTCATCGGACAAACGGGCAAGTACTACGAATACCACGCATTTCCTTTGACGGGCCGCACGCATCAGGTGCGCATTCACGCCGCCGCCGTAGGCATTGCAGTGCTGGGCGACGATCAATACGGCGACAAAAGCGGCTCGACAGACAGGTTGTACCTGCATGCCGAAACACTGAGATTCCGCCATCCGGCGGACGAGCGCGAGCTGACGTTCAACGCGCCGGCAGACTTTGACGCAAACGTGGCGGATCGCCGGGCGGCCGTTATATCTCCCTCTTTGACCGACAGTTGGCGTCTGCTGCACGGCGCGGCCGACGGCACGCCGGACATCTATGCCGATCTGCACGGCGACCGCATCGTGATTCAGTCCGCCGCAGGCGAAAGAGAAACCAACGCCGCTCTGCAGCGGCTCAGTCGGCAAAGGCCGGACGTCAAAGCGATCTACGTCAAGGAATTGCGCCTGCAGCCCGGCGAAGCCAAAAAACGCGACAGTTCGCCGCAACTGCGCCACGGCGCAGCCAACTCTATGGCGACGGTTGTGCGCGAAAACGGCGTCCGTTACGAACTGCGTTTTGACGAGGGCTATTCGGTCGGAATATTCGGCGATCAGCGCGACAATCGCCGCCGCGTGCTGAGCGGTTATATCGCGCCGGATTTTCAGTTGTTTGCGGCCGGAGACAAACAGCCGACGCTGTTGAATACTTTTGCCTACACCTGTGCATTTTCCGTGTGTGCGGCGCTCGCCGGCGCGCAAACGGTCTCGCTCGACTTGTCGCGCAAATACCTGGACTGGGGCCGCGCGAACTTTGCCCTGAACGGCCTGGCGACGGAGGGCCACGAATTCCTCTACGGCGATGTGTTTGACTGGCTGCGCATGTTCGGTCGGCGCGGCCGGCGCTTCGACGCGGTTATTCTCGACCCGCCGACTTTTTCGCGCTCCAAACGCGGCGTTTTCCGCGTGGCGCGGGACATGGGACAGCTCGTTGAACAGGCGCTGGCGGTACTCAATCCGGGCGGCGTCCTGCTGGCGAGCAGCAATGCGGCCAAATGGCGCTCGACGGAATTTGTGCAGGCGGTACAGGGCGGCGTCAAGTCGGCGGGCCGCAGGATTCAACGCGAACACTACCAGCCGCAGCCGCCCGATTTCCCGATTACGCGCAGCGAACCGGCCTACCTGAAAACGCTCTGGCTGCGGGTGGAATGACGAGCAGTTCACGAGTTCGGCACAAGTTTTTCACCCAAAGCGTTCACCCAAAACGTTCACCCAAAACGTTCACCTAAAAAGTTCACGTTGAACACGGACTTAACAACATCAAACGCGACTCCCGCCGACCAACAAAAGCGGCTTGAAAGCGGCCATTGAAAATGAGCCGCCCGCGCCACGACGAGAAATGTTAATCTGTTTAAGCGCCCGCCCGAAAAATCTACCGGAACATGACAAGAAACAGCGTGAATACTGACACAGGTCATAAACTGCGTTTGTTTAAAGTGGTAGTTTGCCATTGAGCGAGAAAGGAAATGCCGGAAGAATCAAAACCTCGCTCAGGCGGCTCCGGCCCAAGGTGAAGCTCGAACGTTAAACAGATATTAAACATATGCGGGACTTCACCAGCGGCGCGCAGCCGGCCTTGTCCGCAAGAACCCGGCACGTGATCTTTGGCATTGAGTTTAAGGTTCGGGTACAGTTGGCGGCAGGCGTCCAGGTCGTACAGCACATCGCCGCAACGCAGAGTTGAAAGCCGCCCGGCCCGAGTTGTTGAGATGAAGTGAGTGACGTGGAGGCGGGGGTGTTCGCGACAACGCGTGCGCCCCCGTCGTGAAGGCTCTTCAAAATTACCCGACTGAGTGTTTGTCTGGACTGTGTCATGCCTTCGAGTCGGATAGTGAATCCGAATGTTGGAAGCGTCGGAAGGATTACCATCCTCCGGCGCTTCCTTGTTTTTGTCTCCATTTTTTATGCAGAGCACCTGATTGCCGGGCGCGCCGCGCTGAAGTTTTTTTTGCGGGATGCAGCGGCCGCGTCGAATGATGTTAAATTGCAGTTGACGCCGAGCGCTAATTCGGCTGAATTGAATGGAATTTGACAGCAGGTGGAGCATTTATGCCGGGATCCCGACTCGTTGACATCATTGGGACGATTGAATTATTTCAGGATCTGAGCAGAGACGAACACACACAGATTGCAATCGCGATGAACATCGAAACGGCGCCGGAAGGCTCGTATCTGTTCCGCGAAAACGAGCCGCGCCTGCGCTTTATGGCGATTATTGAAGGGCGCATTGAGCTGACGAAGGACGACACCTTCGGCGGCAACGAGAGCATCGTTACCTTCGGACCGGGCGACTTCCTGGGCGAAGGAGCGCTGTTCGACGACTCGCCGCACGCCACCTCGGCCCGCGCGGTCGACAACGTCACCGTCGGCTGGATGGACCGCCCGCGCTTTGAGCAACTCTGCCGCGAATACAGCAATGTCCAACTGCGCATGATGCCGCGTCTGATCCAGGTGATAGCGCGCCGCATGCAGGAGACCACCTCCAACCTCGTGCGCGAAGCCGCGCAATACGTTTCCGGAAAAACGCGCCTGGAGCACGACCTGCTGGGCGAGCGCCAGGTTCCCTGGGAGGCCTACTACGGCATCCAGACCATGCGCGGCATGGAAAACTTTCACATCACGGGCGTGCCGCTCTCGCACTATCCGCGTCTGATCGACGCACTGGCGATGGTGAAGATGGCAGCGGCTCGCGCCAACGGCGACCTCGGTCTGCTCAGCGAGGAAGTGGCCGATGCGATCTGGAACGCCGGCCAGGAAGTGATCTACGGCAAGCTGCACCATCAGTTTATCCTGGATGTGATCCAGGGCGGCGCGGGCACGTCGATCAACATGAACGTCAACGAGGTGCTGGCCAACCGCGCGCTGGAGCTGATGGGCAAACAGCGCGGCGACTACGACCACTGCCATCCGCTCAACCACGTCAACCGCTCGCAGTCCACCAACGACGCAATTCCGACGGCGCTCAAAGTGGCGGTGATCTACGGCAATCGCGAGCTGGTGCGCTCGCTGCAGCGATTGATTGCGGCATTCCGCGCCAAAGGCGAAGAGTTTTCAGGAATCCTGAAACTGGGCCGGACGCAGCTGCAGGACGCCGTGCCGATGACGCTGGGGCAGGAATTTGAGGCCTATGCGGTGACGCTGGAAGACGAGATCAGCCACCTGAACATGAACGCCGACACGCTGCTGCCGGTCAATCTGGGCGGCACGGCCATCGGCACGGGCCTGAACGCGCCGGAAGGATTCACGGGCAAGGCGATTGAATACCTGCGCAAAATCAGCGGCATCGAGGTGCGGCGCTCGCGCAACCTGATCGAAGCGACACAGGACACGAGCGGCTTTGTGATGTACTCCTCGACGCTGAAACACCTGGCCACAAAACTGTCCAAAATCAGCAATGACCTGAGGCTTCTGTCTTCGGGTCCGCGCGCGGGACTCAACGAAATCAACCTGCCCAGGCTGCAGCCGGGTTCGTCGATTATGCCGGGCAAAGTCAATCCGGTGATTCCCGAAGTCGTGAATCAGATAGCCTTTAAAGTGATCGGCAATAACCTGGCCGTCACGATGGCTTCCGAAGCAGGCCAGCTGCAGCTCAACGTCATGCTGCCGGTCATCGGCGCCAGTATTTTTGAGTCGATTGAAATGCTCAAAAACGGCATGAACACACTGACGCATCGCTGCATCAAAGGCATTACGGCCAACGAAGAAATCTGCATGGATTACGTGCGCAACAGCACGGGGCTGGTAACGGCGCTGAACCCGGTGCTCGGCTACGAGCAGTCGTCGGCCCTGGCCCAGGAAGCGCTGGAGAAAAATCGCGCCATCTACGAACTGGTGCTGGAGAAAGGCCTGCTTTCGAAGGAAGAGCTGGACAACCTGCTGGATCCGCTCAATATGACCACGCCGCAGGCGCGCAGATCCTGAGCGGACGAATTTGCTCCGGCCCACTGACCAAAATTGCGTATTTTTGCGCCGACGGAACGAATAGCCCACACACTTTATCCGTTCCGTCGGTGACCTGAAGGAAGGCGCGCGCCCTGTATTTCCGATACAGTCAGACACATTCACACCCATTCCGCCGACGTATCCGTGTGGCCGCGTTCCAACCCTTTTTGTATTGCTTTCTGAACTTCCAGGAGTACTCCGGATGAAATCGTTTCACAGCGCATTATTGTCGTTCAGGCGGCTTATGCTGCTCATGGTTTTCAGTTGTTTGGGAATGACGTCGCTGCAGGCCCAGAACCCCTATTTGCAGCCCGAGTGGAAATTCGGCCTCAACGCCGGCCTGAATTTTAACTTTTCAGCGCCGGGCTACCAGGACCTTTCGCCCGGCACGCCTGCTTTTGTGCCGCTGGTGGTGAACGACGGCACCGGCATCGGGCCCTACGTGGGGCTGATGGCGGAATACAATTCCGATGCCCTGTGGGGCGTGCAGCTGCGCGTGAGCTACGACGACCGGAGCGCGACGGTGGACGATCCGACGACGGATCCTGCCGGCGAGTACGACGTCAACTACACCTACCTGAGCATCGAGCCGCTGTTCCGGTTTTACCCTGAGATTACACCGGGTCTGCACTTTACCGCGGGCCCGCTGCTCGGCATCAATCTAAGCGGTGAATACGACTACAATCCGCCGGAAGGCAGCGCGCAACCCGCGATTGCCGGCGCGGAGATTCCCGAAGTGAGCACTCTCGTGCTGGGGCTTTCCGCCGGCGTGGGATATGACATTCTGCTGTCCGATCGCGCGGACGACACCTGGCTCTACCTTTCGCCCTTTGCGGATGTCAGCTGGGTGGTCAACCAGCGCGCTTCCAGCTTTCCGACGCTGGATCAGAACTCGATCGACGACATCTGGAGTACGGTTTCCGTGCGCGCCGGCGTCAAGTTTCTCTTTGGTGATCGCCCCGCCGATCTGGTGGAAGTGACCGGCGACAACCCGCTGCTGAACTTCTCGCTGGCCAAACCGACGGGCGGCCTGGTGCGCTACCGCGAACTGGAAGAGTACTTCCCCATCGTGCCCAATGTGTTTTTCGACAGCGCCTCGACGCAGATTCCCGGTCGTTATACGCTGCTGGACAAAGGCGACGCCGACGAGTTCGACGAATCCGACCTGCTGGACAAAGACGACATCGGCAACCTGACGGCGGCCGAGCGCGCCAACAGCCAGCTGAACACCTATTACAACGTGCTGAACATCATCGGCACGCGCATGCGCAACGATCCCGCTGAGAAAATTACACTTGTCGGCTCGGGCAACTACACCGACGACGGCGCGGCGATGGCCGCCAGCGTGAAAAGCTACCTGACCGACGTGTTCGGCATCGACGGCGGCCGCATTTCCGTGCGCTCGCAGCAGCGTCCGAGCAATCCCTCCGGTTCGGCCGGCACGCCGCAGGAAGACCGCCACCTGGCCGAGCGCGAAAATCGCCGCGTCGAGATCCTGTCACAGGGCGGCTCCGAGGCCATCCTCAAGCCGGTGAAAATCGCGCGTGAGATGCGCGAACCGATCGACAACGACCTGGTGCTGGACCTGGGCGAGGATGTGCAGGTCGACTCCTGGCGCGTCAATGTGACCGGTGAAAACCGCAACCTGAACTACGGTCCCTTCCGCCGCGCCAGCCAGCGCATCAACCCCGCTTCACTGATTTCCAATCTGGACGAGGGCAGCTACACGGCCGAAGTGATCGTCAACACGACGGACGGCGAGGTGATCCGCTCGCGCAAGGACTTTGAACTGGTGGTGCGCACCGACTCCGTCCAGAAGGGCACGCGTTATTCGATCGTCTTCCCCTACGGCAAGAAGGACGCCGTCAAGCTGTACGAGAACTTCCTGCGCAACAGCGTCGCCACGGCCATCGAGCCCGACGACAAGGTGCTGGTCTACGGCTTCACGGACGTGATCGGCAACTCCGACCTGAACTACCGCCTTTCGGTCCAGCGCGCCGCCGAAGTGCGCGACATCCTGAAGGATCAGGCCGGCAAGGACGGCGTCAACGTGCCCTACGAAGCCATCGGCTTCGGCGAGGGCGAGGCGCGTACGCTCTTCCCGAACACGCTGCCGGAAGGCCGTTTTTACAACCGCACGGTTGTGATCGAGATGGTGCCGAACAGTTGATCCCGAGGTCTCGGACCAACCAAAAAACCACACGGGCCATGCGGAATTCTCCGCATGGCCCGTGTCAGTTTAAAGTCTCGAGACTGTCTTCAGTCTGCAAACCTCAAGTCTTGAACCTGTCTTCAGGCTCGCAGTCTGTCGACAGACTTCCAACTCACGGCCTCAGGACTTGCGGCTCAGCATCGCGTCCAGCGAGTACTTGCCCGGCCCCACCAGCAGAATCGCCGCATAGGCCAGCAAATACAGCAGACCCAGCTCCTGCTTCTGGAAGGGGTCGTCCGCGTGCACTATCAGCACCGCCACCAGCATCGTGATGATCAGCGGGATCGCCGCCAGTCGCGTCGTCAGCCCCAACGCCAGCAGGATGCCGCAGAAAAACTCGGCAAAGACCGCCAACAACAGAGAGACCTCCGGTCCCAGACCGATCGGGTCGCCGAATTTTTCAGCGTACTCGCCGTAGTTGCTCAGCTTGCCCCAGCCGTGCGCCGCCGTCATCGAAATGCCCGCGCCCAGCCGCAGAATCAGCATGCCCAGGCTCGACATCGCGTCCGTCGGACCCGCGCCGCCCGGCAGCAGTTTTTGCATCAAACTCATGATCAGATAACCTTTCAGGTATTGGGTTGAATGAGGTGTTGTGTGGTACGTCGCGTCGCTGCGGTGCGTCCGTCCAGAACAGTGCCGACGCGCTGCGCAGAATATTAATTGTATATGCAACCATATAATCCGCCGCCAAAGCCCGGGTAAAAATTGGGTACCCGCGGCAGATCAGGACTGGGCCAGATACTCGTGCACAAATTTGATCGCCATGGACCCCTCGCCCACGGCCGAGGCCACCCTGTTCATCGCTCCGGCGCGCACGTCGCCCGCGGCCAGGATGCCGGGCACACTGGTTTCCAGCAGAAACGGTTCGCGTTCCAGTTTCCAGACCTGTTTGAATTCCGGGTAGTTCGCCAGGTCGCGCCCCGTCTCAATGAAGCCGCGTTTGTTCTTGATGATGTTGTCGCCCAGCCACTCGGTGTACGGCTTTGCGCCGATAAAAATGAACAGCGAAGCCGCCGGTACTGTTCGCACTTCCTGCGCGCGATTGTCCAGCAGGTCCAGTTCGGCCAGGCGGTTCTCCCCGCGTGCGGCTTTCACCTCGGTGAAAGGCAAAAGGTGGATGTTGTCGGTTTTGTCGATCTGTTCGATCAGGTAGTGCGACATCGAGTGACGCAGCGAATCGCGCCGAATAACGATGTACACGTTCGCTGCGAACTTGGACAGGTACATCGCCGCCTGCCCGGCCGAGTTGCCGCCGCCGACGACGTACACGTCTTCGTTGCGGCAGGCCGCCGCCTCCGTTGTTGCCGCGCCGTAGTAGACGCCCGCGCCTGTAAACTGCTCCAGCCCTTCGGTATCCAGACGGCGGTAGTCCACGCCGGTGGTAATGATCACCGCACGGCTGTGAATCTCGCTGTCGTCGGAGAGCACGATCGACTTATAGCCGTCCTGCAGCCGGATGCCCTTGACCTGACGCGGCAACAGGAAATGCGCGCCCAGGCGCGAGGCCTGCGTGATGGCGCGTTGCGCCAGCTGTGAACCGCTCAGACCGCTCGGGAAACCGAGATAATTTTCGATGCGCGAACTCGTGCCCGCCTGCCCGCCCGGCGCGCGCCGCTCAACCAGCAAGGTGTTCAGTCCTTCCGATGCGCCATAGACGGCGCCGGCCAACCCGGCCGGTCCCGCGCCGATGATAACCACGTCGTACATCGTATCGCCCGTCTGCGCCGTCATGCCGAGTTTGTCGGCCAGTTCTTCGGCGCTCGGCGCGGCCAGAACCTCGCCTTCTTCAAGGTAGACCGCGGGCAGGTTGGCGCGGTCGGTGCCGGACGCTTCCAGCAGGCGCGCGGCTTCTTCACTCGTTTCCACGTCCAGCCAGCGATAGGGAATCATGTTGCCTGCCAGGAAATCCTTGATGGCGTGGGAACGCGGCGACCACTGATACCCCACAACGCGGATGCCGGCAAAGTCAGGCCGGAAGGCGGCGTGCCAGTCGTTCAGCAGGTCGTGCAACACCGGGTACATGCGCTCTTCCGGCGGGTCCCAGGGTTTCATCAGGTAGTAATCCAGCTGCACGTCGTTGATGGCTTTGATCGCCGCATCGGTGTCGGAATAGGCCGTCAGCAGCACGCGTTTGGCTTCGGGCAGCAGGTTCCTGGCCTGCTCCAGGTAGTCGACGCCGCCCATCTCCGGCATGCGCTGGTCCGAAATGAGCATCGCCACGTTGTCGCCTTTTTTTGTCATCTCGCGAATGGCGCTCAACGCTTCATTGGCCGAATGCGTGGCCACAATTTTGTAGTCCTTGCGGAACTCCTTGCGCAGGTCGCGCTGGATTGACTTCAGGACGTGCGGATCGTCGTCCACGGCCAGGATCACGGGTTTTTCCATGGGTGCACTTCCGGTTGGCTGGAATTCGGTGTTGGATGCCTTGTTTACAGTGCGCTCAAAAACGCGGCTGCGACGGCTTTAGTGCCCCGATTCACCTTCTTCTTCGTGCTCACTGCCGCTCGCACCATTCTCCGTGTTCACACTCTCCGATTCGTTCTGTTCCGCGGCTTGCCGCAACTGCGGCGCCGGGCTGATTTTGGGTTCGTCACCGTATGAGGCGGCGCTCCATTCTCGCAGTATCGCCAGGTCTTCAGCGCTCAGTGCGGCGTCCGAGTGCAGCAGCAGGTAATCGCTCGGCGGCATGTTTCCCTCGGCTGCTTCTTCGTAGATTTCCTCGCGCATTTCCGCGCGGTCCCCGGCGCTCATGGCGCGCCACTCGGAGAAATTCAGCTCGCGCCGCCCCTCCGTCACGTGGTCGCCCACCAGCCAGGACATAGGTGCAACATAGGCGTACCAGGGCCACCTGGTTTCGTTGGAGTGGCAGTCGTAGCAGGCGCGCTCAAGGACGGCTTTGACCTGCGCGGGACCCGCCAGCGGATCTTTGGACGGCGGATTTGAACGGTCGATCTGGAAAAACTGCATAACGACGATTACCACGCCGAGGACAATCAGAATGCGTTTGCCGAGTGAAAAGCGATTACCGGACATGTTGTAATTCCCCCTTGGTTCTAAAGGACATTGCAATGTACACGCGTCCCGTGGGCCCTGCAATGACAGACGACCGACCTTACCGGAATTTAACATTCCGCTGTGGCCGGTCGTCTTTCCGGTGCAGACACACTTGTGTTTGGATTGCGAGATTTACTGCTGCGCCACTGAACCGATCAGGCTGACGTCCAGCTCAATCGATTCACCCACTTTGCTGCCGACCATACCGCGCACGCCCTTGATGTTGAAGTCGGCCAGCGCGATCGAAAACGCGGTTTTCACCAGTATGAAATCGCCGGGCGCACGCTCGCGTGTTTTGTCGGATTCGGGAATGTGCGTCAGCGTCACAGGCGAGCTCAGCTCTTTGGTGACGCCGTGCAGCGTGAAACTGCCGACGGCGACGGCTTTGTACACAGTGCGGTCGCCGTTTTGCTCCTGCACTTCCACCGAGTGCAGTTTTTTCAGTTCGTACACGATGTTCGGATGCGCTTCGGCGTCCAGCCAGTCGCTGCCGGTCATGTGTTTGTCGCGTTTGGAAATGCCTGTGCGCATTTCGGCTACGGCGGTCTCCACCTTGCCCGCGCTGGCGTCTACATTGGCCGGCTGGAAATTCAGGTAGCCGGTAATGGCGTCGGCGCTGCCTTCAATGTCTTCCAGCGGAGCGGAGCTTTTGAACTTGATCGTGCTTTTACCCGCGTCCGTCTTGAAGCTGAAGCGCATCGCGGCGCTCGATTCAGCGGCAAAGAGCGTGTTTCCGCTCACCGCCGCAATGACTGCCAGCACGGAGACAAACAAAAGGGTGCGCACAGATGCGGTTGCAGGGAGAACTGTGAGGTTTGACATGTTGGATAACTCCTGAAAGTGACTGAATGAAATGTGTATCTGTTGAGAATTGTTTGCCTTTGTCAGCGGGTCTGCAGCTTGGTGCGTCCGTCGCGTCTCCACAGGAGCAGTGCGCCGAGCGGCAGCATGGCAAACCCCAGAATGCCGGCCACCGAAGTCGCTGCCAGTGGGTCCGCGCCGGAAGGCAAAAGACCCATGCGGAAGTCCTCGCGCCATTCAATCGATTCGGTGCCGAACAGCTCGTCCCGCTGTACTTCGGCCACCGCCGTGCGGGTGTAGATGTAGCCGCCCTGCAATTGCCAGACGGCGGTCAGGATGAGCGCCAGTGCGCCCAGTGCCGCGCCCAGCCGGAAGAGTTGTTGCCTGCGCTCGGCCAGGCCCTTAGTTAGTCGTGTTAAAATTGCGTTGCTGTTCATGGTATTCCTGTCCTGAAATTGTTGTCGTTTCAACACAAGGCGCGGCCCTGCGCACATGCCGCGGCATGCCCAAATGTGAAGTTGAGTTGGAATTTTTTCGATCAGTCGATGGCTGCGCCGCCGTTGATCCAGGCGAGCAGTTTGTCGACGTCGCAGTCGGAGAGCGCCGCTACGGGCGGCATGGGGCTGAAGCCCGGTTGTCGTTGGATTGCACCGGCGATGCGGCCGTCCAGTGCGGCCTGTTGCACGACAAGGGCGGAGCGGAAATCCAGTCCACCGGAGGGATTGGAACCGCTGTGGCATCCGATGCAATTGGTCTCGAGAATTTGAACCACGTGGCTGCTGTAGCCGACGTTTTCAGTTTCGCACTGAGGACCGTTGGGGTCGGGGCAGTCGCTTTCCTGCGCGCCTTCGTCAATCCAGCGTTTTATCAGTGCTATCTGTTCCGACGTCAGGGGCTCGCGTCCGGCCGGCGGCATGCGGTCGTCCAGATCTTTTTCGACCAGCACTTCGTAGAGTTCGCTTTTGGAGCCGCGTCCGGGGCGCACGATGCCGTCCGAGTTCATCAGCGAGTTGTAGTCCGTCAGGTCGACGTCGTCTTCGGCTGTCGCCGCATCGTGGCAGCCGCTCATGGCGCAGTTGGAGCGCAGCAGCGGCAGAATTTCACGTGTGAAACACACTTCGTCCGGCGCGGAGTTAAAATAGGTTACGCGGGCAAGGTAATTGCCGCCTTCGTACGCAGCGACAATTGTGCTGCTTTCCTGCGGCGCGGACATCGAGGTCGGCGCTGTAAAACGACCGGATGGGTCGATGCCGCCACGGCCCTGATCCACCGACCAGACCGCACCGGCGACGGCTGCGCCGTTGGCGTCGCGCAAGACAAAATCCTGAATTTCGCCGCGATAGATTTCCGCGATCTCCGGTTCGATGCGCAGCGCGCCCGTCTGCGAGCCGCCATTACCCGTATCCGGCACGGGATGTTGGGTTGTCACCACCACCTTGGCGAACACGCGTTTGGCGGTGTCGGACTGCAGACTGACCTGGATAATGCTTGTCAGCGAACGCACCGGCAACGACAGCGGCGCCTGGAAAATGCCCTGGTCGTTGACGGAACCGGTTCCGGAAACGATGCGCCAGGCAAAACGCGCACCGGGGTCGTCCGCGTAGTCGGCCTGCAGCGTGACCTGGCGACCGACTTCACATTCCGTTTGTGCGGGAGAAACGCTGAGCGCGCCATTGCGGTTGGATCCCGCCTCTTCACCGCCGCCGTCCACGGGCGAGCCCTGGTCTTCCCAGGAGCAGGAAGTCAGGAGAGTCAGCAGAATTGCCGCGGCATATGTCGCAGCGGCGGCGGCGATGGATGTTCGAGGCGTAGATTTCATGGCGTTCTCCGCAGTTGAAATTGCTGGTATCAGGATTCTTTGACTTCAAGTACGGAGCCGTCTGCGGCGTTGATTTCGACTTCCCATTCATCGCCGTTGCCGTCAATGAGTTCAATCTCGTATTCCCATATTCCGTCGGATTCGTCCTGCTCCAGCTCCCAGGATTGCACCTCGCCCGATTGGGCGTTTTGAGCTGCCGCGACTGCCGCGCTGAGAGTAATCAAGGGGTCGCCGGGCATGAATTCGTAGTCAAACGGCCCACTTTCATCTTCGGCTTCAAGCAGGGCGCAGTTGTCGTCGCGGTCGAGTTCCAGCTTGATGACAGCGCCGCCGGCCGTTGTCCATCTTACTTCGTAGATATTCCGCCCGTCTTCGCGTTCCGCTTCCACCGATCTCAGAGTACCGTCCACGTATTGGCCGGCGGCCTGTTCTACTTTGCTGCGGTCACTGCTGCTCAAACTGTCGAGTACATTGTCATCATCGCTGTCGCAGGCCCCGATGCAGAAGCCCAGAAATGTTGCGGCGCAGGCCGCGGCGATCGTACGTTCAATTATGCAGTATTTCATCCTGGCACCTGATGTATTCGTCCTTGTCGTCGGCGTCGCCGGGGGCCGCCTGACGTGTTTTTTGATTTCGGCGCATGAATACAGATCGCCGGTCATTGTTACAGTGCGTCGGCGCTTTCTGTATGGAGTTTTTATAGCTGCGGGAGCTTCTCGGGGCTGTGCCGGTAAACGCAAAACGCCGGGCGCGGCAGGATGGCCGCGCACCGGCGTCAGAGCCCGTGTGTATTGGCGTTGTACAGTCTTTTGGCTGTGTTCGGAGCGCAGTCGGATCAGCGGATGCTGAGCACGCGCCCGTCCTGTGCGCTGACGCGAATTACCTGCTCCACACCTATTTTGGGTCGGTTGTCGGTTGCTCCTCCATTTCCCGTAGCGCCGCCGTTTCCTGTAGCGCCGCCGTTTCCTGTCGTTCCACCATTTCCGGTGGATTCGCCGTTGCCCGACAGCCCTCCACCTCCGGTATCGCCGCCCGTGTCGCCACCGTCACCTCCGGTATCGCCGCCTGTGTCGCCACCGTCACCTCCGGTATCGCCGCCCGTGTCGCCGCCGTCACCTCCGGTATCGCCGCCTGTGTCGCCGTCGTCATCATCGGCATCGTCGTCGGCGTCGTCATCATCGGCATCGTCGTCGTCCGCGTCATCATCGGCATCATCATCGGCATCGTCGTCGGCGTCGTCATCATCGGCATCGTCGCCGTCGTCATCATCGGCGTCATCATCGGCGTCGTCATCGGCATCGTCGTCGGCGTCGTCGTCATCGGCATCGTCGCCGTCATCATCGTCGGCATCGTCATCCTCAGCATCGTCGCCGTCATCGTCGGCGTCGT
>CAYULF010000016.1:0-128596 GCA_964445695.1 uncultured Hyphomicrobiales bacterium | reverse complement strand
CATCGGCGTCGTCATCGGCGTCGTCATCGGCGTCGTCATCGGCGTCGTCATCGGCGTCGTCATCGGCATCGTCGTCCGCGTTGTCGCCGTCATCGTCGG
Organism: uncultured Hyphomicrobiales bacterium; assembly: GCA_964445695.1. GTDB lineage: Bacteria > Bacteroidota > Ignavibacteria > Kapaibacteriales > UBA7675 > JAUIKM01. The sequence continues at coordinate 128,497 of CAYULF010000016.1, read as the reverse complement.
CATCATCCGCGTCCTCATTTGCGTCTCCGGTCTGAGAGCCGGAGTTTTCGGGACCGACGGTGATCGAATACACCCACTCACCGTCGACGGGTTCGCGGTGCAGTCGCCAGCTTTTGATTTCGCCGACGGAGGATGCAAGAGCAATGGAAGCGGCTTCATCGAGAGGGATCATTCCGCTACCGGCGGAAAATGAATAGTCGAAGGGAGCGGTTTTGCCGGAGGCTTCGACCATTTGATAGGAAGTGCGATCCAGCTCAAAGTTTATGTTGGCGCCTTCGTATGTCTGCCATTCAACGCGGTAAAGATCCTGGCTGTTTTTGACCCGCTCTTTCACGGTGTTGACCGTGCCGTCGGCATGGCGCAGAAGCGTTTGTTCGATACGGGTTTTGTCGGCACCGGCGGCGTTGTTGTCCAGCAGGCCTTCGGTCGTTTCATCACACGAGTACAAAGCGAAGAATGAGAGCGCGGCAAGCGCTGTGAACAATTGTCTGATTGAGTGGATTCGCATAGTTTAGGTCCTCTGTAGAGTTGATTCCCACAAGGCCGCCGACCTGCCGGCTTGAGCAGCGGTCCATTTGTCGTTTGGCGGCATGAATACAGATCAAAATCGATTGTTACAGCCCCTTATGCAGCTTTTGAGCGGGGAGTAACCAGGCTGTAACATTTCAGGGCAAGCTGTATTCATGCGCCGTTACGTTAAAATCCGGTGAGCAATGAAAGTTGAAGCAACGCACGCTGTGGTAGATGATGAGGCCCTGCTGGACCGCATCAAACTGAAAGATTCGACGGCATTTAATGTCCTGTACGACCGCTACTCCGAACGACTGTTCGGATACTGTCTGGCGGCGACAAAAGACCGCGAACTGGCGGAGGATATCTACCAGACGACGCTGATGACGGTGTTCCAGAAAGCGGAGCAGTTCAAAGGCGGCGACTTTGCGGCCTGGATGTTTACGATAGCGCGCAATAACGTCAGACTGTCGCAACGCAATCGCCTGCAGACAAGCGATATCGATGCGGCTTTTGATCTGGCGGGCGAGGGTGAGAGCCCGGACCGCGACATCTTTTTCTCAGGCGCGCTGGAATCGGCGATAGCCGACCTTCCGGAAGAGTTCCGCGAAGTGTTTTTGCTGAAGTACGTGGACGGCTTTGCCTACCACGAAATCGCCGAAAAGTGCGACATATCCATGTCGCTGGTCAAAGTGCGCATTTTCCGCGCCAAGAAACTTTTACGAAAAACCTTACAACCGTATTTGAGTTGATACAGTTATGCGATCCGACGAACTCATAGCAAAAAAACTGGACGGCGAACTCAGCACAGCCGAAGCGGCCGAGCTGGATGCCCTGCTGTCCTCCGATCCGGACCTGGCGCAGGAGCTGGCCGAGCTGGAAGAGCTCGAATCAGCGCTCAACGTCGAGACCGAAGTGCACTCCGCTTCTGCGCGAGCCTTCCGGCAGGATCACAAAGCCGAATTGCAGTCGGCCCTGATGAGCGACGCCCCGCGTCGCCCCGGCGGTGTGTACTGGATCGGCGGTTTACTGGTGCTCGCTTCGGCGGCGCTGCTTTTCTGGAGCCTGGAGTCCGGCAACCCGCCCCCCGCGCAGGACGCCCAGGTGGCCGACCTGATGCACAATCCGCCGGCCCCGCCGTCGGCGGTTGAAGCGGAAACGCCGGTGGAAATGCCGCAGCAGGAAGCGGCCGACCTGCCCGCCGAAGCCGCCGCCGATGGTGCGCCGCCGCCGTCGTCCCGGCCTGAACAGCCGAGCGTCGAGCCGGTCGAAACGCCGTCGACTGAGACGGCGGCGGCAGAGCCGCAGTCCGAAGTCGGCGACGAAACCGACATGCCGACGCCCGAACCGCATGACGGCCTCGGCGCGGCCTCACTGGACGGCGGCAGCAGCCGCGAAGCGGCCCTGCGCGCGGAGATAACGCGCCTGAACAACCGGATCAAGCAGGAAAACATCGACCTGCGCCGCGCCGTGCTGCTGCGCCGCCGCGGCCTGATCGAACGACTGCTCGGCGATGCGGGCGCGTCCCGCGGCAGCCTGGAACAAGCGCTCAAGCTGGTGCAAAACGACAACGCAGCGCCGCTGGAGTCCGAAATACTCAGCTATCTGGCGCTGGCAGCCAAAGACGTCGGCGATCTGAATGCGGCGCGCGAATACAAACGTCGCGCGCTGGCGCTCAGCCCCAAAGACAGCCTGAGTGTCTTGCGCGATCGCCTCAAAAACATCATGTAAGATCAGACCCGAAAGCCGGTGGGGGCGGTGTCAGCGTTCGCCGGGCTGAATGACAATCCAGACAGTATTGACGTGCTCAGCAGTGCCGTCCGTGACCAGTTGTGAGTCGCCCGCCCGCGCTTCCCGCGCCATGCGGCCCGGCGAAACCTGCACGGCGGCATTGCTGTACTGTTTGAGCGCCGCAGTGATTCGCTGCAGGCGCTCTGTTGTTTCTTCCCCTTGCGCTGCCCATTCACCCGGATATATCACGCCTGTCAGCGCGGCTTTCCGCAGCAAATTCGCATGTATCTCAATCTGGCGCTCCAGTGCGCCCGCCTGCAGATCCAGGCCGATGCGGACCTGGGTTCCGCTGGTGTAGTTGGACGTGGTGATCTGCCGGAAGCTGATGTAGACCGGCTCGGCTTCCACCGGCTCGGCGCGGTCGGCATTGACTTCAAAGCGGCCCACGATGGCGTCCTCCCAGCTCAGTATTGCCGGCATGAGCTCCGTCGGTATTTCCCATGTGTATGCTTGCGGTTGCCCGCCGCCGACAATGTCGAAAATCGTCAGCGCCGTATCGTGCGCATGGTGTGCGTAGAGACGCCAGCGCGGAATCTCGTTCTCGCTATAGACAAAAGGCGCAAAACGAATGGAGATCGGGCGGCGCACACGCGGGACGTCGCGCAGCAGCTCCAGCGGCGCAAGCAGCACCGGGTTGTCGGACGACAGCCGCGCACGCGGCGCATCGCCGGCCGCCGACCGCTTCGGCTCAAAGATGATGCGTTCCGCGTCAATCGACCATGCCGCGCCAAGCTGCCCGCGCAGGAAGTCGGCGACGGATTCATCCGCACCGACGACCGTCAGACGCGTGTCCGGCATGTCGGCCATGCGGCGGCCGATTGTGTCGATCACGCTCAGGTCGAGGTCGGGGCGTGCCCGCTCGCGCAGCACCTCCATGTCCGGCAGCAGCCGTTCGCGCGGGAATTCCGCGGCAAACCACAGCGGTGAAATCGGCACAAAAACGAGCTCGCGCGCCTGGTCCATGTCGAGCGTCAGGTTGGCGCCGGCGGAGCCGTCCGCGCCGACGAATTCAGCTTCCAGAGCGACGACGAGCAGTTCTTCGGGCGCGGGGATGCGTCGCAGCCAGTTTTCGCTGATGACGGTGCGTTCGTGGATGCGCAGCGGGCTGAGCGTGTCGCGTTCGATGGTTTCTGTGCGGCTTTGCAGTTCGAGGACTTCTGCGGCAAGGTCCGCGAATATTTGCGTGGTGGTATCGCGCAACAGGACGCTGTCCCGCAGGACGGTCGGCGGCGTGGGTGCGGCCGACGACCAGGCGACGCGAAAGCCGGCCTGGGCGACGCGTACCTGCCAGTCGGTTTCGCCGCGCAGGCTGAAACTGCGCGGTTGAAAGTGAATCTCGGGGCTGATGGAAAGGCGGCGCTGCTCGTCGAGGAAGACTTCGTAGGAGAGCGCGAGATCCAGACCCAGGATAGTTTGGTCAAGATCGAGATTGTGGTTGTCGCTGTCGATCACGCGGCTGTCGCCACCCTCGGGAAACTCGGAGCCGTCCGGCGCCAGAATCGTTTCGGTCTGATCGTATTGATGTCCGGTGGCGAGCAGGAGCTGCGGTCCGGAGCGCAGATGCCAGTTGCCGGCGCGCAGGTCGAGCCAGGCAGTAAGCGTCAGGGCCTGCATGCTGAGGTCCACCAGATGTTCGTTTTGCCCTTCCGTCGGCACGCCCTGCACGATGAGCGACGTGGTTTCGATGCTGGTGAACTGCGTGCCGAAGTTGCCGAATGCGGCCTCGACGCCCGCGCTGAGGCTCAGGTCGGGACTGAAGTGGATTTCGACAGGTGAAACAGCTGCGGCGATCGTCGGCATGCTGCCGAATGTGGGCTCAAAAGCCGGAGCCCCGGGAGGCAGGTTGGGCGCATCCGCACCAAAGGGCGAACCCGAATGCAGGTACAGGCCGAGACCAGCAAAAAGCTCAAACCGCCAGCGAAGCTGAAGCGGCTCAGGGGAAAAGTCGGAGCGAGGAGAATCGTCGGGCTGCTGCGCCGCGCCGGCCGCACAGGAGAGGCACATAAAGAGGAGAATCAGTCCAGCGCTGCGCCGCCGCCTGCGAGTCGGAACATGTGCGTGAAGGTCCATCGGCGCAAATCTAGCGATTTGCCCGCGATTGAAACCTGATGAATTGCGCTACAGACGCCGAAAAGCTTTCATCTCCGCGTTGAGAGCCCTGAAATCGATGACGCCGCCGTGGATTTTGAGGTGCTCCAGAATGACGTATGCGCGCTCTGCGCGTTTATGCGGACTTTTGACCTTGCCGGCGATGTAGAGGAGGTTGCGCTGTTTGCCGGGCGTCAATGCGTGGAAAAGGCGATCGCCCTCGGGATCATCATCCATGGCGGCACGCAGTTCGTCGGGCATCGGCAGGCCGTATTCGGACGTGTCCGCCGCCAGCGATACCGCAACGACGTCGCCCTCGTGCAGGCCGAGTTTGCTGCGGTGTTCCTTGTTGACATTGATGAAGTGTTCGCCCTCGCCCTTCGGCATCAGTGCGCACTGGAATTCAACGCTTTCATTGAGCGTGCACACCACGCGCGTACCGCTGCCGCTGATAAAATGCTCGGCGACCTCGCGCGGAACGTCGAGGAAGTAGTACCAGAGTTCGGAATCGAATTTTTGCAGCGGGGTCAGGAATTCCATGGCGCATGGCGTACGTCGGGTGCCGGAAAAGGGAGTTGTCTGCGGCGGTCAATTTACAAAATCGGCATGGACGTGCATGAGTGGTTTTTGACCGGTATTCCGGTTCAGCGTTTGATGATGCTGCGGGTCATGGTGTGCGGTCCGGCGGCCAGACGCAGGTAGTAGACGCCGCTGCGCAGATCGTTCACGTTGAGGTCAAAGACAAATGTGCCGGGTGCTGCGGGCAGTTCGGCGTCCAGCGTCATTACCGTGCGGCCCAGATTGTCGAGCAGGTCCAGCGTGGCCGGCGCTTCGTCAAAAAATCCTTCGACGCGCAGCTGGTCGACGGCGGGATTGGGCGAAGGGTGCAGCGCCAGCGCGCCCTTGTTGCTGTTGATGTAGCGGTTGCCGCCGACGCGCCAGATATCGGTTATGAGCAGTTCGGCCGGGCGGCATTCGCGGCGGACGTCGAACGGCTGACCGTTTTCAAACCACTGCATGCTTTCACATTCGATTTGCAGGCTGCCGCGCTCGACGCTGCCGAGCGCGCTGACGCACTCGAAGCTGAAGAGCTGCGCGCCCGCCTGCGGCGTGACCGGCAGTCCACTGAGCGTGACGTACTGCCGTCCGGCGATGATCGGTCCGCGCCGGGCCGGGTCGACCGGCGTCAACAGATCCGCATCAAAATGCACGATGAGGTCGACGGTCAGGTTGCTGCGCGCGGCCAGGTCGGCGGAGACAAAGTCCAGCACGGCGGCGAGGTTTACATTTTTGCCGGATTCGGTTTCCAGCGGCTGCATGGCGACGGCGGCCGAGTCATTGCTGATCACGACCGGTTCCAGGCCCGTGCCGCCGACGGTGGCGAACAGCTCACCTTCGACGAATTGCAGGCGCAGCGTGCCGGCGTAGGCGACGGCCGCGTCGGGCCTGAATTCAACCGGCAGCGGTGTTGTTGAACTCGCGGCCACTACGATGGGAAGATCGGCGGTGAACAGCAGGCTGAAGCCGGCGCCGCCGACGCTGAAACTGACGTCCGTCAGCGTGACGGCGTCATCGCCGTTGTTTCGCACCTGGAGGTTGAGCGTGGCGGCCTGGTCGACTTCCACCTCGCCGAATTCGAGATCGTCGACTTCGACCTCGTCCAGATTGCTCTCATTGTCGTCTTCGAGGTCCAGGACTACAACAAAACCGTCGTGATCGCCGCCGAAGTCCGGTTGAAAAGGATTGGGGCCGAGCGGCAGCCCGCTCGATTCGGTCGTACCGGCCAGAGCCAGCGTTTTGTCGTCCAGAAAAAAGACGGCGGCGGGTTCGTCGCGCAGGATTGTGCCAAACATCCCGAGTGTTTGCGGTGCGCCGCCGGCCGGATCAAAGACGGCCACGAGCACGTCCCGGTCGCCGCCGTAGCTGAAGGGCCAGGCGTCGGTGGGCGTCAGGGCGGCGGACTCGCTGTTGCCGACGAGGGCGATGCGATTCTGCGCGTCGACCGCGATGCGCGGATTTTCTTCCTTGCCGCTTCCGCCGAGCAGCCAGGTTTGCTGCGGCGCACCGCCGGCGTCGAGAACGGTGACAAAGAAATCGTCTTCACCGCTGTTTTGCGTACCGAAGTCGCCGTTGCGCGCGGGCAGGTTCGTCGACTCGCTCGTGCCGGCGAGCAGCAGACGGCCATCGTCCAGGCGCAGCAGCGCGGCGGGTTCGTCGTCTTCGTTGCCGCCAAAACGGAGGGCATAATTGCGCGTGCCGTTGCTGCGAAAGCTCGCCAGAAACACATCGACTTCAATCACGCCGCCGGGCGAGGAAAAGGGAAAGCCTGGCGAATCGGTATTGCCCGCCAGAACGAAGTCGTTGCCGGTTGCTGCAATGGCTCGGCCTTCGTCGTTTTCCGCGCCGCCCAGAAAACCGCAGCTCAGCAGGCTGCCGCCGTCGGCGGCGACGGAGCAGAAAAATGCGTCGCGATCGCCGTTGTGTGTGGGATCGTAGGCCTGCTGAATCGGGAAACCCGTGTCGGACTCGCTTGATCCGGTCAGGCCGATACTGCCGTCCGCAGCTACGGCCACGCCGTTGAGTTCTTCATCTTCTTCTCCGCCGAACTGCACAAACCAGTTGAAGCTGCCGCCGTCGGCCGCAAGGCTGAGCACAAAGGCGTCGCGGCTGTTATCCTGCGTGCCGTATTTCTGTGCGGGCAGATTCTCCGAATCGGAGTCGCCGGCCACAATGATGTCGCCGTTGGCTGCCAGCGCCAGGGCCGTGGCGCGGTCTTCGCCGTCACCGTCGATCAGCGTGGACCAGATGATGGTCGATGCGTCGGCGGAAATGCGCGCCACAAAAGCGGCGTCGGGTTCCTGCATGTTTTCCTGCGCCGCGCCCGGCGTTGTCGGGAAGAGTGCGGAAGCCGTCAGGCCGGCCACGATCAGGCTGCCGTCGGGCGCGCGCAGCGACGCCAGGATTTCATCGCGCTGCAGGCCGCCCAGGTACGAACCGGCCGTCAGCGACTCGGCGGCGGCGCGGCCGGGCAGAAAGACCACAGCCGCCGAGAAAAAGAGCAGAAGGACATATGTGGAGCGCAACGTGCGCGTAGAGTTTTTAGACATGGTTCGGGTCCGTTTCGGCCGTCAACTTAGTGAATCCGCACAAAAGGAATGGTTTCGCTGCGGTCGTCGCTGTGCAGCTGCAGCAAATATGCGCCCGGCGGCACAAGCGCGCCGTCTGCGGTCCGTGCGTCCCAGCGCCAGTGAAGCGCGCCGCCCGCGTCGCAGCGCAGTTCCTGCGCCAGAACTGTCGCGCCGTCAATGCTGATGACAGTCAAACGAACGTTCTGCAGCGGGCTGAACGCGGCACGAAGTTCCACCTGCTCACGGCAGGGCAGCGGACCGAATTTCAGATGCGCGCTCTGCGCCAGGTCGACGACGGAGGAGACAACATCCGGCGCCAGGCCGCGCGCGTTCAGCGCCACGCGGTGCGCTCCGTGTTCAAAGGTCAGGACGAGCTGGGCGTTGAACATGCCGCTGTCCGGCGGCATGAACAGCAGCTCCAGGTCCCAGGTCGACTTGGCGTCGATTGTAAGCGGCAGTTGCAGCGGCGGGGCGGACAGGCCGAAGGCGGCCGCGTTCGGGCCTTCGAAGCTGACGGAGGTCAGTATGCGCGCCGCGCCTGGATTCATCAGGTGCAGCAGCGTTGCGCTCGTTTTGCCGGCGGGAGTGTCGACAAAGGCCTCCAGTTCGGAGCTCAATTCGGCGCCGTTTTCATCCTGCGCCGTACCGCGCAGGGTGATGCTGTATGTTTCCTCGCGATTGTGAATCAGCAGCTCGGCCGTGCCGTTGAACTCGCCGGCTTCGGTTGGAACAAAACGCAGCAGGAAGTCGTGCGAGTCGCCCGGGCCCATTTCGATCGGCAGCGGCACGGCGGATTCGACCGTAAAGGGCGACTCGCCCGGCATGCCGGCGATCGTCAGTTCTTCGAGCGTCAGGCCGATGTCCAGCGGATTGCTGACGGAGAGAATTTTTTCGGCCGCGCCGGGCAGCGTGACGACGCCGAAGTCAATGACTTCCGCGCTGAGCGTCGCTTCCGGTTGTACGCCGACGCCGCGGAGCTGTACGACGGGCGGGTTGTCGACGTTGGCGACAAACTGCAGCGTGGCTTCGCGCAGACCTTCGGCCGTGGGCCGGAAGCGCAGCGAGAGGTCGCCGCTTTCGCCGGGTTCCAGGCTGAGCGAGTTTTTGCCGTTGATGCGGAACTCATCGGCAGCCGTGCCGCTGAGCGTCATGTCGTCGATTTCGAGCGTCGCGTCGCCGGTATTTGTGATGAACGCACTCAGATCGACGTCGAGCTGGTCGTTGATTTCACTCCGGCCCAGGTCGACTTGCAGCGCCGCTACTTCAAGCGCGGCGGTTTCGCCGCCCGTCGTCTCGCCGCCCTCGCCGCGCAGCTGAATCGGGCCGGGCGCAGTGAAGTCTCCCTTGAGCACGGCCTGCGCGGCGTGTGCGCCGCTGCGCGTCGGTTCAAAACGAAAACGCACGGCTGCGGACTCGCCCGGGTCGAGTTTAAAACCGTCTTTGCCTCCGATGCGGAAGGCGTCGGCGTCCGCGCCTTCAATAGCGATTTCGTCGATTTCAACGCGGGCGTCGCCCGCATTGCGAATCAGTCCATCAACCTCGATTTCGGACGACCCGGCCACTTCGACCGTGCCGAATTCCACCAGGGTGGTGCTCAGTTCAAGTTGGGCAAAAGCGGGCAGGACGCCGCAGATTCCGCAAATCAGCATTGCCGCCAGGTAACGCAGGGATGTAGTACAGCAGGCCATCATTGGTCCTCGACAGATGTTCAATTGTGTGTTAAAATACTCGATGGCTGATCCGGATCAGAGTGCCGCATGAATACCGATCTGAATCAATTGTTACAGCGCTGCCGCGCGAATCCGGAGCGTGTAACAATCGCCGATCATCTGTATTCCCGCCGCACAGACACAAAACAAAGGACGACCCACTATGTGCGGACACAACAATACAGACAGCGAGGCGGCGGGCGGCGGATGTTCGCGCCGCGGATTCCTGAAACGAAGCGGCGCGCTGCTGGGCCTGGGCCTCTGCGGCGGCACGCTGGCAAGCCTGCTGCAGGCCTGTGAAAACGAACTGACCAAGTATCCGGACGTCATTCCCGGCGGCGGCAGTGGCATCGAGATCGACGTCATGGCCGAGCCCGACCTGCAGGTGGTCGGCGGCGCAATTCAGCGCAGCCTGGGAAGTTTTAACGGCGGCAAACCGGTGACAATTATCCGCGCGGATCAGGAGCGTTTTCTGGTGCTCAGCGCCGTCTGCACTCACCAGGGATGTACCGTGGCCCCGCCCAAAACGCCCGGCGGCAATATGGTCTGCCCCTGCCACGGCGCCGAATTCAGTCCGGCCGACGGCGCGGTACTGAAAGGCCCGGCGGAACAGGACCTGAAAGTTTTCCCCTCTTCCTACGATGCCGGCGCAGGCATCCTGACGCTCAATTCCGGCGGTGGTTCCGGCCCCGACATTCCCCTGGCCGAGGCGACGCTTTTACTGTCGGACTATCCGCAGTTGCAGGCCGTCGGCGGCGCAGTGAAAGTGGCAATTCCGCCCTACAACGACGGGCGCAAAGTGATTATCATCCGGCGTGCGGCGGATCAGTTTCTGGTGGTCACTTCGGTCTGCAGCCACAATCAATGTGAAATCAATCTGCCCACCGCACCGGCCGCCAACATGGTCTGCCCCTGCCACGGCGCGCAGTATTCCAGCAGCGACGGCACCTGGCAGGACTCGCCGCAGACGGCCTCGGACCTGCAGATTTTTGCAAGCAGCTATTCGGCCGGTCAGGACAGCCTGACGATTTCCTTTCCAGTTTCGGCCTGAATGCGCGGCGTCACTTGATCAGCGGAAAAGCCAGGCGGAACATGGTTTTGCCCGGCTCCGAACGGACGGCGATATCCGCGTCGTGGTTGCGCATGATGCGCTGCACGATGTCGAGTCCCAGGCCGGTGCCCTCGTTCATGCCTTTGGTTGTGAAAAAGGGCTCAAAGATGTTGTCGATGTGCTCGGGCGCAATGCCCTTGCCGTTGTCGATCACACAGACGACGGCGTGGTCGGCCTCGCGCTCGGCCTGGATTTCCAGCTTGCCGCCGGTCTCCATGGCGTCGACGGCATTGTCGATCAGGTTGGTCCAGACCTGATTAAGTTCGCCGGGCATGGCCATGATCGGCGGCAGGTCGGCGGGAATTTCGACGGTCGTTTCGATCGCTTTGCCGCGCAGTTTGTGGCCCAGCATGGTCAACGTATTGTCGATGCCGGCGCGAATCTGCGTCGGCGATTTGTCCGCCGCCTGATCCATGTGCGTGTAGGATTTGATCGAGCGCACCAGGTCGGCGATGCGTTTGGAGGCGTCCTGAATGTCCGCCGCCAGTTTCTCCGATGTCTGCACGTCTTCCAGCCAGGCTACCACGGGCTGCAGGAATTGAGGGCCCACCTGCTCCAGAACCGTGTCCAGCTCGTCCGTCGTCCAGTCGAATTCCGTCAGCGTTTCGGCTATCAGGTCAGCATCTTCCACCTCGTGATCGTCCAGCCAGTCCAGCAGCTCGTCCTCGCGTGCGCTGCGTTCCATCAGCGAATAATCCAGCTTGACGCCTTTGTTGATTTTGGTGAAGAGAATGTCGTTCACCGTGTCGATCTGCGCGTCGCTCAGGCGGATGGACGTGACGGCTTTGAACTTTTCGGGGATGGCGCGCCAGTGTTCGCGCAGGGCCTGGGCGCTGCGGACGACGGCGGAGGCGGGGTTGTTCAGCTCGTGCGCCAGCCCGGCCGAGAGTTTGCCGAGCGCCATCAGTTTGTCGTTCAGCTGCTCGGTCTTGGTGAAGTCGCGCACACGCGTGAGCATGCGGTGCACGAGAGCCTCGACCAGCTCGTGCTGCGTGCGGATCATTTCGGGAAAGCGCGATTCGTGCAGGCGCAGAAAACGCGTGGTTTCCAGTGTCTGGCCGCGGCCCGTGGCGTCTTTCATGCGCGAGTAGGGCAGCTTGCCGCTGACGCCGCGCTCCAGTTTGCCGGCCGATTTCAGCTGGCCGCCGTAGCGCAGACTGAGCGACATCGAACCCTGCAGGATGATGAACATGTGGTCGACCGGATCGCCGACGTCGAACACGACCTCGCCTTTTTCACTGGTGCTGCACTCGGCATTTTCCGCCAGCCAGCGCAGTTGGTCGCGCGGCACTTCTGTGAACGGCTCGATTCCGCGCAATTCTTCGACTATCGTTTCTATCGTCTGCATTGTTGTTTCCCTGCTAGTCCGTTGCACCTGTGTTTGTCGGGCGTTTCTGCCGTAAACGCCGTTGCCGTCCCGCGATTGTGTCGCGGCTTTCCGTGCTCCGTCCGCGCTTACTGCCGCTCGCGCATGAGTGTCTTTCCGGTTTTTTTGCAGCCCTTTTTGTTTGTCGTTGTGTGCGGCGCGGCGCGTGTTTGCGCCTGTGCTTGCACGGCGCACGTCGCTTTCAAATTCTACGCCTGCGCAGACATTCGGCGGGTTCATCGCCTGCGGTTTTGCGGCGCGGCGACGCGGCGCGAGGGCGCGTGGATTCTCACTGCGCGACGAACAAAAGCGGATTTAAATCAGGTCTGGATCTGCTGAAACCGGGCAAACAAGCGGCCATTCCGGCTCGTGAAAAACTGACGCAGGGTGCCATCCCTGCCTTCGTCCGGATGATTCTGCCGGAATTGCGATTAAATTGGACCAACAAAACGTAAAGTCGCTGCCTGCAGCGATTTATCGGGTCGGTGTGCCGGGTCGCGGATGCCCGCCGCCGCCGATCCGTGGGCCGGAGTGCCGGATTCGGAATTACCATGTGGAGGATTTTTATGAGAGCAGCGCGTATTTTGATCGTTCTTTTACTCTGTCTGGGAGGAAGTGCAACGATGAGCGCGATGGAAGACAAATCGGCGCAGGAAGGCAAGGCGGAAGAGCCCGAGCCGGGGTATACGATGCGGACGTATTACATGGGATTTCTGAAGCGCGGGCCGAAGTGGTCGCCGGAAGCGACGGAAGAAAACATGCGCATCAGCGAGGGGCACATGGCCCACATCGTCAGGATGGCGGAAGAGGGCAAGCTGATTCTCTCGGGTCCGTTTATTCACCCGCCGGACGCGCCGCAGGAAGGCATCCTGGCCGGCATATTCCTGTTTGACGTGGAGACGCTGGAGGAGGCGCAGGCGCTGTGCGACGCGGACCCCGGCGTGCAGTCGGGCCGATTTGTGATCGAGCTGCTGCAGTGGTACGGCCCGGCGGGCATCAGCTACGTCGGGATGAAATAGCGCGGCGATTTAAACCTTTGCGGTCCGGGGCATGTCTCAATGCGGCCGAAACATTGCTTCCGGCGGCGCGCGCGGGATTGCCGCGCGCAAGATTACTGACTTCACCCGGCGATTCCGACTCTTTTACCCGGAGTATTCACATGCTGCGACTTGTCTGCTTCTCACTGTGTTTTGGACTGTTTCTGACGCTGCGCCCGGCCGCGGCCGCGGACTACGATTTCAGCCGCATCGATCGACTGCTGCAGGACTCGGTCGAAAATATTGCGGGTCTTGGCGGCGGCGTGAATCTGATGCTCTGGAAAGACGGCGAGATCATCTATAATCGCAGTTTCAACAAAGCCGACAAGGACTACTCCGAGACGACGCTGGTGCCGATCGCCTCGGCCAGCAAGTGGCTGTCCGGCGCGGTGATCATGGCGTTGGTCGATCGGGGCAAACTCAGCCTCGACACACGCGCGGGCGACTTTTTCAGCGGCCTGGACGACGATCACGCGGCGATGACGCTGCGTCAGATGTTCAGTCACACTTCGGGCATGCCGGACAACGACCACAGTTCGGTCGACTGCCTGAGCCAGCGCAAGTTCGAGGGCGGACTGGCGGCCTGTGTGGATGAGGTGCTGCAGGAAGATCTGTTGGCCGCTCCGGGCGCGCAGTTTGCCTACGGCGGCAATTCGATGCACGTGGCGGGGCGCATCGCCGAGATTGTCTACGCGCCGGGGCTGCCCACGGGCGACGCCTGGGACGAGATGTTCAACGAGCTGATTACCGATCCGCTCAATATGCCGCGCAGCAGCTACGACGCGCCTTTGACGCGCGGCGACAACCCGCTCATCTCGGGCGGCGCGTGGTCGACCGGCGAGGAATACATGAATTTTCTGGTGATGCTCCTGCAGGGCGGCGTGTTTGACGGCGAGCGCGTGCTGACGGAAGCGGCGATCGAAACGATGCTGGCGGACCAGACAGGCGGCGCGACGATCGTGTACTCGCCGTACCAGCCTTATTTCTGGCTCGACCCGGACCTGCCCGCCACGCGTTATGGCGTCGGCGTCTGGCGCGAAGTGCTGGACGAAAACGGCGTGCTGACGGAAGCCAGTTCACAGGGTGCGTTTGGATTCAGTCCCTGGATCGACCGCGAGCGCAACCTGGCGGGCGTGCTCTCGGTTTTCTCGACGCTGGGCGCGGTCTACCCGACTTACTACACGCTCAAACAGATCGTGCGCGAGGAAGTCCCGCTGGAAACCACTGCGGTGAAAGAAAGCGCGAGTTCAGAATCGGAGCTGAAAGTCTTTCCGCAGCCGGCAGAAGACTATGTGCACATCGAGTTGAAAGAGCTGGAGATTAACGCGCCGCAACTGTGGACGCTGCGGTCGCAGGACGGCCGGTTGGTGCGTTCGGGAACGATAGATTCCGGCGCACCCGCCTTTGAGATCGACATGCGGGAGTTGGCGGCGGGAGTTTACGCACTTAACATTTTTGGATCGGCGGATGATCGCTTGATTCGGCGGATGATCACTGTGCGGTGAGAATGGTGGAAGGGCCACTTTTAACACTTCTGGCCCTTCATTGTCAACGCATCGGCCTGGTTTGGATTGAACGGTGAATAATCGACCAGCTTCCAGGAGATGCCTTGAAGTGTATCTGTCTGAATGCACACGGCGACCCTAAATTTCCAGGATCTGTTTGTGCCTCCGGTTCTGTTTTCAGCGTCTGTTTCATCCCAGACAATTTCCGCCTCCCCCGTCATCTGCAGCGTTTTACCGTTCTCAAAATCCACAAACAGCAGTCCGGCCTTGGGGTTTATCACGAAGTTCCCCAGCGTATTAAACATGCTGTTACCGCGATAGTCGGGTATTTTCAGAGTAAAATCATCCAGTACTTCAACAAATCCCGGATTTCCACCCCGATGAGAAGCATCCAGATTTTTGTTGCCGTCCGAGCTTCCGACAAAGAATGTATCGGAGTTTCTGATCCATTCTTTCAATTCAGTCGTCAGGCGTGAAACCCGGATAATCGAGTTCACGGACTCTGAATGAGACGGCTTTACTTCAATATCCCGACGTTGAATGTATTTGGGGCAGTTCGGATAGGTCTGCTCAACTGAAATGTGCAGATCCCTGTGGTCTTTGGAGAGTGTGCCGTTTACTCTCAATCTTTTTCTTGTTGTCAAATCGATGAAGAGCAGACCGATTTTTGGCTCCTTCTCTATGTTATTCCAGATGACGTCTGATGTACTGCTGACCACCGAAGGCAGGTGAATGCGGATGTTTCTATCATCTATGGCGCTTACAAAGCCCGGCCTTCCCACGAGGATAGACGTCCAGATGTTGCGTCCCTCATCCAGACTGCTTGCAATTACCATGGTCTGCTTGGCAATAAATTCGAGAGCCCTTGCGGGCATGAAGTCCTTTACAATAGTTCCAACGCGACTCGCGATATCGTCCTCGCCAACCCGCTCCTGTATTTGCAGTTCTCCATGGTGAAAAGGCGATTGCGTCATTCTGATTCTCCTTTGCGGTAAAACTTCCTGGAATTTGAAGCCGCCTGTGTTTGCAGGCGGCTTTTGACGATGCATCAGAACATCAGCACCTGGTATCCCTGTTGTTGAAGTTTGTAGAGACTTGGTAAACCTTTGGTTCCGGGAACTGCGTTGTCCTGGACCAGATCAAACCCTGAAGGATCGGCTTCGAAAGCAAGTGCGCATGCAGATGAGACACCCTGGATTTTGTCCTCGACAGCTTTGAACAATCCATGAACGGGATGGTCTTCATTTTGAAGCGCTTCCGGCCATCTCGTGCCGGTGCCCTGGAAAAGAATCGTTACATCTTCACCGGCATTCTTAAAATCATAAGCCGTGGCCAGGGCATTAAACACGCGGCCGAACGCCTCTTCGGAACCCGTTTTCGGGTCTGAGAGGATGACGATTGCAGCTTTCTTCATGACGAAGTGTCCTTTTAGATATAACCAGTAAAAGTATATTTGAACGGTTATAACGAGCGCCATGTTTTTTTAGTTCCCGACTTTTGAAATATCTTCAACGGCTGGAATCTTTTGGACCGGGCGTTGATGTCGGGTAAAAAAACCATCGCTGGTAGTTCCATCCAAAAAAGGCGAGAATACCTTCAGGTGCAGGACTCAAAATTCTTCTTCATCGGCAACAGCCTTTGTCTGGACTTCATAAATACCCTGGTGGTTGAGAACGAGCAGATCGTGGACCGGCTTGCCGAATTTGATGATGTGGCAGACTGGTTGTATCAGGCCGTCGTCATCTCCGCAGATGACAAGAACACTCTTATCCGTAAGTGGCGTGGCAATCCTGCCGGGGAATCCGCTCTGGAGAAGGCCCGACAATTTCGTGCGGTTCTCAGAGGTCTGGTGGAAGGATTGGCGGCGGGCAAGCCAATTGAGGCGGGGGCAATTGGAGACATCAATCGCGTCTTACATCACAGATCAGGTTTTGCGCATCTGGACTATGATGAGGGCAAGCTAAAGTTGAAATCTTGCTATCTGTTCGATGAGCCGGTTCATTTGCTTGTGCCAATCGCCGGGTCGGCTGCCAGGCTCTTGAGTCAGAAGGATCCATCTCTGATCAAAAAATGCAGTAATGAAAAGTGTATTCTCTATTTCTACGACACCAGTAAAAACCACAAGCGCCGCTGGTGCAGCATGAAGATATGCGGCAACAGGATGAAGGCGGCTGTTCACTACAAACGCAAAAAACAGCGCGACAGCTGATGTGCGACACGCACCGGCTGTTCTGCATTGTGTCCGGCCGCGGCTCGTGTTCGAATGCGGTCCGGCGACTTGTGTGGATGAAGCGCTGGAGGAAGGCATTGTGTCCGGCCGCGGCTCGTGTTCGAATGCGGTCCGGCAGCTTGTGTGGATGAAGTGTTGAAGGAAGGCATTGTGGCAGCGCCGCAACTGTGGGCGCTGCGGGCGCAGGATGGCCGGTTGGAGAGTTCGGGAACGGTCGATTCCGGCGCGCCCGGCTATGAGATTGATCTTTGCAATCCGGCGGCGAGCGTGTACGCACTTAACATTCTTGGCGCGGCGAATGATCGCATGATTCGGCGGCTGATCACTGTTTACCGAGGGATTAACAAGAGCGGTTTTAAAAAGTATTTGGAAAAGTGGAAAAGGCGCGTGTATCTTTGCATCACTCTCATCGAGAACGACCGAGGGATCAGGCCCGTAGACGTCGTAGCAACCGGAGTCGGTGTTAAACACCGCTCGACTGGTGCTAAATCCTGCCCGAAGCGCATAGCCGGGGATAGATGAGGAGGCGTCACATTGCGAATTGCAATACTGTTGAACCTCCCTCTATCGGGAGGTTTTTGCGTTTAAAGGGAGAAGATGAGTGCATGCGTCGTCATGTGCAGCTAATTCTTCGTGGTTTTCGATGAGTGTTAAACACAGAATACATGTCGAAAACGGAGAATACCATGCACGCAAATACGCATCTCGCTCTTGCCGGACGCAACCTCGATAAACAATTCCTGTCCGTCTGCGCCCCGATTTACCAGACCGCCATTTTCCAGGCGGGCGACGGCGACAATCCCTACGACTACACACGCAGCGGCAACCCGACGCGCACGGCGTTGGAGCAGCAGCTGGCGCGGCTTGACGGCGGCTGCGGCGCACTGGCGTTTAACAGCGGTATGGCCGCGATTTCAACTGTTTTGGCTTCTTTTGCGGCGGGTTCGCACGTCATTTGCTCGCACGACTGCTATGGCGGTACGGCGCGTTTGTTAACAATTCTGGCGCAGCAAAACAAAGTCGACGTCAGTTTTATCGACACGCGCGACGAAGCTGCGGTGGAAGCTGCAATTTGTCCGACCACGCGCGCCATCTGGCTTGAGACTCCTTCGAACCCGCTGCTGCGCATCAGCGATATTCGCAGCCTGGCGCTGTTGGCGAAGTCGTTTAACATTAAACTCGTTGTCGACAATACTTTTCTCTCGCCGCTTCTGCAGCGTCCGCTCGATCTAGGTGCAGACATTGTTTTATACAGCACGACCAAATATATCAACGGCCACTCGGACGTCATCGGCGGCGCGCTGGTTTGTCGCGATCAACAAGATCTGGAAGAGTTAAGTCTGTTGACAAACGCACACGGGACAGGCGCAGCTCCTTTTGACTCCTGGCTGGTGATTCGCGGCTTAAAAACGCTGCCGATCCGCATGCGTCAGCACGAAGAAAATGCACGCGAGCTGGCCGAGTTTCTGGAAGGACACCCCGCCGTGCAGCGCGTCCACTATCCCGGTCTAGCGACGCACCCCGAGCACCGGCTGGCATGTGAGCAGCAGAGCGGCTTCGGCGCGGTGCTGTCGATAGAACTGCGCAGCGAAGCGGCGGCGCTGCGGCTTTTGCAGTCCGTGCGTATATTCAGCGTGGCGGTCTCGATCGGCGGCGTAGAGTCCCTGATTGAACACCCGGCGACGATGAGCCACGCTTCGATGACGACGGAACAGCAGAAGCACGCGGGCCTGGGCGATAATCTGATTCGGCTTTCGGTCGGCATCGAAAACATCAACGATCTGATAGCGGATCTGGAGCAGGGCCTGGAGCAGCGCGACGGACGGCTGACGGAGTTGCTTGACGGCGTTTCGGCCTGGGAGCTATGACGAGGCGTCGAGTGTTGCGCGGTTCCGCCCAAAAGTTTAAACCTCACTTAAACAGATCGACCAAAACTCGGAGGTTCAGGCATGAGCAGCGCAGATGTTAAAACATTGGTGTTAAACTATTTCACGTCCTGGCAGATTCGAGACTGGGAGTTGATGGAGCGTTGTTTGGCTCCGGACTTCAGGTTTAACAGCGGCACGCATCAATTCGACGGTGCGGCGGCTTTTCTGGACATGTGCCGTCAGGGGCCGGACTGGGAATCGGTCGATTTGTTGGAGAGTGTGTTTACGGAGACGCACGGCGTGATTTTGTACGAGGGCGTCAGCTTGCCGAACCGGGCGAAGGTTCGTGTGGCCGAGATCATTTGCTGTGGCGACGGCGCGGTGCAGTCGGTAGAGGTTGTGTTTGCGGTGTTGCCGTAAGGTGTTGGTATGTATGTGTTTACGGTGGTGACGGTGCGGTTTCGGAACGGATTGGACGCACCTCTCTGTTGATCTTGGGGTCCTCCCCGCCGCCGCCACGAGTTCTCCATATACCGCTGCACACACTCCTCCCACCCTGCATTTTTTGCAGATTTTCTCGAGTGTACCAGTCGCGGATTACACGCGCCGCATGCCGCGCGTTGCATCATCACAAGCATAGGCATTTCACTACGCTCTTGCCACAGCAAAAAACTGAACGGCGTCCGCGACGTGGTTCAACGGGCGTTATACGCGCTTAAACGCACAGCAGCGTCAACGCCGTGAGGGATTGTCGACCCCGAAATCCCTGCCGGATGTCGATTGCCGCCGCCAGCCTGGATAACTCCGACCGCGGTCGCGAAGCAGACTGTGGAACTGTAAAGTTCCCGCCCCGCGACCAACCTGATACTTCAAACTTGGATTCTGTGCGGCGGTCTCATCTTCTGTGCGCTCCGCTCTGCGTGACGAACAAAAAGAAACAAGCAAGCCGGAAGTCAGCGACGGCGAAGCGCTCAGAAAGTCAGGCGCCCCCGAGTACCGCCAAAAGTAAAAAACAAACGGCAGGCCCGTGGGGCGGACCTGCCGTCGTGCGCAACCTCGCGGCCGCGCAAGCTTCATGAATGTCGGGCAAAATCTGTTAAGTGTTTTATTCCAGGATCATGACGTTGCTTGAGAACGACTGCCCCTGGCCTTTAATCTGCAGGATGTATGCGCCGCTGCTCAACCCCCTCGGCTGAATTGTGGCCTGGTTGTCGCCGGCGACGGCGCTGAACGGCAAGCTCATGACCTCGCGGCCCTGCATGTCGTTGAGTACGATCTGCAGTTCGGCGTCGCGGTTTGTGTTGATGCCCACAACGGCGTCGTAACCTACACGCAGCGGTTGCGGGTAGACCGTCACATCATTGATCAAAAGTGCGGGTGTGAATTCGATGTTGCTGCCCACACCCGTTTTAACTGCGTTCGTCGGTACGTACATGCCGGCGCACAGAGGCAGTTGCGACATGATAGCCGTTGTCGGCACACCGCCCGTCGCGCCCCAGGCAAAATTGCGCAGCGTCAGCGTGACCGAATTGCTCGTCGTAAAGTTGTTGTTGGCGGTCGGAATCACCATGTCGCAGCCGGTTTTACCCACGAGATTGGAGCGGATCAGATATTCGTCGATGTTGCCCGCGCCGTTAGCACCCGTCCAGCCGACAGCCCAATAACCGCCCTGCGTGAAGGGGAAACCCGGATTGCCGGCGGAATAGGAAATCGTGCGCAGCCGGTCGTCAAAAGTCGTGCCGTACGCGCGGAAATTGATGGCCGCGCCCAGGTTGGCCGGAATCTCCAGGAAGTAGCCGTCGAACGGACCACCGATCGTTACGCCGGGCATCTGACCGGTAACGACCATGTCGTTTTTATTCTGTGCGTGATCGATATACCAGGCGCCCTCAGTGCCGCCGGCTACCGCGTCGTAGGTCGCGCCGTTAACCGTCGCGCCCGTGTTCGGGTCCGTGCGCACAATCCAGTTGTTGCCGTTGCCGGCGGTCCAGGAGATGCCGGAAGTGTACAGATCGCCGTTGTTGGCGTGCTGCATCACCGTCGAAAATCCTTCGTTTTCGGAGTTCAGGCCGTGGCGGAACGACCAGTTCAGTGCACCGCCGCCCGTGATCGAAAGCTGGATGCCGTCGAAAGTCGGGTTGAAGCTGTTCGATTCGCCGACAATAACAAAGTTGCCGTTGGTCATCTCGCGGATACAGCGGCCGTAGTCGTTGTTGATAGCACCGTAGCGCTGACCCCACAGCAGGACGCCGGCGGCCGTAAGGCGCGCAGCCAGAATGTCCACGCCGCCCGCCGTCGGCGGAGCGTCCGTATAACCCGTAATCAGCAGGTCGCCGGAAGGCTGCGTTTCAATTACCGATGTGGAGTAGTCGTTGCCGCCGTTGGCGCCGCCGATAAACGCGGCCCAAAGGACGTTACCGACGGGGTTGGTGCGCACAACAATAATGTCGGTTTGCGCGCCGGGAAATGGCACGATGCCCGTCGTCCAGACAAAGTCGCCATTGGCGCATTCGATGATCGACATTTCAGTTTCGTACACAGTGGAGTTGGCCGGGACGGCTACGCGCACGTTGTACACCATTTCCCAGATATTCGCGCCGAGCGGGTTGCTTTGCACGACGTGTGCATTGGGATAAAACGCCGGGTTGCCGAAGCTGTTTGTCAGGCCGACATGTGTTACGTTGCCGTTTGCGTGGCTGACCAGGTTAAACGCGCGGTCGTTAAGATTGCCGCCGTAGGTTTCTTCAATAATCCAGGATTGAGCAAAAAGAGGACCGCTGCACAGAAGGCAGGCAGCCAGAATGACTCCAAACAAACTGAGTCGAGCAAGCATGGGAGGCTCCAGAAAAGGTTAAACAGAATGTTAAATACACAAAGCCGGAATAATCGAAAGTGGACATGACGGTGACTGGTTAACACGGATGGTGTTTACCCGGCAGCGATAATCTCTTGGTCGTGTCGGTCGCGCACGCACGGCAGTCAAAACAGAGGTATCCTGTGTGCGTTTGCGTACGGTGTACGTGTTCTTGTCTCTCGATTTGATGCGCGTTCAAGCATTCCGTCGACGGTCGGCATTAACAAATTGTCAACACCAGGCGCAATTAACGGAAACGACAAGCAGTGTGCACGCAGTTTTACACGGTGTTGAAACACCGCGCTCGATTGATCAGGCTGATGGGATTAACTCCGTCCCGATTGATGTATGGCAGTGGATGATCTCAGGGGCGGATGTCAAAACACCTCGGAATATGAACCTTGTTCGAGTCAATTCCAAATGATTTTTTATCTGACTGTGGAATTTTATTTTCAACTTTTTCGATCGTGTAAAATGTTGTTTTATCGCGTGGCTGCTGCCTGGCCGGGTTCATTGGCTTGTTGCGAGTTTTTGTCGCCGTTAAATCGCGGTGCTGTACCGTAGCCGATGCGCAACAACAGCCGCGGCTCACTGCGTGGCCTTCATGATCTTTTTGTTCGGCACCGGGCCGGAAGTTTTCAACCTCAAGCCGGTGCGGCGTTTAATGTCGCGAGCGGCGTGT
This sequence comes from uncultured Hyphomicrobiales bacterium, assembly GCA_964445695.1. GTDB lineage: Bacteria > Bacteroidota > Ignavibacteria > Kapaibacteriales > UBA7675 > JAUIKM01. The sequence continues at coordinate 106,618 of CAYULF010000016.1, read as the reverse complement.
GATCGTTTAAACGCATGCTGACTTACAGCTTGCGCGAGAGTTCCTCAAGGCGGCGACGTTCCGGCGGCGTCAGGCTGTCCAGTCCGCCGCTGTTGACTTTTTCCAGCAGCATGTCGAGTTCTTCGGCCTGGCTCATTCGCTGTTTTTCGCGGTATTCGTCGCGCTTTTGAAATGCTTTTTTCTCGACGAATTTGTCGAAGTGCAGATACTCCGGATAGAAGTGCAGCAGCGCCATCAGCCCGGCAACCGGGCCGACGGTCAAGAGAATCACCCAGCCGTTGTGAATTAACAACTCGGGCTGCAGCAGCACAGCCAGCACCACGCCGCCGATCGCTCCACCCAGGTGACCGGCATGTGCGGAGAATCCCAGCTTGCGGTCGTAGGCAAAAATCGAATAGGCGATGTACAGGAATCCAAAGAGCCAGGCTGGAATGTGTACGGGAATAAACAGTAAACCCAGTCCCATCGTCGGCGCAAAAGTTATCAACGCAAAGACAATGCCGTTGATGGCGCCCGACGCCCCGGCCATCGTGTAGTTCCAGGAATGGCGGTGTAAATAAATCGTTAACAAACTGCACAGTGCGGCCGCGCCGAAATAAATTAACAGGAATCCCACAATGCCGTAGACGAGGATTACCGGTTCGCTGAACAGATACAGCACCACCATGTTTAACACCAGGTGCAGCCAGTCGATATGCACAAAAGCCGAAGTCACAAGTCGCTGGTACTCGCGGCCGGCCGTCACCGAACCCAGGTGAAACTGCAGGCGTTCCATCAGGAGGCCGTTGTTAAAAGCCTGCCAGCTGAGCGAAACCGTGATGCCGATGAGTATCCAGACCAGAATCATACGTGCGTGTATTTGTATAGATGAATGAAAATCCTGTGTTCACGGCAAGCGGGCGTTGCGCTTCCCGACCGCGCCGAGCCGTTTCCTGAAGAACTGAAAGCGCCGCAATCCGTTGCAGCCCATTTCCGGGCCGATGCGTCGCCTCATGACACGCCGGGTCGCCTGTTGGCTCAGTAACCGTCCGCGTTCGACTTTCCGTGATCCGCGTGCCGCTTCCGACGCCGCGGCAAACAAAATAGTCAAAAAAAAGTGGTCGCCTCCCTGCTGGAAGCGACCACTTTCAATTTGTGGACGGCGGACGTTTATTCGCTGTCGCCTACCTGCGCGGACACCGTCGACTGCAGCAGTTCTTCGAGTTTGTTTTCCTCCACGACGTTTTGTTCCAGACCGCGGCAGAAGTCCGTCACGCGCTGTTCAAACATGCGTCGCGCATTGGTGGCGTCGCTCTCAAATTCAAAGCGTCGTTTGTCGACAAAGCGGAAACTGCTTTCGTTCTGCTGGAACGTGTCGAAGTTCTCGAAGTCCAGCAGGCGCAGGATTGTCTGGACCATGAGCGCCTCGTCTTTGGAGGAGGCGCGGGCCAGCTGCAGGACGTACACCGGACCGGCCGATTCGCTGATTTCCGGATCTTCGATCGTTTCAACCGAGCCGCTCAGTTCCACCTCTTTTTCGGCCAGGGCGCGTTTGGCGCGCTCTTCTTCTTTGGCCTTTTGTTCGGCAATCAGGCGGCTTTGACCGCGGAGTTCCCAGCGCAGGTATTCCGGCGACTCAAAACCGCAGCGGCCGACTTTGTAGTCCTTCTGAATGGCGGCGTCGATGACGTCAAAATAGACCGTCATGCGGCGGCTGAGCGGGTTGTTGCAGGGCTCGTCGAGAATTTCCTCGCCGCCCGGCGTCGTTTTGAATTTGTAGCGAGCGGTCTTTTCCTTGTCTTCCGTCAGGCCGGAAGCGACGTGTTTGACCGGCTGGTTTTCGAGCCCGAAGTCGTCGATCCGCTGGTCCGTGTCGCAGTCCGCCTGGCCGAAGATGCCGTAGCCGTCGGCGTCGATCACAATCTGTCCGTTGTCGTAGTATTTGCGGAATTGCGGATTGCGCTTGCGCATCGTGTTGATGATCAGCTGCGCCGTAAAGTGCGCGCGCAGCTTGGACAGAATCACGTTGCCGCGCTGTCCCCGGCCCGGCAGCGCTTTGACGCCGCCGCCGACCGCCGGCAGGCTGGAAGCCCACATGCGTTGTCCCGACGCGATTTTTGTGCCGCCCACTTCAATATCGCCGTCGGCGGTGTACAGGCCGTCGGAGAGACCGCACTCGTCCGTATAACCGTGCACCGTAATGCGCAGCATCGGCTGAATGCCCAGACAGGAGTTGTCGAACTTTGTCAGGATGTCGTCGATCCGCTGATAAACCTGGCGCTCAAAGTGGTCCTCCACCCTGGCCGCCGTCGAGGCGTAGTTGAAGTCGAACGGATCCACAAAACCGCTCTTTTCAAGTGCGCCGCTCTCCCAGCGTTTTTCGAATTCGGCGTAATTCTCTCGCGTCGTCGGTTTCCAGTAACCCGTGATAAAAAAGCCGGCGGCATCCTGTGCACGCAGGCTGACCGAGTCGCGCCGCAGCATGCAGACGACGTCGATCGTGTCGCGGATCAGGCAGGAATCCCGGCTGCCCGCAAAGAAGTGCAGGGCTTCACTGCTCTGTTTGCCAGGCGCGTCCGGGTAGTACACGATGCAGTCGCCGCAGTCCACATCTGTTTCGGCCAGCTGCAATGAGTACTCGCGGCGCCCCTCCAGACTGATTTCCGTATCCGAGCTTACGTTGCGCCGCTCGCCGCCGATTTCCTTTACGATCAGATCGCTTTTGTAGGCCTGCCAGGGGAAGTCGTCGGGATTGGCGCCCGCGGCGACGACTTTGCGGCGCACGTGTACTTCCAGGCAAATTTTCGGCCAGGGGAATTCAAAGGCGTAAAGGTCCAGTCCGGCAATCGATTCGCGGAACGCATTGTCGCTGTCCATGTCGCCCGTGCGGTTCGACGTGAGGAAGAGGACAAAGTCATCGCCCCACTGCGCCACGTGCGGGAAGAAGTCGTCAGCGCTGCTGTTGTACTCCAGGTTGTCCGGCAGCAGCGGCCGGCGCGCGTAGTCGTCGGCAAAGGATTCCTCCAGTTTGCGCGGCGGTCCCAGCGGCATGCCGTTGATGCGCAGTTTGCAGCGGAAAATGTCGTAGTCGCCCGTCCCCTCGCCTTTCCAGTTTGAAGCCAGGTAGAAGTATCCGTCGGGACCGACCGACGGCGTCAGGTCGTCGCCGGGTGTGTTGACGTCCGTCAAGGGTTTGGGATCTGACCAGCCTTCGCCTTCGCGTTGACAGTACCAGATGTTGTTGTCGCGCAGCGTATCCTGCAGGTTCTCCAGGCGATTCGAGACAAAAAACAGCGTCCGGCCGTCGCGGCTGAAGGTCGGCTGCGAGTCCCAGGCGTCGTTGTTCGAGATGTTTTTGAGTTCGGTAAATGTCTGGAAATTGTCCGTTGTCATCCACAGGTTGAGCAGGAAACTGCTGCCGCGAAATTCGCTGCTCAGCTCCTGTTCGGCCGAAAAAACAACAGTGTTGCCGTGTTTGGCATAAGAGCCGCGATTGTAGTGCCGCTCCGCCAGTTTGTCGCTGTCGGAAAGGCGCACTGGATCGCTCCAGCCTTGATTGACCGCCATGGATTCGCGTCCCGCGATCGGGCGTGTCGAGCGGAAAAATTCGGCCTCGCGCACCTTGAAAGTGTGGATCGGTTTGTCGGGCTCGCCGTTTTCCTTGCGTCGGCGGTCCGTGGTAAAAATGAGAACGTCCTTGCCGTCTTCCTGCGTCACAAAAGCGGCGTAGTCGTTCATCGTGCTGACGGCGTCGTTGACCGGGCTGTTCAGTTTGCCCCCGGCCGATTGCGCCGCCGCATTCGGAGCAGTCGTCATGCCGAGGCAGGCAACAACTACAAGCAGCGGCAGGACGCGGAGAATATTCAACATGGCTCTTTTTCCTGTTTCGTAGGCGCTCGCCGCAGCGAGCGCCGGAGCATTTAAACTGTTGTAAAGTTTATCCTGGCAGGCGAACGCCGCGTCAATTCGTCGAACAGTCGATGCAGCCGATGGCGTAAAATCCAACGCTCGAAGTCCGCGCGTTGTTTGTATTGCCGTCGTCTACGCGGTTGATGTAGATCAGTGCATAGCCGCTCGTTCCACCGCCCGCGGGCCGGAAGGCAAAGATGTGCCCGAGGTGCGAGAAGTTCAGCTCGATCGAGGTCAGGTTGTAATTCAGGTTCTCCGCCACCGAACAGAAACTCGGGATGATCTGTCCGCAGACATCCTTGAATTCCTCCGGCGTGTCGATGCCCGCGAAGGCCGGGTTGTTCGTCACGTCCACGAAGCCGTCAAACGCCGGCGTGGCGTTGTCCAGGCGCGGATCCTCACCGGCCGTGCGGATGCTCAGAATCGGGAATTGCGCAACGAATGGGTTTCTTTCGTTCAGGTCCGGTACCGTTACGAACAGGTCGCCGTAGATCGGCGGGTTGGCCGGGTCCAGATCTGCAAAATCGGACTGCGCGTCCTGACTGCGCGACTCGCAGAAGTAGTAAACCTGATAGTCGAGGTTGCTCGGCTGTTGCAGGGTCGCCTGTTTGAAGGCCACCAGTTCCACCAGCGGCACGAAGTTCGGACAGTTCGTCACGATGGCGCGCAGCGTGTCGGTCTGCACGCAGCCGGCCGAACGCAGAGTCAGCACAATCGCAAACACGCTGTCGCTCGGGTCCTGCGGCGCGCGCGCCGGTTCGATCGACTGCTCAAACTCCTCCACGCGCGGTGCGGTAAAACGAATGTTGATGTCGCGTTCCTCACCCGGATCCAGCGTAAAACTGCGCGGCGTTACCTGGAACAGAGCCAGGTCGTCAATGGCGTCGTTCGTGCCGTCGGCGATGCTTATTTCAAAAGTCGAAGATTCACACAGGGTGTCCGGCACCTTGACCGTCATCACGCGGTCGACAATCGGCTGCAGTTCAAGCGCGATGTCCGGGTTGCGGTCGAAGGCGTCCGTGTAGAAGTACACGCGTTTGTCTTCGCGATTCGACATCGTGTCCTGCGTCGTGCGGCCGTCCAGTGTGTATTCATTTGAATTGTTGATCATAATTCGCGGGCAGGCGTCGTTGCAGCCGATGCCCTGCAAATTGAGTTCGATCTCGCAGTCGTCGCCGTCGTTCGGCGTCACAACCGCCAGGCTGGTCTCCTGCTCAAATTCGCCCGCCTGCGTCGGCGCAAAACGCACCAGCAGAGACAGTGTCTCGCCCTCCGCCAGCGTGAGCGGAAATGCCGTCGGCAGCGGACTGACAAGCTGGAACGGCGCCGTAATAACGGGATCGGGCGCTCCGATGGTTATATCGCAGGGGAAGGTGTTTTCCAGCACCACTTCACTGATGTCTGATTGCTCGCCGACGCGCACCTGCTCAAAGTCGTATTCGGCTTCAAAGTCGCGGTCGCAGTCGCACTCCGGGGCAACCACTTCGGCCAGCAGGCGGATGCGCCCGTTGCCGCGCTGCCCCGTCTCAAGACATTGAATCTCAAAGGGCGGCAGCAGCTCGTTGAAGTCGCCGATGCGGGTTGTGCTGACGCAGAACTGGAACGTCGCCGACTGACCTGGATTCAGGTCAAAGCTGGGTCGCGCCGCCGGAACGCCGTCGACCAGCACGCGTTGCAGGCTGAAGGGCGCTACGTTGCCGTAGTCGTTCGGCAGCGTCACGCGCACGGCCTGGCCGGCCGGGGCCGTCAGCGGAAAGTTGAGGCAGTAGCGCTCCTGACCGGCGGGCGTGTTCTGCACCAGCTCCGGGTTGGGCGGCAGCTGGTCGTCAAAGAAACGCAGCGCCTGATTTACGTCCAGATTGGCGCAGCTCAGAATGCTCGGCGGCTCCAGTACGACGCGCAGCGTCGTGTCGGCGCACATCAGGAATTCAGGCGACACTCCGCCGCGTCCCGCAGCGTTCACGAGCACCGTGTAGAGTTCGCCGCTGATCAGCACGTCGAGGTTGGTAAAAACGGCCGGCGACTGATTGCCCGTGCGGCCCGTAGCCACCACGCCCGCCGTCTGTTCCGTGCTCAGCGGAATTCGATTGAGCTGCACTTCCGCCCCGTCGACAAAACGCAGGCCGCCAAGCGGCGGAACGCGTTCGTAGACCTCCACCCGCAGGATCGGACTGAACGTTTCTTCCGTCGGCGTCACCGTCTCGGAACAACCAAAGTGAAGCAGCAAAAGCGCCGGGGCCAGCACACACAAGAGCAGAGCGCGCCGGAAAAACCCGTCGCGTTCCCATGCCCGCAAGTCTGTTGTAGAATTTTTCATAATGATGTATCGGCTTGATTTTTAATGATTGTCGCTCTAGTGAACTTTGTCAGAACGTGACGCCCGCACGCAGGAACAGCATGCTCGATTTGCGGTAGGCATTGCGCTCGTCGTCGGGAACGTCGTCGCAGCACTCGATCTCGGGCAGAGGATTGTTCATCGTGCGGAAGCCGATATCGAGCGCAAAGTCCATGTCGCAGTTGACATCCCACTCGTAGCCGATGCCGAGCGTGTAGAAGTAGCGCTGGCGGTCGAAGTCCGGGCCCAGATAGGGTGCGTTGGTCTGAAAGTCCACCGGCATGCCGAGCTGCGCAAAGACGTAGGGCGTCTTGCAGTTCTGCATGTACTCCGTGGTGTCGGGGTTCGGATTGAAGGTGTAGCGCAGGTGCGCCGCCACCGGGATAAACTGCGATCCGTCGATGGGCCAGTAGCCGAGAAACGGTCCCAGCTGCACGTGTGAGTCGTCGTCCAGATCCCACAGGAAAGCCGTTTCCAGCCCCAGGACCAGGTTGGAGCCGCCCTCGTCAAAGTTGATGAAAGAGGACGGGAATTCTTCGGGTCCGTTTTCGCCCTGGTGGATATATGCCTGCTCGTCCGTGCCGCGATAGCCGATCATGCCGCGCAGCTCAACCTTGTTGAACGTCAGGAAATCGGCGTTGCGCCGACGGCAGCATTTGCACTCCTCGCACTCCTCCGTCTTGGGTTCGCGCGGCGTCGGCGGCGTCACCGGAGTGGCGACCTCCGTGATGCGCGCAATGCGGTCGGCCGAAATCTCGTAGCGTCGTTTTTGCTGGTCCTGGCAATTGCCCAGTGCCCACACGATATATCGTCCGCCGCGCGTGCCGGTCGGCGGCACGTAGACGGGTTCAACTGCCGTGGGGATCGAGCGCAATTTTGTGCCGGGGTTGCACTGGTCGTCAATTTCCGATCCCGCTTTAATTTCGACGTTGAATCGCTGCGGGCCGTTGGTTCCCTGGGTCTGGATCGTGCTGCTGCCGCAGGAACTGAGCGCCGCCAGCAGAACGGCCAGGAAGCAGCCGCGCATCAGCAGCCGCACCTTCGTGTGCAATTGCATAAATGGAATCCCGATTGTGTATGAATTTCTTTGGGTTTGCATCGGAGGAAATTTGATTGAACCGCGTAGCGACGTCGCCCTCTTTCACCCGGTGGGCCGAAAGCGGCGGCGTACGTACGGCAAATTGATGTCTGGCATCATTGTACGATTCCTTGTCAGCCGGCGCTGAACATGTGGTTCATCTATCGTCGCTGGTTGTGCGGGACTGCAAACTGCACGCTGTTGGCGTTAACTCTTCTGTCGGCCTGCTGCCGATGCATCAACGTTTTTCTTACAGTGGAATGCTGACGCTCAGAGCAGTTTGCAAAGGTGCCGTGATTTATAAAGGCCGGAGTACAAACATACAAAATCTCCCGAAATGCAAATCGCCCTTTTTAACGCGCTATTGCAGGGCTTTTCCGGATGCCCGTTTCCATCACATTCCGCCGCATCTTCCCTTCGCCGCATTTTTCGCCAAAATTTCAGTGCGGACATTTATCATGTTTTATGGTGATTCCTGTCAGTGCCGGGCCGAATATTCATGTGTAAGTTGCCTCCGAACACAAAAAGCGCGGCCGGGAGTTTGCATCCAAGCTCGGCGCCCTGAGTTGACGAGTTTGTTCAGAGCCGCACTTGCACGTTCAACTGCATCGTGGCCTTCGGGCACAACCGCGAAAATTACGAGTACCGCCGGACTTGCGGTGACAATTTGTATGGCTCAATGGCAAACCACCACTAAGGGTTGTCTCAAACACGGAGGGACAACCCTTTTTTATTGCCTTCTTTAAAAACCCCTCTTGTTTTGCCCGCTCGGGCGGTCAGCGATTTCACGGCATATGCGTTGTGCGGCCAGGCACGGCCCTCGCTGGGTGAGCGGAGGCTCGGGGCTGTCTGCCGTACCTGAATTTCCGGCGTGCGGTCGTGTGGGCAATCGGCCGGGCGAGTCTTTGCGTCGGTCGTTCACTTCTCGCAGCTGGAAGCCTCATTGCTGTAGTACGATGTGTCGCAGACCCGTCACTCCGCCGGCCGGAGCAAAGTTGAGCAGTACGCCCGCCTCTTTGCCCGAGTGTCGCAGTTGTGCGATCATGGTGGGAGAGTTCTCCCGGCAGAGTTCCTGGTCCTGAACCACCTGCACGACGATAGCGTCCTCAATCAGTATGTCGATTGTTACGGTCTCTCCCGTGCGGTAGTTTTTGTAGATCACCGGATAGGCGACATTGCGTTGGCACCCGATGCTCCGTTCGAACATTTCGCGGCACAGACAGGCGGCATACGTTTCATTGGTCAAACCGGGGCCGAGCGCCTCATGCACTTCAACAGCGGCTTCGATGACTCTCTGTACCAATTCGGCCTGTTTCATGATGTTTCTCTTTGGATTCTTTCTGCAAACTACTGCCCCAAAATGTGGAATCAGATGTCCGAGAAACAACCATAAAAAACTATCCGGGCGGTATTTCAACATGAACGGTCAGATATTCAGCTTGAACGTAGTGCCAAAGGTGTGATGCCTGCAATTGAGAGTCGGTGCAAATGCACTCAGAATTCAAATTCGAAGCCCGCCAGAGGGATCAGCCCGAACTGGTATTCCGCTTTCTGCCCCTCAAACGTGCCGCCCCAGTAGTATTCCATGACATTCTCGCGATTGTAGACATTCCACACGCTGATGTACATCGTCAGGTTGCTGCTTTCAAAGAAGAAGCGGTGGTCGGCGCGCAAGTTCAGCGACTGATAGTCGGGCAGGTAGTCGTCGTTCAGGCGGTTGCGGTCTCGCACACCGCGGCCCTCCTCTATCGATGCCGGGACGTCAAAGGGCGTATAGGCCCGCCCGCCGGAGAGGTTGAAGCGCACGCTGAACTCCCAGCTGCGCCCCAGTTTATAACCGCCGATCACGCTCAGCGCGTAGCGGTTGTCGAACAGGCGGTTGTGCTCAACGCCGTTCAGATCTTCGTAGCGACTGCGGAACCAGGTGGCGCTGATCAGGCCGTGGAAGTTCTCCGCCAGCTTTTTCTGCAGCATGAATTCGACGCCGCGCGACCAGGACGTGCCGAGGTCGTTGATGTCGTCGATCGGGTCGTCAAAGGGAAAGCTGCGGTCCACCAGAAAAAGGTAGGGCGCGGTGCGGGCCATCGGGAAGTTGCTGTAATCTTTGTTGTACACTTCCACGCCCACGCGCGTATCGCTTGTCAGGTCGTATTCCACGCCTGCAATCAGGTGCACGGCCTGCGGGTGTTTCAGGTCGTTCAGCACGTCGAACTGCGCCAGCGAATAGAGCGGCAGCGTCTGGCGGTAGAGTCCCGCCGCCGCCTTCAGCCGCAGCTGCGGGCTGATGGAGATATTCATCGATCCGCGCGGCGAGATCAGCGTTTCGTCGCGCAGCGAGTAGTGGTCCGCACGCAGGCCGGCGGTCAGGTCCAGCCAGTGGAGCGGCGTCCACGTGTAGCTCAGGAAAACGCCGAAGCGTTCGGAGTCCAGCGTGTAAACACCGCGCGAAATATCGCCGCCGGTATTCGGAAGTTCCACGTGTTGCGTGTATTCAACATCGTCGATCTGCGCCTCAAATCCGGCCTCGAACTTGTGCTGGTCGCCCAATGCCAGGTAGGAATTGCTGCGCAGCACCTTGCTGGATTCATCGACGATTTCCAGATGGTAGGGCTGGGAGGCGTCGACGCCCTGATCCAGGTCGGTCACTTCCGAAAAGGAGTAGGAAATCGAGGTCAGGGTGTAGCCGTTTTCGCCCCACAGCCAGCGCCAGGTCAGGCCCGTTGTATTCTGGTGCGCTTTTTCCTCCCACCAGGAACCGTAACCTTCCTTGATGGATTCTTCGCGCGAACGCGTCACCAGGTTGTCGCCGTAAATGTTGAGCAGGTAGAGCGAGTGGTGGTCGTCCAGGTCGTAGCTGAACTTGGCGTGCACGTCGCCGAAGGTCGGCGCTTCCTCGGTGCCGATTGCGTCGGCAATCAGGTCGATATAACTGCGCTTGGTCGAGATCAGCCAGGAGCCTTTGCCGCCGGGCCACGGTCCTTCCGCGGTGCCGCCGAAACCGGCGATGTTCAGATCCAGTTGCCCGTCGAATTCCTCGCGGTTGCCCTCGCGGAAACGCACGTCGGCCATGGCCGAAAGACGATTGCCGAAGGCGGCCGAAAATCCGCCGGCGGAGAAGGACAGGTCGCGGATGAAGTCGACATTCAGAATGCTGATGCCGCCGCCCGAGGTTCCCGCTTCCGGAAAGTGATTGATGTTCGGAATGTAGATGTTGTCGATATAGAAGCCGTTTTCGTTCGACAGTCCGCCGCGCACGAGCAGGTTGTTTTCTTCATCGCTTTTCTGGATGACGGAGGGCAGCGCCGAGACGATGCGGCTGACGTCGCCGGCGGTGCCGGGCATGCGCCGGATCTCTTCGGCATTAAACTGCGCGGCGCTGATCGCCATCTGTGAGTTTTCGCGGAAAAAACCGGATTCCACCGTGACGCCTTCCGTCTCAAATGCCTGGCCGGAAAGGGCCGCATCGACGCGCGTTATACGCCCCGGCCGCACGATCACGTCGGTCTGTTTGAAGCCGCTGTAACCGATCATGGAAAAGGCCAGCACATAGCTGCCCGGCGCAAGGCTGTCGATGGCAAAACTGCCGTCGCCGCGGCTGGACGCGCCGCGTTTGGTGTTGACGACCTGTACGGTTACACCCGCCAGCGGCCTTTGTGAATCTTTGTCCACCACAGTGCCTTTAATGCTGCCGGTCTGCGCGTGCAGCGGATTCCAGGCACAGAGACAAACAAGAGAAATCATCAGGAGAAGTACAGAACGTCGTTGCATCATGTTAAAGTTTGTTAAGTCGGAAAGAGGATTGTCGAGCGTTTCGAGTAGAGGATGAGCCAGAGCGCAAATAAAGGTTGCGCAAGGCGCAAAACGCGTTTGAGAATTTTAGATGAGTAATTCCGTTCAAAGAAGGTTACATCTGTTTGAACAAACAACCAGTACCGCTCAACTGGTTTTATAGAACAACGTGAAAGAGTCTGCGCATGTAAATGTAGCTGACTTACGGTTTCTGCTGCGAATATTGAGAATTTCTTTGTGCACGACCTGAGCTGGTGGCGAGACAACAGGCAGATGTAAATCCGGGAATTTCCGTGCGGGTGTGCTGACGTGACAGTTAACATGTTTAAAACCCAAACGCCCGCTCCGTGTCCTCTCTCACGAAGCGGGCGCCGGCGGATGTTTAACATCCCTCGACTCTTGTTTAACCAACCCTAGAACTCAAATTCCATCCCGAGTACGGGCAGCGTCGACCACTGCAGTTCAGTGTCGATGTCGCCCTCTTCCTTGTCCCACCGATAAAACGCGACATTTTCCTGGTTGTAAACATTCCACACATCCAGATACACGATCAGGCTGGAACCCGCAAAGTTGAAGCGGCGGTCAACGCGCACATTGAGGTTGTGGTAGACCGGCATGCGCTCGCCCATCGGACGCGAGGCGTCATACACCTGAAAACCAACCGCGTTGGAAGCCTCCAGATCGATCGGCGTGTAAGGCCGTCCGCCGGCGATTGTCCAGCGCGCCGAAAATTCCCAGACGTTGTTCGGTTTAAAGCCGCCGATGATGCTGGCCATGTAGCGGTTGTCGTAGCTGCGGTCGCGCCACACGCCCGTCAGGTCCTTGTACTCGCTGCGGAACCACGAGCCGCTGATGATGCCGTAAAAGTCCTCCGCCAGTTTTTTCTGGATCATCAGCTCCGTGCCCCAGGAGCGCGCCTCCCCGCCGCCGACAAAACCGGCTGAGTTGTCGATGCTGTTTTCGAGGCCGATGGCGTCGACCGGAAAGTGCACAGGATCGTTGGGATCCAGCGGCATGTCGGTGTAAGTCTTGTAGTAGCCTTCAATGCTCAGTTTGGTGTCGCTCGTCAGCATGTAGTCCGCGCCGAGTACGGCGTGATCGGCGCGCGGCGTCGCCAGTTCCTTGCTGAGCGCGGACTGCGCCAGCATGCTCATCGGCAGCGTCTGGTAGTACTGGCCCCAGGCGGCGTTGATTGTTAAACGCTGCGTGGCCAGCCAGGAGGCCGAAACGCGCGGCGCGATGTTAACCTCTTCGTTCCAGTCGTAGTAGTCCGCGCGCAGGCCGCCCGTCAGCTCCAATTGCGGCAGCACCGACCAGGTCCAGGAAGCAAAAGCGCCGCCGCGGAAGTTGTCGGCGTTTTGTGAGACCGCAAAAGCCGGGATCGGCTCGCTGTTCGTTGGGTTGACCGTCGCGCCGAATTCAAACAGATAATCTCCCGTCGTCATGGACGCGTCCGCGCCGAACTCCAGGCGGTGCGCGTCGCTGAATTCGTAGTAGTTCGTGTTGCGGAAGTTAAACAGGTTCTCCCGCACGTCCGTGCGCAGCTGCAGAATGTCGTCTTTCACGTTCGACCAGTTTTCATCTCTGTCGATCAGCGAATACGAAATTGACGTTTTGGAATAACCGGGGCCGTCCCACAGGCGTCGCCATGTTAATCCTACCGTGTTCTGTTTGGAGTTCGACTGACCGTATTCGCGGTCTTCGTTGTCGATTGCATCGTCCTTGTCCATGATAAAGTCGTCTTCGCCATATACTTCAAGAATCGTCAGGCGGTTGTTCTGACCCAGATCGATCACGCCCTTGCCCTGCACGTTGGCAAAACGCGGAGCGATGCCGGTGCCCAACCCGTTGACCAGCAGGTCGAGGAAACTGCGTTTGGCCGAGACCATGAACGATCCGTCGACGCCGGGCAGCGGTCCTTCAATGCCGCCGCCGAAACCCGTCGCATTGATGTCCAGCTGTGCGTCGTAGGAATCGCGGTTGCCCTCGCGGAACTCGATGCCCACCACAGAAGAGAGGCGGTCGGCGTACTGCGCGTTGAAACCGCCGGCGCGTAGTGAGATGTCGTCGACGAAGTCCATGTTCAGCAGGCTGATAGCGCCGCTGGCGTTGCCCAGGCTCGGAAAGTGATTGATATTCGGCACCGGGATGTGGTCGATGTAGTACGCATTTTCGGCCGGACTGCCGCCGCGCACGGCCAGGCCCGCCTCGCGGTTGTCCGTCTGCGCCACGCTGGGCAGGGTCGTCAGGACGCGGCCCACGTCGCCGCCGGTGCCGGGCGCGCGGCGCGCTTCCTCGGCGTTGAAGGAGGTACGGCTGATGCGCTCGCCGCCGAGGCTGCTGAACGCTCCGGCACTGACTTCGACGCCTTCGGACTCGATGACTGTTTCCGTCAGGCCGATCTCCACGCTGGTCGTGCGCGCCGGACGGATGATGACGTCGGTTTTGACAAAGGGCGCGTAGCCGAGCATCGTGATTTTCAGCGTGTATGCGCCCGGCTCCAGATCGCCGATGCTGAATTCGCCGGCGGCATTGCTGATGGTGCCGCGTTTGCTGCCTTCAATCTGAATCGTCGCGCCCGGCAGGTACTGCTGCGTCTGCGCATTGATAACCGTACCTTTGATGCTGCCCGGCTCGGACTGCGCCGCCAGCGGCTGAAAACTCACGAGGCTTAACAGGGCCGCCGTCAGGACGGTCATGCTGGTCGAGAGGATCGTTTGCATTTTCTGCTCCAGAGAAAGTGACGTGGGTAAAAAGTCGGCGAACAACGTTTTGTTCGGATGCAAATTCAGGTCTGGAGCGCGCCCGCGACGAATCGGAAAGGACGGGCGGCAGAAAAAACCGACGAACGGTCGCATAGCGCGGACGAACGGTTTGACCCTCCGGCAAAGCGCTTGACCGCCGCCCCTGCAAATGCTAAGTTTGGGAATGGATACATCGGCAAAGCGCGGCGGGCGCTTCAAACGGAAATTTCACGGGCGGCGCGGCCGTCGCCACGGCGCACATCACGGCGGTTTTGCGCTGCATCACACGCGGGCGGGCAGCTTCCTGTCGCTGTTGGTAATCATTGCGGTTTGTTCGGTGATCGGCACCATCTGGTCGAGCCTGACATTTTGTCCGGACGAGTTTTTCGCCTGGTTCTCCGCGCCTCACTTCAACATTTACATCGAGGGAGTGCCCAAGGCCTTCCTTTTCTGCAGCGCCTACTGCACCTTTGTCATCATTCTGCAACTGATGTCCGGCACCTGGCTGCTGCGCCGCATGCGAGCGCGATCGTCCAAAACCGCCGCCATCTTTGTCGTGGTGCAGTTGATAGCGGCCTTTATAGCACTGACGGCGGCCATGCAGGCCGAGATGTTCATTCTGGACCGCGACTTTGATCTCTACAAGGCTTCGGTCATCTGGCTGATCACTTTTATGTTCAGTCTGCTGTTCAGCAGTTACATGTACATGGTGCGTGTTAACCACGAGCTGGGCCAGGCGCGCCAGACGGCTTTGCACTCGGAACTCAAGGCGCTGCGCGCGCAGATCAACCCGCACTTTTTGTTTAACGCGCTTAACTCCATCGCCTCGCTTATTCGCCTGCGTCCCAATGAAGCCGAGGAAGTGACGGAACAGCTGGCCGATCTTTTCCGCTACAGCCTGCGCGCCTCCGACCGATCGGTTGTGAGCCTGGCGGATGAACTCTACGCTGTGGAGCTCTATTTGCAAATTGAGGAATCGCGTTTCCGCGACCGACTGAGCATTGAGTGGGCGATTCCGGAGGACATTAAACGCGCGTCGATTCCCAGCCTGAGTCTGCAGCCTCTGGTTGAAAACTCGGTTAAACACGGACTTAACAAAACGGAAGAGACATGTACGATAGCTGTCAGCGCCAACCGCATCGGCGATATGGTCAGCATCGTGGTGGCGGACACGGGGCCGGGCTTCAGCACAACCGAGCGCGAACAGGTCTTTGCCAACGGCACGGGGCTGGCCAATGTACACCGCCGTTTACAGCTCGAATTCGGGCCGCAGGCCGATCTTGTCATTCAACAACATCACGTTGAAGTGCTGATCCCCTACGTGGAACTCAGCGGTCGCAGTTCCGTCAGGCCCCCGGACGGCGCGGATACGCGCGCGCAGTTTAAGAACTCGGCGAGCGGGGCCGGGCCAAACATGGCTTAAACAGGCAAGCGCCCGCAGGGGGCGAAGCAATCAGGGGAGCCGATGTTAAAATGTGTGATTGTAGACGATGAGGCGCTGGCGCGTGAGCGGCTGAAAATGCTGTTAACGGAAATCGGCGGCGTGGAAATTGCGGGTGAGGCCGGCGGCGGCAAAGAAGCGGTGCCGCTGATTCACGCGCAGCAGCCCGACGTGGTTTTTCTCGATATTCAGATGCCCGTGCTGGACGGTTTTGACGTAGTGGACCTGCTTGCCGAACCGCGCCCGACGATTGTTTTTGTTACTGCCTACGACGACTACGCCATCCGCGCTTTTGAGGTGCACGCGATTGACTACATCACAAAACCCGTGCGCATGGAGCGTCTGCGGACTTGTATTGAAAGACTGAACAGTATCCACGAAACGGCCGAGCACGCCAAAAAGATCAGCGCCCTCCAGGCTGAACGGGCGTCTAAACCACTGCAACGGCTGAGTATTCACGTTGGGCGGCGTTTGCGCGTGCTGAACCTGGAGGAAATTCGCAGAATCGAATCGCGTGAAAAACTCGTCTTTGTTCACATCGCCGAGGGCGCATATCCGACTGATTTTACGCTGGACGTGCTGGAGCAACGTCTGGACGGCGCGCGATTTATCCGCCTGCACCGATCGCATATTGTTAACAGCGGCCACATCCGCGAGCTGCACGTGAGTGAAACGGGTAAACATCTGGCAATTCTGCAGGACGGTGTTAAACTGCCGATAGCGCGACGTCGCATGCGCGAGGTGATGGAGTATTTTGAGGGCGGCTGAGCGCTGCGCCCTGCTCCGCATGGCCGGCTTGTTCTTTTTGTTAATCACAGTGTTTGAAGCCTTGAGTCTTTGTTGGCTTTGGCAGTGGCTCAGTGTCGAGTGTTGACACACGTTCGCATGTAGTCCGCAGCACGGCGACCTATACAGCGTGTTGCCGTGCTGTCAATACATGGTTGCGAATGTTAAAACAATGGTTGTAACTTATCGAAAATACGGCTGACTGAAGTTGTATTACTCGCGTGGCAGGAAAAACAATTTGTCCCGTTACTATGTGAGTTGTTTCCCTGTTGATACGTTTCCATTGTGCTGTTGGCCAACTTGTCTGTGCCGACCTCGTTGGTGTCATTGGGAGCGGCTCCATTAATTGTCCATGTCGTTCCCGTCTGGATGTAATTGGCGCGTCTGTCGCCGGGCAGCAGTTTGGATCTGGCGCTGTTGTTAATCAGGATGAGTTGTGAGTTTGATTCCGCGGTGCTCCCGACCAGGGGATTGGGAGACACGTCCGAGGCGGCGCCCCACGCTTTGCGACGAATTGTATTGCTCGGGCTGATTGAGAATGCCGACGGCGGGTTTAACAGTTTGTCCGATTTAATATCGTGGCCGGCTGCAAACATGTGCGGGATGTTAAACGGATCAGTCGCACTGCTGCTGCAGAATACCCAATTGCCGTTTGTGTTGCGCGGCACATTAACAAGCGCGCCTGACGAATTCACGTAGGAATACGCCTCGTTGGGTGCATTGCTGACATGTTCAAACGTGCCCCAGAGCATTTCGGGGTGTCCTTTGGTGCTGCCGACGACGTGCATGCCGACCATCGCCATGTTAACTGTTTTTTCGCCATTTTTTATCCAATGATCCGGATCAGATGTATCGTAAGTCGGGATTGTTGCTTTCATCTGAATAAACTTGTGGAGATCGGGCAGGCCGGCAGCTTCAACCCATGAAGATTTGATTTCAATAGCAAGTGCTTCGGAGTCAACCAGGGTCTTGCCATTGGCGGCGGCAAACGCTTCAATCGCATCGAGTTCTGCCTGTGTTGTCGGGAATTTGGCTAAAGCGGGATCGCCGCCCGGCGAAGCAATTGCGCCGTTTTTAAGTGCGGTTGCATAATAGGCGTAGACATTGTTGACCGTTGTTAAATAGTACACCAGCGAGCCATTCTGTGCCTGCAGCACCTGCGCTCCGGAGGCCTGTCCCTGTTCAACGTCTATGGTGTTTCCTGCGACATCCAGAAAAACGTCGACCTTGGCCAATGAAAACAACTGCACGGTTGTTTCGGCATTAAACTTCTTGTCGATTATCGCTCTGGGACGCTGAATATTGCGGCTGTTTGCATCGAGAAATTCAACCCGGTTCTTGTCCACCCGTCTTATTGCATGGACCTCGACGCGTTCGTTTTGTTCGTTTAACACAAGCGGTTTGTCATTGGCAGCTCGCAGGGTCGGCGCTATCTCCAGCGGACGGCCCGTTTGATTTTCAACAATCAGAGGAAGTCCTTGCGGACCGGCTTGTGCTGCTCGCCTGTCCAACTTGTGAACCGGATTGGAGCTGGTATGTGGAATAAAAAACCGTTCGTTATTGGCATTGGGCGGCGAGACGTCGTAAAACAGCGGGGAGTCAAATACAAGCCCTTT
The DNA here is from genome assembly GCA_964445695.1 of uncultured Hyphomicrobiales bacterium. GTDB lineage: Bacteria > Bacteroidota > Ignavibacteria > Kapaibacteriales > UBA7675 > JAUIKM01. Next base: position 88,941 of record CAYULF010000016.1, on the reverse strand, counting down.
GCCGCCATATTTTAGTGGTGCCGGGGACGTAAGCCACAAGAACATCTGCTGCGTCCATTTGTAGAATTCGCAGTTGTCCAGGGGATCGCTGAACAACACGCTGTTGGCCGGTTTAACCAGGCCGTTCAGACTGACAGCGCCGGATTCAAACCAGGATTCAAACTCAGCCTGTGAAATATCGCAGGAAGGAGTCACCAGCGGGTCAGAAGGCACGGACGTTTGTGTGAAAAAACATCCCCCCAAAACGGTCAGAGTGCCGAAGAGGCAGAATACAGCTGCCTGCCTGAGTGCCGATGCCGTGATTTTCATAACACTGTTTCTCTTGCTGATGTGTAATTATTGGTCGCGACTTAAACATGTTGTTAAGTTGTTATGGCGTCGCTTTGCAAGAGAAAGATCAATTACCGTGCCAATGCAGGAGCAGCTGCAAATGACCGGAAAGGCCAGTTGAATCTATGAATTTGCAGATTCTGTTTATCGGGTTCAATGCATAGGTGATGAATATTCATACTGCGCGGGCGGTCTGCATGCAGATGCGGCCGAAGCGAACGACGCACCATGCTGCGCATCGTTGCCGCGCACAACAACCCCGTCGCACTTGTGCGAGGATGAGCGCTGCTGAGCGCACAATGAGAAAATGCAGTTTGAGAGTTTGACGCCGTGGGTTCACCGGGCTTCGAGCTGCGACGCAAAGTCTTCCAGCGCGCCGACAAACTCCTGCGTCGCTGCGCCCAGCACTTCATGTCCCGCTGTTTGCAGCGTCTGAACCCTGAAGTCCGGCGTGAAGTGTTTGTAAAACGCTTCCATGTCGTCGGTTAACATCGCGTCTTCCTGTGCGCCGCGCAGCAGAAGAACGGGCATGTTTAAGCGGCCCAGTTCATCGCGGAAAATCGTTTCGTCGGCTTCGTGCGCCATGGCTTTGACAATGTCGGGACTGAAGGGCAAACCACTCGCCAGCACGCCGTTCACCCAGTCCTCGTTGAGCGCCGGATAAAAGGGCGGGTAGTCGGCCAGCACCAGCCCGCGCGTTTTGGACAGGTTGTTCAGCGCCGCGCCGACGGCAAAGGGCACGCCGGCGGAATGGGCAAAGAGTACAAATTCTTCCAGCCCCAGATGATCGATCACGGCCTGAACGTCCGACAGTTGCTCACGAAAAGAATAACCGCTCGCCGGCGCGGTGGACATACCGCGTCCGCGCAGGCTGAGGCAGAACACGGGCCGCTGCGTTTTCTCGGCGAGCGCTTCGGCATAATCCTCGGCGCGGCCGAGCATGCCCGGAATGATGAGCACCGGAAGACCCTGTGCCTCTGCGTTCAGCGCGATGTAGTGAACGGCAATCTCACCGTTCTGAGCAAATGTTGGGTTCAGCATGTTGGGAGTCTCCTGGATTGGGGGTCATTGAGTTGGGGGTGGAATGCGGGCGGTACGGAGTGCGGTGGGAGAAGTTGCAGCCGCAAAATTATCCGAAAGCTCCAATTTCAACTATTGCCATATTTCAATAGGATGGTTCATTGGTTAACTCCGTGCGCGCGGGCAGTATCGTTGTAACCGACGTCCTAATGAGGATTACCGCATCCGGCAAATTGCAAAATGTAGATGTCTAAGCTAAATGTGTTTCAATCTCAAATTAGGTAGTGTATCATTATCCAGTAAAATCCGCCTAGTCCTCCTCCCCCATCAACAAATTGGAAATTGTGAATTTACTTTGTTTCATATTGGCTCTTATCGTTTCCAGTTCTTTTGCCATTGTGGACCAAAAGTTTTTCGAAAATAGCGACTTTGAACCGGGGGTGTGAAAGATTTCAAGAACTGCTTTCTCAATTTCAGAAGAAAAAGAGAGGTTCCGGTTGCCCTTTCGTTTTGGAAAAGGAATCGCCTTACAATTGACACCCATTTTAAGATTCAATGATCTCTGAAATCTATAAAACTCGTCCGCACCTGGTAATTCGATTTCGACAAGCCTGTTTCTGCCTGAAGTTGAAAGTTTGAAATCTTGCAAAGATCTTAAAGAGACAAGGATCAATACCAGCGATGACATAGAAATGAGAACATGGAATCGGCTTACGGCTAAGGCTCTCAGTTCAAGTTCAACATTCAAATTTGAAGACAACGCTTCGAACAGATAGAGCACGAATTCATTTGAAAAATGCTGTGGAAACTCTTCATCTGGACTAATTTCAAACAGCTCGTAGAAATACGGGAAAATAATTGAAGTATATGCTGTTTCAGGAGACATTTCAGCAAACATACGTACGACCTGGTCGTTGAGCATTCTTCTAGAGATCATCTCAATGGCCCGTTTTTTGTTCTCTGAATCCGCCATCCTGGCTACGTATTTTGCTACAAAATACTCTTGAAAAGACCTGTGTGAAAAAACCAAATTGAGCCCGTCGTCAATCAACATACATACCGAGGTTTTCAGGTCGAACAGAAAGTCTTCAGCTTTAATTTTACTGTTGTGGGCCTCAGTTACTTGCTTTATTATCTCGAGACACTCCGTTTCCGACATCGAATAATTTTCCTTACTATATGTAACAAGGCAAAATAGTCCAAAGTGGTGCCCAAAATCTTGAATATCCAGCTTTGCTTTATGATCTCGTTTAAAACCGCCCTTGCTTGCATCGTGACGGTGAAAAAGAACTTCGAATGCTCGTTCATAGAATAGATGTAGCTTGGTCGGGATATCGGCCGTTACGCCATAGGTGTTTAACATCATGATGAGCAATAGGGGCGAAGCCAGAAACGTTCGATGCGCTTGAAACATGCCGTCACGCAATTCTGCGCAAAAGCGTTTTTTACTTGCTTCTTCACCAGCAGGGTATTTGTTAATGATTTTTATGGCCTTCTCCAGCTTTAGTGGGCGCATTCTAGATACAGTGAACTCATTGAGCTCGGTTAAACTATCGCCTGGGCGTGAAGATAAAAATATTGGGCAATTCGAAAACCTGCTTGATATAGACAATATCTGTTTTCTGATCTTCGGGGCCAGATCCACATTTAACTCATCAAAGCCATCCAGCGCAAAGAAAAAAGTACCAGACTCAAACAAAGCTTCTATTTCTTCAATCTCAAGGTCGAATCCGTGGTCTGACAATTTTTCCAGGATTAGGGAGTAGAGATTGCCGTTTGATTGATTCAGGTCGCGCAGTTCAACAAAAATCGGAATCAGTGATGAATTCTTGATGCAATTCAGCAAGAGATGCTTGATTAAGATTGATTTGCCCGATCCCCCAGTGCCAACTATTAGCAGCCTGTTGCTGACATTCAAGCATGACGAAAAGGAGGGGTCTTTGATAAACTGCAGGTCGGAGTTTACCCTGATTCTATTGTCGTCAGGACTATCCACGACCAAATCTAAAGGAACATAAAAATGGTTGATTGGCCTGGGAGAGTCAGGGCCAAGAAAAATCTTTGACTTGGAATAGCGTGTCAGAATACTTTTTAGGTATCGCTCTCGCGATAGCAACAATTGTTCTCGAAGTTTCTTGCGAGATTGGCGTTTGGCAAAAAAAGAAGAGGTTAGATCTAAAAAACCTGCAGCAGCTTTCTCGGCAAAAACTTTGGCAAAGCCTTTTGAGATTTCTGAATCGAGAGTTTCCATGGCATTGATTGTCCGGGAGTCTTGCGCGTGATCGGAACGAGGCAAGTGGAGTGAATAATGCGGATGTCAAGTGATATACTTGATGTCACAATGATATGAAATTTCACTGATAATAGTGCCTAAAAACAGTAATTCTGTTGCGAATATTGCAAAGCATCTGGCAGGCAACAATGGGTGACGTGTTGAGCTATTGAACCGATATAAAATATGATTTTACGGGTCCTATTAGTAGTATTTAAACTTGGCCTTCACCTTGCGAAGGCTTCATGATTGCGGGAAATATCTGCCGCAAATATGAAACTTTATAGTAAGGTACTGAATGGTTCTCACATAAGATTGAGTTGTGACTGGTTCGTAAAAATAACAACAAACTCCCCGCTCCAAACCCATTGACCAGCAAGAAAATCCCCCAAAGCTATGCCGCAGGCATAAAGCGCAGTTCCCAGACGTCATACCAGCCTCAAGAGAAAAGTCTCCCAATCCACCAGCCAGTTTCCAGCGCCCCAAACCACAAAACCCTCGAATACAGCCCAAAAACGGCGAATCACGCGCAACCAACACAAACCCCAGTCCACCGCCGCAAACCCAAATCCCGCGCTTAATGCAATTCATTTGCAAGTGAAATCCAATCGCGCTAAGTTTGTATCGTCAAATCCGGTTCGGAGAAATCAATGGCGATGTACGACGACATATTGGCCAAAGTGCGCGAGCAGCTGCCGCGGATGACGCATGCACGCAAATGTGTGCTGCGATGCCTCTGCGAAAGCGATCAGCCGCTGGCCGCCAACGACATACAGGCCAGGCTGGCCGATGACGACGTCGACGCCGCCACGATCTACCGCAACCTGGAAACGCTCTGCCAGATCGGAGCGGTGCAAAAAGTCGAGATGAGTGCGCGCGGGGCGCTGTTTGCGCTGACCGACAACGATCACTCACACTCGATTAAATGCACCGAATGCAGTTGCCGCGTGGACATTGGCGATTGTTTTATGGCCGAAGTCGAAGCGTTAATTCAACAACGCACCGGCTTCGACTCCGTTCGTCACCTTGTTAACTTCACAGGAGTGTGCCCGCAATGTCGGCAACCCCAACAGCAATAAATAAACGCGACCGCCTCGGTTGGCTGGATCGCTTCGGCATGATCGCATCGATGATCTGCGCCGTGCATTGCGTGGCCGTCGGTTTAATCGCCGGCGCCCTGCCGCTGGTGGGCCTGGCCGTGACGCTTAACTGGATCTGGGAAATTGCCTTCCTGGCCAGCGCGATTATCCTGGGCGGTTACACGATCTGGCGCAGCTTTTTAATCCACCGCAAAGTAATGCCGCTGATAATGGCGGGCTCCGGTATTATTCTGCTGGGCGTCAGCAAACTCGGGCACCTGATGGCGCACGGCCACATGCACCACCACGATCATATACACCTGCACTGGAATGAAACCGCGATGTCCGTTCTCGGCGGTTTGCTGATAGCCGCGGCGCACCTTGTTAACATGCGATACCGCGCCGCGTGTAAACACCGCGGACACAACCATACAGTCGGCAAATCCGCTTCCGCCGAACTGCCTGTTGAAGCCGTCGGCAGCGAACAGGGCGTCGATATTGTTTAATCGGTGACAGAGCTTTAACCCTGCGGAAACAATAAAGTCGCGACCCACGACGACTGATGAAAGGTAGCTTCCTGGCGGAGCTGCACGATCATTTACAATCAGTGAGGTGTCGCCGTGCTCAGTCCCGACTTTGCCATATCCGAAATGCGCACGTTTCTGACCGAACGCTACCCGTCCGTTTCGTTTGACCTCACCCTTACCTGCAAACTCAGCGAGATCTCCATCAATGTGCGCTGGTGGAACGGCCCGACCGAGTTTGACGTTGAAGAACTTCTCGATCATTTTCGCAGCATCAAACGCTCATGGCGTACCGACGAAACAGGTCGGCCGGCCGCCCACGACGTGCTGGAGGAAAGCCTTCTGGTCAATGCGCAGGGCGAGCTGGAAGTACGCCTCTACACGCCGATGCAGATCAACTGCGAGCGCCTGTTCACACGCGAAGTGCTGGAACGCGCCGCCCGCGAAGTATCGCAGAGCCTGCACCTGCGCAGGCCCGAAGTCATCGATACGATTGCCGAAGTGCTGCTGGACAACGGCATCGATATCGACGGCAGCCCGGCCGAATGCCGCAGCTCGCTCGGCAAGTACTTCGACATCGACGACCACGGCGTGTGCCACGAGGGAATTCCGCTGCGCGAGATGATTATGGACCGTTTGCGTCGTCGCCGTTTTTCGCATTAAATTGGGCGAACAACAGGCGGCGCAACCGGCGCTCCACCCTTCCGCAATCCGCTTATCCGGGCGGACCGGGAATTCTACCCTCCAAACCAATGCAAGATCGGTAGCCTTTTCATGTTAACACTCCTTGCCAATCCGTGTTTAAGTTCAATTTGCCGTGTAAAATCAATAGCCGTCCTGTTTGCCGGCGTGTTCGTTTTTTCCGCCTGTTCGACGCAGCACGATGCGGACGGTGACAGCGCCGACAATAACAAGGCGCTTCCCGCTGAAGAAATGACAATCACGCCTGTGGCCGAGCAGGCGCGCAAGAGCCCGTCCGTCGTGGCGGATCGCGTAGCGGAGGCGCGTGCACGGCTGCAAGAAAGCGAAGCCGGCCAGATAATGTGGGAGGCGATTCAGGCGCATGGCGGCCTCGACACCTGGTTTGCCAATGGCCCGCTTTCCTTTCGATTTGCCTACCACAGTTTAACATCGGATCGCGTGCGCGACACCTGGCAGGACATCGACCAGTGGTCTTCGCGCGCCGTACATCGTATGGCGGACAATCCGGATGTTTCTTTCGGCTGGGACGGCCAACAGGCCTGGATTAAACCAGCCGGCGCGGACATCGATCTTAACGCGCGTTTTTGGGCGCTGACGCCGTATTACTTTGTCGGCGTGCCATTTGTGCTGGCCGATCCCGGTGTTAATCTGGAGATCGAATCGCAGATTGAATTTGAAGGCACCGTCTACAATCAGGTGCGCGCAACATTCGGCGATGGCGTCGGCGATGCGCCCGACGACTACTACATTGTGTTAATCAACCCCATGACGCAGCGCGTCGGCGGTGTGCGCTACATCGTGACATATCCCGGCTTTTTCCCCGACGGCGGCCACTCGGAGGAAAAGTTGATGGCGTATGACGGCGTGAAAGAAGTCGACGGTTTGCGATTTATGGATTCGATGCGTTCGTTTAAAATGAACAAGGACGGCAGCGTCGGTGAGCAGGTCACCAAAAGTACGTTCAGCGATGTGAAGTTTCTGCCCAATATTCCCTCGGCACACTTTGACACGCCGGCGGGCGCGCAGGTGCTCGAAGGTTACGGCTCGTGAATTGGCTCCGGAACCTGACATGCGGCACAGCTGGTTGATGTGCAATCCTCTACAGTTTTACCGTCAACAACATGGAGTTTTACCATGAACGCACAGGACGTTTACCACCTGCTCGAAGACAACAAAAACGAGCGCGGCATCGCCAATGCCTCCCGCAACAAGATTGCCAATTTTAACACTTTTGGAATCGGTTTAACCCAGCTGAAAAAACTGGCCAAACATATAGGTCGAAGTCACGAGCTGGCGCAGGAACTGTGGAAACACGACATTTACGACATGCGCGTGATTTCGGTGCTCATCGAGGAGCCGAAAAAAGTCACGCGCGCGCAGATTGAGGCGCAGATCGCCGACCTGGAATTCTGGATGTTTTCACATGTTTACGCCACGACTCTGCTGGCCAAAGTAAAGTTTCAACCAGAGCTCATCGCCGACTGGTACGAAGACAAGAATCATGTTAAACGCCGGCTCGCCTACAACATGATCTACAATTTGTTGAAAAACGATAAAACGCTTGGCGACGACTATTACGCGCCTTTTCTCGACATTATCGAGCGCGATCTGCAGTCGGAGGAGAACATGGTGCGCGACGCCATGAATAACGCACTTGGTTTTATCGGCAAATACCGTCCGGCTCTGCGCGTGCGCGTGTTAAGCGCGGCGCAAAACATCGGCCCGGTCGAGGTGGATTACGGCGACAACAGCTGCAAACCGCTCGACGTTGCTGCGCTTCTCAGCCGCAGTTGAAATTATTTGTTTAATCCGTTTGAAATTGGGCGCTGTAGCTTTGCTGGGCGCCCTTTTTTTATTGCTCGTCGGCGTGGTGAAAGTTCACAGACTTGGAGCAGCGATCAGGCTCGAAGCGCCGGCCGGACTGCGTTCAGTTTGAATAAATCGCACGATAAACAGGACAGCGGGCAGCATGCGCGCATGCCGATCCCGCTGTTGGAAGACATTGTTAACGTTTAAAACCAGCGGCGTTAATACACCACCCAGTCTTGTCCACCCAGGTAACACAGGCGCGTCGGGCAGGTCGTCGACAGCGGAATACAGGCTGCGCCATAGGGCGCTACGTACCAGATGCCGTTAATTTTAATTCTTGCGACCGTTTCGGCGTTCGTCAGCAGTTTAACCGTATAGGTGCCGCCGACGGGAATGGACAACTCGGGATAGAGCGTGCCGTTGTTCGATGCAACCTGAATGCGAACCTGACATGGCGCGCCATTGCGGACGTTGGCCAGGTTTGAAGCTTCGGCAAGCTGCGTCATACCAAACATGAATGCGATAAGCAGAACAGGTAAAATCAAGCGAATTCGAGGCATAAGACTACTCCAGTTAACATGTGGTAAATGCAGATCGATCGTGCAGACCGAGTGAGAATAAAAGCGGCAGTGGAGGTTGATGCATCGACGCCGCACAGGACAGAGCCCGGCGTCGATTAACATCAGCCTTGACGACGGCGGCAAGGCCGTCCGACTCAGATGTACCATCGGGTACATTCGGGGGGCATCTACGCGACAGTGGGGATCTTGCGTGCGTTAAAAAACTGCCCAGTTCTGACCGCCGGAATAACAGAGAAGCGTCGGGCAGGCAAACGGCAGCGGCGTGCAGACGGCCGTATAAGGCGCGGCGAACCAGACGCCGTTGATTTTGATGCGGACAACCCGTTCGGCGGCCGTGAGCAATTTGACGGTATAAACGCCGCCGGGCAATACGGACACTTCGGGGTAGATCGTTCCGTTGTCGGAAGCGACGGCAATTTTAACTTTGCAGGGGGCGTTGTTCGTGACCGTGGCCGGGTTGGCGGCCTGAGCAAATTCGGTCATTCCGAACATCAGCGCGACAAGCAGAACAGGTAGTAGAAAACGAAAGCGATGCATTTCGCACCTCCAAAAAAGTGGTAAATACAGATCGATCTGTCTGATCGAATGTGTTAATGGCGGCAGTGGAAATCTATGTCGGTTGGCATTCTGTTTGTGCAAACCGCGGCGGCTTTGGTCGTGTGGGCGTGAGAATTGGCGCGGCCGGTTTACGCGGTTCATTGTTTAAGGCATGCAGTCGCGGATTCGGTCAAAACACAACGGCATAACACTCGTCGGGATCGACGTAGACGGTGGCTGCGTCGGGACAGTCGCCCAGCCAGTCACTGAATCCCATGCCGTAGCTGTCGCCGTTGGTTGCAATGCCGAAGTAGCCTGTTTTACCCGGGGGGCAGTCGAAGGTGACGTCGGCGCCGGGAACAATGAGGCCGCCGTAGAGTTGTGCTTCGAGTGGAATCCAGACAACCGCAACTTCAAACAGAACGCAGTCGCTGTAGTTGTACACGGTAAAACCGTCGACGCAGTCGGCCGCCTGGGCGCTGCCGGGAAGTGTAAATGCGAAGAGTGCAACGGCCGCCAGCAGACCGATGAAATAGTTCATTTTCCGAGACATACAATACCTCAGTGGATTTGGTGGGCAAATGCATTGAATTAGTGGCAGTGTTGAACTGGTCGGCGGCAGTGAAGTCGAGGATACAACTTTATTTTGTGAAAGTCAATGGCGTCGACGTTAAAAGCAAAAGTAAAACAACTGTGAATCTGTTTTTGAATCACGTGGACCACAATGTAAAGCTCGTGAATTCAGCGATGCAGTGTTTGGGATGTGCATCGGGAATGCCGACCACGCGCGGGATCTGCACGGGCTTGCGGTTCAGGATTTGTGGCTCCGGGACCGACACGGAACTCTGCGACTTCAGTCTGACGCCGCCGCAGGCGGCGGACCAACAAGAGCGGATTTAAAGGGATTTTTCAAGGCGTGCAGAGGACGTTGAATTAACACGTGAGTAAAACAGCTCAGGGGAGTTTTTCGCCGCAGAATTTGCAGTAGTTGGCGTCGGCGTCGTTGTCTTCGGAGGCGCAGCGACGGCAGGAACGGATTCCGCTCAGGTCTTCGTGACGTGCGCGCGAGATTTCGGCCGTGACGATTCCGGTGGGGACGGCGAGGATGCTGTAACCGAGAATCATGACGAAGGAGGCGAGGAATTTGCCGAGCGGCGTGACGGGTGCGATGTCGCCATAACCGACGGTTGTTAAAGTAACGATGGTCCAGTAAATGCTCTCGGGGATGCTGGAGAAACCGGCGTCGGGCTGCTCGACGAGGTACATAACCGAGCCGATGATGACGATGTTGGTGCAGACAAAAAAGAGAAAGACGATGATTTTATGGCGGCTGGCGATGAGCGCTTTTGTTAACAACTGCGACTCGCCGACAAATTGCACGAGTTTTAACACGCGGAAAATGCGGAGGACGCGCAGCACGCGAATGACGAGGAAGTACTGCGAACCCGGCAGGATTAAACTGAGGTAGGTCGGGATAGTGGCCAGCAGGTCGACGATGCCGTAAAAACTGAAAGCATAACGCAGCGGCCGATCCACGCTGATGAGCCGCAGGATGTATTCGATGCTGAATGCGATAGTGAAAATCCATTCGAGCGTCGAGAAGAAAAGTCCGTAATCGCGTTTAACCGAAGGGATGCTGTCGAGCATGACGGCGATGACGCTGGCGCCGATCAGGAAGATCAGTGCGACGTCGAAGAGTTTGCCGGACGGCGTATCGGTGCCGAAGATGACGCGATGGACAGCGGCGCGGAAACCGTGCTGAGTGGGAGTGGAATCCTGCTGGGGCATAAAGTTCCGATCCCGTCGACCGCCGCGGAACAAAGGGCGGACAACGTGAAATGTGAAGAAGATGTACAGGGCCGCGAGGCGGCAGGCAAAGGTACAAGGGCGGGGACAATCGTCAAAATTCCCGCTTGGCGGCGAATGACGCCCGTTGAGCCACGTGGTGTGGGCCGTTCAGTTTTTCAGGCATGGACAGAGCAATTAATATGCGTAATGTGGTTGCAGCAGTCCGAGAGCATGCGCGGGCTGTTCCGCGATTGATCACTCTAAAAAATATCTGCACACGATGCAGGGTGGGAGGAGTGTGCGCTGAACGCGGAGGTATGACCCGTGGCGGCGGCGGGGTGGCCCCCTGATCAAGCGGAAAGTACGCCCACGCCGCACCTCGTCCGCCGCAGTATTCCCACAAGCCCTTATTTACCAACACTTTAGCGCTGCAGCGCTCCGGCCCTCTCCACTCCCGGCACTAAATCCACACCGCTTTTTTTGCCCATTTCACGAACGCACTCCCATTCCCGCTCAAGAACTTTGCGCCGCGCTGTCCTATTTTACACCGACAAATTGACGTTCGGTTTTGCACACTCTACAGGAGAGCTGGATGGACGCACCGAAACAGGTGTTTGAAGAACTGACCGCCGCGTACGGCGCGCGCGACCCGCTCGTGAAAGCCGGCAAAATGATGAGCTCGCCGGCCATCACCTGGAGCGGCAAGGTCTTTATCTTTCTTTCGCGTAAAAACGACATCGTCTTCAAGCTCGGCAAAGGTTTTGATCCCGCGTCGAGCGGTTGCGCCGGACTCGTCGAATTCAATCCATTCAAAAACAAAGGTCCGCTGCGCGGCTGGTTTGCCTGCCCCGCCGAATGCGGCCGGCTGTGGCTGAGTCTGGCTGAGCAGGCCTACGATATTATCCGGGAGTAAAGTGACTATGATTACACAGGAATTCTGTCGTTTCCTGGCTGAGCTGGAAAACAACAACCGCAAGGAGTGGTTCGACGAGCAGCGCAAACGCTACGAAACCCACGTCAAAAAACCTTTTGCCGCCCTGGTGGCGGACATGCTGCCGCACATGTCCGTCCTCGATCCGCAGATCGACATGCAGCCGAAAGACGCGATCTTTCGCATCAACCGCGATATTCGCTTCAGCGCCGACAAGTCGCCCTACAACACAACCATGAAGGCGGCCTTTGTGCGCGGCGGCCGCAAATCGGCCAATGCCGGATACTTTCTGGGCATTTCAGCCGAGCAGATCCACCTGGGCGGCGGAGCGTACAATCCCGACAAAGCCGGCATCCAGGCGATTCGCAGGCGGATGGCCGACAAACCGCAGGCGTTCGGCAGGATCTGCCGCGACGCAGCTTTTGTCGACCTGTTCGGCGAAGTGCAGGGGGCGGCGGTCAAACGCGTGCCGGCCGACCTGCGCGATGCGTTCGAAACCGAGCCGCTCGTCGCCAACAAACAATGGTACGTGATGCGCGCGGAACCAATCGCGCCGCTGCTGAAAGCCGGCACCTTGGAAACGCGCATCGCCGAACTGACGGCCGCCGCCGCGCCGTTGATCAGTTATTTGAACGATGCGATCGCCGCCGTATAAATCCGGGATAAAAAATTTGCCGACGGCTGTCCTGTTTTACCGGCTCCAAACGACGATGGTTTGAAACAATCTCTGTTACCATTCTTTTGGAGAGTAATGATGGATCTGCTCAAGCAGTATTACGAGGCGAACACGGACGAACGGATTGACGCACTGCCGCTGGCGGACGACTTCAGATTCGAGGGGCCGATCATGCAGATTGACGGCGCCGCGGAGTTTAAAGCCCAGCTTAAACAAATGCAGCCGATGATCAAATCTATGGATATGGAACAACAGTTCAGCAGCGGCGATGAACACTGCGCTCTGTATACTTTCCATGCCAATATGCCGATCAAACCGGTGCGTATGGCTGAATGGTTCACTCTGCGCGGCAACAAAATCAGCCGCATTCGCCTTGTATTTGATGCGACCGAAATGCGCGTGGCAATGGGTGCGGCGGCCGAAGCCTGACGCCCCGCTGTTAAACAAAGAGAGGAGTGTTTAACAGCATCGGCCCGGGCCATACCGCTGCATCGCGTCACGTGTTACTATTGTGCCGTCGGAGATAACTTGACTTTATCTCCGGCGGCACAGCTGTTGTATGAGCGAGGCCGCGCACTCTGCCCCGCTCTCGTCATTCACCCGCTGTTGTTCTGCGCGGTTCGTGCGTTGATTCCGCACGCGTTGACGCGACGCCGCCTGGAGCTTTCCGGATTCAGATTGCACGACGAACATGAATGTCATAAAGCGAGCCGCCGACCGCAGGGAAGAGGCGCTGCAATCTGTTCAGGCGCCCGGGACCGCACCGTCAATAGAAATTCAACCCGGTTGTGGGCTGCGCAATCGCCACGCGCAGCGCCGAAAGGTGGAAAAAAATGCCGGCCAATATAACTTTATGGGCAGCCCGCGACACTTATGTGCCGGATGAACAATTGTGACGATGCGCAGATGGACACGCAAAAAACGGACGAAGAATTCTGGGAGCTGGTGAGCAGGTACCACAAGGATCTGTATCGCTTTGCGCTGGCGCTGACCGGCGTGAGTGAGGACGCCGAGGATACGGTGGGCGAAGCAGTACTGGCGGCGTTTCGGTCCTTTGATGCACTGCGCGATATCAACTCCTTCAAGAGTTTTCTGTTTACCATTTGCAGTCGGGTGCACAAGCGCCGTCAGTGGCGCGGCTCGCGCTTTGCGCCGATGAACGACAATGCGCATGAGACAATCGCCGCGACGAATGCAACGCCTGAAATGGCTGCCGACGCACGCCTGTTGTACGACGCACTGGCACGTCTGCCGCGCAAACTGCGTGAAGCCGTCGCACTGTTTGAGCTGTCGGACTGCTCGCTGCGTGAAATCAGTGAAATCCAGGGCGTTTCGCTTTCGGCGGTAAAGGCACGCGTTGTGCGCGGCCGTCGCAAACTGGCGACGTTGCTCGGCGCAGATGATGCCGACGCGTCGGAGAAACATGCGCAGTTGCGCGATTCAGCCACGTCCGCCGGCCACGCATTCAGATATATCCCCAAAGGGAAATTGCAATGAGCAAGTCCGAAAAAAATCTCGAAACATACATACATGAGGCCGGCAAGGTAGAGCCGCGGCAAGCAGTTTCAAAGCTCCGGAGCGCTGTTGAAAACGCCGCGGTTAATCCACCCGGTCTCAAACTGACTCGAATTTTAACAACAAAACGTGGAATGTTGATAATGTCAACGACTCTTGTAACAATTCTGGCGGCGCTGTTGCTGCAGTTGCCGGCGGTGGAAGAAGCTCCGACCGATCCTGTTGTGCCGATTGCAGTTGAGACTCCGGAGGAAGTGCCGGCGTTTAACCGCGCGCAATACGATAGCATCCTCGAACACGAATTTAAACAACATGCCGTGCATGCGCCGGACGACGATCAGGCTGCAATGGCTAAACCCGCCGAGCCGGCAGACGTTAACGTAACACCTGAAGAGCCGGCCGAAGCGTCGGCGAATAATGTCAACAACCGCAATGTACACGCAGCGGACTTTGCGCCGACCATGATTGAAGGGACGCGGCTGCTGGAGATGACGTCAAATGAGTTAACACAGCTGGGCATCACTGCCGACGCACACGAGCTACGCTGCTACTACAGCGGTTTAACGCCCAGTTATTACACTTATAAAAACATGAACAAACGGATATTGCTGGCCCCTTCGCCGGTTGATCATCCGGACGACACGCTCATGATAACCTTCAGCAATTCCAACGAGTTTGCGCGCTCCTGGTTCGCCGCTCCCGTTGAGGACATGGGCGCAGCCGGATTTAACACGCCGCGGATCGTACCTCTGTGCATTATGTCGTTTTACGGCGATCGCGTGACGTTCTGGTACCTGGCCGACAACGAGGATGCCGACGCGATTTTTGCGCAGCACGGCCGCACCGCCAAGGATCGACTTGACGACGACGGCAATCTCGTCGAACAGTCGCTCAAAGACCCGGTGCTGGACATCCAGACGCTGCTGCCGATTCACTTTCAGCTGGGCGCTACCGCCGCCGATACCGTTCCCTCGCTCGACGTCGTGTTGTGGTACAAAGCCGATCAGGAGTTTATTGACCTCCTGCCCGAACGCATTGCCGACGACCTCGAGAAGGAGCGGGACATCCTGACCAGCGTCGCCGATTCCGATGTGCCGCGCCTGGAGGAAGGTTTTACCGGGGAGGCATACTTTGACGTGTGGCGATCCCGGTCGAGCGCAATCACGCTGGAGGCGCTCTATCCCAACCCGGCGGGCAGCAATGCCGTCGCGACCGTGCACGCGCGCGAGCAACGGCAGCTGACTGTAAGCCTGCGCGACATCTTTGGCCGCGAGGTCGCTCATGTCGGCGAGATTTCGGCCACGCCGGGGTATCGGGGCTCAATCGACATCGACACATCCGACAAACCGTCCGGCATTTACCTGCTGGCCGTCACCAGCGATGCCGGCGAGCAGGTTGTTCAACGCCTGATTGTGCGGCATTGATCAACAAAGTTGTTAACACCAGGCCGCGCGGTGTTTATCGCGCGGCCGCTGCTTTTGCGCGACTGTTGAACCTGGAAGCCGCGCAGCGTATATTTACCGTCTATTCAGTCCGGAAATGAACGGGAGAGCCAAATGGAAAAGTACATGTTGATTGTCCGCGGTCGGCCCGAACCCGACCTCTCGCCTGCGGAGATGCAGGCGCGCGTGGAGGAATATCGCGCGTGGGCGTCCGGTCTGGGCGCACAACACCGGGAGGGTAAACGGTTGCGGACCAACGGCGTACTTGTGCGCAACTCAAATTCGGTGGTAACCGACGGGCCTTTTCTGGAGGCCAAGGAGATAATCGCCGGCTACGTGGTGCTCATGGCCCGCGATCTGGACGACGCCATCAGGATTGCGCAAACCTGCCCGCTGCTCGAACACTCCGATCTTGAAGTGCGGCCTTTTCTGGATCAGAATTAAACATGACGCTTAAACATTCCTCCGCTGCGGGCGATGAAGTCGGCGCGCTGGTCGAACACCTGTTCCGCCACGAAGCCGGCCGCATGACCTCGATTTTAACGCGGCTGTTTGGTCTGGCGCAGATCGAACTGGCGGAGGACATCGTGCAGGATACGCTGCAGGAAGCGCTGCAGGCCTGGAGCGTCGGCCCCCTGCCCGACAATCCCGCGGGCTGGCTGATGGCCGTGGCCAAACGCAAGACCATCAATCTGCTGCGGCGCGAAAAAGTTAAACGGCGCGCAGATGCCGTTCTGCTGGCCGAAACGTCCGATCACGAGGCGGCGCTCGACGAAGTCTTCCTCGACGCAGAGATACGCGACAGCCAGCTGCGCATGATTTTCACCTGCTGTCACCCGGACTTGCCGCCCGAGAGTCAGATTGCCTTAACCTTAAAAACGCTGGCGGGCTTCAGCGTGCCGGAGATTGCCGACGCTTTGTTGAGCAACGTCGCCACGATTAACAAACGCCTGTACCGCGCCAAACAGAAATTCCGCTCGGGCGAGATAACCCTGGAATCGCCGCAGGGCGAGCGCTTGCTGCCGCGTCTGGATGCGGTGTGTTTAACGCTGTATCTCCTGTTTAACGAGGGCTATAATTCCAATCACGCCGCGCTGCCCATCCGCCGCGAGTTGTGCGCCGAAGCAATCCGTCTGGCGGCGATGGTGGTTGAGCACTTTCCGGAAGTTTACTCCGTGCGCGCGCTGCTGGCCTTAATGTGCCTGCACGCCGCGCGTTTTGACGCCCGTCTGGACGAGGGCGGCGCGATTGTGATTTTTGAGGACCAGAACCGCGCCGGCTGGGATGTTAAACTTATCGACCTGGGGTTGCGTCACTTGGCGGCGGCAGGGCGTGGCGAAGCGTTAAGCGCCTATCATCTGGAGGCCGGCATTGCGGCGGAACACTGCATCGCGGCGGACTACGGCAGCACCAATTGGCCGATGATTGAAGAGTACTACAATCTGCTGCTCGACTTTAAACCACATCCGATTGTTAAACTCAATCGCGCCATCGCAGTCGCCATGAGCAAGGGGTTTCGCAGCGCTTTGCCCCTGTTGCACGCCCTGGAGAACGAACCGGCTCTGCAATCCTATGCCCTCCTTTTCGCCACTCTGGGCGAATTTTATCGGCGATGCGAAGACGAGGTTCAGGCGCGAAGCTACCTGATGCGCGCGCGCGAAATGACCGAGTCCCGCGCTCAACTGGAACTGCTGGACAGAAAGATTAAACAGCTTTCGCGCGATCGCCTGACCTGATTGTTAAATCCTGTTGACTTTTACCCGACCCGTTTCCGACATGATTTTCTTGTTAACCTCCGCGTGATCAGCCACGTGTTCGAGGGTCGCAAGCCTTTTTGTGAAATGTCCCCGAACTGCGTAGTTGCAAGCCTGTTGCGGCGTCGGAAGCAGGCGTGTGCGCGGCGGCCAATTAATGCACAGTTATCCCGTTAATGAGCGCATGTCTTCATTGATCCAGGTGACGGAAAAAGGTCTGTATTGCGCCGCGGCCGATGTGTACATCGACCCCTGGCGTTCGGTCGCACGTGCGCTGATTACACACGCGCACTCCGACCACGCGCGGCGCGGGCATGCCGCCTACCTGGCGCATCATCACTGCGTTCCGCTGCTGCGCGCGCGCCTGGGCGCAGGAATTGCCGCGCGCGGACTTGAGTACGGCGAGCGCGTGAATATGAACGGCGTCGACATCTCACTGCATCCGGCGGGCCACGTGCTGGGATCCGCGCAGGTGCGCCTGGAATTCCGCGGCGAGGTGTGGGTCATAAGCGGCGACTACAAGCTGCACGTGGACAATGTGGCCGCTCCATTTGAGGCCGTTCCCTGCCACACCTTTGTGACGGAGTCGACTTTTGGCCTGCCGGTGTATCGCTGGCCGGACCCGGCGCAGGTTATGCGGCAGATCGACGAGTGGTGGGCGGCCAATCAACGCGCGGGCGTCGTCAGTTTTCTGCAGGCCTATTCACTGGGCAAGGCGCAGCGCCTGCTGGCCGGACTGCCGCATGTTCGGGGACCGATCTACGTACACGGCTCAATCGAGCAGATGAACGCCGCGCATCTGGAAGCGGGCGTCGACCTGCCGGAATGCGGCCCGCCGCCGCGTTCCATGCAGCATGGCAACGACGGTCCCGCCCCGCTGATCGTCGGGCCGCCGAGCATGCAGGGATCTCCCTGGGCGGATCAATTTGCACCGATTTCCTATGCAGCGGCTTCAGGCTGGATGGCTGTCCGCAGCGCCAGGCGTCGTCGCACGGCGGATCGCGGTTTTGTGCTCAGCGACCACGCCGACTGGGACGGATTGAACGAGGCCGTCCGCGCCACCGGCGCGGAGCGCGTGTACGTCACACACGGCAGCAGCGCGGTCTACGCGCGCTGGCTGCGCGAGCGCTACGGGCTCGACGCCGCCGAGCTGGACACACTCTTCGGCGACGACAGTGAAAACGACGAAGACTTTGCGGAGGAAGTAGCGATCCCATCTGTTGATTCGCAACCGGATACACAGAGCGCAGCGGGCCAAACAAAAGAATCAGAAGCGAGCCTGCAAGGCGCTGCAACAGAGGGCGCCGCAACAATGAACGATGTAACACAGAGCGCTGCAACAGAATCATCGGACAACTCCGACTTAAACAGCGGAGGTGAACGGTGAAACGATTTGCGCGCCTGTTTGCCGAGCTGGATTCGACCGATAAATCAGATGAGCGTGTGGAACAGCTTAAACAGTATTTTACGTCCGCGGCGGAAGACCTCGACAAAATGTATGCGCTGGCGTTGCTGCTGGGCAAACGGCAACGGCGGTATGTTAACACCGCACAACTGCGCGCATGGGCGACCGAGTCGGCTGAACTGCCGGAATGGCTGTTTGAGGAGAGTTACACACATGTCGGCGATCTGGCGGAAACAGTTGCGCTGATAGTTCCGGCGCAGGGTACAAATGCCGATACCGGGCTGGCGCAGTGGATGCAGGAACTGGCCGCGTTAAAAGAGCTGGAAGAATCGGAGCGCCGCGGGCGCATTCTGGCGGCCTGGCAGTCCCTGCCGCGCGAACAGATATTTGTGTTTAACAAACTTGTCACAGGCGGTTTTCGGGCCGGCGTGTCCCGAAAGCTTGTCACGCGCGCGATTGCGGAAGCATTTGACCTGGAAAAAGGCGTTGTGGCGCACCGCCTGATGGGCAACTGGCAGGCGGGCGATCTCAGTTTTACCGACCTGACGGCGCGGGAAGACAAGCTGGCCGATATTTCGCGTCCCTATCCCTTTTACCTGGCGCACCCGCTGGACGACGAACCCGACAATCTGGGGCCTCGCGAGCAATGGCAGGCGGAGTGGAAATGGGACGGCATCCGTGCGCAGATTGTTAAACGCGCCGGCGAACTGTTTGTGTGGTCGCGCGGCGAAGAACTGATAAGCGACGCTTTTCCAGAGTTTAACGCGCTGCGCGACTCGTCCGCGGCGGATGTGGTGCTGGACGGCGAAATTCTCGTAGTGATCGACGGACGCATTCAGCCCTTCCATGCGCTGCAGCGGCGCATCGGCCGCAAGACGGTCGGCAAAAAACTGTTGAATGAAGCCCCGGCCGCCCTGCTGGCCTGTGACCTGCTGGAGTTGGACGGTGTTGACATGCGCGGCGAAGCGCTGCACAAACGCCGCGCCGCTTTGGAAACATATGTTGATGCTCTTAAACTGGACGTCGTCGGTCTTGTTCCGCCCCTGACTGCCGCAAGCTGGGCGGACCTGGGTGAACTGCGCCGGCGCGCCCGCGAATACCGCGCCGAGGGACTGATGCTTAAACACCGTGACAGTCTCTATCTCGAGGGCCGCAAACGCGGCGACTGGTGGAAGTGGAAAATCGATCCGCTGACGATCGACGCG
Organism: uncultured Hyphomicrobiales bacterium; assembly: GCA_964445695.1. Classification (GTDB taxonomy): domain Bacteria; phylum Bacteroidota; class Ignavibacteria; order Kapaibacteriales; family UBA7675; genus JAUIKM01. The sequence continues at coordinate 69,371 of CAYULF010000016.1, read as the reverse complement.
GTAATGATCTACGCACAGCGCGATCAGAGCAGCCGCGCTGAAACCTACAGCGATTACACATTTGCGGTGTGGGACGACGAGGGCAATCTGGCGCCGCTGGCCAAAGTCAGTTCAGACCTGTCCGAATCCGAGAAGAGCGATATTGCGCAGTTCATCAAACACAACACACTTGAGCGCTTCGGTCCCGTGCGCACCGTTAAAGCCGAGCTGGTGTTTGAGATTGCTTTTGAAGGCATTCAGGAGTCAAAACGGCACAAGTCCGGCGTGGCGCTGCGTTTTCCGCGCATCCACCGCCGCCGTCCGGATAAAACTCCCGCCGAGGTCGACACCCTGGCAAATGTTAAACAACTCCTGCAAACTGTGAACGGCGTTTTCGATGACTAGAGGACGCACGGCAATACAGTCCTGGTTTGACGAACGCGGCTGGACGGAATTCGACTTCCAGAAGCGTTGCTGGAGTGCCTACCTTCGCGGGGAACAGGGCCTGTTAAACGCGCCGACGGGCAGCGGTAAAACCTATGCCATGTGGTTCGGCCCGGTGATGGAATGGATCAGCGAGCAGAAAAAAGACTTCCGCGAAGTCAAACCAACGGGATTGCAGGTGCTGTGGCTGACACCGCTACGCGCCCTGGCGTCCGACATTGCGCGCGCTCTTCAGGATAGTTGTGACGGCCTCGGCCTGCCCTGGACCGTCGAGACGCGCACGAGCGACACAAGCCAGTCGGTTAAACAGCGGCAGTTGAAGCGCATGCCGCAGGCGCTGATCACGACTCCTGAGAGTCTGCATGTTTTGCTTTCGATGAGCGACGGCGCCGGGATGTTTAAACAGCTGCGCATGGTGGTCGTCGACGAGTGGCACGAACTACTGGGTTCCAAGCGCGGCACACAGACTGAGCTGGGGCTGGCGCACCTGCGCGGCCTGCGTCCGAAGCTTCGCACCTGGGGCATATCTGCGACCATTGGCAATCTGGAGGAAGCCAAAGACGTGCTGCTGGGAGTGGCGGCAGCAGAGGCAAAAAGCAAAACTGTCAAAGTTAAACAGAAAAAATTGATGACGATCGAGTCGGTGTTGCCGGAGTCGATCGAACGTTTTCCCTGGTCCGGGCATCTCGGCGCACACATGGTCGAGAAGATCATCCCGCTGGTGCACGCGAGCAAAACAACGCTCATTTTCACCAACGTGCGTTCGCAGACGGAAATCTGGTATCACCGTCTGCTTGAGGCCGCGCCGGAACTGGCCGGACAGATGGCGATTCACCACGGTTCGCTCGACACGGAGGTGCGGCACTGGGTGGAAGACGCGCTGCGCAAGGAGCGGCTGCGCGCCGTGGTGTGCACGTCCACGCTGGACCTGGGCGTCGATTTCAGCCCGGTCGAGACCGTCATCCAGGTCGGCAGTCCCAAGGGCGTGGCGCGTTTCCTGCAGCGCGCCGGCCGCAGCGGGCACTCGCCCGGCGCTACCAGCCGCATGTATTTTGTGCCGACGAACGCATTGGAACTGGTGGAGGCTGCAGCCATCCAGGAGGCGATTAAACAAACCGATGTGGAAGCGCGGAGGCCGATAATCAATCCGCTCGACGTTCTGGTGCAGTGGTTGACGACGCTGGCGAGCGGTGGAGGTTTTCAGCGTGAGGCGGCTCTGGCGGAAGTGCGTCGCACACATTCGTTTAAAGATATTTCCGACGAAGAATTCGACTGGGTGCTGGATTTTATCACTACCGGCGGACGCAGCCTGCACGCCTACGACGAGTACAAAAAAGTCGTGATGAACGAAGACGGCGACTTCGTGATTGCCGACCGCCGCACGGCGCTGCGACATCGCATGCAGATAGGCACAATCACGGCCGATGCGTCGCTCAAAGTGCAGTTCATGAGCGGCAAAAAACTGGGTACAATTGAAGAGGGTTTTATCAGCGGCATCAAGCCGGGCCAGAGTTTCTGGTTTGCGGGGCGCAACCTGGAACTCGTGCGCATCAAAGACATGACCGTATTTGTGAAAAAGAGCAGCAAAAAAGACGGGCGGGTTCCGTCGTGGCAGGGCGGGCGGATTCCGCTGTCGACGGAAGTCTCGGAACACATGCGCATGCAGATAGACGCGGCCGCGCAGAATAAACGCACGCGCCGGATTGAAATGCGCACGCTGGAACCACTGTTAAACCTTCAGCGCGCCTGGTCGCTGCTGCCCGCGGCGGACACCCTGTTAATCGAGAAGACATTTTCGCGCGAAGGATGCCACGTCTTCTTTTATCCTTTTGAGGGGCGTCTGGTGCACGAGGGAATGGGCGCGGTGCTGGCTTATCGCATTGCGCAATTGCAGCCGATCAGTTTTTCGATTGCGATGAACGACTACGGCTTTGAAATCCTGTCGGAAGACGATATTCCGATTGAGGAAGCGCTGCTGCATGACGTGTTCAGCAGCGAGAACCTGGTGGAGGACATTTATGCGAGTGTCAACGCCACGGAGATGGCGCGGCGTCGATTCCGCGAAATTGCGCGCGTCGCCGGACTGGTGTTTCAGGGTTATCCCGGGCAGAAAAAGTTAAACAGGCATTTACAGGCGTCGAGCGGTCTGTTGTTTGACGTGTTTGAAAAATACGACGCCGGCAACCTGTTGCTGCAGCAGGCCTATACGGAGACGCTGGCGTTTCAGCTGGAGGAAAAGCGTTTGCGGCGCGCACTGGACGCCATACGCGCGCGGCGGGTAGAGCTGCGCTATCCCGAGCGGTTTACACCATTTGCGTTCCCAATTATGGTGGACCGTCTGCGCGAAAAACTCGGTAGCGAGCGCGTGATTGATCGCATACAGAAAATGAAACTGCAACTGGAAGAGGCGGCGGGTTAACAGCAATATGAACGAGTTGTTAACATCTCAAGCAGTTGTGCGGCTGGAGCTTGCGGGTGAGGAACTGTGGCTGTTGCCGCAGCGCTGCATCTGGTGGCCGGCGCGCGAAACGCTGATCGCGAGCGACCTTCATCTGGGCAAGAGCGGTCACTTCCGCAGCCAGGGGCTGGCGGTGCCGCAGGCCGTGCTGACGGCGGACCTCGAGCGTCTATGTGATTTGATTGAAACGTTGCCGGTGCGGCGTCTGCTCTGCCTGGGCGATTTGTTCCACAGCCGAATCAACCCGGAGTGGCCGGTGGTGCTGGACTATCGCGCGCGGTTTAAAGACGTGGAATTTGTTTTGGTCCGCGGCAACCACGACATCCTGCCGGCGCATCGTTATGCGGAGTTAAACATCGCGGTGCTGGACGACCTGACCGAGGGACCATTTTTGTTTGTCCACGATCCCGCAGACGCGGTGTCCACAGCGGCGGCTGCCGTGACAATGAGCGGACATGTGCATCCGGGCGTGCGGCTGCGCGGCCGCGGGCGTCAGGCGCTGCGGCTGCCCTGTTTTTATCTGGGTTCGAAGACTCTGTTACTTCCGGCTTTCAGCGAGTTCACGGGTTTGGCGCTGCTGCGTCCGGGCAAGGGCGACCGGGTGTTTGTGATTGCGGACGGTTGTGTCGTTGGGATGTGAGCAGCTCTTTCTGGATCTGGATGCAGGTATACTGTTCCCGCTTTCCCACGACAACTGCTGCGTTCAGGCTTGAAATCCGTCTATTGGCGTTTTTGTGTGTGCAAACAGGCTGCTTAACAAACACTTTGCACAGGTCAAACCAGCCGTCCGCTCAGTTTGCGGCGACCTCAAAACCCATACCGCACCCGCACAAAGGCGTTTGAATTGTACTTCAATCCGCCAAAGAACGAGAAGTCCTCGCCGCCCATCAGCAAAGCTCCAAACGATACGTTTAAGGCGTCGCTCCATTGGTAGGAGGCTGTCGCCCGGACGTGGTAGTCTTCCTCCAGCGAGTAAATGCCGAAGAGCCCCAGTCGCAGCGTCTGGCGCAGCGCGCGTAGCGTCAAACGACCGGTGACCCACTGACGGTTTTCGTCCGGCTCGAACTGCGGCGTCGGCGAGTTGGCAATCAATGCGTCGTAGTTAACCGTCCGCTCCAGATAGTACTGCGCCGCGCCGGTCAGATTGCTGACAATCTCGTGCTCGTAGCCGGCCAGAATGCGAAGTTGCGAGTTGGGAATAAACGGATTGTCGCCGCCCGGATCGTCGGCGGAGTCGTAGAACGACGCCTCCGCATTGGCCAGGCCGCCCATGAGCGGAAGTCGCACGCTCGCCCCTCCCGTGTTTAAGGCTGCAAACGTCGGCATGCCGCTGCCAACGTCAAAGGCCGTCGGTTGTTTAAAGAAGCCGATGGAGCCGTAGAGCGAAATCTCCGCGCTGCCGACCGAACGGTAAATGCGCGCCGCTACTTCGCCGTTGTCCAGCGTGCGCCGCGGATACAGCGGATTGACGGGCATCTCGAGCACGCGCGGCCCGACAATCGTTCCGCTCGCCGGACTGAAAAATGTTAAACGCTCTCCGCTGATAAAACGATCGGACGTGTAGATCGGCAGCCAGACCAGATCGACATTGGCCACACTATTGTAGATGGCGAACTTGACGGCCGTGGCCGGCGCTTTTAAAAACTCGTCGTCGCGCCCGGCGAAAAAGGACACAAAATCCTTGGGAAACAGGTCGTTGAGAAAGACAAAGTCGCCGGTGCCCCAAGTGAGAATCTGGCGTCCGGCGCGAATGTTAAGCCAGTCCGCTGCGCGGACATCGATGTAAACCTGCCTCAGGTCGAAGTCCGTTAAACCCAGCACGTCGTCGGCAATGAAGTCCGCCTTGACGATCAGATCGGCGACGCTGCCGCGGTGGCTGACGTCGAGCCGGAAACGCGCTTCGCTTAACAGGATGTCCTCTTCCATACCCGGGCCCGCTTCCAGGCGCGCCGCGCCGGCCAGCTCCGCAAACCCGTGAATCTCGGGCAGCGTGATGTCATCACCCCAGTCGTCGTCGCCCCAATCGTCTCCGGAATCGTCCCATTCGTCCTGCGCCTGCAGGACGGTTGCCGCACTGAACAGCAGCAAAAACAGCAGTGTGAATCTGTCTATCATTTGCCGCGTCCGGTTAACAGGGACATCGGTGGATTGCGCAGCGATTTCTCGGCAAAGGCGGACTCGGGCACGTCGATGTCGTAGGCGATGTTGCGCAGTTCGGCGAGCGTATATCCGCCGTTGGCCAGGTCCGATACCTTCATTTTGGTGACGGTCGGGTGGCCCTGGATGACCTCGGTTTCGACAGCTTCGATGCGGCGGTAGACTTTGCCGCCGCCGTCCGTGTACTCCATTTTCACCGGCAGAAATGTCTTTTTGTCGATCCAGACTTTCCACGAGCTGAACTCAACGCCGGATTTGTCTTTCGGCGTGTTTTCAATGACGTAGTGCTCGGACGTGGTTTCCACCAGTTTGTGCGCGTCGTCGTTGACGCGGCGGCCGGAGACGTCTTCGTAGAGGAAGTGCGAACCGACAAAACTCGTGCGTTTGTCGCCGGCGGAAATGCGTTTAACTAGGTCCAGGTCCGGCAAGTAAAGCCAGCGGTCGTCGTCGCCCTGCGCGCGTTTTTTCACCAGAAACACGGTGTTGCGCACGTCGGCCGGGCGGCTGAAGTGCACCAGGTACAATTGGTCGCCGGCGTCTGTGACGTCGCGGCGTACGATGTTAAACTGGCGATAGCGTTTATTGCCCGCCGGATCGACGATGGTCAAACGAACGGAGGAGCGTCCATCCGCGCCGGCGTAGTACGCGACGATATTAGCCTTTTTAACAATTTCATCCGCCGACATACCCTGAGCCTGGAGGGTTAAACCTGCGAGGTTAACCAGAAAAAAACAGCCAAGAACGGCCAGAAAAGGCTGCAGCAAGTTCATCCGATTTTTGTGTTTGATTCCATTCATAGTTGCGACTCCGAAATGTTGTCCTTAAACAATAATCTGCGCAGCAATTGCATGATAGCCGGGAGCAGGATGAGCGTCACCACGCAGGAGACGATCATGATCATGGCCAGAAACATGCCGACCGTTTCGTAGGGAACCAGCGGCGAGAACAGCAAGGGCAGGAATCCAAGTGCGATAATGATCGCGTTGCGCGTTATGGCGCGTGCGGGTTCGGCAAAGAGGATTTCCAGTGTGACGCCCCAGTTGCGTTTTTCGGCGTAAATCGAGCGGCAGCGCTGGATAAAGTGAATTGCGAAGTCGACCGAAAGCCCCAGCGTCAGCGAGCTCAGCACGGCGATCGGCATGTCGTAGTCGCGGCCCATCAGGCCGATCATGCCGTAGACAAATCCGATCGTGATCGAGAGCGGAAGCATTGCCAGCAAGCCGAACCAGAGCGAGCGGAAGAGCAGGAGCATCATGATCAGAACAACCACAAAACTGCCCAGCAACGCATCGCGCATGCCGGTGACCATTTCTCCCTGCCAGACGACGTTGAGGTAGGTCAGGCCGGCCCAGTCGACGGTCATTCCGGCCGGCGGCTGATGTTCGGCCGTCCAGGCGTTTATGCGCTCCACCACGGTCTGCATGTCCTGGTTGTCGCCGCTTTTGAGCTGCAGCCAGATGTTGGCGGCGCTGTAGTCGGGCTGCACAAAGTGCCAGAGGTCGTGCGGACGATGCGAGCCTTCGTAGGTCAGCAGCACCTGGGCCACGGCGCCGCGGCTGTCCGGCAGGCGGTAGTGCGCCTGATCGCGTTCGTGCAGCTCGCGGTTGACGGTCTTGACGATGTCCGCCAGCGAATTGCTCTTGCCCACCTGACCGGTCGACTCCAGCTCGGCCTGTAACCGCTCGATGTAGGCGAGCACGTCGGGTTTCATGAAGGTTTTGTCGTCGCCGCGGGACGACTCTATCAGATCGATGACGCCTTCCCAGGCCTGATAAGCTTCGTCGCTCGCGGACATGTCGGCCGCGTCCAGCAGGCCGTTGACGAGCGTCTCGTACTGCTCGTCGGGCTGGTCCTTCGGCACTTCGCCGGCAGCCGTCAGAATCTCCTGCCATGTGTTCCGGATATCGTTCGCTTCGGGAATGTCGAGCTGCCGCAACATGGCGTCGACCTCGGCTGCTTTGTCCAGCGGACCGGCGGTGGCGCTTGTGTCGCGCAGGACGAGGAAGGCGTCGTAGGTACCGCCGAAGTGTTTGTTGAGCACGCGGTCGGCCACGCGGATCGGGTGACCGGGCTGGAACCAGCGCACGGGGTTGTCGTTGATGCGAATGTCCATGATGCCGTAGACCGAAACGACCACGACCACGGCCGTCAGCGCCAGAATCAGTTTGGCGTTTTTGCCGGCAAAACGACCGGAGCTCTCCAGCAGGCGCGAAAGCATACTGCCTTCGTTTTCCTCTGCGTGCGAGGTCTCGCCCAGGCGCGCAATGCCTTTTTCGCTGATGAGCATGATGTAAGCCGGAACAAAAGTCACGGTCAGCACGAATGCGAGCAGGATACCGATGGCGACAAAGACGCCGAAGATCTGCACGGGCGGAATCGGCGCCAGGGCCAACGAGGCAAAACCGGCCGCCGAGGTCAGCGAGGTGTAGAGCATCGGCTTGAAGAGGTGCCGGATGACGTGGCTGACGGCTTCCCGCCTGTCGCGGTAGTGGGAATAACAGTCGGCGAACTCGCTGAGGATGTGAACGGAGTCGACCACTGCGATTGGCATCAGGAATATCGGGATCATCGAACTCATGATGTGCACGGTAAAACCGCATCCGATCAGCGCGCCCATCGTGGCGATAACGGTCGCCATCGCCAGAATCATCGGCGCGGTAATCAGGCTGACGCTGCGGAAAAAGAGCCACATCAGGATGAAAATCAGCAGCATGGCCATGGGAGCGGCCACGCCCATCTGCACAAACATTTCAAATCCGAAGCGGTCTTCGGCTATCGGCAGGCCCGTGATGTGGTACTCTTCGGTTCCGCCGGCCGCCTGGAACTCGGCGAACATCGCCTCGATTTCCGTCGCGATGCGATGGCTTTCATTCTTAGCGCGGATCGGCACGTAGATGGCCGTGGCCTTGCCGTCTTCGCTCACCAGCGTACCCATGAATGTCGGGTTGCGCTCAGCGGCTGCCCGTATGGCGCGGGCTTCTTGTTTGTCGGCGGGCGGGGATTCCATCAGCCACTGAAAACGCACGGTTCCCGGACCCTCGGGGCTGATGTCGTCGACGACGGCCAGCGAGAGGACGTCGCGTGCGATGACGCCGTCGATTTCCAGGATGTGTTTGGTCAGCTTGTGGACGCGCGTGAGGATTTCGGGCGTGTAAACGCCGTCTTCCCCGACTTCGTTGACGATGCCGACGACGATGAAGTCGCTCAGCGCAAAATGATCCTTGACTTCGTGGTGGAACACGCGCACGTCCTGATCGGGCGGCAGCATGTTTTCGGGATCGGTATCAATCTGAATAAGTGGAATGAGCGCGCCGAGCCCGAGGGTCAGCACGACCATTGCCACGATGATGCTGCGCGGATGCAGCAGCGAATACGACAGTAATTTGTCGGAACTCTTCATGCAACTCCCCTGGAATGATTCCGATGTTTTTCGACTTGCCTGAATACTGAGGTTGGAACGGCCTAAAATACACAGTCTTGTGAATTTGAATCAGGACATTTGGCCGTGGGCGCATCAACGCTGAACCGGCGCGCACGCCCCGCGTTTGAATCGCGGTGACGAACAAAAAGAAAAAAGGGGCGCCACAGCTGTGGCAAGCCCCCTGTAAAGTGCGAAAAGACCCGCGGCATAACCGCGTTCAACGGCGCAATCAGGCGCGCGTATAGGTCATTTCCATCATTTTGAATTCCTGGCCGCCCTGTTTGCCCCACATCGTGAACGTGTTTTCGTCATTGCTGATGATTTTCAATTCCGTACGGATGTCCATCATCGTTGCGGACATGGGCTCGGTCATTTTGCCGGTCATCGTGTAGGTCATCGTTTTTTCGTCGAAGTTGCCGCTCATGATCGTCAGGCCGGTGCCCATGTTGTCGATCCAGGTGCTGAAGTACATTTTCATGGCGTTGTCGTAGGCCATGACGGAGCGGCCTTCCATCGGGCCGAAGGGCGTGTCGGATTTGTGCCAGCCTTCCAGGTAGCGGTCGCCCATCACCATTTTGTAGGTAGCGGTGCCGTTACTGACGGCGGGTTCGCCCGGGCCCATCCAGTGTTTGGATACGGTTTTCCACTCGCCGACCATGTTTTGCATGCCCATGTGGACTTCACCGGGTGTGGCGAAGTTTTCCCAGGCTTGCATCATGGCGGCCATTTCTTCTTCGCCCATTTCGCCTTGCGGGGCGGGGCCGGCAGTCATAGTGTTTGTGAAATTAAGCGTGAACAGCAATGCAAAGGCCAGTAACAACGAACGGGTAAGCGTACGCATAAGTACCTCATTAAGATGACGTGAAGTTGATAATTAAGCACGGATATGAAATGTTGGCGAACTACGCAAACGCGAAAACCAGGCGTATGCGCCGGCCGGTCGGAGAATTGGCCCGAGGGGTACGCCGGAAATCGCAGTTTGACAATTTACGCATCGAAATGCCGCTGATGCAAACGCCCGGCGCTTCAGGTGAAAAATTTAATCTGGACGCAATTATCCGGCAGCAGGGGTAAGAATGACGCCAAAAGCCCCGAAAACGGCAATAAATCAGGCTTTATCGCTGTTTGCCGCCGCCGCCGCGGATGTTGCGGGCGCATCATCGGGGTAGTCTTCGGGACGGTAAGTCTTGATCATGGCGACGTGGATGGTGACGCCGACGGCGATGCCGAAGAGCATGATGCGCACCCAGAGAACATCGACGGCAAAGATGGCGGAAGAGGAGATCATGATCCACAGCAAGCTGATGGTCGTGACCTTGGCTTTCATCGGAATGCCGCGTTTTTCGCGGTAATTGCGGATGTATTCGCCGAAATAGCGGTTGGTGATAAGCCAGACGTAGAGGCGTTTGGAGCTGCGCACGTAACAGGCGGCGGCCAGAAGCAGAAAGGACGTCGTCGGCATGACCGGAACAAAGATGCCGATAATGCCGAGGCTGAGCGAGACGCTGCCCGCGGTAATCAGCAGTCCGCGTTTGAATTTGCTGTCAGCTACTTTGACTTCGGGATGCTCAGACCTGCTCACGTGGCTTCCGGAAATGGAGTGGAAAAGGCCCGTCGGGACCCGCCGCGAAGACCGCTAAAACGTGAGCACTAACACGTTTCGGCACGGCCAATATTATCACCCGCAGCAGCCCGCCGCAGATTTTCTCCCGCCGTCCCCCTGAAAGTCCCTCCGCAAAAAAAATGACAGCTTTGTCATTTTTATAGTTGACATGTAAACTATTGATGCTATATTGCCGCTGTGAAAAAGAACAGGGAACATAGCGCGAGTCCACACGCCGAACTGCCGATCCATATCAAGTCGGTGCGGCACGAGAGCCTGATGGCGATCTGGTGGACCTCGCAATTGCTGCGCAAGGCGTCGCGCAATTTGTTCCGCGACGAACTGTCATCGGAGTCCCAGTTCAACGTGTTGGTGCTGCTGAAGGATTCGGAAGAACCGCTGACGCAGAAGTCCCTGAGCGAGATGCTGCTGGTGGACAAGTCCAACATCACCGGGCTGGTGGACCGCCTTGAGAAGCTGGGCCTGCTGTGGCGCGAACGCCTGGAGCACGACCGCCGCACGCATCACATTCACCTGACCGACGCGGGTCGGAAGTTGATTGATGAGCTGGACCAGCGCTACATTGAGTCGGTATTGCAGGTGATGCAATCGATGACGGAAGACGAATGCCGGACCCTTCTGGCGCTGACCCGCAAGGTACGTATCGGCCTCGATCGTTTTGACCCCAAACTTTGAGAGCATTTTTTTTACCACAATAGTTGAGATGTCAACAGTTTGCATATCACGTAGTTGACGCATCTCAAGGGAGAATAATCATGATGAGCATGCCCTTAACCTCCGACATGCTTTTGCTGGCCATCGCACTGCCGGTAATGGTGTACATGATGCTGCGAATGGGCGCCGGATATCCGGAACTGCCGGTTGAAACCAAAGAGATCAATGCGCGTGGGTTTTACCACTCCGACCTGCTGATGGAACAGGTAAAACGCACGGCGGCGCTGCGCCGGACCGCTGAGCCGGCCAAGGCCAAACCCGTTGAAACCACGCGCCCCGGCGGAGAATTCTGGCCGGACATCAAACGCCGCTCGCGCACACTCTGACGACCCCGATACTTACGGAAGCTCCGACTGAGAGCTGAATAATACCTGCCTTCAAAACCATTTTCCGCCGGGTATAATGCGGGTCGGCTCCGGCGACAGCCGGACCTGATCCGCTCCGCCGCCCGGCACTTTCCGCCCCGCCCGTTTGTGATGTTGTGTCCCGAATCCGGTATTGAGCGCGCGGCGCCGGCCAATCAGGAGCAACACGGGAGCACACGCCGATACTTCGCTTTCGGGAAACGCGACATCCTTACGCGGCGGGGCGGTATATTCGCGGTCAGAAAACTTTTCAGAGTCGGCGCGTGTTGACCATCGCATGGCAAGGCTCACCGGCCGGATCGACGCCACCGTCGGCCCGCCTGACGTGGCCGAAAATTTTGTTAGTTTCGGCGTTTTTAATTGTCGGCCGACCAAACCGGCCGAACGATGCCGACAGTTTATCCTAACAGCGACATGGAAAACTTCATACCACTCGAATTTGAGATCCGTAAACCGGACGACATGCGCCGCCGCGCCGAAGACCTCTATACTCTGCTCAACAAACGGCGCACGGTGCGCGAGTTTTCACCGGAACCGATTCCGCTGGAAGTGGTGCGCGAGGCCATCCGCACGGCCGGAACCGCACCCTCGGGAGCGCATAAACAGCCCTGGTTTTTCTGCCTGGTGCAGGATCCGGAGGTCAAACGCCGGATACGCGAAGGCGCGGAACACGAAGAACGTCTCAATTACAGCGGCCGCATGTCGGATGAATGGCTGGAAGACCTGCTTCCCTTCGGCACCAATGCCGACAAGGAATTCCTGGAAATTGCGCCGGCGCTGATCGTCGTGTTCAAACAGGTTTACCGCCAGGGCGAAAACGGCAAGCGCCTCAAAAACTACTACGTGAACGAATCGGTCGGTCTGGCGGCCGGCATGTTGATTGCCGCGCTGCACAACGCGGGCCTGGCCACACTGACGCACACGCCGAGCCCGATGAAATTTCTCAACGCCATTCTGGAGCGGCCGGCCAACGAAACGCCGGTGCTGCTGATTCCGGTCGGATTTCCCGCCAGCGAAGCCGCGGTGCCAAACCTGAGCCGCAAGCCGCTCGACCAGATCATGCGCGAATATTGATTGCGGGTACACGACAAGTGGAAGCGCGTCGTCGGGCGACGGTAATTCGGCGGCAGCCTCAAGTACAAGCAGGAGAAGACCAAGGTGGACATCGACGCGGCGAGTGAAAAGTTTGTAGTGATCGGCGACAGGGTGCTGCTGAAACCCAGGTCGCAAAACGAACGAACGCGTGCGGGCCTCTACCTGCCGCCCAGCGTAACCGAAAAGGAAAAAGTGCGCAGCGGCTACGTGGTTAAAGTTGGTCCCGGATTTCCGATTCCCTTTCAGGAAGACAGCGACGAAGCCTGGAAGTCGTCAAGCGAAAAAGTGAAGTACATCCCGCTTCAGGTGCACGTCGGAGATCTGGCAATCTACGTGCAGAAAGACTCGCACGAAATTGAGTTTAACAGCGAGGAATACATCATCCTGCCGCAGTCTTCGATTTTGATGTTAATCCGCGATGAAGGCCTCTTCGAGTAAACAACTCAAAGCGCAAAGGCAGCTTAAACACGCGCCGGTTTTCATCTGCGCGACGAGCGAAAATTCACCGGAGCCTGAGATGCGAGTTAAACGAGCAGCTCAAAGCGGTCAGATGTCGCCAAAAATCCCTGAAATGTTTTATTCCGGCCCGGCGCCTTCGAGTACCCACTGCGCAATGCCGTCCTTGTGATTCTGGTTGACGCGCGCCTGGAAGCTGGCCGGATGCGGGCTCGTGCCGCGAATTATCTGCACCAGTAAAGAACGATCGGGCTCGCCGGGGATCACCATGCCGGCCTTGAGCGTGGCGTCAAAATGTGAAGTCAATGCCAGGTCGCCGGCGCGGGACTCCAGGCTGTGGCAGCCGCTGAAGTTGCAGGAAACATTAAACAAAGGCTGGACGTGACGCAGGTAGGAGACATCGGTTTCGGGAAAGACGATCTGATCCGGCGAATCGATCAGATCGTCGTCGCAGCCGCCCAGAAACACGGCCGCGCAGCATGTTAACAAGGCCGCAGCGACCACGCGTTTGTTAAGTGAAAACATTGACATCAGTAACTCTCTTCTTGCGACGGAAACGTGCCGTCGCGCACGTCGCCGCGGTAGCCGGCCACCGCGCCGTTGATGCGTTCGCGCAGGTTGTCGTACTGCCGCACAAAACGCGGATTAAAGTCCACCGTCAGCCCGAGCATGTCGGTAAACACCAGCACCTGTCCGTCGCAGCCCGCTCCGGCACCGATGCCGATAGTCGGGATCTTTAACGCCGCGCTGACGTCCGCCGCCAGTTGCGCCGGAATTTTTTCGAGCACAATTGCAAAGGCGCCCGCGTCTTCCAGTGCTTTGGCGTCGCGCATAATCTGTTCGGCTTCCTCTTTGGAACGTCCGCGCGCCTGGTAACCGCCGAACTGATGAATGCTCTGCGGCGTCAGCCCCAGGTGGCCCATCACCGGGATTCCCGCCGCCGTCATGCGTCGGACGGTTTTAACAACTCGTTTACCGCCTTCCAGTTTCACGGCTTCCGCGCCGCCTTCTTTCATCAGCCTCCCCGCATTGCGGAACGCTTCGTTGGTCGAGACCTGAAAGGACATAAACGGCATGTCCGCCACGACCATGGCGCGTTGCACGCCGCGCCGCACGGCCCGCGTGTGGTAGATAATTTCGTCCAGCGTCACCGGCAACGTGGTTTCGTGGCCCTGGATCACATTGCCGACCGAGTCCCCCACCAGGATAATGTCGATGCCGGCTTCGTCAAAGATGCGTGCAAACAGGGCGTCGTAGGCCGTCAGGCTGGAAAAGCGGTAGCCTTCCCTTTTCATTTTTTGCAGGACGCGCGTGGTGATCCGCCTGTAGTCGTGTTTACTGCCGTTGGCGGCGTCGGAGCGTGCGGCCGCACCGCCGTACAACTGATCGTGCTGGTCGTTTTGATCCATTTCTACCCCTGCATCGGCATCTGTGGAAGGCATAAACAGTTCCCCCGTTTTCTCCGCCATGAAATTTCTGACATGATTTTCTTGTTTGGCCCGCTGCGCTCGGCGCCGGAAGAGTCTGGCCCTCGTGTCGGTCGCCGCGTCAGAGCGTGCCGAGTATCAGGCCTGTCGCCAGCAGCAAACCGTGCAGCAGCAGCAGTTTGGCGGTTCCGGCCAGGACGGCGTTCAGCGCCGCGCCGCTCAGCGTACCGACCTGTCGGATCAGTTTCAGCGCCGGGACGGCCGCCGCCAGTGAAATCAACAACCACGGGCTGTAGCCGAAGTACAACAGCCCGAGCGGCGCCAGCAGCGCCAGGACGGTCAGAGCGATGTACAGAATGCGCGCATTGCGCGCGCCTATCCGCACCGCCAGCGTGCGTTTGCCTGCTTTGGGGTCCGTATCAATGTCGCGCAGATTGTTCACGCCCAGAATATTGGACGAGTGCACGCCCGGCACAATCGCCAGCAGGATCGCCGGCCAGCCCAGCGTCAGCGCCTGCACGTAATAGGTCCCCGCCAGCGCCGTAAGTCCGAAAAACAGGAAGACGAAGACTTCGCCGAGTCCCTTGTACGCCAGCGGAAAGGGACCGCCGGTATATGCCCATGCAAATAGCAGCGAGAGCAGGCCGACGAGCAGAATCTCCCAGCCGGCGTGTTGCACCAGGTACAGTCCCAGCACGAATGCCGTCAGCACAACCACGATGGTCGCGCTGCGCATCTGCGCAACGGAAATGATGCCGGCGGCCACCTGACGCCGCGGTCCGAGGCGCTCGGCCGTGTCGGCCCCGCGTTTGAAGTCGTAGATTTCGTTGATAAAGTTGGTCGCCACCTGGATCAGTAGTGCGCAGGTGAGCGCGACCAGCACGGGCAACGCGTCAAAGACGCCGTCGGCAAACGCCAGTGCGGCGGCCAGGCCCACGGGAATGACGGCGGCGGCCAGTGTGCGCGGCCGCGAAGCCTCGATCCACATCTTCAGGTCTGGCATATCGCTCAGCGGACGGTTCCGAAATAAATGTAGGCGATGCCGAAGGATAGCTCGACCCAACGGCTGGAAGAATATGCGCCGGTGCCGTCCATCATGGCGATGAAGTCCTCGCGGCACGGAAAACGCGAACTTGTATCGTGGAGATATTCGTAGGCGTCGCGGTCGCCCGAGACGATGCGTCCGAGGAAAGGCAGGATCAATTTGCTGTACGCGGCATAGGGAAAACGGAACCAGCCGCGCGGCTGCCCGAATTCGAGGACGACCACCTGACCGCCGGGGCGCACGACGCGCGCCAGCTCGCGCAGGCATTGTTCGGCCGAGTCGACATTGCGAATGCCGAAGGCAATCGATGCGACGTCGAAGCTGTTGTCCTTATACTGCAGGTCCATCGCATCGGCGATTTCAAAGCGGACGTCGAGTTTTTGCGCGCGCGCCTTGGCCGGTGCAAAGTCCAGCATCTCGCGGCAGAAGTCCGTGCCGATGACGTTTCCTTTGTCGCCGACGCAACGTTTGAATTCAATGGCAAGATCACCGGTGCCGGTGGCGCAGTCCAGCACGGACATGCCCTCGGCGGCGATGGATTCGCGAACGGTACGGCGTCGCCAGGCATGGTGAATGCCCATCGAAAGGATGTCGTTTCCGCGGTCGTAACGACCGGCGATACGGGCGAACATGTTCTGAACTTGCGTGCTCATGCGGCATCTCCCTGCAATTGGTGCAGATAGTAAATGGGAGGTACCCCGACTGCGGGTACCGACGTGCGGTCCTTCAAGCCGCTCAAGATCGCCTGGTGCGCACGCGCGCCGCAGTGTAGGCGGATTGCCCTACCCATTTATTTTGTCCGTCGTATTTTGCCGGGCCTCGCATCATCGATAGATTAGCGTCCGTACCGCCGTGTTTGCGGCTTCGCGGTACGCCCACAAGATTGTATTCAAGTATCCAGGCCCCCTCTCCCAATGGAATCGATTCGCGAATTGCTGAGCGTCATAGACCGCTACTCAATCAAAAACATCGACATGCTGGAAAAGCCGGGCACGCCCGAGCAGCCCAATCGCTATCTGCAATTGGTGGAGGGCGTGCGCCGCGGCAAGTTCCGCAACGACAAAGCGGCGACCGAGGCGTTGTACGAGGGCAGCAACGCCGAGTCCAACTTCCGCGTGCTGAAAACGCGGCTGAAGGATCACCTGTTTGGACTCCTGTTTTTTCTGGAACTCAAGCGCCCGAATCACTCCGAATTCCAGCTGCGTTTTTATCAGTGTCACCGCGAGCTCTTCTGCGCCAAATTTCTCATAGCCGCTTCTGCTCGTCGCACAGGGCTCAACCTGGCGCGTTCAGCCTATCGCAAGGCCCGCATGTTCGAAATTCACGACGTGGCGCTGACGGCTGCGCGTCTCCTGCGCCGCCAGTACAGCTGGGTCGGCGACGCACCGAACTTTGAGGCTTATGACAAGGTCATTGCGGAACTGAGCGAGATAGTGTCGGCGGAGTCGCGTGCGGAAGGACTGCAGGACCGCCTCGTCATGAAAACCAATGCCAGCACGGCGCATTCACCCAAATTGCGCGAACTGGCGGCGGACAGTCTGAAGGAACTGACAGAACTGCGCCGCCGGCTGCCGACGTATACCATTCAGAAAAACTACCTTCACACGAGGCTGATCGAGCGGCAGTTGCATCAGGATTACCACGCCGCGCTCGAAGTGTGCATCGAAGCCGAAGCCTTTCTCAAAAAGAATCCGCATCTCAGTTCACCGAAGCGCCTGAGCGACTGGTATTCACAGCGCATGTTGTGTTATCTGGCGCTGCGCGAATACGACCGCGGCATTGAACTGGCCGAGACTGCGATTTCCGAACGCCGCGAAGGCAGCGTCAACTGGTTCATTTCACTGGAAGTCTATTTCCTGCTTTGTATGCACTCGGGTCGTTTTGGACGCGCCGCCATCGCCTTTGACAAAGTCGTGTCCGATCGTCGTTACGCCACCCTGCCGCAGTATCTGCTGGAAAAGTGGAAACTCTACGAGCGTTATCTGCGGCACGTCTTTGTGACGCACTGGGGCGATGCGCACCGGGACGACGTGCCTGAAGCCCTGATGCGCCGCCTCTGGCGCAAGGTACAGCCGATGGTTTCCCCCCTGTTCTCGCGCGACAAGGAAGGCTACAACAAATCCGTGCTCACGATTCAGATTCTCGAGCTGCTGAGCGAAGGGCGCATCGACGAGATATCCGACAAAATGGAAGCGCTGGCGCGCTACACGCGTCGCTACCTGAACGTGCAGGACTACCGCCGGCGCGGTGGAATTTTCTTCCGCATGCTGGCCCTGATGGAGAGCCGCAGTTTTGACCCGCAGAAAACGCGCAAGGCCGCAGCCAAATGGTACGCCAAACT
This sequence comes from uncultured Hyphomicrobiales bacterium, assembly GCA_964445695.1. GTDB lineage: Bacteria > Bacteroidota > Ignavibacteria > Kapaibacteriales > UBA7675 > JAUIKM01. The sequence continues at coordinate 51,845 of CAYULF010000016.1, read as the reverse complement.
GGAGGAGAATCTGCAGACGGCGGAAGTCGACGGTATCGAGATTGTTCCCTACGAGATGATCTGGCAGCGTATACTCGTGCTGCTGGAGGAATATCAGCAGCGCCACATCTGAGCATTCTGTAGCAAAAACACCCCGTTAATTGCCTGAAGCAGCCGAAAATCGCCTTTTTCGGCCCCGCACTCCTGTAACAATTTCTGTAAAACTGCCGCCCCGGGAACACCGTTCCGGGGCTACTTTCGCCATGAAAGTTATCTTCGGCGTTTCCTGTTCTTTGTCGTGTTAAACAGCGATTTGCACCTGTTTAATTAAACAGATTGCTGTCCGCAAGGCCGCCCCGGCGCTCAGTTAACATGCGCTCACAGTTGTTTAAGTGTTAACAAATTGTGAGATGTCATGGAGACACTGGTCGCTATTCTGTGCTATCTGAGTGTGATTCTGGGGCCGTCTACTTATACGCAATGCGAATGGGATGCAATGTTGATTGACAATGCAGACGATATTGAAACAGTTCAGAACGATCCGGCTGCTATGCAGACTGTGAATTCAATGACTCCGCCTGAAATAACGATCCTGGCCGACTGCGACGAAGAGTATTAAACAAAACGCCAACCAAAGTGGATGCGCGGCGTTTGTTTAATATTCGCCGTGTCTCCACTTTCTATTGTGAGGTTGATCGTGCGAATCGATACTGATCTGTACGTTGAGATAATTGCCTGGTTAAATGACGGCGTGCCGTCGAAGTTCCTCTACTACCCCTTCGACATAGTCGCTTATCACCTGGACCTGCTTTGTCAGCGGAGCATTATCCGGGTTAAACAAGACTGTGGCACGCTGTTTAACAAGGACGACGACGTTCTTGCGCTGGTGAACCGCTACGAAATGGTGGAACGCCTTGCCGCCGACAGCGTTGACTATCTGGCTTCCCTGACGGGCGACCAGACCGGATGACTTATGCCAGGTGCGGGAAGGAGTGACTTTTTTCTTGACGGCAAGCATAATGGGCTTAAGTTATGGGCATGGTTGTGATAGTTGTGTCGGCTGTCTTCGCTCCCCCGATTGTCCTGTTGTGGCTGGCCGGTCGGGTTCGTCCTTCCTGGACGCGATGGATTTGCGCCCTGGCCATGATTCTTACGGCGTTTTTTGCCGTTGCGGCGGTGCTGGACGGCGAGATTCGTTTTCCGTACACATGTTTTGCCGCAGCCGGACTTGCAATCACTATGCGATATTGTTTTGGTCCGTCCCGCGAACGGACGGAACTCTGAGCGTTGCCGTACCGCAGGCGCACAGTTCTGACTCCATCAATTCTGTGCAACGGCGATCCAAAAATCTCGGGTCCGAACTGCGGACCTTTTTAGCGCGTACCGTTTAACACCAATTCACGTGAAATGAACCCGAACAAAAAACTCGAACGCGACATCCTTGTATACCTTGAGGATTACAGCAATACGACCTTCCGCGAATATTCCCTGGCCGATATTGAGGACGCCCTGGCGGTCCTGCTGCGCGAAGGTTTAATCAAGGACTCGCACTTTACCATGGAAACCGCAGATCGCAATCAGCGTGAGCTGCTGGTGCTCAGGTATATGTTGACGATCGGTGGACATGATCTGGTTGAGCAGTTGCGCAGCGGCGTTTGATCGCTGTTCCGGTTTCAGGTTTTCTCCACGAATCCACACATTTGCCCGTCTGGTGCGCCCGGGTGTATTTTTATGGCCTGCCCAAACGGGCTGGTTCCATTCTTCTGGTCGTGCAATTTGCGGGGGAACATGCTGCCGTCGTTTTATCATCCCGATCGTGTTTTAACTCTCGGCATCCTCGGCGGCGGTCAGCTGGCCAAAATGCTCGCTCAGGCGGCCTACCGCCTGGGACTGCGCGTGGCGGTCATCGAAAACGCGCCGGAATCCCCTGCCGGCGTCATGACGCCGCACGACTTCGGCGGCGGCTGGAACGACCCGCAGGAGCTGCAGCGCTTCCTGGACGTGTGCGACTACGTCACGCTCGAAAATGAATTCATCGATCCGGCCATTCTGGACCGTATCGCCGAGCGCCGGCCCGTGTATCCCTCGGCCGACACGTTGCGCCTGGTACGCGACAAACTGACGCAAAAAGAGACCATGCGCGCCGCCGGCATTCCCACCACCGAGTTTGAATCAATCAATTCTCTGGACGAAGCCTACGCCTACGGCGACAATCGCGCCTACCCCTGGATCATGAAAACACGAGAATTCGGCTACGACGGCTACGGCAATTTTACCGTCGAGCGCCGCAACCACGCGCTGCTTGCCTGGTCGCGCTTCAGCAGCGGCGAAGCGCCTCGAGCGGTCATGGCCGAGTCATTTGTCTCTTTCAGTAAAGAACTGGCCGTTATGGTGGCGCGCAATCAGCGCGGCGAACTGGCGGTCTATCCCTGCGTTGAAACCGTCCAGAAAAACCACATCTGTCATACGGTGACCGCACCTGCGGACATTCCCGCCGCGGTGGCGCGCCAGGCGGCCGATGTTGCCGTCGCGGCGGTCGAAGCCATCGCGGGCGTGGGCGTTTTTGGCGTTGAAATGTTCCTTGCCGACGGCGACCGCATTCTGTTCAACGAGATTGCACCGCGGCCGCATAATTCCGGTCACTATACCATTGAAGCGTCTCACTGCTCGCAGTTTGAAAACTGCATCCGCGCGGTGCTCAACCTGCCGCTCGGCAATCCGGAGCTCGTCTGCGGCGGCGCGGCGATGGTCAACATTCTCGGCTCGCGCGGCGGCCCGGGCGTGCCGGACAGCCCGGTTGAGTTTTTCCGTCACACAGACGCCAGCCTGCATCTGTACGGCAAGAAAGACAGTCGCAAGGGGCGCAAAATGGGCCATGCCACGGCTCTGGGCTCCAATGCCGCCGATGCGCTGGCCAAGATTACCGCCGCCGTAGACGACCTGATCTGGTAAACCGGCTTTCTGTTGTGTGTGTGCCGCCGCAGCGACCGTTCAGCAGCGCAAACCCAACGTTTACCCACGTTGAACCCACCGTTCAGTTTTTCTCTGTTTGATTCTCACTCGGTCTGCCGTAAGCTTGTCCACAAAGCCTGATTCGACGCGGCCGCGTGGACTGTAAAAAGGCGAATGTTTCACGGAGAATCGAATCAACCGGTCTGGAGGCCCGGGAGGGAGGGGTGTGGGCAGTTTGAAACTGCCGGTGGTGGTGGCGGGAACTACGGGTGGGCCCAAGATCAACAGTGGAGTACGTCCTTCAGAGACCGACATGCATTTCTGCTGGAGTCCGGTAGAAATCCGGCTGAGACTTCAAACTCGCTTGCCACTTGCGGCGGATCGAACCGCGAGTCGCCGCGTCAATCGCGGCCCAGTTGTCGGCTGGATCTTCAGAAGTCAAAGAATACCCGGCTCTCAAATCGGCACGCGAAGTACCGTAAATCGGTCATTCCTCAAACCGCGCGGCTCAGAATTCGTCGATCGGGGGAATCCAGAGGTGTTTGTCCAGATCGACGGCGTCGTCGATGAACGCAATGTTTTCCGCTTCCAGCAACTCGCGCATCAGCGTGGGAGTGGCAAAGTGCGTAGCGCCGCTCAGTGCGCCCATGCGGTTGACAACCCGATGAGCCGGTACGTCGTTGCGACCCGCGGCGGCATTCAGCGCCCAGCCGACCATACGCGCCGAACTTTTAGCGCCCAGAGCTGCGCCGATATGCCCGTAGGTAGAAACTTTTCCACTGGGAATCGAAGCCACCACGTTGTACACGCGGTGGTAAAAATCGCTGTCCGCCTGCATTGATTCATTGGCGGGTACATCCTTAAATTTGAGGCCTGGTCGATTCGTCGCCATGTTATGTGCCGAATAATTGTAGAAAAAACATCGCTCGCAGCGGAAAGGCGCGACGGCATGAGCCGCATACAACACGGATATCCTCGCCGGATTATTTGTCTCACGGAAGAAACGACCGAGGCGCTTTACGCCATCGGCGCCGACGATCTGCTGGTTGGAGTCTCGGGTTTTACCGTCCGGCCACGGCGCGCGCGCAAGGAAAAAGCCACCGTTTCCACCTATCTCGACGCCAACATCGAAAAAATTCTCGAACTCAAGCCGGATCTGGTGATCGCCTGGTCCGATCTGCAGGCCGGCATCTGCGCCGACCTCATCCGCGCAGGCGTCGAAGTCCTCTGTTTTAACCATCGCAGCGTGGCCGGAATTCTATCGATGCTTGTCCGCCTGGGTGCGCTCATCGGCCGCAGCGGCGATATGCAGAAACTCGTCGACGAACTGGAGATTGCCTGCGAACGCGCCTCAGAACGCGGCGCCGCACGACGCCTCAAACCGCGCGTCTACTTTGAGGAGTGGTACGATCCGCTTATCAGCGGCATTTGCTGGGTAAGCGAGATCATTGAACTCTGCGGCGGGCTGGACGTTTTTGCCGAAAACCGACACTCACAGGACGCAAAAGGGCGCATCATAGCCGATCACCGCCGTGTGATTGAGCGTCATCCCGACATTATGCTGGCGTCGTGGTGCGGCAAAATGTTCAAACCGGAGCGCGTCCTGGCGCGCGAGGGATGGGAAGAAATACCCGCCATCCAGCATCGCGAAATGCACGAAATTCACTCGTCCATCATCCTGCAGCCCGGCCCGGCCGCCCTCAGCGAAGGCCTCAACCAGGTTCTGGCCATCTTTGACCGCTGGGAAGCCAACGCTCTAAAGACAAACTGACTCGTTTTTGCCTACCCTATAAATCCGCTTTTGTTTGTCGGCGGGATTGAAGTGGTGCACCCCGCAGTTGTCCGGAGCCAATAAACTGCGCGTGGTCGTCCCGTTCAGTCTTTGATCAGTTCAGCCAGGAACGGCGCCACGCCCCACTGTTCATAACTCGTGTGCAGCTCTACTTCGTCGCCCGCCGTTCCGCGATATTCGGCGCGGATCATAATGTTCCTCGTGGTGTGTTCCGGCGCGACAAATTCCATCAGACCTGCGCGATATCCCCTGCTCTGCAGAATGTCGCGCCGCATACTGTCCGTCAACAGGTCGGCCAGACGCTCGCGGCCGATGTTGTCGCGCACGAGCGCGGCCATGGCGGGCGGCCCTCCGGCGCGTTTGAGTCGGTCGTTCACGTAGTGGTGACAGCAGGGTGCGGCCAGAATTGCCGCCGCCTGAATGCGCAGTGCCAATGCCAGGGCCTCGTCGGTGGCCGTGTCGCAGGCGTGCAGCGCGATCAGCAGATCGCAGGAGTCGGGCGTCTGCGCCTCGCTGATGTTGGCGTGCAGAAACTGCGCTCGTTTCATGCCGAGCGCCTGCGCCGTCGTGTTGGCAAAGTTGATGACGCGCGGGTTGGAGTCTATCCCGATCAGTTCCACGTTCAGCCCGCGTTCCTGCTGCAGGTAGTGATAAAGCGCCAGACTGAGGTAAGCCTTGCCGCAGCCGCAGTCGATAATGCGCAACGCCCGGTCGCGCGGCGGCGATTTGAACAGGTCGAGCGTCAGCGCGATGGTAATGAACTGGTTGATCTGCTTGAATTTGGCGCGTTTGCTGTCGATGATGCGGCCGCGCTCGTCGGCTATGCCGAGTTTTTTCAACAGTTCAACTGAGTTGCCCGCGGTAATCGGGTGTTGTTTGACGTCGCGTCCCTGTGCATCCCATTGCTTGCGCGAGGCCTTGCCTTTTTTCATGACAACTTTGGGCGGTTTGCCGCTGCCGCGCGGATACAGGCGCAGGTTGATGTCGCCGACGGGCGTCTGCAGATGCACCTGCAGAAAGTGCGTGGAAAACACGGCGTCCACGAGCGATTCCAGTGCGGCGGCCTCTTTGAGCTCCACATGCGCCGTAAAGTGCTGCTTCTGGGTAAAACACTCCAGGCTGACCTGATCGGGCGAGTTCAGGTTGTGCAGTACCATTTTGCGCGGCGCGGCCGGCAGTTCAATCCACTGCCGCAGCAACTCCAGTGTGGCCGCCTTGTCGCGGCCAGTCTGCGCCTTGCCTTTCTCTGCGTAGGTGGGCGCGCTGAGCGTCACCACGAACGGACCGTCGTCCTGCAGTATCTTCGATCTGATTTCCCGGGTTGCTTCCGTCAGCATGGGCACTTCACTCCACCGCGATTCCACTTATTCGGCCGCCGCCAGAGCAGCGGCTTCGATGCGACGCACGCCTTGTTCGCGTAGTGTCCCGGCGCATGCATTGACTGTTGCGCCGGTGGTAAATACATCGTCGACAATCATCACATGTGCATTGCGCAGCGCGCCTATCTGTGATCCCGGCCGGAAGTTGCGCCGTCGTGCGTCCTGGCGCTCCAGCGCCGTAAGTCCCGTTTGTGAAGCCGTGTAGCCGCCGCGTCGCAGCGCCTGGGGATAGACCGGAATCTGCAACACGGCGGCTGCGCCGCGTGCCAGATATTCCGCCTGGTTGAATCCGCGCTCGCGTTGCCGGGCGGCATGCAGCGGAACCGGAACGAGCGCGTCCACGTCATCACAATCCATGTGGCGCAGCGTCCGTGCCAACTCCGCCCCGAACTCCAGGCCGATACGGCGGCAGCCGCGGTATTTGAGCGCGTGAATCAGTTCATGCGTGTTCGCCTCGCGACTCAGCAGAAAGCGGGCGTAAACTGCGTCCAGAGCAGTTGATGCATGGCCGGCGCGTGCGGCGGGCCGGTTCAGCAGCTCGTTGGGGGCCGGGCCAGGCGGCAGCGCGTCCACGCATGCGTCACAGGCGAATTCAAAGCGTCGCTGCGTCGTGCCGACATAACCGCCGCAGAGTTCACAGTGGCGCGGCGCCAGGAACTCCAATGCATTCTGAGCGCCGCACCGCAGAGCCGCGCGCAACCGACGCGCCGGACGCGCCGGACGCGACTGAATCCGTGTCGACCTCATCCGCTTCCTCCGCTCAGGATTCGAAATTGAACTCCAGTTTTCTGGCGAGCCCGGCCGGCAGGGCGGGAATAAACTGGCTGGGTATCAGGTAGGAGCTGATATTGCTGATTTCAGTAAAAACGCGGTGTTTGTCGGCCGTCATGATCAGGTAGGAGTGGCCGGAAGAACCGCCCGTTCCGATCTTTGAGCCGATCATACGCGAAACCATCTGGGCGTGTCTGAAGCGCCAGATCGCCATGTTTTCGTCCAGCTCGATCAACTGCGTCAGCAGGCGGTAAGGCATCTGCAGCAGCGGATAGTCCTTGTAAAGAAAGATAAACAGCACGGCGTGCGAGGCGCGCATTGAAAGGCGCAGGTTGCCCTCACGGCGCAGCTCCTCAAACTTTTCGGCGTCGAAGAGAGCGTCGAAGCCGGCTTCCGTTTTGTCGATCTGGTCGAGCTGTTGCTGGATGCCGTCCGCAGGCGAATCGGAATTGCGCAGACGCTCGCGGTCGGCTTCGTACATCTCGTGCACGACGTTTTTGAGCGCCTCGCTGAAGGTAAAGTCCTTGTGCTCAAGGAAAGGCATGCGTTCTAGCCACTTGATCATGACTTCCAGCAGCGAAGCCTGCTCCGTTGCCTTGTGCGCCGCGTCGCGGTCGCGCTGGTCGAGCCGCGAGTGAAATGTTTGACCGCCGAATTCGCGTCGTTCGGCCGCTCGCAGTCCGAGGCCGATTTCCAACTGTCGAAATTGCAGGCTCTGGAATCCGCTGGCCGGATTCAGATATGATCGGAAATCGGTGAATGCGCCCGGCGTCATCGTTTCAATGATGTCGAACTGACTGATGAGCACCGGCATGATGCGGTTGATGCGATTCAGGTAGTGGTGCGCCAGCGCGACGTCTTTTTCCGCGACATTGTCCTGACTGAAGATGCCGATGACGGCTCCGACTTCAAACAAGACCTGTTTGAACCACAGCTCGTAGGCCTGGTGCGTGATGATGAACAGCATCTCATCATGCGCTTCGATGTTGCCCGGTTCCGAGCTCACCATGTGTTGTGCATTCAGAATCGTGTCGAGCTGCAGGTAATCGCGATAGTATTGGTCCTTGTGTTTAAACGCTGACGTGTTTTTTGAACCTGGTGAATCACTCATTTTGCTACCCCGGACGGAGAATAAATGGTTGAACGGCGCACTGCGCGCCGGGAAAAATCACAAGCTAAAATTTTCACACACCTGAACAATGAGATGCGGCCGATAGCTGAGGATTCGGGCCACATCGTCCGTTTTTCCGCCGTGGGTCCATGGCGCGGGCGTTCACAGGACGCGCGTTACTTCCATCAACCTGGGGCCGTGCGCGGTTATCCAGTTGTCACACCGGCGGTAGTCCGCACACCACTCGCCGACCTGATTCCAGAAGTCAACCGAATGATCGGCGTGCAGCAGGTGCGCCAATTCGTGCAGGATCAGGTAGTCGCGCACATCGTCGGGAAAAAGCACGCAACGCCAGTTCAGGTTGACGGATTTGTTGGCCTTGGAGCAGGAGCCCCAGCGGCTGCGCTGGTCCCGTATGCGAATGCGCCGCACCAGCAGCTCGTGGCGGTTCGCCAGTTCGACGGTGCGCTGCGGCAATTCGCGGTTGGCCGCGTCGATCATGCGATTCTGCCACTGCACAATTGCCAATCGGCGTCGATCTTCCTCCGGCACATCCGCCGCGACGCGGATAATCAAGTGCTCGTCGTCGCGCGGCAGCCGCACCATTTCGGGTCCTTCGTCGCTCAGCAGCTCCACCGCATACCAGGCGCCTTTATACGGCAGGCGCAGCGCTTCCTTTTCGTCCAGAATGCGGTCGCGTCGCTTGCGCCCGGCATCGAGGTGTTCGCGGATTTTGCCGACGTGCTCGCGCACGAACTCACGCGCTTCACGAAGGGGTACGCGCGGCGGCATCGACACCCAGACGCGGCCGTCGTCGGCGATGCGCAGGCTGATGCGCTTGGCATTGCGGGTTCGCCGGATTTCGTAGCTGATATCGTCGATCTGTTCCACGATCCTGGCAGAACTCATGGGCTGTTTTTTCCGACTCTGGCGCGTTTTTTCATGTTCCCTGCTCCGGATTTCCGGTCCCAAGATACGTTTTTCGGTCGGCATGCCGCAGCGCGGCGGCCCGGACACTTCGCCTTCTCCCCCCGCGGAGCGGCGGTCGGGCGGCTTGTTTTTCCCTCTTGTTTGTTGTTGAGTTGCCGGCGTGCGGTCCGCGCGCGAGCAGTTTTTTGCGTTTACATGTCGGCGGCGTGGAGCGCGGGGTTTGCCCCCGGCCGTGGAGCGCCGGCCTGCGAGGGTCAAAGTGTGAAGAGGCAAGTCCGAATACAAGCGCAAAAACGCCAAAGTCCACGGAGCGTGGTCAAGCGGTCAATATTCGTGGATAATCGCAGCGTTTAAGTGTCAAGCCCGCGTGTGCGGCGGCAAAAATATCCTTCACGCGCCGGCCGGAGCTTGAACTCCCGGCGACGAACAAAAAGAACAAGCCAGCCATGCGGAGCAGGGCGCAGCGCTCAAGAGTTGTTGCGGTAAAGTGTTTTAGGGAAAGCAGTTACGGTTAGCCGGCGGCCTGCTGTGCGTGTGAATCGGCCTGCGGAACGAGGCCGATGCGATCGTTGGGAAAAAGGACGATATATAATGCCAGCAGCATCAGGCCGACATTTTCGAGCACCTTGGGCCAGCCGATTTTGGAGTCGCTGGCGTCGCCGAAACAACCGCAGCTGAGGTCTTTGCCCTGGAGAACGGCGATAACGATGGCGGTGGTAAAAACGAGGAGCATGCCGAGAATCAGTCCGGCGCTGACGCGCAGCCGTACGCCGAATATGACAAAGAGGCCGCAGATGACTTCCAGCCATGGAATGAAGATGGCCACGAGATTGGTCAGGCCGTAGGGCAGCATTTCGTAGCCGATGATGGATTTGGCGAAGGTGTCGGGGTCGGCGATTTTGGCGACGGCGGCAACGAGGAAGACCATGCCGAGCACCAGTCGGGCGGCGGCGACCAGGACGGGATTATTGAGGACGGATGGAGTTTTCATGTTGACCATGGAACTTTGGGATGAACGGGCGCCGCGCAGCGTACAAATAAGCGCGGTGCATGTGACCAAATTGCGCGACCGGGATTGACTATCCCGCCGGCAGAAATTCTATCGGCGGATTAGACGCAACAAGTTAGGGTTTTGATTGCACAGGACGAGCGCGGACGGCAAATTTTGATAGCGCAAAATTGTCTTTTGGCAAAATCCGGCTTGATTTTTGTTTCAAAAGATGATAGTATTAAAGTTTTCGCCCTAACGGGGCAACTATATCATGGCGCCGCGCCTGAGTCCGGGTCGTAAGCATGTTTTCGCCGCGGCGTCAACAGATCAACGCATCAATCAGGTAACTCAAAATCTCTGAAGCCCAGTTCATCAATCCCGTTGTTACGTGTGACTTTACGCAGGGCAACGGATTACACCGGAAGCACAAAGCACAAAATGCGCCGGACGGGAGCGCTCACGCTGCTACGAGAACCTGATCTCAACTTCGAAAATTTTCAGAACACTATACAATAGTCTGCGGAGAAGTATTTATGGCACAAGGCGGTGCGGGGAAGGTCTACTTTGTACTTTACCTCGCTGTGATTCTCGAGCTTCTGATCATCATCGTAGAGCGTGACGAAGCCGAAGAACACCTTATCCAGAAGCAGAAAGAAACGATGCGCATTGTGGAGAGCATTCTCTCCCAGTTGCAAACGGGCGCAGGCAGCGAAGGCATCAGTACAAAACCGAAAGACGAAATCACGCTGCAGGAAGTCAAAATGGGCGACGGTCCGGAGATTCGCCAGGACCGCGAATACGAGATCGAAGTCGGCGTGACGGACATTTCAGGCCATGAGGATCTCGACCCGACGAAGGAAGACTATCACGAGAAATACCGCACAAACATCCGGCTCGCCAACGTGGAAGAGCTGGAATATCAGATCTTTTTCCATCCCAGCCTCGATCCCGAACAATCGCCGACGTTTCCGTCGAGCGACTCGCTTGAATTGATCAATCTGAACGAAGAGGGACAAATCATCGGCGACGAGATCGATGGCGACTACTGGCGTCTGCAGATGGTGCGCCGTCTGGAACTGGACACAGGGGCCACGCACTCCTGGGAAGAACCGATGTACAGCGACTTTACGCATGCAATCGGTGATCTGTCGGCACACGCGCCACCTGAAGCCATCAAAGCCGACAGCGTGTTCTGGTACGATCAGAATTCGACCATGGAACTGGCTGCCAAGGACGACAACAAACTGAAAAAACGCGTGTTTGTGGTGCGCTTTCAGGCGCCGCAGAAACCGGGCTGGTACAAACTTCGCTTCGGTTCGCGCACGAACAAGATTCTCGGTCTGGGCGGTGCAGATGCCGACATGCTGACGATCGACGCCGTACCCGACGATGCCAAAGTCAACATCGGCACGGTGCAGTTGAAAGTGAAAGAACTGAAAACGGTTCACAAGGAACTGACCAAGCGCCTGGAAGGCCTCGGCGTTCCGTCGGCTGAGATGCTGTTTGAAGCGCACGGCGACGAAGTAGCTGTGCGTCAAGTAGCGGCGGAATACGACCGTCAATTGGAAGAGGCAAAAGATCGCGTGAGCGAGCGCCGCGTAGCCGGCGAGTTCGACGACGACAACGAGGCTACGCGCCTGATGTCCCAGATCGACCTCTACGGTTATATCGGCAAGCTGCTGGCGCCGAACATGTCTGACTTCTTCCAGCAGAACCAGGGCACCAAAGAGATCGACATCCGCGTGATCAAACCGCCGATGAATATTGCCGATCCCTATGTTGACCTGCCGCCCGAAGGCGTGTTCTACTTTGACAAACTGCGTCCGGCCTTCACCTTTACGTCGGGTCCGTTCCAGGGCAACAATGTACCGACCGGTATCATTCTGACGGCCAGCGGCCAGCAGATTCCGCTCTCGATCGAGCCGATCGGCGCGGTGGCTGATGCGGGCAGCGCTTCCGAATCGGTGCGCGGCGGCAAGAAGCTGTACAAGGCTATTGCGGACCGCACGCTGGAGCCGGGCAACTACACGATTCAAGTCGTGCAGAAAAACGCCAGCAAAGTCAAAGAAGAAGTCACCCCGCTGGAAGTCTATCCGACGGGTCTGACGCAGGACAGCAAAAACGATCTCGACTTCAAGATGAACAGCCTGTACTACGGCTACGCTCTTACTGTTGAGGCGACGCCGACCAGCGAAGGGAAAATCCCCGCCAACCAGTTCCGCACATATGCGGGGCTCAACTCGCTTGAGCAGACGGCGCCGACCTATGGTCTGAGCCAGATCATGAAGATTCCGGCTTCGGCCAAAACGGCCAGCCTGCGGATCACCTGGATTTCGCCCTACACCAACGAAGAAGTTGATCTGTATCCTGCGGCGACGAAGACAATCAATCAGGAACCGCCTTCATTCGACTTCACGCGTGTAACGACCAAGACGTCCGGAACGAGCACGAAGAAATTCACACTCAGTCTTCGCGACATTCGCGTCGTGCCGGCGATTGTGGACACCTCCGCCGTGACGTCCAAACCGGATGAATTGTCCATGCCCGAAGTTGGTGAAATCACGGCTTCGCTTGCACCGGACTTCCAGCCGACGGAAAGTTACGTGGAAGACCAGGGCGACGGCATGTACACGGTCAACATCAATTTTGAAGGCGACCTTGGTCGCGACGAAGAGATTTCCGGCTATGTTGATATCAGTCTATCCACGACGGTTCGCAACTCGATCAACGGCGTGACATCATCGCCGGCGGTCGGAACGTTCAACGTGACGATTTCGCATGAGGTAGCCAGGACACGTGGAGGCGGACCTGCGGGACGTCGCCCGCCGCCGCGCAGGCGTTGATGGCGGTTCCCGGGGAAGGGGGACCCGACGCGCAGAAGCCTGGAGGCATGAAGAGGAAGAGCCGCCAGGCGCCCAGCGGGCGAGACAAGTAATCACAAAGAACAGAACTATCATTCATACTTACGTAAAGAGCGCGATGATTCAAGCACAAAAAGTCCGCGCGGCAAAGGCTGCAGGCCCCCGCCGTCTGATTCCCGCGATAACGGCCGCACTGGCGGCACTGATGTTCCTGAGCGGCGACCTGTTTGCTCAGAACGACATCAGGCCCCTGGTGCAGAAGCTCAAGTACTATCGCTACAGCGACATCTGGGTACTGCGTCTGCAAGCGCCGAGCGTCAGCACCGTAAAAAAGCTGCTGACGACGAGCGACGAAGCTGAAGAAGTCGATCCGGCAATTCTGGCCAAAGTCGACGACGCCACGATCCGCGCTATCGACGCGGCCGTACAGCGCAGCCGCAACTTCCAGGATGTTGTCAGGCAGCTGCAGGGACTCGGTATTCGTCTGACGCCCGACATTCAGGCGGTCATCGAAGCCAAAATCAAGGATGGCGGGGTCAAGCGTCGCATTGAGGACGTCTACCTCGTTACCACGCGCGCGCCGCAGGGCGTAACGCCGACGATCATCTCGCTGATTCAATCGAGCAAAGGCAAGGAAAAAGCGGAGGACAACCTCAACACGGTTGCTCCGACGGACATCCTGACCATCGACGAGCTCAAGGCCTACGAAATCGATTCGAGCCTTGGCGCTGCCAACCTGTACGATTACGTTGAAAACGCCATCGTGCAGCGCGACTACTCGAACATCACGGCCGAACTGCAGGGTCTTGGGCAGACGAACTTCTACCCGCAGGTCTTCGGTAAATCCGCGCCGCTTGAGCGCAACTCCGCCAATGTTTCGCCGGAGGACATTCAGCAGTACCTGCGCATTTCCAACGGCGAGCCGTCGGACATCTACCGCGAAAACCTTCTGGTTGTCGGCGTGGACGAGATCAGTTACCGTCGCTACGAGGACCCGTACTACTATCCGCCGCAGGATGATGAAGGCAACGACCTGAGCGGCGAAGAACTGGAAGCGGCGGAAGCGGACGCATATCAGCCCATTCTGAATAACTATCTGCCGAAGTACGGCGTTGAGCTGAAATACGGCATCGACGAGATCAACTACCCCGGTCTGTGGTCGGAGCGCGTGGCGCTGAACGCAATCTGGAGCAATGTCAAGCTGGGTGTGATTCTGCCGACGTCGGGATGGGCGACGCTTTCCGAAGATCTCGGCGCGGATCGAATGCTGACGCATGGCAGCTTCGGGATCAACGGCAAGATGGACTTCCCGATCAAAGTTATTCCGAAAAGCGGTATTTTCAGCGCGTCGTTCGGTTATGTTCTGGGTGACGCCGAACCGGCATCGTATAAGGATCGCGACACCGATCCGTTCACGTTTTTCGAAGATCCCAACGATCTGGACTACTTCATTCGCTTTAACGCACAGGCGCACTACACCTTTGCGGTGGCCGTCGACGACGACTATCTGTTCCGTTTTGGCGTTGGTGGTACGGTCTACACGATTGAAGACTGGCGATATGAACTGGATCAGAACAGCGAATTTGAGGACGTTGTAGAGTTCCGCGAGCAGGGTAATGAAACGCGCGGCGGCATTTCCGGCCGCATCGAGTTCATGGGGCTGGCGGAGACGACGCCATTCGGTTTTGGCGTGCAGTACTTTGACGAGGCGATTTGGGGCAACATCTGGTTGCAGATTCCTGTATCGGATCAGGTCAGGGTCAAGCTGGATGCGCGCGGTTTTGCGGCCGCGTTACGCGATGAGCACGCCTGGGAACCGGGCAGTGTTTTCCTGCCTTCCGTACGAGTGCTTTACAACTGGTAAACTGCAGCCGGGGCTGCGGAATTTGTACGGGAGCGCATGAGCGTTCCGCCGGACAGGTGACGCGCCCCACGATTCAACCCCTATATCGCGAACAGACTCTCACTCAGATATTATGATTAAAGCGAACTATATGAAACGTGCACTTGTCTTTCTGGCTGCGGTAGCGTGCATGGTCTCGATGCCGATTCACAGCGAGGCCAATCCTCCCCAAAGCCGCAAGCAGTTGGTCAGCGCCCTGACGACGCTCGACTCGAACATCGTCGGATACTTTCCGCGCTGGAGTCTTTGTGAGTACGACCTGCAAATTCAGATTGAGCAGGTCTTTATACTGCACGGTTTTCCGGCCGACAGCCTCGACGTCAACGACATCGTTGTGACGGCGGCGCCAAAATCCATTGACGACCCCTACGAACCCTATCAGTTGCTCCTGGTCGAATGCGGCCAATGCCACATGACCGCTTCTGAAATTGATTCCTACATGGAAAGCCTGGCAGGGATCGTCAGCGGCGAGATCATCTTCAGCGGCCCGTACAAAGGATTTATCAACGACTACGGCGAGCGCACGTACTGCTTCAACGAGATTCCGAAAGACCAGCCGCTGACGCAATATCAGCACGAGGTTATCACGGACTTCCTGGAGCCGACGAACGTAAACCACGCCTTTACGCTTTCAGCGTTTGACCAGGCGGTCAAAGTCGGCGAATCCGGTTTCTGGCTGCGCTCTCACATCGGCAACGACGCTGTGGGTTACCACTTCTGGTCTGCCGGTGAGGCTACCGCCAGCCTGCGCCGCCCGTTGTACGAAAACACGGACCCGCGCACGCGCAAACCGATTCCGCACCTGATTGATGTCTGGATCGGCGGCGCCTATCGTCTTTCGACCGGACTGGAAGACGGTACCAGCGGCGTATTTGACTGGGTCAAAGATCGTCGTCTCAACGCCGGTCCCGGCGGCAAGTTTTTTGCCGGTCTGGATTTTCATGCGCCGATGCACCCGGAAGCGGGTCTGCACGTTGAGCTGAACCTTCCGTTTGCCGGACTCGGCACCGACGGAATTGATCCGGGCACCTATGCGCTGTTCCCCGTCAACGACGGTCGCAGCCGCGAAGTGCTGCTGGTAGATCGTCCGTTCGACGTGCTGTCGGTTGCGCCGATCCTGCGCGGAACGGGTCAGATCACGGGTTTTTACCACCTGTGGCTGGATCCGGCGGTACCTGAAAACTACTTCCGTTTTGACCTCGGTATTTCCTACGCGGAAGTGCGCGAAGCGGCGTTCTTCATCGACGATGAGCGCATCTCCCAGATCACGACGGAAGGCGTACAAGGCCTGCGCACGTACAAAAACAAGGAATTCGGCGACTGGGTCTACGCCAAGGTCGAATACCGCAGCCAGGCGGCATTTCCCTTCGGGATTTCCGCACAGTACTCGAACCAGATTCTGTTGGGCCGCGTGTACATTCCGCTCTTTGGCCGTTTCTTCTATCTGGAAGGCAAGTACGCACAGCCGCTGCGCAGCACGCGCTACTTCGAGTCCGACCACTTTTTCATGATTTCGCCGGTTCTGCGTCTTACGATCTGACGTGTTCAACGGGCGTTGTTGAAATGCACATTTTCGTAGACGTCTGAAGAGCGTCGGCGTCGAAAATCAGTATTTCCATGGGTGGCGCCAACACAGGCGCCGCCCTTTTTTGTTCCACCCAGTTGGAAGAGCGGCCGGCAACAGGCCAATGAGAGCGTGGATGTAAATGGGAAGAATTTCTAAGCCTCGAAATGCACGGACTTTGCAGCAATGGTTCGTGGTTCTTTTTCTCGGCTTGATTCTGGCTTCAACACAGGCGTGGTCCGCCGATTCCACCAGGTCGGTTTTCGATCCGCCGGTGCGGCAATCGCGCGCCTTGCAGGACACCGTTGCCCAGCCCGACACCATGCCTGCAACCACGGTGCAGTCGCAGCGCGACGGACTGGTCCTGACGATCCGCAATGTCGATATCTCCGAGTGGCCCTTTGTCAACGTCATCGTTGAAGCGTTCAACGAAGAGGGCGAGCCGCTGGATACGCTGGTAGACACGGATCTTACCATCATGGAGAATCAGGCGGAGATTCCGGTTCTCTCCGTTGAAAAACTTTCAGTCAACGAGCGTGTTCCGGTCGACTTTGTATTTGTGATCGACGTGACCGGTTCGATGCAGACCTATATCGACGGCGTCCGCAACAACATCATCAACTTCACCTCTTCACTGGTGAGGCGTGGCATCGACTACAAGCTGGGGCTGGTGTTGTTTTCCGACGTGATCGACAATGCCTATTCGCCCAGCGGCGACGTTATCAAGTTCCTCGAGTGGTTGGCCAACACGCGCGCCAGCGGCGGCAGCGATTTCAATGAAAATGCTCTGGAAGCGCTTGCGACGGCCGCCCGAATGGATTTCCGTCCTTCCGCGAACAAAGTATTCGTGCTGATTACGGATGCGCCCTATCATCAAAAGGGCGATCACGGACAGGGCGTGACGAGCTTCACGACGCCGAGTATCACAACTTTTCTGTCGCAGCACGACGCGCGCGTTTTCTGCATCGTGCCTAAAACGCTGGAACAGTACAAAGTCATTTCCAACGGCACACGCGGCGCTACGTTTGATATTAACCAGTCTTTTGCGACCATCCTCGACAACTTCTCCAATCAGCTGACCAACCTGTATGCACTCAAGTACCGCTCAGGTACGCCGGCCATACCGGACTCGTTGGAAATCGGGATCCTGGACAAGGAAAAGCGCCGTTTGACGCTGCGCACGATTCCAATTGGGGAAGTCGGCCGCAAACTGATTATTAAAAATCTGTTGTTCGGCACGGGCAGTGCCGATTTGCAGGGTACTGTGCCGGCGCTGGATACGATCGCCATGTACATGGAGCGCAAGCCCACGGTGGCAATTCGCGTTGAAGGACATACCGACAGCCGCGGCTCCAACCAATTAAATCAGCGTCTCTCCGAGCAGCGCGCCGAAGCGGTGCGCCGCTATCTCGTGCGTGCGGGAATTCCCGTGGAACGCATTCAGGTGTTCGGCTATGGAGAAAGCAAGCCTATAGCCACCAACGAAACCGAATTCGGCCGTTCGCTCAACCGCCGAACCGAAATTGTCATAGTCAGTAAATAGCGTCATTCGGCTTGGCGCCGAAAGCTCATGCCCCGCGCCCGGCGGGCGACGCAGCAGCAAGGAAATACGGTAATGGCAGTTGACATCAGGTATCCGGCGGCGCCACGCGCCGCCGTGGTTGATGACTATTTCGGTACCGCCGTGGAAGACCCCTTCCGGCCGCTGGAAGACGGTCAGAGCGAAGCGAGTTCAACGTGGTTGCATCAACAAAAGAAACTGTGTGAAGCATACCTGGGTGAAATCGGCATTCGCGCGGATCTGCGTACCGAGTTCAGAGAGAATCTCAATTCCACCCGCTATCGTCCGGCTCTGGTCATCGGCGGACAGGTGTACTTTTGGCGCAAACGCCCGCAAGACCAGCTTGCCGCCTTGTGCTGTATGAAGGGTGACGCGGAAGTATCCGTGCTTGATCCGAACGGCTTTTCAGACGACGGAACCGTCAGCCTCAATTTTGTGATACCCTCGCGCGATGCGCGCTACCTGGCTTACGGACTGTCTGAAGCGGGATCGGACTGGGTAACAATCCGCGTGCGCGAGCTGAAGACCGGCCGCGATCTGGACGACGAAATACGGTGGGTGCGCTACAGCCTGCCGGAATGGGATCACGAAGGATTCTATTACAGCGCCTTTGATCCACCCGACGAAAAAACGGCGCTTGTGGCTTCCGCGCAATTTCAGAAGGTCTACCACCACACGCTCGGCGATTCCCAGGAGCAGGATCGCCTGGTTTACAGCAACCCTGACAAGCCGCAAGCTCTCGTGGGAGCTATGGTGTACCCGGAACACAATGCGCAGTTCATTGTGGAATACGAAGGTTCGTCCGGCGGCAATCGTTTGTTGTACCGCCCGCTTGACGGCGGTGCGGGCGCGGACTGGACGCAGATTGGATTGACGTCCAAAACGGAATACTCGCCCGTGGGTTATGCGAACGGACGGCTCCTGCTGCGCACAGATCTGAATGCGCCCAACTACAGGCTTGTGTCCGTTGATCCGGAAAATCCGGCGGAAACAAACTGGCGGGATGTGCTGCCGACCGGCGAAGAAGTTTTGAGCCACGCGGTCCTTACCGCAAACGCGATCGCGGCGCTCTACCTCCACGATGCATCTTCGCGGCTGCACATTTACGACTTCGACGGCCGGCTGATTGACGAGCCAGATCTGCCGGGACCTGCAACGATTTTTGAGGCGCATGCGGAGCCCGACTCCAGCATACTCAGCTTTGGATACACGACTTTTACACGGCCCATCAGAGTGATGCGCTACGATACTGCCGACCGCAGTCTCTCCGCGATACGCAGCGTCGCGGGCGGCAATCCCGATGTCGTGACCGAGCGATTGCATGCCGTCAGCGCCGACGGAGAACGCATTCCCATGTTTGTTATCCACAAAAAAGGCATCAAACTCGACGGCAACAACCCGGCGGTTTTTTATGCCTACGGCGGATTCAATATCAAGCTGACGCCGGAGTACAACAGTCTGCGCGATAGTTTTCTGCAGCGCGGCGGTGTTTTTGTGGTAGTGAACGCACGCGGCGGCGGCGAGTTCGGCCAGAAATGGCACAAAGCAGCCATCCTGGAGAAAAAGCAGAACACATTCAATGACTTTATTGCCGCGGCGGAACTGCTGATCGATCTCAACTACACCAGGCCGGAACGCATGGCGATGATGGGCGGCTCAAACGGCGGATTGCTCGTCGGCGCTGTGATGACTCAGCGCCCGGAACTGTTTGCCGCGGCAGTGCCGATTGTCGGTGTTTTCGACATGTTGCGATACGACAAATTCACTATCGGCTGGGCCTGGCGCACGGAATACGGCAGCAGTGAAAATGAGGAACAGTTTCACACTTTGCGCGCTTACTCGCCTCTGCACAACGTCCGGCCGGGCGTGGATTATCCGGCGACGCTCATTATGACGGCAAATCACGACGACCGCGTTGTGCCGTCACATTCTTACAAGTTTGCCGCGACACTGCAGGCGGCCCAGCCGCCGAATCCGGTGATTCTGCGCGTCGGCGACCGCGCCGGGCATGGCGCAGGACGGCCGATCGACAAAATCATCGCCGACGAGTCCGATTACTGGAGTTTTATCATGCACCATCTGGGCATGGACGGGCAGGATTAGTGCACTTTGACGTCGATTCCTTGTGCGCGGAAGGTGTCAAAAACCTGTGTGCGTACGGTTTCGCGTTCGGTCGACCCGCTGTACTGTTTGTCGGGGAATGCCTCCATCGACACATTTCCATACTGATCACTCATGGCTGCTCGCAAACGCATTACATTGGCCGCCCCGGATACGCGATACGCGATCGTTGAGAAGTCGGCCGGTTCGAAGTCACCTACGAGATAGAAGGTTGAAGGCATGTGGTCCGTCATCAGGCGGCTGACTACCTGCGCCAAAAGTTTGGACTGGGTGTCCAGGTCTTCCGGCCGCGCATTGATCATGGCGCTCTGCAGAATGGTCTGATAATCGGCCAGGGAGGTGCAGAGTTTGTAATTGTGCGTGCCGCCCACCACCATCTGCGTCATGCTGGAATCCGCTCCGATGGACGCGGCGATGCGGCCCGCGATTTCTGCAGCCTGTACCGAATCAATTGGTGAAATCACGGCGGTGAACACGCCGGCTGTGGCGGGCGTCTTGCGGCGTTCCACTATGCCTGATTTTTTCGGCATTTCGCGGTACATCAGCGTAAGAGCCGTCACCAGCAGGACGACAGCGCCCAGAAAAATGAAGATGATTTTCCAGCCGTGCGGGCTGGCTGCGTGGGGAGTTTCCTGTTGGTCGTCTTCGTCGATCGGGCTGTTGACAGACATCGTTTTCCCCTCCGGCAGTTTGTGGACGTCAATTTCTCAGCGCCATGACGAATGCCGACAAGCTTTCTTGATTGATTTTTCACTCCGATTGAATTTCAAGGGCAGAGCGCGCTGTGCAGCTCGGTCACCAGCTGCGTCATGAGGCTGCGCGGCACTGTCAGCGCGGCGATGTTTTGCGGTGCGCCGATTTCGAGCATCGGCGGCTCCATGCGGAACATGTCGTGTTCCAGGCCCGCAATCAGGCCGAAGGCGCGTTGCGGGCGGACGTTCACCAGACTGATGTAGGCGTAGTTGTGGCGCACCGCGGCGACGTCGATGTTCTTGCTGTTCTGCAGGCGCGCCTTGCCGCTGGCGACCACGGTCAGTGCATCGTGACGCTGCGTGACGGCGATAACGTCCGTGCCGTCCGGAAAAAGCGTGCGCGCATCGTCGTTGTCAAAAAGCGGCTGTTCGCCCGGTCTGCGGTTGACCTGCACCAGCGTGACCGGCTCTGTGCAGCCGACGATCGGCGCGTGGTCGCGCGCTTCATCCGGTCCGACTGTGGTAAAATCGCCGTCCGGCCGGAATGCCGAGCGGAAAATGATTGGAATGCCGGCGCGTTCGGCCGGACTGATCATGCGCGGGTGCAGCAGTTTTACGCCGTTGAGCGCCGCGCTGCTTGCCTGCCGGTAGCTCAGGCGCGGAATGCTGCGCGTCGTCGCCACCAGCTTGGGATCGCCGCTGCGCACGCCCTCGACGTCCGTCCAGATCGTGACGTCGCGCGCCTGCAGTAGCTCTGCCAGCAGACTGGCGGTAAAGTTTGAACTCTCCATGCCCATCGTCGTGATGTTGCCTTCACGCGAGCGCCCGACAAATCCTTGCGTAATTACGATGTTGAACTTGCCGAACATGGGCGTCAGCTTGTCGTTGACTTTTTGACGGCTTTCGTCGCGCAGAGCGCGGGCGGCCAGGTGCGTCTCGTCCGTCGCGATGATGTCGCAGGCGTCGGCAAAGCCGATGTTGAAGCCGGCTTCATCCAGATAGTGTTTGACGATGCGCACGGCGAAGTACTCGCCGAAGCTGAGAATGGCGTCCAGCGTGCGGTCGGTCAGTTCCATGGTGATCGCCACGCCGCGCAGCATGTCGCGCAGGCGCCGGGCGTAGTCCTCCAGCAGCATGCCGATGGCCTCGCCGGTGCGTTTATCCCGCAGCAAGGTCTGGGTGAACTTCAGGTGTTTGGAGACAATTTTGTCCGCCAGCCTGAGCGCCTGCTCTTCGTTGCCGAGTTCGGCGCGGCGCGCGGCGCGCTGCAAATCACTGGTAGCGGTTCCGAGCGCAGACACTACGAGCAGGAGCGGGCCTTTGCTCTGTCCCAGCACCTGGCGCATCGCTTCAAAGCCCGTTTCGTTTTTCAGCACGGCGCCGCCGAATTTCATGACGCGCATTGTCCGACTCCTTTACCTGCCCTCTTTGTTTGTCGTTGTGCCGCAAGCAGAACGACGGGCAGCTATGTGTCCGGCTGACCGGATCGACTGAAATAAAAAAGAGCAATGCCGGACGGCACTGCTCTCAAGTTTGTTGACCGATATGCTCGCTGAGTTTACTCGGCGGCTTCGGCCGCAGTCTGTTTAGGCCTGAACATAATTGCCAGCGGAACGATGACGCAGTAGCCGATGACAAGTACAACGGGCGCCACGCCGATTGCGAGCGGCGAATTCCAGATGCCGTCGTGCATCACTTCTTCGGTCATGCCGGTGGACATGAAGCCAAAACCAATGATAATGACCAGCAGGGCCGCGCCGAAAATCATCAGGTTGGTGCGATCAAAGGGAATAGCCACCGTTGAGCTTTTTTTCGGGCCGGCCTGACGCCGGGGGACCGGGCGACGCTGTTGTTGTTTGCGCTGACGCGCCGCGGGAACATTTTTTGCCATAACTCTCAACCAGATGTAAGGTTCGTATTGTGCACACATGTGCGCAACAGCATACAAATATAGTCCAAATAGGTTCACCGGATCAACAGCTTATTTTTCACGGCGGCGAATCCGGCGTCAAAACAACAAACCGCCCGGAGTTGAACCGGACGGTTTGTTCATTTGTCAACGCACGTTTCGTAGCAGCAATGGTCGGCCCGTAACTTGGACGGACCGGGCAGCCGTTATTCGCGCCATTTGATCGTGCAGCCGATCGCTTTGGTGAATTCCGGGTCGGGCGTGCCGTTGTTTTCGATTGCACTGATGGCCATCGCAACGTATTTGTCTTTGACGTCGGCAGCCGTTTTGGGGCTGTCGTCAATTGCACCGATGTACGCTACCTTCAGTTTGCTGTCTTCCGAGCGTTGCAGCAGGAAAACGTGCGGGGTGCGCGTAGCGCCGAAGTCTTTGGCCACTTGCTGAGTTGCGTCGAACAGATAGGGAAAGGGAAAACCCTTGTCTTCGGCGCGCGTCACCATGTTGTCGAAGGAATCTTCGGGGACTTTTTCCGGGTCGTTGGAATTGATGGCCACAACGGGGTAACCTATATCGGCAAATTGATTGTGCAGTTCGATCATGCGGTCTTCGTATTTGACGACGTAGGGGCAGTGGTTGCAGGAAAAGATGACGATGAATCCTTTGGCCTCATCCAGGTCGGCCAGGGACATCATCGAACCATCGACATTTTTCAGGGTGAAATCCTCGGCTACGTCGCCGACTTTGTAGCCGGCCTGCATGACAACGACGAAGCTCAGGAATACGAGCGCGCCGGTGGTCAACAATCGCATCATTGTTGTTCTCCAGTGTAAGATTTAACAAGGGCTGAAAGTTCTTCGTAGGTAAAACTCTTCTCGTGGAAGGCCCGCAACTGGGTGCTGCCGTTGATGAACAGCGTTGCCGGGATGGCGCCGGACCAGCGTGTATCCACCTGATCTATCCATTCACCGCCGCGGCCGGGGTCGAGAAGCATCACATCCGATTGCAATTTGCGTTTCTCGACGAAGGGCTGAACGCGTTGTTGCAGCTCGTCCGCGAAGTCCAGGCTGACCAGGATGACTTTGACTTTTTGGCCGGCGTATTCTTTGCCGATTTTCTCAAAGTGCGGCAGTTCCTTGACGCAGGGGCTGCACCAGGTGGCCCAGAAGTTGACGATGTACAGCGTATCGTTCTGCGGCTGCAGCATCGGCATGAATGTTTTGAGATCGACGAGTTCGACTTTTTCACCCGCTCGGGACTCGACGCTGAAGAGCGCCAGCGAGACAAACAAGAGGCAAAAAAAGTGCGTTGGATTCAGCTTTTTCATAGGCAATATGTGACGATTAAACCGGCCGGTGCATTATGCCGTTTGTTGGAGAAAATGCGCTCCGGGAAGTCAGCCGCGCACCGCGCTCAATACACCGGAAAACTGCGGAATGTTGCAAGAAAAAATCTTATATTGGCTGGTCTGTACTTGGCATGCTTCCAGAGGGCATTCTTTTGATTGACGCCTGTTGATTACAGGGCGGAGCGTTGGACGGATGCGAATCGGCAGTTGGTGCGACCAGTGCGAAAGACGGGAAATTCGGCGTTTGTATCACGGAAACACGGGATGTAATTAATGGAGATATTCGAGCTTATCGAATCGACCGAACACGAGCAACTTGTGTTTTGTTCCGATAAGACTGTGGGCTTGAAGGCGATCATCGGCATCCACGACACGACGTTGGGACCGGCTCTGGGCGGTACGCGGATGTGGACTTATGCCAGCGACCTGGACGCCGTGCGCGACGTGCTGCGACTGTCGAAGGGAATGACCTATAAAGCGGCAGTAGCCGGTCTCAATCTGGGCGGCGGTAAAGCTGTACTGATTGGAGACCCGCACAAAGAAAAATCTGAAGCGATGTTCCGTACCTACGGCCGCTTCGTCGAAGGAATGGGCGGGCGCTACATTACGGCGGAAGACGTCGGCACAACTGTGCGCGACATGGACTGGATCCGCCAGGAAACGCGCTTTGTCACGGGCGTCAACGGCCAGGGCGGCAGCGGCGATCCTTCCCCCGTTACGGCCTACGGCACCTACCACGGCATGAAAGCCTGTGCAAAGTTTCGCTACGGCAGTGACTCACTGGCCGGTAAAACTGTCATGATCCAGGGCGCAGGCAATGTGGCGTCGTTCCTGGCCGAGTACCTGACAAAAGAAAACGCCAAGGTTCTGCTGACGGACATTTACGAAGACAAAGCGCACAAACTTTGTGAGCGCCTGGGCGCACAGTACGTGAATCCCGAAGATGTCTACTCGGTTGAGTGCGATATTTTCAGCCCCGCCGCGCTGGGTGGAATTCTCAATGACGAGACCATTCCGCAACTCAAGTGTTCGATCGTCGCCGGTGGCGCAAATAATCAGCTTGCACGCGAAGGCGAGCATGCACGTCAACTGGCCGACCGCGACATTCTGTGGGCGCCGGATTACGTGATCAACGCCGGCGGTCTGATGAATGTGGCATCCGAACTGCGCGGCTACGACCGCGAGGGCGTGCTGCGGCAGGCCGAAGGCATCTACGATATCATGCTGAACATTCTCAATCGTGCGCAGCGTGACAACGTCCTGACAATCGAAGCTTCCAATGAGATTGCCGAGGAGCGCATCCGCAAGGTGGCGCGCATCGGCAAGTACCACGTTGGAGGTCCGCGCAACTAGCGCCGGGAGCAACGCCGCTGCGGCGGCAGTGTTCCACCGAAGTGTCGTGCCGCGGAGGCGCAAGCCCCGCGGCATTCCTGTTCCGCCGGTCTCGTCGGCCATTGAGTTGATTACGCCGGCTGTGTACTGATTCGGTATCCTACGACTCCTATGAGCAATCGAAATAATCTTGAAGGCAAAGAGCGCGTCAAAGGCACGCGCCGGCTGGTGCGCGAAAAAGCCATGCAGATCCTCGCCGCCATGCACGTGTCCGGCGTAGACTGGCTTGAAAACTTCGACCGTATTTTTCCATTTGAATTCCGCGACGAAGAGATTGAACAATCCTCCGAGCGGCTGCTGACCCGCGACGAAATCGCACTACTCGAAGCGGACTGCAATATCGACTGGGACAACGAGCTCGTGCAGTTTGGTCACGAGCTGATCCGCGCCACGTTGCTGCACAAGGACTTTTCCGAGGAGATGATCCGCCGCTTTTCCCAGAACTGGGAGCTGGACCGCATCGCGCATATCGACCGCATCGTGATGCAGATTGCCATTGCCGAAATGCTGTCCTTCCAGGACATTCCGCCCAAAGTGACTATTAACGAAGCCATCGAAATCGTCAAACGCTATTCGACCGACAAAAGCGGCGTTTTTGTGAATGGAATTCTCGATTCTATCCTTGATTCGCTCAAGAGCGAAGGCCGCCTGAAGAAAAGCGGCCGCGGCTTGCTGGACGAGTCGCTCAACACGCGCCGCGTGGATGCCGACGGTTCGTCAGCATTCGCCGCGCCGGACTGACGCCCGGCTGCGAAACCGGACCCGATCGGGGAGTCTTTCCGCCATTTCATTGTGACAATGCGGGGCGTCCGCTTGACCTTTACGCTGCGTTCTCGTACTTTCCACGTTTTCCTTCGACGAAATTACAGGCCACGGGTGCAGGCATGCGAACTACCCTACGATTTTCGGCTCTGATTGCGGCGCTGCTGTGTCTGGCGACTACCGTCCAGGCGCAGACTATTCTGGTTGAACGCGCCGACCGGCCGCCATCCACCGGCAAAAACCACTTCCTGACAGCGACACAGCCGTTCAGCCTGAACGTGCGAGTGGAAGGTTTGAACAACATCAAAGGCGTCTTTTTTGAGATGCAGTGGACCAATGCCGGCGCGATTCGCTTTGACGGTTGGTCCGCCGACGGTGCGTATGCCGAGTCTGAACTAACGGTGCCGCCCGTGCGCACCAACCAGGCCAACGGCACCGGCAGCATCTCCGTCGCGGCGCAGCTGGCTAATCCCGTCGGCCGTCCCGGCCTCAACGACCACACCGTCATTCGACTGAACTTTATCGGTGCAGCCAACGCGGTGCACAACTCTCGGGTGCGGTTCAGCTTTACCAAACCGGAAGCGGTGGTCGGCAATATTGACCGCTCGATTGAGCGCCTCGTGGGCATCAGCAAGTCTTACGACGTACATGGATTCGTGGACGTCTGGCCCGGCGACGCCAACAACGACCGCGTCGTCGACCACTCGGACTGGTCGGTCATCAGCCAGTTTTTTGACGACGGCGATCCGGCCGGCCGCATTCGCGGTTTTGCGCGGGATCCTGCATCGACAATATGGGCCGCGCAGCGTGCTCTCTCCTGGGACAGTGTGCGCGTAACCTATGCCGATGCCGACGGCAGCGGCCGCGTCGACAACACGGACTTCCTTGTGGTGATGGCCAATTTTGACCGCATCCACGTGGGCGCCGTGAAGAAAAAAGACGACGAGATCAACGGCGGCAGCGGCACAAAGAATTTCGGTAGCGACAAACTCAACGCAACGTACAGTATCCCCGTGACGGTGGAAAGCGATGAGATCGGGCTGGGCCTGGCCGGGCGCATCTCATGGGCGCATCTGCCGGCGGGCGTCGAAGTGGTGGGAATCACCAACGGCGAGGTTTTTCTGCAGCCGGGCGGTCAGTTTGTTGACGCGATCAACAACGATACACGCAGCGTGAGTCTGGCGATCGGTCATTTTTACCCGCATCCCGGCGTGCGCCTCAACGGCACGGTGGCTTATCTGCAGGTTGAAAGCGCAACGCCGCTGGAGCAGAACCTCAGTATCAAACTCGACGATGCGCGCGGCATTACGCGCAATCGCGGCATTTTTGCACTGGAAGGCACCGTCAGTTCAGCCGACGAGACGGAAACCAGTCAGCATTTGCTGACCTTGAGCCCGAATCCGGCCGACGATATTGTGCGCATTGCAGCGGAAACGTCGGAAACCATCGAGTCGATAGAAGTCTTCAATCTGCGCGGCGAACAAAAAACGGCTGTTGCAGAAGTCAGGGAACAATCAGTCCTTCTGCATACCTCCGGGCTGGTCCCGGGTGCGTACATCGTGCGCGTGCATACAAGGGACGGCGCGACCAATCTGAACCTGCGCGTGCTGCGCTGAGCGCTCAATCAACACAGAAATTCGCCGCGAACGAACTCGGGGTCGTGCCCTTCCGCCCGGAACAGCGTCTACATGCAACACGTGGCCATCATACCCGCCGCCGGAGTCGGCAAACGCTTCGGCGGTCCACAGCCGAAACAATACACCACTGTCGCGGGCATTCCGGTTCTGGTCCACACCATCCGCGTTTTCCAGCGCTGCGGCCTGATTGACGGCATTGTGGTGGCTGTTTCCAAGGAATATCGGGAAACGTTGGAGGCCCTTGTCGAAGATTATGCTCTTAACAAAGTCCGTGATATATTAATCGGCGGCTCTGAAAGGCAGGACTCCGTTGCGGCTGCGCTGCAGAGCCCGACAGCGCGAACGGCCGACATCGTGTTGGTTCACGATGCGGTCCGGCCCTGTGTGAGCGACGAGTTGGTTCTGCGCGTGATCAGTGCGGCGCAGCATTTTGACGCCGCCGTGCCCGGCATAACTCCGAGCGACACGATCAAGGAAATCGATGCGGACGGGTTTGTCCTGCGCACGCCGCCGCGCTCCGGTCTGCGGGCCGTCCAGACGCCCCAGGGGTTCAAACGATCCCTGCTGCAATCGGCGCTGGCACATGTTCGCAGCCGCGGCATACGAGTTACGGACGACGCTTCCGCGGTTGAAGCGTTCGGCCACCGCGTCGTGCTGATTGACGGAGAGACCGACAACATTAAACTGACGACCCGTTCCGATCACGAGCGAATAACGCAATACCTTGCCGACGCCGCGTCCCGGCGTCCGGCGCATTGAAGATTGAATAACGGAGCTATGGCAGAAACACTGGACAAGCGCAACTTCATCTTTGCCGATTCGACCGTGACGCCGGTCGGCACGATGTACTGCATCGGTAAAAACTACGCGCTGCACGCCGCTGAAATGGGTGACGACAAACCGCGGGCGGAGCCCCTGGTTTTCCTGAAACCGCCGGCGGCCTACCTTCCGCACGGCAGCGTGCTGACCCTGCCGTTTGACCAGGGCGACGTTCACCACGAAGTGGAAATGGTCGTGGTTATCGGGCGCGACGCCGAGAACGTCAGCGCCGATTCCGCCGCGCGTTTTATTGCCGGTTATGCGGTCGGTATCGACATCACGTTGCGCGACGTTCAGCGCGAAGCCAAGAACAACGGCTGGCCCTGGGCGCGCGCCAAGGCCTTTGCCGGTTCGGCGCCGATTTCCCAGATCGTGCCCGCCTATGCACTCGACGGCGGCCGCGGCGATTTTGACCTGGAACTCTTCGTCAACGGATATCTGCGACAAAGCGGCAACACACGCGACATGACGTACAGCGTCAACGAGCTGATCGCCTGGCTCTCCGGCATCTTTACTCTGCGCCGCGGCGACTGCATCTTTACCGGCACGCCGCACGGCGTCGGGTCCATCGACCCCGGCGACAAGCTGGAAGCGCGGCTCGGTTCAGTTGCGCGCCTGGCAATCGAGGTGGAAGCCGCCGCGCCCTGATTTGCCGCCGTCGCTTGCCGGCTTAGGGCCGCGCTTACTCCACCCCGCCGTACACTGCGCGGCTTCGCTCCCGGCGACAAACAAAAATGGCCTGGAAAAGGCGACCAAAAGAACGCGTCGCGACTCCAGTTAATGAAAGTCGTATTCTGTGAGTACTGCCCGTGAAATTCCGATCTGTACTGATTGCCCTGATTCTGGCCGCGGCGGCCTGTGCGACGCCTTCGGCCGATCAGTATAAAGGCGCTATAGAAGTCGTTGGCACGATGCATCTGTTGCAGCTGGAAGGCGGGTGTTGGGTGCTGCAGGCGGGCGAGGAGCTGGACGACATGCAAGTCTATCTGCTGGACGGCGAACTGCTGCCGGAGCTGATGACGGAGGGGGCGACGGTCACTCTTATTATCCGACCGAATCCCAAGGCGGCCAGCGTCTGTCAGGTGGGCACCGTCGCGGAAGTGCTTGAAATTATCGACTTCGACGAACCACAGGATTAACCATGATTGCCGACGAGTGCGGACCGAAGCGCAGATGGCGCCGCCGCCGAATTGCGATTTTCAGCCTGACCGGGCTGATGCTGGCCGGCCTGCTGATGCAGTCCTGCATCACACGCACGGAAAGCGATCTGTACACAATTACCGTGCGCGACACCACCGTAAACGATCTGGTGCGCAACCAGCCCGGCGATCGCGACAACGGCGTCATTTATCCTTCCTCACGCACCGTCGAGATTACGCGCAATACCATCCAGTACGACAGCATTGAAAACCGCTTTTACCCCGATTTCATCCGCGTCGGCCTGTTTGAGAGCGCCGGCCTGCTGCTGACCGGCGCGGGCGACCGCGGCATCGGCTCCGGGATTTTGGGCGTGTACGGTCTGTTCGACGCCGATTTTGCCGACAACTCACTCGACCCCTTCGACACGACGTCGCGCAGTGATGCGACCTTCGGCGGCGGTCTGTACCGCTTTTTGATTTATGAAGGGCGTCTGCGCTGGTTCCGCGATTCGCCCGACTGGACGATCGGAACCTCGGCATATGAAATGATTCTGCCGGAGTCGAGCGACCGCAAGACTATGGCCAGTATTCTGCCGCTGTACATTCGCAAGCGATTTTACCTGCGCGAGGAAATTCCCTATGTGGCCGTCACACCGACCTTCGGCATGGGCTGGTATCCTTCGCACTACGTCAACCTGGGCGGCACTTTTGATGTCGGCTCGATGGGCGGCCTCAATCTACGCGCCTATCTGGGTTACGTCGTCGGGCTCAACGCCACGTATTCGCCGTTTATCACGGACGACAACAGCCCGGGCGGCGAGGCGACGGGCGAGTCGGTCAATTTTCCTTACTTCGGTTTCGGGGTTTCGGTGATCGACTTTCTCAACCGCGTGCCGGAGACCTATACGGAATGGAAGGATCACGAACACTCGGCCTGGCGTATTGGCCTGTTGCGCGCTTCGCTTCTGTTTGGAGGTGAAGACGTGTCGGTCTTTGCCGACGGCAGCGACGCCGATCAGGACGTCAACCTGCCGATCACCGGCGTAATCCTGAGCGTGGCGAATACTTCTATCGCACTTCCCTGGGCTGACTACCGCGTCTACGCCGGCACATCGCTGTTTAACATTGTTGCGCTCGGCAAGGATGCCGGCGGCGTGGGCGTGCTGCCGCTGCGCGCCGGTTTTTTCCAGACGCTGATTCCGGACGAACTCTCGCTCGAGCCCTTTGCCGAGTACAACTACTTCCCTTCGAGTTTTTTCCACCTCGGCGCGAACCTGAACCTCTATGTCATGGAGCGCTTTAACGTCGGTCTGACGGTGGGGTATGTGAATGGCAGCACGGGCATCGACACGGAGCTGGCGGAATTTGTGCGCAACAACATCGGCTCATTCGACGACTTCTCCGGCTTCTACGCCGGTTTTACGCTGGGCATTCAGGATCGCATCTTTTTCCCACAGGAATTGCGCTACAACCGCGAGTGAACATCCAGGGGCGTCATAGCGATTCATCCGGCGTTCGCAGATTTCCCCGACTGCGTCGGATCGCCGTTTATCTGTTTCCTCTTCTGCTGCTGTCGGGCTGTTACTCCGAGGGTTTTGTGCTGAACGAGCTGACGCCCTTTGCGGTCTACGGCCGCAAGATGACGCCAATTGGCACGGTGGAAACGGAAGAAGGCGCGACAGTACTGTTGCAGGATTCTGCTCTGGCGGCGGTACGCATGTGGCGCGACACACAGATCGAGGTCGAATTCTACGCCAACCTTCAATTTGGCGACTATGCGGACATTCACATCCGCGCAGTGCCGATCGAATTCGACCTGACGCCTTCCGTGCGACTGCGCTACGGCGTGGACGGCACGGAGCTGACGTACAAAGGACAGGTGCTGGCGCAACGTGCGGATATTCGGGCGGAACACGGCCGCGAGGCGCGATTCCGCGTTCTCAACGACGCACGCCGTTTGCGCATTATGATCGATTGTGAGTTGCTCTACGATGCGCACATGACCAACCCGGCCACCGAATTTCTGGTATTTGAGACTCCTCCGGGCGGCGCGGCTGCGTTCACGAATTTCACCTGGACGGACGCACTGCCACGAATCAGCACGGTCAATCGTCCAACCGTCATTGTCGAATGACCTGACAGCTTTGCAACAGCCTATCCCCGGTAACAGATGATCAGCATCGAAAACCTCCGCAAGAGTTTCGGCCCGAAAAATGTACTCAACGGCGTCAATCTGGACATACCCACCGGTGAGACGATCTGTATTATCGGCGCATCGGGCAGCGGTAAGAGCGTGCTGCTCAAACACATCGTCGGCCTGCTCGATGCGGACGAAGGCCGCGTGACGATCGACGGCAATGACGTCGGCACGATGAGCCAGGAGGAGTGGTTTGAGCTGCGCCGCGGTTTCGGCTATGTATTCCAGTCGGCCGCTCTGTTCGACTCGATGACGGTTTATGAAAACATCATCCTGAGTCTGTACGAGCACGGCGAAACGCGCGAGGACGTGCTGGAGGCGGAGGCGCGTCGTGTCCTTGGAGCTGTCAGCCTGCTGCCCGATCCCAAAGAGGTGGGCGCGGAGGAATTCGATCGCGAATGGAACATTCTCAAAAACAAAAAACCCTCCGACTTGTCGGGCGGGATGCGCAAGCGTGTCGGCGTGGCGCGCGCCCTTGTCGGCGAGCCGTCCTATGTGTTCTACGACGAACCGACGACCGGTCTGGACCCAGTGACTTCCGAGCAGATCGACCAGCTGATTTTGGCGCTCACGCGCAAACTCAACGCCACCTCAATTGTCATCACGCACGACATGTTTTCGGTTTACCGCATCGCCAAAACGGTGGCGATGTTGTACAACGGCGTGGTGCACTTCCTGGGCACGCCGGACGAGATGCGCGCAAGCACGGACCCGGTGGTGCGCGACTTTATTGAGCGCTTTAACTGAGTTCACCTCTGATTGGTTTTGGTCTGTTAATAAACTGGCTTTTAATTGCTTCGCCCCGCGAGCGTGGCTTGCTTTACGACTTTTTTGTTTGTCGTGGGGTGAGGGGTATGGAGTGTTTAATCGTGTGTTAAGTTTTCTGCTGGTGTATTAACACCGCAGATATGAGTATTCGGGTTTGGCGTTTGATTTCGTTGCTCGGTTGAGATTGGAATCTTCCCTCGGCCGTCAGTCGGTGAGTTGGCGGTTGTGAGCATAGAAAACCCGGTTGCGATGTTAAATGGTCCGATTCGGCGTGCAAGGCGGAGTTTAACAAATGTGTTGCATGCCGATCTGTTTGGGTGAATCAACGGGCCGTGTTAAGCCGTGCGCGGGCGGTTGTTGGTGTTAAGCAGGCGGTTTGGGAAATTTTGGGCGCATTTTTGGGTGATCAAGGGGCCCGCCTGCCCCATCGCCCGCCCCGCCGCCACCGCGAGTTTCCACCACGTCCAGACGCACTCCTCCCACCCTGCTTTAGTGCAGATTTGTTTGAGGCAAACGTCGGTCCGGCTTAGCACGGCGCGTTGCATGCGGCGCTCCGTGTCATGTGCCAGTCTACTTCGAAACCACAAATTATCCTCGCGTAAAAAACTTAACGTAGCCCGGAACGTGGTTGAACGGTCACTCAACGTCCCCAAGCGGTCAGTTCGTTACGTCACTCCTGCGAGCATTTGTGTGATCGATCAGAAAGTCCCGGCTCTCCGGCATGTGCTGCCAATTGAGCCGTTGCCGGTCGGAAGAATTGTTGATCGCATTTGTACTTCATTACAAAGGCATTTAGTATACTGTGGCGCGCAAAGGTGCAATCAGTACAGCCGACGCGCTCAACACTCATTGAATTGGAATTATGTCTCAGATACCTTCAAGCCGCGAGCATCTGAACGAACTTCTCACTCAGAGTTATTCGAAACTCATCGGCGTGCTCGATACTTGTGGTTCTGAACTCGCGGACGTTGTCTGCGTCGAAGACTGGACCGTCAAGGATCTTCTGGCTGTGCGTCTTTGGTGGCTTGAATCCGTTTGCAACTGGATTCAAACTGGTCGGCGCGGTGAGGCGCTGGTTATTCCTGCTGAGGGTTATCGGTGGAATGAGACGCCGCGATTAAACAACGATATAGTGAAAAACTCCGAAGCTTCGACGTATCTGCAGATACGCAATGAGCTTGCCGCAGCGTACGCCGGCCTGCTGAAATTGATCGAGGAGCTGGACGACCACGAGCTCCTGGACGTTGGCGTTTATTCCTGGACGGAGAAGTGGCCGTTGGCGCGCTGGATTTCTCTTTCTTCGTCGACGCAGTTTAGCAGTGCGGCGAGATACGTCAGACGCGCCGCAAAGGAATTCGGAAGGCGTTGAGTCCTGAAGAAATGTATTGTTAATGAAGAGTACGAGTTGGTTTTGTGGTCAGCTGTTTGTTCTCAATTGGCAGTGTTAAGCCGTGAGCAGGTGGTTTTTGGTTTAAAACGGGCGGTTCAAATATTTTGGACGCATTTTTGGGTGATCAAGGGGCCCGCCTGCCCCATCGCCCGCCCCGCCGCCACCGCGAGTTTCGATAATATTCAGACGCACTCCTC
Organism: uncultured Hyphomicrobiales bacterium; assembly: GCA_964445695.1. GTDB lineage: Bacteria > Bacteroidota > Ignavibacteria > Kapaibacteriales > UBA7675 > JAUIKM01. The sequence goes on along the minus strand of CAYULF010000016.1, from coordinate 17,683 downwards.
CCACCCTGCTTTAGTGCAGATTTTTTCTGAGGCAAACGTGAGTCCAAAAGATCACGCTGCGTTGCATGCGGCGCACCGTGATTTGTGCAAGTCTACGTTGAAACCGCAAAACATCTTTGCGCAAAACACTGAACGTAGCTCAAAACGTAGGTGAACGGGCATTCAATGCCTTTAAACGGGAACAGCCGACGAACCGCGAGAACGCTCCGCCGACTGCTCCTGCTGCTAATCGTAAACTGATTTGTATTCTCCCTGTGCAAGGAGATTGAGTGCGTCCGGATTGACCGTCACAACGAAGCCCGTCCCGCCTCAGCTCGCTTAACGCACGATCAACGTGCGGCTGACAGTTCCTGTGTCGCGATTGCCTTTAACTTCCAGTTCAACAATGTATGCGCCCGCCGGCAGCCTGGCGCCCGTCGCCTCGTGCAGGTCGATGTCCATCGCATGTGTGCCGCTTGGTAACGCGCCGGAATCGATGCTCAAACGCCGCACTCCCAACAGGTCCGTGACATGTATGCGTACTTCCGCATGCTCGTGCAGGGTGAACTCTGCGACGGTGCCCGTCAGCGCCGGGTTGGGCGAAAGTTTCAGGCTGTTGTCTGCGGACGGCAACCCTTCGCCGATACCGGATTTGGGCATCGTGATGTTAATCGTCACTGTGGCTGTTGAACTGCCGCCGTGGCCGTCTTCAATCTTGTAGGTGAATTGGTCCGCGCCGCTGCTCGCTCCCGCCTGGTAGTCCACCGTTGTGCCGCCGCCAGTGATTGTCGTTGTGCCCAGTGTCCCGTCCGTCGTGGATGTGATGACAAGCACATGTGCATCCGGGTCGGCGTCGTTGTTTAACACGTTAATTGTTACAGTGCCGTTGATGTCCACGCAGCTCGCTTCGTCGTCTTCCGCCCGCGGAGCGCGGTTGCGAAATACAGCTGCAACAGCGTTGTCATCTGTTCCGGGTGTGTAGGCGTATGCGCCGTCCGTCGTTAAAGCGGTCATTGCCGCGCCTGCCAGACCGTTGAAGCCGCTTTGACCATCTTTCGCCTGGTCGGCTGTTTGTAATGTCCCGCTGCTGTGATTGCGTTTGAACACAGTCAGCGAGTTGTCCTGCTCCGCAGCAGCCCACAGCAATGCGCCGCTGTCATCAACAATCAGCCCGCCGATGCCCGCCAATCCCGTAATGCCGCCCTGACCGTTTTTATAACAATCAACATAGGTCAGTCGACCACCCAGTGGACTGCGTTTAAACACGGTAATGGAGTTTTCACCCGTTCCCGCCGCATAAACGTGCCGACCGTCAGGACTGACGTACACGTCCGTCACAGTTCCCAGTCCGTCGACGCCGCCGACATTATCGCGCAGGCGTTCGATGAATGTTAAGTCGCCTTCATCGTGCGCAAACACCGCAATGGCGTCGTCGCCCGCGCCGGCCACATACAAATGCCTGCCGTCCGGACTGAAAGCTGCGCCCAGCGCTTGTTTAAGTCCGTCGACGCCTTCAATTCCATCGCGTTTAACAGTGTGGTAGTCCATGTGATCCGCCACGCCGTTGAAACGGAACAGTACCAATGAGTGGTCGGCATAGCCGGTAGCAATAATTGAACGGCCGTCGGGGCTGACTGCAATTCGGCGTGGTCGTTTCAGCCCCCCGATGACCTGTCCATCATCCATCTCACCGCGTTTTTTGCGTTCCGCGAACGCCAGACTGCCGTCGTTAACATCGCGGTTAAATACGGCGATAGCATTGTCGCCGTATCCCGCTGCGTAGAGGCGCGTTCCGTCGGCGCTGATTTTAACATCGCTCACGTATTTGAGTCCGCTGACGCCGCCGCTGCCGTTGCGTACGCGCGTTTGATAACTTAACATTCCCGTTGTGAGGTTGCGGCTGAAAATTGCGATCGAATGATCGTAGAATCCCGCCGCGTACACAAACCGTCCGTCCGGACTCACGGCCGCAGCTTTTGCGCCGCGCAGTCCGCGCACCCCGTCTTTGCGGTCCTGTTCGCGTTCGACAAATTCCAGATTGATATCGTCGTCGGCTGTGTTCTGCACAAACACCTTAACAAGTCCGGCGGTAGTACAGCCGCTCTTGTCCTGCATGATGTAGTGGAAGCTGTCGCTACCGCCAAAACCGGCCGTCGGCGTGTACACAATGCTGTTGGCGCTGACCTGTGCGCTGCCGTGTTGCGGTGTTTCAACTGAGAGAATCAGCGGATTTGTGGCCGTATCGTTGGCCGTTGCCGCCAGCGTTGTGCTGTTTGTACCGGCAACCATCGCAAAATCCATCGAAGCTTCCACCAGCTTGCCGGTCTGCTGGATCGTCGCGGCGCTTGTACAGCCTGTTAACACTGTGCGTGTGACGCTCAGCGACGCAACGGTCGTCTCGTGGTCCCAGATGACCCGAATCGCTCCGCCGCCCTGTCCCGCTGCAATCGTGCCGCCCTCCGCTGCCCAGACATAGGATGCACTCGTGTCGACCGGCCGAGTTTCATACGTTAACATGGCATCGACGCATGCGCAGGCCGCACCCGTAATCTGCAGCGGCGCGCCCGGCAAAACGCTGACGAGGATGGTCGTCGACCGTTCATTGTCGCCGTCGTTGACCGTCACCGTTACCACACTCTGGCCCACCATATCGCAGTCCGGTCCCAGCCTCATTTGCATCGTGGCCGCCGTGGCGCTGAACAGAATTTTTTCCACCGGCAGCAGCGTCGGATTGGACGAGGTTGCGCTCACCTCAAGCGCGGCAAACGGCGTATCGACATCCTGCAATGTGATTGACAGCCCCGTCACACTGTTTTTTCCCATGTTTATCACCGGGATTGAAGCCGCAATCGTCGGCGGATCGTTTACGGGCAAAATCTCCAGCGAGAGTGTTGTCGTCGACTGTAGCTCGCCGTCGGAAACCGCGAAGTCCAGGTCAATGCTCCCAAAAGCGTTTGTGACCGGCACGATGCGGAAAGTCGTTGCCGCGCCCGTGGCTCCCAGCTGTGTGATTGAAGCGATGGTCGTCAGGTCGGCCGTCGGCGCTGTCAGCGTCAAAGCCGCAAAGCCGGGCCAGACGTCGCCGATGGAAACGACGACTTCAGTTGTGTTGTCTTCGTCAATCTGCATCGGATTTTTGTCCAGGCTGATCGCAGGGCCGTCGTTAAGCACCGAAATGGTCGTGCTCGTTGTGCCGCTCTGGTTGCCGACGGTCAGCGTCAACGTGCCGCGCGTGGCAAAGTAGCCAGCGGGAATTTCCAGGCTGACCTGCGCCCGTGTGGCTGTCACCGGCGTCAGTGCAAGCGTGCCGGCTGGATTGCCGAGTTGATCAAGCGTGGTAATTTGTGCCGTCGTCTGCTCGAAGTCCGTGCCGCGCACTTCAATCGCAACAACTGCCGCACTTGCAGGCGCGGCGGCGGGCGAAACCCAAGTGATCGTTGGAATCTGCGGCTGGTTGATCCAGATGCGCTGCGCCTTGTTCAGGTTGGCGAACATGATGTCCAGATCGCCGTCGCGGTCCAGATCGCCAACGGCCACGCCGCTGCTGCTGGCCGTGGCTCCCATACCGCCACTTGTTTTATAAGAAAAAGTTCCCGCGCCGTCATTGACGTAGAATGAATTGCCGCCCAAGGCATTGGCAAAAACCGCGTCCAGATCGCCGTCATCGTCAAAATCGCCCAGCTCTGCGGCGCGCCACAGTGGATTGAAGCCGCCAAAATTGCTTTCGGCGAAGGTGCCGTCGCCATTGTTGCGCCACAGTTTGCTGCTCTGATTGTAGTTGGAGATGATTGCGTCGAGGTCGCCGTCGCCGTCCAGATCGCCGATGGCCACGTCCTGACTGCGGTCCGTGCCGAAGGTCGTGATGTTAAAACTTCCGTCGCCGTTGTTGTACCAGATTTCCTGTGGCGCCCAGTTGTCATTCGCGATGATTGCGTCCAGGTCGCCATCGCCGTCCAGATCGCCCAGATCAATGCCGCGGCTGATACTGCTGCTCTCTGGTCCGTCTCGGTACATCTCAAAAGTCGCGTTGCCGTTGTTTAACCAGACTTCCTGATCGCGGTTGAAATTGGTGATAATTGCGTCGAGGTCGCCGTCGTTATCCAGATCGCCCAAAGCGATGTCGTTGCTCAGAACATTGTTTACACCAAAAGTGCTGCTCGTAAATGTCGCGTCGCCGTTGTTTAACCAGATTTCCTTGGCCGTATCGTCGCCAATGATAATCGCGTCGAGATCGCCGTCGTTGTCCAGATCGCCCAGCGCAACATTGGTGCTTTTGCTGAAACCGCCGAAGGTCGAACTGCTGAACGTGGCGTCGCCGTTGTTTAACAGGATGTATTGCGCTTGGTTGTAGTTGGCTACAACCACGTCGAGGTCGCCGTCGCCGTCCAGATCACCGAAGGCGAGGCCCCGGCTCGCGCCGCTGCCGTAGTCGCTTCCGGTAAAAATGGCTGCTCCTCCGTCGACTCCGGCACGGAATGCCATGAGGACCGGTGCAGTAATCGTAGTGCCGCCCCGGCTCGTCGCGCCCGTCACCATGACGCTGATCAGTTCGCCCGCCATGAATTTTCGATCAGGATCAAAGCTGGTGAACTGAGCGCCTGTCATCGTGCCGCGTGTGCTCAGGTAACCGGTCTGAGAACCGTGAATGTAAACGTTGCCGATCGTTATTCCAGCCGTCGTCATGACACGTGTAAACTCAATGTTAACATCGGCATTGCGCGGCGCGGCATGCGAATTTGTTGCCGGCGACATGGCGGCGATTCTGGGCGCAAACGGATTAAAAGGCGGGAATTCGCGGTTCTTCCAGATTTCCTGCGGCGAAAAGTAATTGCTGATGACCGCATCGATATCGCCGTCTCCGTCGATGTCGCCCATTGCCACTCCGACGCTGCTGTTTGTCCGCGGACCGAATTCACTCGTGCTGAACGTTCCGTCGCCGTTGTTGATCCATATTTGCTGCTGGCCGGTCAGATTGGAGATGATTGCGTCGAGGTCTCCGTCGTGATCGATGTCACCCACTGCGACGTCGTTGCCCCAGATCGACGGACCAAAACGGCTGGTGGCAAATGTTGCGTCGCCGTTGTTTAACCAGACTTCGCTCTGCGGCCGTCCGGCTATGATGGCGTCGAGGTCTCCGTCGTTGTCTATGTCGCCGATTTCAACGCCATAATTCAATCCGCCGGTGTGTCCTGCATGTGAGGAGACAAAAGTTCCGTCGCCGTTGTTTAACCAGACTTCCTGGGGGTCGTTGTAGTTCGCTACAACCACGTCCAGATCTCCGTCACCGTCCAGATCGCCGAAGTCGATGCCGTAGCTGCTGTTGGATTCGCCGAAGAGCGTGCGCTTGAATGTTGCGTCGCCGTTGTTTAACCAGATTCTTTGTTGGCCGCTGAAATTGGCGATGACCGCGTCGAGATCTCCGTCGCCGTCGAGATCGCCCAGGGCAAGGTCCTGGCTCCAGCCCGTCCCGATGCTTGTGCTGATGAAAGTTGCGTCGCCGTTGTTCAACCAGACTTCATTGGCCTGAAAACTGTTGGCAAAAACCGCGTCGAGATCTCCGTCGTTGTCTATGTCGCCGAGCGCTATGCCTTCAGTCTTGCCGGCGCTCCAGCCGAATGTTGAAGAAGTGAATGTTCCGTTGCCATTGTTGAGCCACACTTCATTGGGTGCTTCGCGGGTGGCGAATATGGCGTCGAGGTCGCCGTCGCCGTCCAGATCGCCCAGTGCGCCGTCCTCGGTGATGGTCGAGCCGAATCCCGAACTCCTGAACACGCCGTTGCCGCGCGAGACGCCCACGCGAAACTGAAAGACCTGCGCGCGTGTAAGCGGAAAATCGCCCAGACTGGTCGCGCCTGTCACGCTGACGGTGATCAACTCACCCACGTGCAGATTGTTGTCGGGATTAAAACTTCTGACCGGATTGCCGCTGAACGTGCCGCGCGTGCTCAGGTAGGCCGACTGCGCGCCGTGGATCACGATGTTCGTAGCGCTCAGGCTGGTAACCGACATCTGCGTCGAGAAGGAAACCTGAATGTTAGCCGCACTGGCCGCTACGTGTGAATTGGTCGCCGGCGTCAGTTCTATGACTTTGGGCGTCTGCGCGTTCAGCGCCGCGCTGCTCAGCGCCGCCGCAATACAAGCCGCGCGCAGCACGGGAGTAAAGGATGTGCGCAGCGCCCGTGCCAGGTTTTGCAGACGCAGCAGCAGTTTGCGGCATCGTCCCGCCGTGGTCGGTGCAGCGTCGTTTTGCCGCAGTGCCGCCGCCAGGCGACGCAGTGTTTTGCGATACTGCCGTCGCAGCCCGGCATAAGGTGTTTTTGGGGTGTACATACCGACCTCCATCCACAGGGGGAGTTTGTGCAGGCGCCTGTCGGCGCTCCTGGTTTGCTGTTGAGTTTGTTTGTGTCGCTCGCGGCGGGCCCGGGACATTTTCAGTACCGGTCATGTATCTCTGCATGCCGCGAGGGCTGATTTGATCAGAAAAATGGCGACAGCCGGTTCGGCACAACGGGATGATCACTCCCGCGGAGACGCAGCCAGACTGCCGCACAGTCGATGCCAATCTAGCTGCAACACAGTGCAACATTGCTACTACAGTTTGACACAACTGCGGCAGCTGTCGCCGGTGAATTGCTGTTGACCTCAGTGTAGGGAGTGTCGTCGATCTGCACGGCGTCGCTGTGAGTTCGGACTGAAAACACCTTCACATTTTTCATTCTGGGCTCGAGTTCAGACGGTGGTTTGGTAGGTCGCAAGCCAGGCAAACTGAGCGGCACCAATATGCGATGCTCGAAGGTCGACCCGTCATCCGGTGGCTTGATCGATCGCTGACAAACAAGGGGAAAAGCAAGCCGGAACGCAGGAACGGCGAAGCGGGCTGTTTAAGTTGGGCAGTAGAAAGAGTGATTTAGTTGTCGGGATACAACATGGCCAGAATGGAAGCGTTGAAGTCCGCATCCGAAGGAATGGACAGCTTTTTGCGAATGCGGTAGCGATAGGCCTGCACCGAGCGCGGCGATATGTTAAGCAGGCTGCTGAGTTCTTTGGTCGTGTTGTTAAGTCGCATGAGTGCGCAGACCTTGCGTTCCGTGGCGGTGAGCGTCGGGTAGGCGCGCGCCAGGCGAGAGAGAAATTCTTCGTCCTGGTGTTTAACATTTTCGCCGAAGCCGGCCCACTCCTCCGCGTCCGCCAGCTGGGTCATGTTCTGTGCAATGTGTGCGGCGCGCAGACGATATGCCTGATCGCTCTCGTTGCTGTCGGGTGCAATCTCGGCGGCAAACTGTTTAAGTGCATCCTTGAGATGCGTCAGGTTGGCGTCGCGGGATTCCAGTAGCCGTTTGGCGGCGGCATAGTCTGATTGCAACTGGTCAAGTTGGGTGTTTAAGTCCTGCGTGTGTTGTCGGAGCCGGCGGTTGGTGTCGCGCTCGCGCCACAGCTGCAGCTGCGCAACAAGAGAAGGTGCAAGAAATGTCCGCCGCAGGCGCTCCTCCTGCATGCGATGTTCGGCGGCCTCAGTTAACAGGTCGGCATCGTCGCAGCAGGCTGCAAGCAAACAGTGCGCGCGCATGCACACGTCATGTGACCCCTGTTCGCGCGCCAGACGCAAAGCGATTTTCAGGTGCGGCCGGGCGTCCGATATGTCGCCGTTTTGCATTAACAGGCGGCCAAGCTGCAGGCGAGTGCTGCACTCGTGATAGGGGTAGTCGAGTTCAGCAAAACGATCCAGCAGTAAAACAAAGTCGCGCTGTGCATCCTCATTGCGGCCCATAGCCTCCAGCAAATGCGCCCTCGCGTGAACCTGCATGAGAATACTCATGGCGCGTTGGTTGCCGTCAAAATTGTCCAGGCGGGCGTTAACTTCCTGCAGGTACCACGAACTGTCGAAGGCGGTGTACCCGTGCTGAACCAGAAGCACAATGCAGGCGCGGTGATAACTCTGTTCCAGCACGCGCGGTTTCCCGGCTGCCTCCAGCAGGTCGCGCGAAATGTTAAAGTACTCCGTAGCCGCGTCCGTCAGGCCGACTCTGTTAAACAAACCTCCGATGCGCGCGGTGCACCAGGCCAGCATGCTGTTGTCGTCCCCGCGCAGGTAGATGTCCTGGGCGCGTTGTAGATTGTTAATGCCGGCCAGGTAGTCGGCGCTGTAAATGTTAACTCCGGCCAGCGTGACGAGATACAGGCCCTGCAGCAGCTCAAAATGCGCTTCCCCCGCCTCGTTAACGGCTTCTTCCAGCAGAGTGGCGGCCTCGCTGAGGCGGCCCAGGTACATGCTCAGGATGGCGTAGTCATAAATCTGGGTGACCCGATTCCAACCGTCGAGGACGCGGCGTCTGCGTTCCAGTGCGACGGCCTCTGCGAAGCGTTCCAGCGCCTGACGCGGTCGCCCGCTCTGATCAAAAGTGCGTGCCGACTCGCTCAGCAGAATCTCTTCGGCGTAGTCGTCGCCAAGCGCTCGAGCAATGCGCAGTCCGGCTTCCGCGGCATCCAGCGAACGATCCATCTGGTTGAGGCGGCGGTACATATCGGCGCGGCCGGCGTGGATAATCGGTGCGCGGTCGTAGTACTTGATACTCTCGCCAAGTTCCAGTGCGCGTTCCAGTTCATGCAGAGCATCCTCCAGCCGATTCTCATTGCGGCAGAGCATGCAGCCGATTTCGTGGCAGCGCACGAGTTCGCGAATGTCGTCGAGCTCGTCAAAGATGCAACGGGCTTCATCGACGGCCGTGCGGACGGCTTCGGGCTGTTTGGCGGGCAGGAGGGCATAGGCCAGGGCGCGCAGGACGTGGGCCAGGTTGCGCTTGTACTCGGCGGTTTCGGTATTGCGTTCGGCGGCGCGTTGCAGGAGGTTGCGGGCGCGTTCGGCGGCGTCGCGGCCAATGGCGAGAGCTTCGTCATTGTTGTCGCGCGCAAGCGCCTCGACCAATTCGGCTTCGGCGCGGATTTTGCGCAGGCCGCGGCTGTACTCGACTTTGCGCCGCAATTTCTGTAGTTCGTCGTGTTGCACGATCTCGGCTTGTTGCAATTTTCACCAGACATACGACTCGTCGGTTCCGGCGCGCGGCCGGAGCTGAGGCGCAATATACATAAAGGCTGGTTGAGATGTGGTTTGCGGGCGCGCTTCCTGAGGCGCTTCGCCTTCTCACTTTGTTCGCCGGCTTGCTTTTTACTTTTGTTCGTCGCGCGGTGAAGGGCGTGGGGTTTTGAAAGTGATTGCTGTTTAACGGGTGTTTTTCTTGTTTGAGTGGGCGGTTTGGGGCTGTGAATGGGAGGGCTGAAAATTTTGGGCGCATTTTTGGGTGATCAAGGGGCCCGCCTGCCCCATCGCCCGCCCCGCCGCCGCCGCGAGTTTCGATAATGTTCAGACGCACTCCTCCCACCCTGCAATCAGTGCAGATTTTTCCGGGGCAAACGTGAGTCCATCATGCCACGGTGCGTTGCATGCGGCGCTCCGTGACATGTGCCAGTCTACCTCGATCCCACAACATATCCATGCACAAAAAACTGAACAGGGTGTAGTTCGTGGTTAAGCGGTCGGATTTTGCGTTTGAGCGGGAAGTTCTTCTCCTCACCCCACAAACTTCTCATGCCATAGCGCCAGCTTCAACAACGCATACAGGGACTTGCCCGCGCGGATCTTGCCGCTGCGGTGCGCCGCCGCAAAAGCCTGTATCTTTTTGCGATCCAACAGACCGGTTTTCATCAGCGAGCCGTTGAGCAGAGTTTTATCCACGACGGGAATCAGCGGGCCGCGCATCCACTCGTCGATCGGTGCGGCAAAACCCTGTTTCCTGCGGTGGATGATGTCGTGCGGCAGGATCGGTTCCACCGCGCGTTTTAACAGGATTTTGGCCTGGCGGTTGTCCGGTGTTTTCAGGCGCGCCGGCAGCGACATACTGAACTCCACCAAACGATGATCCAGAAACGGTACGCGCGCCTCCAGCGAATGCGCCATCGTCATTTTGTCGACACGCATCAGCAGCATTTCCGGCAGACGGTGACTCAGCTCGTAAAACAGGATCTGCTGCAGAATGTCCGCGTCGGGATTCTGTTTAAGTCCGTCGGCGTGGATGCCGTTGACAAGGTTCGACGGCGCGTTTAACAGGTCGAATTTGTCGCGATGCAGCAGCTGTTGCAGATGACTCGGCGTCAGGTCCACGCCGCCGCCCCAGTAGGGGTGGTCGTTGCCGGCCGCGCGGCGCAGGTAGTCCAGAGCCAGATACTGACCGCGCATGTTGAAAAGGGGGCGGAGGCCCCTGTATATCATTTGGCGCACAAAAGACGGCAGCAGTCTGAATTGTTTAAATGGTCCTTCGATAAATCGAACGTCGCGCAACATCCATTCGTAGCCGGCGAATTGTTCGTCGCTGCCTTCGCCCACCTGGATAACCGTCGTGCCCTCGCGCCGGGTTAACTGCGAAACGTGGTAGAGCGGAATGCAGACGGGGTCGCCGTTCGGTTCGTCTTCGTGCAGCGTGATTGCGTCCAGACTTTCCAGCGCCTCTTCGTGCCCGATCAACACTTCGTGGTAAGAGGCCTTAAACAGATCCGCCACGCGGCGCGCGTATTTCAGTTCGTTGTACTGCTGCAGCTCGCGATAACCGACCGTAAATGTGTCGACAGGCTGCGTCATGAGTTCAGTCATGAGCGCCACATTTGTGCTGGAGTCGATGCCGCCGCTCAGGAAGACGCCGAAAGGCACGTCGCTCACCATTCGGTCCGCCACGGCGGCGCGTAGCAGGCGCATGATTTCGTCCTGGGCCTCCTGGGCGTCGATATCGCGTCGCAGGGTCGTGTTACTGTTAAACGGCGTCCACCAGGCGCGGGTGTTAACATGTCCGTCGACAGCCAAGGTCATGCAGTGCCCGGGACGCAGTTTTTTGATGCCCTTAAACAGGGTGTCGTCGCGGTCCGACATTGAAAGCGCAAGAAAATTAACGGCCTGGCGCTCGTTCATGTGCGCGCTGACGGCAGGATGTTGCAGGATCGCTTTAATCTCGGAGGCAAACAAAAAGCGGCCTTTGTCAAGACTAAAGTAAAACGGTTTAACTCCGGCGCGGTCGCGTGCGCAGAAAAGCTCCTGTTTGTGGTCGTCCCAGATGGCGATGGCCCACATGCCGCGCAGTCGTTCCAGTAGTTGCGGTCCAAATTCCTGAAAGCCGTAGAGGATTGATTCGGTGTCGGAGCGTCCACGAAATTGAATGCCGCGCTGTTCCAGTTCACGGCGAATCTCGAGGTGGTTGTAAACCTCGCCGTTAAACACAATTGTAAAACGACCGTCGGCGGTGGTCATGGGTTGGTGGCCGGCGGCACTGAGGTCGATAATCGATAATCGCCTGAAAGCCAGACCCAGTCTGCGGTTGGGGGAAATCCAGATGCCCTCGTCGTCGGGGCCGCGGTGGTGAATGGCGGAACTCATGCGCAGCAGGGTGTCTTCGGCGACGCCGCCCGCCTGCGTCTGCATCTCGAAAATTCCCGCAATTCCGCACATTTAATGTTAACTCCCACGCACAGCAGGACGCTGTGTTTAAGTCTGCACGCGCTCTTTGTGACCTGTTTAAGCCCTGTCGTAAAAAGCGGAGATCGAATCGACCACAAAGCGCAGCTGTTCTTCGCTCATCTCCGGGTAAATCGGCAGCGCCAGCACGTGTTCGGCCGCGTGGTCCGAAACGGGATACGCGTCGCGGGACGACGGCAAATCCTGGAAACACTCCTGCCGATGGAACGGGATGGGGTAGTATACACCCGCGCCGACGGACCGTTCACGCAGGAAGCCGATCAGTTCATCGCGTTGCTGAACACGCAGAACGTATTGGTGATACACGTGGAAATGGCGCACGCCGGAATCGCGATACACGGCTGCCGGCAGCAGGACGCGATTATTTGCGTCGAAGTCAGTGCGACCTTCCTCTTCCGCCAGCCCGGCATTGATCATCAGCTGTGAATACATGCCGGCGAGTTCGATCACGCGGTCGGTCCAGGCGTCCAGGTGCCGTAGTTTTATTCGCAGGACCGCGCCCTGCAGCGCATCCATGCGGAAGTTGCCGCCGACCACGCGGTGCACGTAGCGCTGTTCGCCGCCGTGGATTCGCATGATTTTCAGCATGTAAAACAAATCGTCGTCGTCACAGGTCACCAGACCGGCGTCGCCGAAAGCGCCCAGGTTTTTTGTCGGATAAAACGAAAAACCGGCCACTTTGCCGAGTGCGCCGGCACGGCGTCCGTCGTCGTACATGGCTCCAATCGACTGGGCCGCGTCCTCAACCACCGCAATGCCGTGCTCCGCCGCGATGGCGTTGATTTCCCGCATGGCTGCAACCTGACCATACAGATGCACGGGCATGACCGCTTTTGTTTTGTCGCTGATTTTCGCGCGGAATTGCTCCGGGTCCATGCAGAAAGTGATGGGGTCGATGTCGACAAAAACCGGTACGGCGTTCAGGCGCGCCACCACGCCCGCCGTGGCGAAAAACGAGAAAGTCGGCACGATGACCTCGTCGCCGGGGCCTACGCCCAGCGCCATCAGCGCCAGCAGCAAGGCGTCGGTGCCGCTCGAAACGCCGAGGGCGTATTTAACGCCGAGGTAGTCCGCAATTTCCTGCTCAAATGCTTCGACTTCCGGACCGAGCGCCAGTACCTGGGAATCGGCTACGCGCAGCAGAGCCGCATCGAGTTCCGGTTTGAGGGCCGCGTATTGTTGCTGGAGGTCGAGAATGGGAACGTTCATGTACAGCGATTTCCGATAAAGGTGCTGATCGGCGCGCTGCTGCGGGCCGCGGCAGCAGTCACACAAATTTTTCGCCGAAGCGGGAGCGCATTTCCTTGACAATTTTTTTGACGTCCTGCAGCCGTTCGCGCGGGCACAACAATATGCCGTCGTCAGTGGTTATGAGCACCACGTCGTCCATGCCCATTGCCGCCACCGCCATCGGGCGACCGTCCGTGGAGGCATTGACAACCAGGCTGTTGTGCATGTCGAGCAGGACAACATCGCCCTGCACCACATTGCCGTCCTGGTCGGCAGGATGAGCGCGTTCGAGTGCGTCGAGCGAGCCGACATCGTCCCAGGCAAAGCGGGCCGGAATCACCGCCACGTGGGCGGCTTTTTCCATCAGGCCGTAGTCGATTGAAATATCCGGGAAGGCGTCGAACACGGCGCGGATGGCGTCGTGCGCACCCTCGACCGCATCGTTGGAGCGGCCGCGCAGCCCCTCGCGCAGACTGTCGATTTTACCGCCGACCTCGGGCAGGCATCGCATCATTTCCTGGCGCAGCACATCGTAGCGCCAGAAAAACATGCCGGAATTCCACAGGAAGTTGCCGGCGTCCACGTAGGCGCGCGCGCGCGTTTCGTCCGGTTTTTCGTGGAAGCTGGTGACGGGCAGGGCGGGGAATTCGCCTTTGACTTCGGCGTCCGTATCGTATTCGATGTAGCCGTAGCCCGTCGCAGCGCGCGTCGGACGTATCCCGAGCGTCACGAGATCTTCACTGTCGGCCGCGTGTTGCAAGGCGGCATCAATCGTTTGGCAGAAAAGCTCGGCATCGCCGATGGCGTGGTCGGCCGTCAGGACCGCGATCGTCAGCGGATCATCACTATTGTCGTCGCTGATACCCAGTTTCTCCGCGATAAATGCCGCGCCCAGCGCGATGCATCCGGCCGTATTGCGCTTCGACGGCTCGGCGACGACGTTGGCGGCCGGCACGCCTTTGATTTCATCGCGGATCACCTGCTGCAGAATTTCGCTGGTAATAATAAATACGCGGTCGGGCGGAATCACCGGGGCGATGCGGTCGATGGCTTCCTGCAGCATCGACGTGTCGGGATTGGTCAGTTTGAGCAACTGCTTGGGTCGGCGTTTGCGGCTCAACGGCCAGAAACGTTCGCCGGCGCCGCCGGCCATGATAATCGCTGTTTTAGGCATTCAATCTGATGGTTCTTTTTGACGGATGAAAAGGCCCTGCCTGACCTTCTTGTTCGTCATGCGGATTTCAGTCCGCGGGTTGATGGAAATCTGGTTGGCTGCGCCCCTGCAAAATCTACCAGCGCGACGGCGGCGAAAAAGCCGGCAGGCCGCGTTGTACGAGTTCTGCGGCAATCTGGACGGCGTTCGTCGCCGCGCCCTTGCGCACATTGTCCGCCACGACCCACAGATGCAGGCCGTTGGTCCGTGAGTTGTCGCGCCGAATGCGACCCACAAACACCTCGTTTTTGCCGTCCGCGTTGAGGCAGGTCGGATAAACGTCGTCCTGCGGTCTGTCCTGAACAACGATTCCCGGTGCGTTTTCCAGAATGCTGCGCGCCTGCTGCGGATCGACCGGTCGTTCAAATTCCACCTGAATCGCCTCGCCGTGGCCGCCCAGAACGGGCACGCGCACGCAGGTTGCCGTAACGGGCAAGTCGGGACGTGCCAGAATTTTGTGTGTTTCGGCAATCATTTTCAGCTCTTCCATGCTGTAGCCGTCCTGCTCCTCGATGTCGTGGAAAACAGTGTTGAAGGCTACCCGATGCGGGAAGGGCGACTTGCCGCCGGCTTTCCTGGCCAGTTCGTCGTGCAACTGCTGCACGCCTTTTTCACCGGCGCCGCTGGGCGACTGGTACGTTGACACACTCACATGCGTCAGGCCGAACGCCTTGTCGAGCGGCGCGAGGGCCACCAGCATCTGAATCGTCGAGCAGTTGGGATTGGCGATAATGCCGCGGTGTTCATCGATTGCGGCGGCATTGACTTCCGGAATGACCAGCGGCGCTTCCGGGTGCATGCGCCATGCACTGGAGTTGTCCACCACCACGGCGCCGGCCGCCGCGGCTATCGGCGCGTACTCGCGGCTGATGTCGCCGCCGGCCGAAAACAACGCGATGTCGACGCCCTTGAACGATTCCGGTCCCAGCGCCTGCACCTGATAGTTGCTGTCGCGAAAGCGCAGCACCATGCCTTCGGAACGGGCCGACGCCAGCAGGCGGAGCTCGCCGATGGGAAAATCGAGTTCATGCAGCACTTGCAGCATGGTCCGGCCGACCAGGCCGGTGGCGCCGACAACGGCGACCGATGGAGTGTTTTTGCTGGACATAAGCTGCAAATATACGAATTTCAGGACCGCGGATGGTCAGGAAGAAACCGAGGGAGTTGAATTGTCGGCCGACGGCAAGTGGCGCAGCAGGACCGTCTCAATCGTACGCCGTTTCTTGGCCACGACCGTCAGCTCGTAGTCGCCGTAATGTCGCGTTTCGTTCAGGTCGGGAATCTTTTCAAACAGCACGTTGATGAACCCGCCGACGGTATCGTACTGCTCGCCTTCGGGCAGCGCCTGCGGCAGAAAACGGTTGGCATCGGAAATCGCCGCTGATGCCTTAACGGTGAACTCGCCGTCGCCAGACTCACGCACGGGCGGTTCTTCGTGATCAAACTCATCCTGGATTTCGCCGACGAGTTCCTCAATGATGTCTTCCATCGTTACGAGTCCCGCCGTCCCACCGAACTCGTCGACGACAATGGCCAGGTGGAGTCGTCGCTGCTGGAATTCGCGCAGCAATTCGCTGATGCCTTTGCTCTCGGCGACAAAAAAAGGAGGCCGCATCAGGTCGTGCAGAATGATGAGGTTGTTGTGTTCCACCATGCCGAGCAGATCCTTGGCGTAGACCACGCCGACGATGTTGTCGAGCGAGCCTTCGTACACCGGCACGCGGGAGAAACCCTCTTCGATGCAGGTGCGCATGATTTCCGCTTTGGGCGCCGATGCTTCCAGCGCTACGATCTGCGGCCGCGCCACCATGATTTGCCGGACGGTGCGATGTCGGAACGTAAAAACCTTGCTGATCAGTTCGTGGGATGTCGGATCGATTTCACCGCTGCGCCTACTCTGGTCGACGATGTTTTGCAGGTCGCTGGTGCTGTGGTGTTCGCCCGCGGGAACGCGTCGCATACCCACGAGGCGTAACAGCAAGCCGGCCATGAAGTCGACGATGCGCACGGCGGGCAAGGCCACAAATGCAAAGAGCCGCAAAGGTCCGGCCGTCATCCTCAGCGCGAGCAGCGGTCGGTGCCAGGCGAAAGTTTTGGGAATGATTTCCGCAAAAACCGAGTGCAGCAGCGTCAGGCCGCCGAATATGACCACAAATGCCGCCAGGCGACCAATTTCCAGCGCCGACGTCAGGTCCGTGCCTGCGTCGCGCAAGCTGCGGAACCACTCCTGCGATGCGGACAAATCCTCCGCCAGGATTGCGAGCATATCGGCCGCAAACCAGCCGATTGCCAGGCTGGACATAGTGATTCCAAGCTGTGTGGCGGCCAGAAAAGCCGTCGGGTCCGCGATGACAGGATCAGTCAGGCGAGCAATCAACCCGTCCTTTTCCTTTGCTCCATTGCCTTCCGCCGCGCCGAACGGCGCGGTGCGGCGCGACAGGCTGCCCGCGTCGACTCCTTTGTTGCGCAATCGCGCCACTGCGTACTCGGCGACGACAAAGAGGCCGTTGAGTACGATCAGAAGAGTCAACACAATCAGGATAGGTATCATAGGAAGCGCAAAAGGAGAAGCTTAAATCGGACGCGCGCTGCGGAAATCAGGGCGCGCTGCTCATAGCCGCCAGAAATTGATCGGTTCGCCAGTTGACCGGTTTGTCCAGATGATGCACAAAATAGCGCGAAAACAGGTCGCGCAACTCCTGCCAGATGCGGGCGTCACAGGCCGCGTCAAAGTCGTTGATGTCAGCGCAGTCCGCCAGCGCCTGTAAATATCGCAAAGTTTCCGAACGAAGTCTCAGTGGTCCGGCAGACTCTCCGGCCGACTGCGTCGTCAGCGGCGCGCCGTCGGCTAGCGAAATTGCAAACCAGGCGCTTGAGGCCGGGTCTACGGTGCTGTTGCTGCGCGGACAGCGCTTCGGATTCATGGCAAAACCGAGGAATTCGCTCAAACCGAAATAAAAAAAGAGCAGCACGCCCTTGCAGTCGTCACCGGCGGCATCCAACCGTTGCAGGCAATTTTTGAAAAAGTCGTAGAGTTCCGGATGTGCATCGTCGGCCATCTGCGTATTGTTGATCGCCTCGGCCATCGTCAGGCCCAGAGTCAGTTTGTCAAATGACTCGGAGAGGCTGCGAAAGGCTACAGCTGTTTCGGCCTTTGCAGCGGTGTGCAGATCGGCGTTGCGGCGTTTGTAGAAGGTGACGCGGCTGCATGCCAACGGTTCGAGCGGCGAACCGAGTGCGCTTTTAACGCGGCGCGATCCCTTGGCTACGAGCGAGCATTTGCCGTAGTCGCGCGTGTAAATAGCGACGAGCTTGCTGCTTTCGCGGTATTTGCGCGTCTTGAGGACGATCGCTTCCGATGTGACGATCACTGTTGTTTGCTCCGCAGAGGTGTAGGCCGAAGACACGCAGTCGAATAATAAATGTTGTGCGCCGAAGGGGGATAAAAAAAGCCGGCCGGTGTGGTGTACCGGCCGACACAGAGGGAAATCGGGTCTATACTCCGAATGAGCGATTGCGGCATAAACACGGGAACTGATACCGATGCCGAAGACACATGCGGGTTGCGGCGGCGAGCCCCGCATTTTCGGCATCGTTCAATAAAGAACCTCCTGTTCGCTGCGATGTCTCCGCGTGAAAGGTACATTCCGGGATCTTGCGTAATGAACCTTCTACGGCGGTGCTTGTTCCTTAGTTGAGGTAGAGCTTCATGCCGACCCGGAGAAACGAGTGTCCATCTGCAACTA
>CAYULF010000015.1:0-145993 GCA_964445695.1 uncultured Hyphomicrobiales bacterium | reverse complement strand
CATCGGAGGTGGTGGCGGGGGCGGGCCCAACTTGATTTCACGGAGGAGTCTGCCCTGACCCAATCGCCTTACGTTAATCTCTTAAACACGCCCGTTCATTCGCTCAAAACGCCCGCTTGGAATTTCCGCACCCAGCCCGTAAATCAACGCAGTCGACTGCCCAAAAAACTTGCGCAGCTTCACACACCACACTTCCCACCATTTACACACACCTGTCGCGACACAAACATCAAACACTCCCGGCCACCTGATTGCAGCGCCCTCACGGGCTTGCCTCCTGACGCTCTTGTTCGTCACGCAATCTCAAGTCTCTAAACCCAAAGTCTGTTAACAATCTCTAAACAAATGAATCTGAAATCCTGCGACAAGCTTCGCAGTACCAAACGCGACAACGTGACTTTGATCTCTCAGCCGGGAGACTCGACACTTTGCTCTGTGGCTTGGCTTCGCACTGTTCAAATGGTGACTTGAAACTTTTCTCCCCGACTTCACTTCTCGCTGTTGAACCGGCGACTCGACGCCTCACTCAACGACTACCAACTTCCGGCTCAGAACTCCCCGTCCGTCGCGCAGCACGATTGCCTGGACGCCACGGCTTAACTTTAAACCTGTCACAACGCCCTCGTGTTTAATATCCGCTCGCTGCAGGATATTCCCCTCCAGACTGTAGACTTCCAACTGCGCTGCGCCGCGCAGACCCGTCACCTCAAGAAGGTCGCCGCGCTGCGAGATTGATGGCGCCTGGTTAACAGCTTCCGAACCGAGTTTAACGTCCGTCGCAAGGTCGATGGGATTGATGATTACAATTGCGTCGAGCTCAAAGCCGTTGATCGTCGGGTCGTAAAATGCGTGGTCGCTGTTGTCGCGTACGGCACGTGAGACGTCTCTGATGCGGATGTAACGCGCCCACTCAAGTCCCAGGTCCGCCAGGTCGAAGGCGTTGCCGCCGGCGCGCTGCGCATCAAAAGGCTCGTAATCTCCCGTGCTGGGAACCGTGCCGGCGCAGCCCGCCAGACTCGCCGCGTCGCAGGGAAAGTCGTGCCACACCTCGCCGAACTGACTCACCGAAACCTGGCCGGGCTCGGCGTAAATGCGGTTGAAACCAAACTCAAAAGCATTCTCAAAAATTACGAAGTCCGGGCCGGGCCGGTCAGCTATCGCCTGACTTGTATTGCCGACAATAATCATGCCTTCAAAACCGAGCGACACCACTTCCTCCGGCGTAGCGGCCGGCACGTCCGGACGAGCGGCGGCCGAAGGCATGCCGAAGACGTTCAGCGGAAAATACTCCGCTCCCTGCCCAAAGTCCGTGCCCTCGCCGGCTTCAAATGCAAACACGGTGTCGATGGTCGCGATCTGAGCGGCGACGGGTTGTGCGGCGCTTAAACAGACTGTCAGCAGAAAGATTGTCAGCAGGTTCTTCATGTGTCTCTGTTCCGTTTCCAACAAAAAAACTTGTCGGTCAATGATTCGGCATTGGCAACGCGCCGACTAACAAAAGCGGATTTAAAAGGCTGTTAAAAAAGTCAGGTCGTCAGTGTAATCGATTCGTCTTTGGCGCAGTCGGAAAGAAAGTTGCGCCAGAAAGTATCTTCTACCGAACTCAGCTCGGTCACGTTCGTGAGGAAACGACCGGCGAGAACCACTACTTCGCCTTCCACGCGAATTGCCGTGCCCGGACGCGCGCCGTGCAACAACAGGTGTTTTTCCGGCTCCGCCGCCATTTTGTCGTATTTGTCGGCAACTTCGCGGTGCAGGTCGTTAACGTGACGCAGCATGATTTCCTCCGCCGCGCGCCAGTTGGAACTGACTTTTACGCGGGCCGAAACCTCGTGCCAGATATATGGATTGTTGTGCGTGTAGTTAAACACGGAGTAGTTCAACACCGTCGAATTGGGCACCTTGATAATGCGACCTGTTAAAATCTGGCGGTGATTAACAACGTCGACCTCGGCCATCGTAAAATACAGTACGCCCGTGCCGATCACATCGCCGGCCGACTCGTTAACAACAATCCTGTCGCCAATCACAAACAGCCCGCGCCAGAGAATGACGACCCAGCCTGCTATCGAAAGAATAATTTCTTTCATGCTGATTGTGAGCGCCGCGGCGATAAGCGAAAGAATCGTGACGATGGAAGCGCTGTCCTCAATCCAGATTTTGATCGCAACCACAAAACCGACAAAAAGGAACAGATAAGAAACGGTCTGGCGCCACATAATGCGCAGCAGGGGCTGCTCCACGCGACGATACACCAGGCTCAATACAATGCGGTACAGCACCCAGCCGACCGCCACAACCACCAGCGTCTGCAACAGGCGATCCGTCGCGCTGCTGTGAAACAGACTGGAAATATTATCCACCAGAGATCCCAGCCACTTCTGGTCCATCGTCGCTTGTCCTTGTCCTTTTGTGCGTTTTCGTGCCAAAAGCGCGCCGCTTACGGTCGCCGTGCGCTTTTCGTTTTGTCGCGAATTCGCAATGTACGGGTATTTGTCGTCAAATCATGCGCGCTTGACGAATGGGAGGGCTGCTTCGTGTCGTGTGCATTCCGCCGGAATGTGTAATTTATCGTCCGCTCATTTTATCCCGGCCGCACCGCGTTCGCGCCGTGCCCGGCCACTCTCCGGAGAACGTTCCAATGGCTCATAAACCACACACGATACAATTGTTGGCTGCGACGGGACTGATGCTCGTCCTGCTTATCGCCTGTTCCGATACCGTCGGCGGGCACGATCACGAAGACGACCCCGAATACAATCTGACCTATATTTCGCCTTCAGCGCAGCGCGACGGCGACGCCGGGGCAGGTTTTCAGTACCTCGTCACGGGCGACTACCTCAACAGCGGCGTGCCGATCGAGGTATTCAAACAGGCGCTGGGTGAGAATCAGGAAAATGCACTTGGCCGCGAGGGCGACAATGCCACGCTGTCGCATTTTTCCACGGCGGTCGACGCACCCAACGGCACGCGCGTCGTGACGCAAAACTGCCTGCTCTGCCACGCCGAGTACCTGAACGGCGAACTGGTCGTCGGACTCGGCAACAACACGCGCGACTTCACTGTCGACAACTCGCAGTTTTTCGGCCTGCTGACGTTGATGGTCGAAAACGCCTACGGCGCGGAGTCGCCCGAACGCGAAGCCTTTGAGTCCTACCGCCGCGCCATCGTGGCCACGGGTCCGCAGATCGTCACCAAAGTGCGCGGAACCAATCCGGCCGACAAACTGACCTTTGTGCTGGCGGCGCACCGCGATCCGCAGACGCTGGAGTGGCGCGACGTCCCCTCGCCCGCCCTGCCGCCCGCCGACGAAATCATCCCGAGCGACGTGCCGGCCTGGTGGCTGCTCAAATACAAACACGCCATGTTTTACAGCGGCATCGGTCGCGGCAGCTTTTCGCGCCTGTTAATGGCCGCCAGTATTTTAACATTGAGCGACAGCATCGAAGCGCGTCAAACCGATCAACATTTCGGCGACGTGCTGGCTTACATCAATTCAATCGAAGCGCCGAAATACCCCTGGCCCGTCGACGAAGAGCTGGCCGCCGACGGCAAACAGATCTTTGAGTCCACCTGCAGCGACTGCCACGGCAAATACTCCGACGGCGTGCAGTACCCCAACGTCGTTGTGCCGCTCGACGTCATCGACACGGACCCGATGTTGACAGAGAGTTACTCCGGCTTGTGGTCGGCGCATGTTAACCTGTTTAACAGTTCCTGGTTTGCTCAGGGCGAGTATTCGGCGCGCATCGAAGCTTCGGACGGCTACGTCGCTCCGCCGCTGGTGGGCGTCTGGGCCACGGCGCCCTACCTGCACAACGGCTCGGTGCCGACCCTGCTGGACATGCTCGACAGCAAAAACCGCCCGGCGGCCTGGAAGCGCCGCTTTGACAACAGCGACTACGATAAAGTCAAGGGCGGCTGGCGCTACGACGTGCAGAGCACGGGCGGCGACGATTCCGAAATCTACGACAGCAGTCTGCCGGGCCACGGCAACGGCGGCCACCGCTTCGGCGACAAGTTAACAGATGCCGAGCGCAGCGCGGTGATTGAGTATTTGAAGACGCTGTGATAATGTTTAAGTAAAAAGTCTCGCCGGACGCCTCTATCCCACTCCGCGCATCAAAGCCTGCAGCATCGCCGGCGGATCGGCGTCCAGCTCGCGCTTGAAACAACTCTGACAGCGCTGCCAGGCCTTGCGTGCCTCGCCGGTCTGGTCCGTATCCAGCAGAATCTCCAGCATCGCGTGCCAGGCGTCGTGGTTCAGTTCGTCCTGCGCCAGAACATTCCGCAGCACCTGAACGGCCTGCTGCGGTGCGCCGTGGTCGTAGTGCAGCTGCGCCAGCTTGAGCGACGCCGCGGTGAATTCTTCCTGCAGACTCAGGCGCTCGTGTTCGCTCCAGGCCTCGCCCACGTCTTCCGGCAGCAGGGCGCCGCGGTACAGCTCCAGCGCCTCCGCCAGGCGCTCGGCCTTGTCGCCGCCGTCCTTCAGCCTGCGCGCAGCCGCGCATTCTTCCGCAAATCGAATGAAATCAATCTCCGCGCCCTCGCCCAGATCGAGACTGTAGGACTTGTCGTTGATCAGGATGTACGTCGACGGCGTGTGCGGTTTGAGGCCCGGCTCCAGCGCCTTGCGCAGGTAGGACACCGCGTTCCACAGCGAGGGCGTCAGGTTGCGGCCGCCCGCCTCGCCCCAGATGGCGTTGATGATGAAGTCTGCGTTTAACTGCTGTTTGTAGTTGATCAGCAGCAGTTTGAAAATGTCGCGCGCCTTCTTGCGCTTCCAGTCGTCGGCGTTTAACTCGCGACCGTCAATCTCCACGGCAAAGCGCCCGAGCGTCCGCACCACAAATCGCGGCGCGCCGGGTTCGGCCTCTTCGTCCATTTCCTCCAGGCGTTTGCGGCGCAGGTCGCGCAGCGTCTGCCGCAGGTCGTCCACCAGCGCAAAGCCGCCCGAAGGCACGCCGCGCCCGGCGCTCAGCAGCGCCGCATTCAGTTCCGCGTCCAGCAGGGCGCGCTCCGCCTTGCGACGTTTTTCTTCGTCTTCTTCGCGCCGCACCATCTCCGCGTGCTCGCGCTCCAGGCGCCGCGCCGCGCGTTCGTCGCCGCGCTGCCTGCGCCACTGCGCCTCCAGCAGACAGAGCTGCGCCAGCAACTCCGTGTGTCCCTGACCCCGCGCCTGCTCACGCGCCGTATTCAACTCATCTTCGATGTCCGCCGACGCGTCCATTTGCAGCACGATCTCAATGCGCAGCACCGCCGATTCCGTCTGCGCCTCCACGTTGCGCACTTCCTGCGCCAGCTGCAGCGCCTGATCCACGTAGCGCGAGGCCGAATCCAGCTCCTTCATCGCCAGCAACGTGGCGGCGATATGCTGCAGGCAGGACGCCTGTGCATAACTTTCGTTCAGGTCCGTAAACAGGCGCATCGCCTCCGTCAGGTCCTCCAGCGCGCCGGCGTAATTGCCTAGGCCCGCGTGCGCCTGCCCCAGCGAGAGGCGCGAGTGCGCCAGGCTGAAGGTGTCGTTCAGCTCACCGGCTTTTGCGACGGCGCGGTACAGCCACTGCAGCGCGTTGGCGTGACGCCCCAGCCGGATGTTCAGCTCGCCGATATTGACCATGCCGCGCGACTGGAACATATTAGGCCGCAGGTTGGACGCCATTTCCAGGCTGTCCATAAAACACTGCAGCGCGCCCTCGTGGTCCTTTATCTGCGTGCGGATGGCGCCCAGGCTGTTCAGCGTGCGCGCCTGCAGATAGCGGAAGCCGTTCTCGCGCGCCGCTTTCAGCGCTTTGTTCTGGAAAACCAGGGCCGACTGATACTCGCCCAGCTTGCGGTAGACCACGCCGATGTTGTTCTGGACAATGACCGTCAGCTCGGGATCCTGCTCGCTTTCGTGCATCAGCAGCGCGCGCGAAAAGTATTCGAGCGCTTCGTCGAATTGCCCCGTCAGTTCGCAGGCCGAGCCCATGATGTTCAGCGTGCGCGCTATGCCCAGAATTTCGTGGCGTTCTTCGTATTCCGGCAATACCTCATTGAGTACGGCCAGCGCTTCGTCGGCTTTGCCCTGCTCCGCCAGGCAGCGGCCCAGCGTGCGTTTTACGGTCAGGCGCAGCGGATCCAGCCCCAGTTCTTCGCACTCGCGCAGGGACTCGCGGCAAATATCGATGGCTTCACTGCCGGCGAATTCCGCGTAGTTGTGTGCCAGCATGTACAGTCTTTCCGCCCGTTCTGCTCCGGGTGGCAGGCTGCGCGCCGCTTCAAGCTCTCCCCTGAAATCCTTGCTCTGCGCCATGCGCCCAAAATACGCGAATTTCCGCACATCGGACACCTCCGCCACAATTTGACCTTCCCCCCGCTTTGCTGTCCGCGAACGCAGGCATTTCCGTATATTGCACCCGGGCAAACGCTCGCTGTTTTTTCAATTCAAGCCATCTATTCCTGCAGGTCCGCTCATGGAATTCGAGGTCACTCCCCAGGCAAGTTCCGCTGAGATTGAGGTTCGCGGCGAAATCGTCGATCTTGACGGTGAGGACGTCTCCGCAGCCGTTGTAATTCTCAGCTCGCCCGACGTCACATTGCGCGCCAACAGTTCCTTTGAGGGCCAGTTTCGCTTTGGCGATGTTGCGCCCGGCGTGTACAAACTCAGCGCCAACCACGCCGAATACGGCCACATCGAGCTCTCCGAAATCAGCGTGGAAGCCGGCGGCGAGTACTTTTTAACGCTCACTCTGGCTCCGGACTGACGCGGTAATGCGCCTTTCCTGATTGCAGCGCCACTGCGGGCTTGCCCTTGCGGCTTGCTTTTTGACTCTTTTGTTCACCACCGCGCGCACAGTCGTATCAGTGAAAAAACACGCCCCGAACCTGTTAAACAGGTCGGGGCGTTCTTGTGTTAAACATTCTCACAGTTGCGTGTGAGCCGTCCAATTCAGATCAGAATTTAAACAACTTCGCACTGCCCTGCGCGCGGCCCTCCGCGTCGCGCAGCGTTACAAAGTACACGGCGGCGTCCAGCCGGCGCACATCCAGCTGCAGCGTGTGCGCACCCGCGATACTCTTCCAGTTGTGCTCCTGCACCACGCGCCCGCGCAGATCGCTGATCTCAATTGTCCACGCGCCGCCCTCAACGGCCTCCAGCCTGACCTCCAGTGCGCCGTCCGTCGGATTCGGACTCAGACTGAAAACTGCTCCGACGTCGGCTGTTGACGCCGGATCGACGCCGCGCCGCGCGCCCGCCGTGTTGAAGTCGAAGTAAGCAGTGTAGGCCGACGTTTGCCCGTTGCAGTTCGAGCGTACGCGGAACGAGTAGTTCTTTTTGTCGCTCAGACCCGAGACGAGCTGTTGATTGTCCATCACGGCGTTGTACGTCGCTTCCAGCACCCGTGCGCCGTTGTTGCGCTTCTGGTACAACTCGACGTCGTAGGACTCCACGTCCATGTCGTCCCAGCTTAACAACGCCGTAGACGCGCTCTGAGCCGCGGCCGCCAGTCCCGTCGGAACGGGCGCGGCGTTGCACAACAGCGTCGTAAAAGTCTGTGACGCACTGAACAATGACTCGTCGCCGCCGCAAACCGTTTTGATCTGCCATTCGTATTGTGTATCCGGATCCAGCCCCGTCAGCGTGTGGTCCGTCCCGCTTAAACTGCCGATCGTATTCCAGCTGCCCGCGCCGACGGCGCGCCACTGCAGCGTGTAACTGACAGCGCCCGTCACGGCGTTCCAATTGCAGCGGGCTGTAGTTTTGTCGATCTGATCGGTAAACAAACCGGCGGGTGTTAAACACACGCTGCCGCCGTCCGTGCTGATGATCAGCGGCTGCTGTTGGTACTGCAGGAAATAACTCAGGTCGGCCGGCGTTTTGTTCGGGCCCTCATACAAGACAGTGCGGTACATACGCAGAAAATTCTGCGGCGCGGTAAACGGATCGGTGTCCGGAATGTTAACCAGCTCCGGGCCGCTGTAGCCGTAGGCCGAGTTGTCGCCCGTGCAGGGGTCCGCGCCGGTGTTGTCGGCCGCGTCCACGTAGCGCGAGGTCACTGCGTCCAGCGTCACATTGGTTTCCAGCTGGTGCACCATGTACATACTGCCCTGCGGCCCGCTCATCAGCTCGTATGTTAACTCGCCCGTCGCGGCTGCGTCGGGCACGCCGTCCACACTTAAACCGCCCGGGTTCAGATTGTTGTAATACGTCATGCCGATGGCATTGGCGTTGTAGTCGTACACATCCATATTCCCTGCAATCGCGTGCACGCGCAGCTTGGTCACGATCTGCTCGTGGTCGGCGTAAAAGAAGTGATTGCGCTCCACCAGCGGCCCGCTCAGCGAGCCGAAATACGCGCGAATGGCGCGGATCGGCCCGCTGATGTTCGCCGTGAATACTCCCTCGCCGTAGGAGTATCCTTCGTCCGTATGTGAACAGGCGTAGTTCGGAAAGAGCTGTTTGTGGCGGTCCAGAATGTCGACGCCCGTGCCGAGCAGAATGCTGATCTCATCGTGAATCCACCGATCCGAAAAGTGCTGCGTGTACGCGTTTGCCACAACAGTTGAGTTTTCCGGATTAAACCCGAACTGCGAATTGTAGGGCGGCGGGTTTAACAGCACAAAGTTGTACGCCACGTCGGGCGTGAACGCCGGCGGTGAGTATCCGCCGGGTTTCTCGAACAGATACAGAAACTTGGTGGTACTGTTAACCGGATCGTCTACCTGAATCTCGACGCGCTCGGAACCGTTCGGCACCACGGCCGGATAACTGCCCGCCGGAGCCTGGTCGGAGGCGTCGGAACCGCGCAGTACAAGCTCGTCGTCGGAGTCAAACGTCGGGTCGTCGTCCGCACCGGCAAACGTGTTTTCGTCCGTGTACACCAGCAGGTCGATGTCGATGCGATTGCACTCGCTGATCGAGAGCGTACACACGCCATCCTCAAAATACATGTCGTGTCCGTTTTTAACGGCGCGCTCGTCAATCTGCAGCGGTACGTCCGTCCAAACGCCGCCCGTGTAGTTGAACGCAATGATTCCGTCCGGTAAATATCCCAGAAATGCGGGCAAGTCATTTCCGGTCAGTATTACCGGACTGGCGTCGCGCGCCGCCGCCGGATTGTTAAACAAAGCGATGGACAGTGCCGCCAGGCACATAAATCGAATGACAACTCTCATGACAACATCCTTCGTAAAAAGTGATTGTATCTGAAGGTGGACCGGCAGTGTGTTTGGTTTGGTCCTCAAATTGGAGCATGGTTGCGGCGGCATCACGACTCTCTCCGCCGACCTGGGTCTGCGCACAAAGGAAAATGCGTATCACCCCGGCCGACGAACAATCGCCTGTGATTCCGGCAAGGCAGTGTTTGAATTGAGTGTTGTGTACGGGCGGGAACGACATACCCGCGAACTCTGATTGTTGAGTCCGTAATGATTTTTAACGCGGAATTGTTAATACAGGGTGAGACTGAATATGGCGGAACAAAGCCGAAACATTAATGAGCGGATTCGGCAATACTGGTACTCACGCTGTCCTCGCACAATGTACCTGCTTCCGCACTTCCGGCCCTGTCACAGACCGGATTACAGCACGCCGACTGCCGCGGCGGTTGCAGGTACAATCGCGTTCGAGAATATCATTTTTTGATCTAACGCACAAATAAAATGTGGTGCGGCGGTCACAAAGCCATTTCCATGTTGACGAATTCGGACAGTCATGCATCTGCCTCCCCGCCTTCAAAAAGCTGTTAAAGCGAACAAGTCCAGCGCATATTGCACTACCGACCACTTCGCCGCTACGCCTGAGCTTGCGGCTTGTTTTTCCTTTTGTTAACCACCGCGAGATCAGCGTTTGTCCGTACAATCCCCGCGTTCTATTGGTTCGCGCGTCAGGAGTGCTGAGTTGCGGAGAGGTCTCCTGCGGCGAGTTCAGCAAGCGCTGCGTCTACGCGTTCAAAGTCAAAGCGCTGCAATTCATCGTCCAGCATCACGCTGATAAGTTCATTGCCGGGATTGCCGATGCTGCCCAGGTGCGTGTGCCGGAGGTCGCGGTTCGGAACAAAACTCCCCGCGGCCACGTCATCCGCCACGCGGCGGTACGCGTCGCGGAACGGCAGGCCCTCGGCCACAAGTTTGTTAACGTTTTCCACCGTGAATGCAGCGTCGTAGAGTTCGGCGTCCATGATGCCGGCGCGCGGTTCCAGGCGGCCAACAATGGCGCGCATCATACGCAGGCAGCGCCGTAGCATGCCGATGGACGGAATCAGATGTTCTTTTAACAGTTGCACGTCGCGGTGATAACCGGAAGTCAGCCCCGCACATATCAGAGCCATTTCATTCGGCAGCGCCTGCAGGCGATTGCCTTGCGCCCGCAGCAGTTCGAACACATCGGGATTGTGTTTGTGCGGCATGATCGACGAGCCCGTGCTCAACTCCGGCGGCAGCGAGATAAAACGCAGGTTGTCGCAGGAGTAAAAACACACGTCGGCGGACATCCGCGCAATCGTAGCGCCCAGCGTCGACAGTGCCCAGGCCATGCTGCGCTCCATTTTACCGCGCGTCATCTGCGCGTGCACAACATTGACATTCACCGCTTCAAATCCCAGCAGACGCGTGGTTAACAGGCGGTTCACCGGAATCGAACTGCCGTAGCCCGCCGCCGATCCGAGCGGATTGCGGTTGGCCTGGCGCCAGGCCGCCTGCAGCGCAAACAAATCTTCCGTTAAACTTTCCGCGTACGCGCCGAACCACAGACCAAAGGACGAGGGCATCGCCACCTGCAGGTGGGTGTAGCCCGGCAACAACTTGTCCTGGTGTTTATACGACAGACGCAGCAGCTCGCGCGCCAGATCCGCCGTCTGCTCGGCAATGGCGCGAATCTCGGCACGCAGATACATTTTGAGATCGACCAACACCTGATCGTTGCGCGAACGCGCCGTGTGAATGCGCTTGCCGATCTCGCCCAGACTGCGCGTCAACAGCAATTCAACCTGTGAGTGTATATCCTCGACGCCGGACTCGATCTCCAGTTCGCCGTTGCGGGCCGCCGGAAGGAGGCGACGCAGTTCGGCCGTCAGGGCCGCGCCGTCGGACTCCGTCAACAGTTCGATCGACATTAACATCTGCACGTGTGCAATCGAGCCGAGAACATCAAATTCGGCCAGGTGCAGGTCGAGTCGGGCGTCCTCGCCGCTGGTAAACAATTCCACTTCGCGATCCAGTGCGATGCCTTTTTCCCACAGTTTAGACATAGTCTTTCATACCCTGCGCCGGTGCGTCCACATCCGGCTGATCATTCGTGAACAAACAAAATTATCAGGTCGCAAACGGCGTCAGAATTCCCGCGTCAGCGCGTTTAACAGTTGGTCGTAAATCTGCAGCCCCAGGTGCAGCTCTTCAACCTCTACGTATTCATCCGCCGTGTGTGAACGCTGCGAACGCCCCGGCCCGATTTTGAGCGAAGGAACCGTCAGCAACGCCTGGTCGGACATCGTCGGCGAACCGAAACAGTGCAGGTTGAGGCTGCGTGCCGCACACACCAAAGGATGATCCGCGGCAATGCTGGACGAACGCAGGCGCATCGAACGCGCACGCACCTCGGATTCCATTATCTCCTGCACCGTACTTAACACTTCCTCCAGCGTGTAGACGTCCGTCACGCGCACGTCCACCACAAACTCACAGCGGTCCGGCACGACGTTGTGCTGCGTGCCGGCCTTGATCTGCGTCACCGTCATTTTAACATCGCCCAGCAGCTCGGAGCGGCGCTCAAAGCGAAATTCACCCAGGCGTTTAATGTCGCGCATGGCAATCTCGATGGCGTTAACGCCCACGTTGCGCGCGGCGTGGCCCGAGCGCCCGTGCGCCGTGCAGTCCAGCACCAGCAGACCCTTTTCTCCAACCGCCGCTTCCATTTCCGTCGGCTCGCCGATGATCGCCGCATCGATCGGCGGAATGTGCTGCTGCAGCAGGCTGATGCCGCCCTCGCCGGCGCTCTCTTCCTCCGCACCCGCGCCGTACACCAGGTTAAACGGCAGGTCCGCGCGTTCAAAGTAGCGCAGAAAGGTCAGCGCCAGACAAACGAGCGACGCACCCGCGTCGTTACTGCCCAGACCGTACAGTTTCCCGCTCTCGACCTGCGGTTTAAACGGATCACGCGTCCAGTCGCGGTTGGGGCGCACCGTGTCGTGATGCGAGTGCATCAGGATTGTCGGTTTGCCCGGCCTGAAGTGTTTGTTAAGCGCCCAGATATTGTTCCCTATGCGCTCCGTTGCCGCGCCCCGCAGCTGCAGATAGTCGTTTAACAGGTCGGCCGTTTTGTCCTCTTCGCGACTGAACGACTGAATCGCAATCAACTGCGAAAGCAGGGAAACAGCCTCATCGACTTGTGCGTTATAATTGTCGCCGGTAGTGTGTGTCATGCCGCCATGGTTTCGAGATTAAACAATTGTCGTGCCGACGCGCTCGCCGTTGAGCGCGTCGTGCAGCGCTTCGTAGGCGCAAATATTGACCGATTTAACGCCGGCGGCGTGCGCCGCAAAGGCATTGGCCAGTTTGGGCAGCATGCCGCGGTGGATGCGTCCTTCCTGTTTAAGTCGGGCGTACTGTGTCGCATCCAGCTCGTCGATCAGACTGCCTGCGTCGTGAAGATCGCGCAGCACGCCGGGCAGCTCAAAACAATAACTTAAACAGCAGGGCCGCTGCGGCGCCAGCGCTGCCGCAATCTCGGCCGCTATCGTGTCCGCATTGGTGTTCAACAACTGGCCCGCACCGTCGTGGGTCAAGGCGCAGATCACCGGTGTAACGCCGCGGCGCAGCAGCATTTCCAGCGCGCCGGCATTGACGCGTTCCACATCGCCGACAAAACCGAAGTCGATGGGCTGCGACGGACGACGCCGAGCCCGCAGGATGTCCATGTCGGCGCCACTGAGCCCCAGGGCGTCGAGTCCCAGTGCCTGCAGTTCCGCCACCAGCTGTTTGTTGATCAGGCCGGCGTAAACCATCACAACTACTTCCAGCGTGTCGGCGTCGGTCACGCGGCGACCGTCGTGTTTAACCGTTTCCAGCCCGAGGCGGGCGCTCAGTTCACCGGCGCGTTCGCCGCCGCCGTGCACCAGAATGATATTGTGTGCGGACGCCTGCATCTGGCGCAGCGCCGCCTCGCGTTTAATCGGGTCGTCCAGAATGCCGCTGCCGAACTTGACTATGTGCACCGGCCTGTTCATCAACCCTCTCCCAGAATCG
The DNA here is from genome assembly GCA_964445695.1 of uncultured Hyphomicrobiales bacterium. Taxonomy (GTDB): domain Bacteria; phylum Bacteroidota; class Ignavibacteria; order Kapaibacteriales; family UBA7675; genus JAUIKM01. The sequence continues at coordinate 132,769 of CAYULF010000015.1, read as the reverse complement.
ACTGCAGCACGGCCTGCGCGGCAAACACGCGATTGCCGGCCTGTTCAATCACTATCGACTGCGGCCCGTCCAGCACGTCGTCGCCGATGACGACATTGCGGCGCACCGGCAGGCAGTGCATTACTTTTGCATTGTTGCTGTTGCGCAGTTTGTCGGCCGTCACCTGCCAGTCGTCCAGGCCGCTGCCGACCGCACCGTAATCGGACCAGGACGACCAGTTTTTCACATAGACAAAATCCGCACCTTCGAGTGCCGCTTCCTGATTGTATTCAATGCGCGCATTCTGCGTGAACTGCGGTGCAAGGTCAAATCCCTGCGGATGTGTAATCACCAGATCGTGATTAAACAGCTGCGCCCATTCGGCAAAGGAGTTCGGCACGGCCTGCGGCAGCGCGCGCGGGTGCGGCGCCCAGGTCATCACGACTTTGGGGCGTTTAACGGCGGCGTGCTCGGCGATCGTCAGCATATCCGCCAGCGACTGCAGCGGGTGGCGCACGGCGCTTTCCAGGCTGATGAGCGGCCGGCCGCAGTATTGACTGAAGGCGTTTAACATCTTCTCGGCGTAGTCCTGCTCGCGATCTTTCAAACCGGCGAAAGCGCGCAGGCCAATGATGTCGCAGTACGCGCCCATCACCGCGGCGGCTTCGCGCACGTGCTCGGCCGCGCCGGCGTTCATCACGGCGCCGTCTTCAAACTCCAGCTTCCAGCCGTCTTCGTTGACGTTGAGCACCATCACTTCCATGCCGAGATTGCGCGCGGCCAGCTGCGTGCTCATACGCGTGCGCAGGCTGGGATTCATGAATATCAGGCCGAGCGTTTTGCCGCGGCCGATCCACTGGCGCGCACGCGGATCCGTTTTAATCTCGCGGGCCAGATTTAACAAAACTTCGGGTTGTTCAACATCGGCGGCCGATAGGAACTGTTTCACGATTGCACCCCTCCGGCCGCGGCCGTTAAACCGCAAGTCTGCGGCAGGTTAAACATGAGATTGGCGTTCTGCACCGCTTGTCCGGCCGCGCCTTTTACAAGATTGTCGATCACGGATACCACGTGCACGGTGCCCTCGTTCATCTCAACGTGAACCAGACAGTTGTTGGTGTGAATCACCTGCGCCAGGTCGGGCTGTTCATCCACCACGTGCACAAAGGGATGAATCTCGTAACAGGTTTTAAACCACTTGCGCAGGGATTCTATGTCCGCAAATTCCATGCGCGTCGTAACGGAAGCCAGAATGCCGCGCGTGAAAGGCCCGCGAAGCGGAACAAAGTCCAGCACCGCCGCGCCGCCGCCGGCACGCTCCAGCGTCGTCGTTATCTCCGGCAGGTGCGGGTGTGTAAACACGTTGTAAGCCTGCACGTTTTCGTTGCGCCACGGATAGTGCGTCGTCGGCCGCGGCGCATAACCCGCGCCGCTGGCGCCCGTAATTGCCGTGACGTTAAGCCGCGCCAGCGGCCAACCGCTCCACGCCAACGGAAGAGCGGCAAGCAAAATGCAGGTGGCGAAACAGCCGGGGTTGGCAACGTTGCTGCCGGCATATTTTGACGCCGCCTCAGCAGCCGTATGGTTCAACTCGGGCAGGCCGTACAGAAATCCGGCGCTCTCGTCGGAACCGGCGCGGAAGTCGCGGCTCAGGTCGACAATGCGCGTGTTGTCCGGCAGATTCAACTCTTTTAACGTCGCGGCGGAAGCGCCGTGACCGCGGCACAGAAAGACCAGATCGACGTCTTCATCGAGGGCGGCCGTGCAGGTCAGATCCGTCGCGCCGCGCAGACGCGGATGTACCTCGCCCAACGGCTTGCCCGCGGCGCTGCCGCTGACGGCGGCGCATAGATCAAAGTGCGGATGGCGCATCAGGAGCAGCGCCAGTTCTCCCGCGGCATAACCAGCCGCGCCGATAATTGCTGTTTTAATCTTTTGCATGCCGCTCCGCATTTGAGTTTAACATGTCCGCGTGCACGTGATTAAACACGGCCGCCGCATTGGACGCCACCTTGGCAAAGCCGCGCACGTCCGTCCCGCTGAACCGCGCACCGCCCTCGCCGTACGCGCCGAACTCGGCCCGCATCAGGTCGTGCGGAGACTCGACGCCCAGCAGCTCAAAGCGGTGCGGCGCACAGTGCACAAAAACTTTGCCGTCGACGAACTTCTGGCTGTCCGTCAGGAATGCTTCAATATTGCGCATGGCCTGCTCGCCGAAGTGTCCCTCGTGCAGCAGTGCCGCGTACTCCGCCGCCAGCCGCTCCTTGATCGTCGCCTGCCGCGCCGTCAGCACGTGTTTTTCCAGCAGGTGATGCGCCTTCAGAATAATCAGCGGCGCGGCCGCCTCAAAACCGACGCGGCCTTTGAGTCCCACGATGCTGTCGCCCACGTGAATGTCGCGGCCGATGCCGAAGGGCTGCGTGCGTTCCTGCAGCGCGTTGATCAGTTCGGCCGCCGTGTTAAACGTCGCACCGTCGATTGCGACGGGTTCGCCTTGTTTAAACTCAAGTGTTAATGTCTCCGGCGTGGTTTTGGTCAGCGGCGTCGGCCAGGCCGATTCCGGCAGCGGCTGCGACGAAGTCAGCGTTTCGTGGCCGCCGACGCTCGTACCCCACAGACCTTTGTTTATCGAATAGGGCGCGCGCGTCCAGTCGCTTGTATCGCCGGCGGCGCGCAGAGCCGCCACGGCGTCCTCACGGCGCACGCCGCCGTCGCGGATCGGCGTGATAATCGGAATGTGCGGGCAGATACTGTTAAACGCCATGTCAAAACGCACCTGGTCGTTGCCCGCGCCGGTGGAGCCGTGCGCCACGCAGTCCGCGCCGGCGTCAAGTGCAAAACGCGCAATCGCCTCAACCTGGATGGCGCGCTCGGCGCTGACGGACAGCGGGTACACGTTGCCGCGCAGAGCATTGCCGAAAATCAGAAACCGCAGACAGCGCTCGTAGTATTCGTCGGCGCAGAGCAGCGTCGTGTGTTGTTCCGCGCCGAGCGTATGCGCACGTGTTTCCAGTTCCTGCAGTTCCTGCGCGCCGAAGCCGCCCGTGTCGACGGTCACCGTGTGCACGCGGTAGTCCTGTTTAAGTTGCAGCACGCAGTAACTCGTGTCGAGTCCGCCGCTGTACGCCAGCACCAGCAGCGGTTTTACATCTGCTGCGGCCTGTTGACTGTTGTGATTGTTGTCTGCGCTCATGGTCGTTTAACTCTTCTCTGCGTTTTCCGGATGTTGCTCGTTTTGTTTAAGTTCTTCAGCGGCCTTATCCGCGGCGGGCAGCGGCGGACGGTACAGCATCGCCGTGCAGAGGCACATACTGCGTTTGGTGCGCTGCAGCACGTCGACATTCGGACAGGTGTTGCAGCCGCGCCAGAATTCTTCGTCTTCCGTCAACTCCGAATAATGTACCGGCAGATAACCCAGCTCCGAGTTGATCTTCATGACGGCGGCGCTGGTGGTAATGCCGAAAATGCGCGCATTCGGGAACATGCGGCGCGAATGCTCAAAGGCAAATTGTTTAATACGCCGCGCCAGCCCGCTGTTGCGAAACTCTTCACCCACGATTAAACCGGAGTTGGCCACATAGCGCTTTTCACTCCAGGTTTCGATATAGCAGAATCCCGCCAGAACGGCCGCTTCGTCGCCTTGCCGCGCCAGTGCAATGATCGCCTTGGACTCTGCCATTTTGGTTTTAACGTAGTCCGGCGAGCGGCGTGCAATGCCTGTCCCGCGCTTCTGCGCCGCGTCTGCAATCAGATCGCAGATCGCCTCGGCAAAATGTGTATGCGATTCGTCGGCCGCCTGAACCGTAATGGTCCAGTCATGCGGCAAGGGCTGATTCACGTTGAATCCGGTTGATTGGAATAAATGGAATGGCAGGCAACGGTGCGTTCAGTTTCACCGGCCCGGACAATTAACACAACAAATGGAGATCAGTGGTAATCAGGTCCTGAGGTGAAATCGCCTGAGGCAGGCGCGCCTGCTGCTTCGTCGCCTGTAGGAAGCGGAGACGCTGCGGACATTGAGGTCGGTATATACAAGTGCCGTTAGCATAATGCGGATATTTCCGGCTATGCGCCGAAAAACGAGTGCGAATATACCTGCTTGCAGCGCGGAATCAAAATTAATTTTCGCTTGCAGCTGCTCTGCGGGCCTGTCCACTGCTCTACGGCGGGCCGTTTTTCTCCCGCCGACAAACAAAAATGGCTTTGCAGGGAAATTGTTACGGAGTCGTCTCTTCGTTCGCCTTGCCGGACTCCGCCGGCGGCTCTTCCTGAGTTTTCTCCTGTTTGTCTTCGCTCACAGCCCACCAGGAATTCTGCGGCGAGGTAACGGCCATGCGACATTGCTCGCTCTCGGTGTTAACAATCCCCGGCCGCCGAATGCCGTCCAGGATCATCACGTCGTAGAGTTCGCGCACCTCCCCTTCGTATTTGAGCCAGCCCGCCACCTGCCCCGAGGGCTCGTGGATGATCGCCACGCCGCAGTTCAGCTCGCGTTGGGCTATCGGCAGATCGTCAAAACCGGACGACGACTCGCGCAGGGTCGACATGCCGATGAACAGGTAGTCGCCGCGTTTGTCCAGGCCGCGCAGGAAACCGTCCAGCTCGGCGATAATTTCCATGTCGCCCGTTTTGGTGTTGCAGCGCACCACCTGGCCCGTAGCCGAGAGCAACATGTAGAGCGTGTCTCCAACGAGAAGAGGCGAGTGCGGCATCGGCAGGTGTTCGGCCACGACGGTATTGTTGGGCACGTCGATCAGCACGCCGCCGGACGCCTTGTCCTTGCGCCATGCACCGCCGGAATTGGTGCGCCCCAGCGCCGTGACAAAACGCACGTTTTCATCCTTGTCGAGCGCCATTCCGTTTAAGTGACAGCGGTCGTCGGGCGTCAAAGCGGTGATAAACGGCGGCGTCCAGACCGGCGCAAAACTGTAGGCCTCGCCCAGCAGCGCCAGGCAGGAAAATCGCGTGTTAACAGCCAGCAGTCCCTTGCTGGTAAGTTCCACGTCGTGCACGTCCAGATCGCCGGTGTAATACGTGGCGCGCGGCGTGAACAGTGCGTCGTAGGCACGCGGCTTGCGCGGATAGGTATGAGCAAGCTGCGGTGCGTTCACCAGAATATGCGTTTCAGTCTTGGTCGCCAGCGCCAGCATGTCGCCGCGGCGGGACATGCCCATGGCGCGCTGGAAAGTACGCGGCAGCTGCACCAGTTTTTCCGGACCCGCCGCACTGATCATCAGCACCTTGCCGGTCTGAAATGTCGTCACAGCCAGCGAACTTTCGAGCGCGTCGAGGATCTGCGGAAAAGAAGGCGAATAGGTGTAAGCAAACGCATCGGGAACGAGGGCCATGTTCGACTCAGTGTAATGTTAATTCGGGACTTAACGGTTAAACAAGTAATTCAGATTTTCAGGTGTTCAAGCGGCGCGCCGTCGCGCCAGCGATTAAACATTTGCGTGCAGGCTTGTTCCATCGAAGCGACAAAGTGCGGCATGTTGTACAGGTTCGATTCGCCGCGCACATCGTGCACTTTGCTGCGCAGCCGCGAGTAAGCCTGTGAATCCGTTGCGTAGTGAATCGCTTTTTCGAGGTATTCCTCGTCGCTCGTGCACACGAGTTCGGGCAGCCCGGCGGAGCGCACAATCGAACCGGCCAGACGCTGCGCAAAGCGGTCGCCCAGGCGCGCCAGCAGTGGAATGCTCATCAGCGCGCCCACGGCCGTGGCTCCGGCGCCGAAGGCAAATGTGTCGATAAACAGGTCGGCCAGGGCAAAGCGCGCGTTGTGTTCGTCCAGCGGCATTTTGTCGGCAAAAACCAGCCGCGCCGGATCGATGCCGCGCGCCGCGGCTTCCCTGCGCAAGTTGGCGCTGATCTGTTTTTCGTTTGTCATATCCTGCAGCCAGAGGACGCCGTTCGGCACGGCTTTCAGGAGACGGCACCAGACGTCGAAGACCTGCGGGTCGATTTTGTAGGGCGCGTTCAGATTGCAGAAAACAAAGGCGTCCTCCGGCAGGCCAAAGTCCGCGCGCTTCATCGGCTTGTCGCTTAAACGCATTGTTGAACAGCCGACGGCGTTCGGCAGCCAGATAAACTTCTCGCGGTACCCCGCTTCCAGCTCGCGCGGCAGGCAGCTCTCGTCGCCGATGACGTAGTCGATCCAGTCCGCGCCCATCGTGTCCAGGTAGCCCAGGTACTGCGCCTGCACCGGCGCGGCGCGCAGTGCGCCGATCTCCGGCCGCGCATGCGTCGTGTAACCGCCCAGATCGATCAGTACGTCGATGCGGTCGTCGTAAATGCGCCGCGCCGACGCCTCGTGCGACTCCTGATTGATATCCGCAAATACATCAACGCCGTTGATGACATTGTCGCGATAGAAGTTGTTGTCTTCCGGTTTAACCAGCGAGTAGGCGTAAATCGTGAATTTGTCGCGGTCGTGGTGGCGGTACATCTCGTGCAAAATTGTGTTGACGGCATGCGTGCGGAAATCCGGCGATATATAGCCGATGCGCAGTTTGCCTTCGCGCGGACGGTCGTGGTTAAACTGCAGCCGATCGCGAAGGGCAATTGTGCGGCGCTCGATCAGGTCGGCGTATTTGCAGCCGACGCCCAGGTGCACCTCGGGTTCAAAGTCAAAGTAGTTCAGGTGCAGCGGACTGACGCTGGGAGTGTCGTCCGAATGCTCCTGCCCGACGTAATCAGTGGCGATTTGTTTAAACATGTCGATGTCTGCGTCGCGGTGCGACCAGTCGCACAGCATGGCGCGGATAAAGGTCAGACTGTACTGCGCATGCATGTGCTTGGGATCGGCTTTCAGCGCATTTTCATATGCGTCGATGGCCTGCACCGCACGTGAATAAAAGCCGAAAATATCGCCGATGCGCGACCATGCGGGAGCAAAGCCGGGTTTGACTTCCAGTGCCTTGTGTGACCAGTTCATCGCGGCTTCGTATTCGCCCAGTTCAAACAGAATGTTGGAGAGGGCCACATAGGGCTTGGGCAGATGCCCCGCCAGGTCGTGCGCTTTTTTGAAGAGGCGCAGCGCCGGCTTTAACTCTCCTTCGGCCTGGCAGACGAGGCCGAGCGAGAAAATCGGCTGTACAAAGTTCGGATCGATTTTAATGGCGCGGGTATAACAGCTGCGCGCCTCGGCGTACTCCTCGCGCTTGCGGAAGTAGTTGCCCAGTTTGTGCCAGGCAAAGGCAAAAGCCGGCTGAATCTCAAGTGCGCGCTGCAGATGCCGGCGCGCCTCGTCCGCGCGTTCCAGCTCCGTCAGTACGTTGGCCAGGTTGTAGTGCGACTCGGCGGAATTCGGTTGCAGCTGCAGCGCCCGGCGCAGCGACTGCTCGGCTTCGTCGTAGCGCTCGAGCTTTTTGTAGACCGTTCCCAGATCGTTGTAGGAGGCGGCGTCGCCCGGCTGCAACACAGTAGCGGCGCGCAAAGCTTGCTCGGCGATATCCAGCCTGCCGAGTTTTATCGTCAGCAGCGCCAGGTTGCGTTGCAGTTCAGGATCATTGGGACGCTCCTGTATGGCGCGCTGCAGTTGCAGCACCGAAGCGTTTTCAGCGGCAGATTCCATGCACATTCCAGCAGAGGTTGCGATTGAATTGCGACAATTTACAAAAAGGCGCAGACTATGCTTGTGGCAGGCGTCCCTTCAGCCCTTCGTTCCAGGCCATCAGGTACTCGGGATTGAGGTCATTCAGCGTTTCAGCCGCATGGCGCAGCGCGCGATGCATCGTCAGGAGCCAGTCGCAGTGGCGCTGCGCGGCTGCGTCGTTGCCGGCCGCTTCGTGTTCGCGCCACAGCTGATAGCGCAGGTCGGCGGCGTCGGGATACAGTTCAACAAACTGCTCGGCAAAGTCGGGATCCGCGCTTTTTTGCAGGTAGCTGATCAGATTGCGCAGCAGCATCGCGCGGTAGAAGTCGCGCTCGTGTTCGCCTGCGGCGCGCAGGCGGCCCAGCAGCTCCTCCCAGCAGGCGCGCCGTCCGGTGGAGTCCTTTAACAGAATCGCCTTCGATAAAACAAAACGCAGATCGCCGGGGAACTTCGCCACACACTGCTCCACCTTTTCCAGTGCCTGCGCCGGCGCTGTTTTGGAAAGCGTGCGCACCTGCAGCAGAAAGAGGTCCGGATCGTCGGGATACCGTTCCGCCAGCGACGCCGACTGCTCCAGCACCGCCCCGAACTGCCGGCCGGCGTACAGTTTGTTTAACTGCGCCATCGCCTGGCCGTGCGGCCCCTGCGGTTGCGAACGGCCTTTCACCTCGTGATAACCGGCGGCTACCGGCCAGTTAAACTCAGGCGACTGCGGTGGAAAATGTCGTTCGTAGAGCTGCGCACGTTGTGTGTTCAGCGGCCCGACGCGTTCACTTGTAACGTAGGTGTGGCAGCGGCTGCCGTCCGCACGCCGTTTAACCGCATCGCGCATGTACCCGCGCAGCAGGCTGTCCAGCTCCTGCGGAGTGCTGTAGGCAACAATGCCGGATTTGTTAACAAACTCGCGGTAGGGCAGGCTGTCCGGCAGAATCGGCGTAACGGAACGCCCCGCCAGCTCCAGTGCTTTGACATCGCTGCGACAGCGGTTGTAGTCGGTATCCAGCAAGGGCGCAAGGCCGACATCGAGGTCGTCCAGAAAGCGGTAGTACGCGTCCATATCGCCCCAGGGAGTAAAACTGACGCGCGCCGGCGACAGCCCCAACTCTCCCGGCAGACTGGTATTTCCCATTAAACAAAAGGTCGAATCCGGGAAGTCGATTAACACTTGCTCTATAATGCGTTTAAGCGAGAGAATATCCGCCACGTGACCGATGGAACCGGCCCATCCAAAACGCACGGCGCCGCCCTCCGAATCGGGACGCTGTTTAAACTCCGGCGGCGCGGTGGGCAGATAGTTGGGCACAATCGTGATATTCTCCGCTTGCGGTCGCAGCAGTTCGGCCAGGCCGGGGCCGGTCACGATCAGTCCGTCGGCGGCCTGCATGAGCCGTTCGTAGGCGCGCCACAGCATAGGCGAACGCCAGGCCGACGCGGCGGGTGAAGCCGCCGGCGGCGCGTAGAAATTGTCGTTGTACTCCGCCAGAGTTTGCAGCCCGCGTTTGCGTCGTTCGCGCACCAGGCGCAGCATGTCCGGATCGCTCTGCTGATACAGCACGAGCAGATCGGCTTTCAGGCCCCATTCGTAGCGCTCGGCCGCCTCGGTGTCAAGATTGATAATGCGCCAGTCTTTTCGCTGTTGCGCCAGGTGTTGCGCCGGCCAGCGCATGCGGTAGGCGCTGTCCCCCTCGTTATTCATCGTCACAATCTGCAAAACGGTACGCGGCTGCGGCATTTCCCGTCTCCTCGGCTGTTGCGCTTACAAGCTGAGCGCGGACGGCAACTCCGCCGCGCAGGCACAAAGATACGGAGAGTCGCGGATTGACCCGGACGCGCATCAGCAGGCGGACCAGCCGGACCACCCGACGGAATGGCGCTTCGCGCTCTTTTAAATCCGCTTTTGCTTGTCAGCGGGATGGAAACCGGCAGGCTTTGAGCAGGTGAACAACGCGCCGGTTGACAACCAAAAAGAGCTGTGAGCCCTTAGGGCTCACAGCTCCTACGTAGTTTTACGTAATTTAACGGCACTACACCAGTTTCACCGTTTTTGGCACGGAGTCCTGGCTCCCCAGATACAACGCCCCGATTCGTATGCCGGCGATCAATTGCTCGCTTCAAGCGACTCCAGCCTGTCCCTGGCCGACGGTGCGGACGTGACGGTCGGAGCGACCATCAACAGCTCCGTACCGTTGAATTCGGCGCGGTAGTACACTTTGACAAAACGCGCCGCCAGCGCCGCCACATCCTTCAATTGCAACAGAATAACCGAGTAAAGATTGCTGTTGCGCGCACTCAGTTCGCCCGCCCGGATGCTCTCGGCCAACTTACTAAGGCTGGCTTCAATCGATTCGATCAGCGCCGTTTTGCGCTGCATGACCAATGCGTATTCGCGGTCCTGCGCCTCCGGAACGCGCAGGATGGCAACGACCGCCTCCAGATGCTGATCAATGCTCTCCAGCAGGTCCGTCAACACCACCTGCTTCGACGCGTCCAGCGGCAGGTGCAGGTTGGCGACGTGCTCGTGGCAATGTCGCACCAACAGCATCGTAGTGTCGGCCAGGTCGCGTTCAAGGTCGTGCACCAGAATGAAAAAGCGGCTGGTACTCGTCGTTTCTTCGCGGATATTGCGCACCAGGCGGTGGAGTCCGGCCTGCCGGGACTCAACATTGCGTTTAATGCGCAGCACGCCCTTCCTGGCGTCGGCCAGTGCGGCTGCATTTTCGCCATTGAGCCCCTCAATGGTCGAACGCAGAATCGTGCGCAGCGACGTGAGCATTTGAGCCGCGCCGTCGACGCTGGCGCGCCGCACAGCCGCCGGATCGCTGACCACATTTTTCAGCAGCTTCGCCTGTTCGTCCTTTTCTTTCTCCTGCGTGCGGTGGAATACCATGCTGCGCGTCACCAGCAGCAGCAGGAGAGCCAGAAGCAGGAGCACGCCCCAGAATTCCAGATAAAAGATGACTGTGGCAAAAAGTCCCGCCGCCGTAAATGCGATCAGCGCCGTCATGAACCAGCCGGAAATGACGCTCAGCACGCCCGCCACGCGGAAAATTGCACTGTCGCGCCCCCAGGCGCGGTCCGCCAGCGAAGCGCCCATCGCAACCATAAACGAGACGTAGGTCGTCGAGAGCGGCAGTTTCATAGAAGTGGCAATCGAAATCAGGATGCTGGCGACCGTCAGGTTGACGGAAGCGCGCACCAGGTCAAAGGCGGTGTCATCGCTTTCTTTAACGTTCGGTGCTCGGAAATTTGCTTCAATTTTGGCCATGGCGCCGTAGGGAATCACGCCACGCAGTACGCGCCCAAGGCCGACGGAGCTGCGCACAAGGATGCGCGCCAGCGCGTTCGGCGCAAAACGCTCCGAACCTTCTTCCTGACGCCCCAGATTCACTTCGGTTTCGGTGACGCTGCGCGCCTTGCGCGAGAACCAGAGCGTGCCGACCATCACCAGGCCGGCGACCACCAGCAGCATTGTCGGCGTGCGGACGGCGGCGGCAAGTGCTTCCATCGACATCTGATCGGGCGTAAGCCCGCTGCCGTTCCAGATTTCAAAGGACTGCAACGCGGCAATCGGCACTCCGATAAAGTTCACCAGGTCGTTGCCGGCAAAAGCCATGGCCAGCGCAAAGGTGCCGAAGAGCACGATAGGCCGCAGAATCTGGACCTTAAAAACGCGGATCAGCACGGCGGCGACAATCGTCCAGACAACAAATGAGATGCCGAGCAAGAGCATCGAGTTGTCCATCACCCAGTCGACCGCGCCGTCGCCCAGGAAAGTCACGTTTTTCAGTCCCTTGATCACCAGGAAATAACTGATGGCGGTCATCGACGCGCCGGCCCAGAAGATGCCGACGGATTTAAGGCGTTCGTTGTAGTTAAAACTGAGCAGCAATCGCGAGAAATACTGCAGAACCAAACCGACGGTGAATGCGATGCCGACCGAAAGCAGAATGCCCAGAATGATCTCAAACGCCTTGCCCCAGTGAATGAAGTCGGCCAGGGTCTGCCCGGCAATATCGGAGTGACCCAGCTTCAGAAGAGCAATCGCCACGGACGCGCCGAGCAACTCAAAGACAATCGAGACGGTTGTAGAGGTCGGAAGGCCAAAAGTGTTGAACAGGTCCAACAGAATCACGTCGGTGATCATCACGGCCAGGAATATGACCATGATCTCGGCGAACAGGAAGTTCTCCGGCACAATGATGCCCTTGCGGGCCACCTCCATCATGCCGCTGGAAAACATTGCGCCGACGACAATTCCAAGGCTGGCGACAATCATTATTATGTGCCGCGGCGCCACGCGCGAACCGATTGCCGAGTTGAGAAAGTTGACTGCGTCATTGCTGACGCCTACCATCAGATCTGAGATGGCAAGTATGAACAAAACGACTACCAGAAAGACGTAATATTCGTACATCGGAGCCCGCGAAGATAAGTCCACAATCTGCTACGGATTTGGCAAATTACGGCGCGCGATGTTACGGAATTGTTGCCGCTCCGTTAAATGTAAATGCCAAATGGAGCGCGCTGAGCGGGCCGCCGCGGTGGCTTGCCGACAGGGCATTTTTTCGCATTTTGGCGCTTCCATTTATCACGTTTTTTCAAGGATATCCATGAACTCATTGACTGTTAATCTGATGGTCGAGGACGTCGACGCGGCGGTCGACTGGTACCGGGAGAACCTCAACTTCGAAGCCGTAATGCAGGTGCCGGAAGAACGACCGTTCATCTGGGCGATGATGGGCAACAACGGCGCCATGATCATGTTTCAATCGCGCGCAAGTTTAAGCGGTGAACTGGCCAACTTTGCCGACATGCCGATCGGCGGCGCGCTGACGCTCTACCTTAAAATCGGCAACCCCGATGAGATCTATGAGCGCATCAAGGACGAGGTCGACATCGTCAAGGCGCCCTATACCGCGCCCTACGGCGCGCGTGAGTTCGTCCTGCGCGACCTCAACGGCCTGTATCTGACACTCGCCGACTGAATACGCGCCGGCCGCCGACTCTGCAACGGGAAACGTGAAATCAGTCCCGGTCCCACCAATTACGTAAAACTACGTATGAGCTGTGAGCCCTAAGCGCTCACAGCTCAATCTTCAATTCCACCCCGGACCGGACTCCGCCATCCAGGAGCGCCGCGAACACCTTGCACACCGCTCCCGCCGACGAATAAAAAAGTCAGAAGAGCCTGAGGCACAAGCAGCGCGCAGAGCCTCAAAGCGATCAGCAATCAGTCGGCATCGCAGCCGCGAATGAACAGACGAAAACCGGTTTAAAACGACCAACGCACACGCCCCAAACGGGACATGCGCGTTGTTGTTTTTTTAAGCGATCCGGACCTGCCGGAAATATCAGGCCGCGGCGGGCGCGTAGGAAAGCTCGGCAAGCGTGGAACGCCACTGCTTGCGCTGTTCCAGAAACTCACTGCGCAACGCCTGGGCGCGGGCCTTGAGTTTTTTGGTCAGGCTCTTGTCCGTGTCGGCCGCCTGACGCTTGCTCTGCAGCCACTGCTTGCGCGCTTCCACGTACTCCTCCAGCGCCTTGACGCAGGTCTGATAGGCCTGATCCAGACGGTGGCGCAGCTCTTCCGACAGCGTGACCGTGTGCGGCTCTTCCAGCAAACGCTGATATTCGGTTTTGATGCGCGCCTGCTCGATCTGCAGGTCCGATACTTTTTTGAGGTTTTTGGCCATTCCGACCCAGGAAAGCGACTTGATCAGCCATTTGGCCGGATCGTAGTGGTACCAGATGTGACCGTTGCGATAGTCGTACTGGAAACGGTGATGATAGTTGTGATAACCCTCGCCGTAGGTAAACAGGGCCAGGAAGCCGTTGTCGCGCGCCGTCGTCGACCGATCGTAGTTCTGACCGCCCCAGATGTGCGCCAGCGAATTGATGAAAAAGGTAAAGTGGTGGTTCAGCACGAGGCGCAGCAGACCGGCCAGCAAAAATGTGCCCAGCACATCGCCGTGCAGAAAACCGATCAGGACCGGCAAACCAATGTTAAACGCCAGGGTAATCCAGGTGTAGTTCATGTGCTGCCAGGCCACGATCGGATCGTGCAGCAGGTCGCGCACACTGGAAAAGTCCTCGCGTCCGACGGCTTCATTTTTGTAGATCCAGCCAATGTGGGAATACCAGAATCCACGTTTGGCCGAATAGGGATCGTGGTCGTTGTCGTCGACGTGCGTGTGATGTTTGCGATGGTCCGCCGCCCAGTGAACAATGCTGTTCTGCAGCGCGCCCGCACCGCCGATAGCATAGAACAGGCGCGGCAGCCAGTGCGACTGATACGTCCTGTGCGCCCACAGGCGATGGTAGCCGGCCGTAATCGACATGCCGGTAAACATCATGAACACAAAGAACATCCCCCACTCAAACATATCGTAGCCGTGGGTAAAACCATACCAGGGCACCGCGATGACTGCAGCCAGAGGCGTCAGGATCAAAAACAACAGTGCCGGCCAGCGGACGGCGCCTGTCGGATAGGGAATCTGCGGATACTTCTTGTTGAGTACTTCTTCAGGCTGGTATTTGAACATAGGTACTGAATGGGCTTAGTGCGGAAAGGCTTACGACTGAGCGCGAGATTGAGTACAGGCCGATCACTCAGATCCCGCGGGAAATGACTGTGTGTCCCCGTGCGTCGAAAAGCCGCCAACCGATAGTTTCAAAATTCTCTACGCGGGCCTTAGACGGGCGGCACACCGGAAGAGTGCACGCCGCACGTTTCAAACTCCGAATATAGGCATTCCCACTTTCATGAAGGGTGACATTCGGCCGATTGGATCAAAATTCGCCGATTTCAGCTCTTTTTAGACGCTTTTTCCTTCAGCATTGTCAAAGGCGGCAGGGCGCTCATTTCGCTGCGACGACAGCAAAGGCCCTTTTAAAGCCGCTTTTGTTTGTCACCGCGCCAAAAGGCCGCAGTCCCCCGGCGGCGCAAAATCTTTGTACACTTCGGCGCGAATGTTTAACATGGAATCGCAGAGCCGGGATTATCACTCCCCGTCTCGGCAGGACACACAACGGAGCCGAACCATGGACAAAACTACCTTGCTCGACATTCGCCGGCTGGCGGCCGCAGGCGCGTGGCGCATGGCGCTCAAACAGGTCGACGCCGTTCTGGCGCATGACGCCGGCGACGCCGGCGCCTGGTGCGAACGCGGCACCCTGCTCCTGCTGCACGATCCGCAGCGCGCGACCGAAGCGATGCAGGCATTCGACACAAGCATCAAACTCGACGCCGGCAACCCGATGTCGCTCTACAACCGCGCCTGCCTGCACGCACACAATAAGGACTTCAGCGCCGCCGCGCGCGACGTGGCGGCTGCGATTGCGCTGGACAGGGACTGTCTTGCCATGGCGCGCGAAGACGAGTCTTTTGACGTCGCCCGCACAGTGCCGCAGTTTGAGGCCGTACTTCTAGAGCAGTGAGTTTTTTCAGCGGACTCACCGCAATGCAGACGCACTCGCCGTTCCAAAGACACACTCATCGCTGAACTCATCACTCTGACGGTGAACTCACCGGTGTACTCACTCTTTTTGGCGGTGAACTCACCGCACACCACTCCTTTATACCGGCGCCACATGCGCCTGATGCAATCCTTAAACGGCTGTAAGAGCGCATGAAACGGCGTTTTGCGGCGCGTGTATTAACGTCGTTTAAGCCGACTCGACCCGGCGGTGAGTGTTTGGTGAGTGCCCCCCCGTAGCTTTGTATCAACGAAACAAACAACTCTCTTGTACAAACTTTACGGGTTAACACACATGCAATTCAGCAACACGTTTTCTTCGCTCCGCACGATGTTTGCGGTACTTATCTTCGGCGCTTTTGTACTGAGCGCCTGTACGGACAACGCCGTCGAACCCATTGCGGGCAACGGCGAACTGACGACGAACGATCTGCCCGAGGGCGGCATCGAAAAGGATCACGGCCACGATCATCTGGCGGCCGATACCTACGACGATTTTGATGAACTTAAACAAGCCGAACCGAATGCCTATGCGATTAAAACGCGCTACCGTCGCTCCAAACTGATCATCATGGCGATTCACGGCGGCGGTATCGAAGCCGGCACGAACGAACTGGCGTCGGACATCGCGGGCAACGACCACGACTACTATGCCTTTGAAGGCATCAAAGGCTGCTGCAACTCGACGCTGCACATCACGAGCACAAACTTCGACGAACCGACCGCCATTAACATGGTGGAAGCCGCCGACCGCTGCGTCTCCCTGCACGGCTTCGGCAGCCTGACGCCGAAAGTTTATGTCGGCGGACGCGACACGCAACTGAAAAACGCGATTTACAACTCGCTGATCGCCTGGGGTTTCCCGGCCGACAAAAACCCGCCGTCGGATTACACCGGCACGAACATTAACAACATCTGCAACAAAACGACCAGCAATGCAGGCGTGCAGCTGGAAATTTCCAAAGGTCTGCGCCAGTCGATGTTCGACGACTTCGGCAGTGCGTCGGGACGCGCCAATTCGAAAAACCTCGAATTCCTCAAGTTCCTGATTGCCGTGCGCAGCGCGCTGTAATTGCAGATTGTTAAACAGACGATGTGCTCCTGAAAGCTTGTCGGCAGAGCGTTGCCGGCAAGCTTTTGTTTAATTCGCGCCGTGCTTTGTTCGCGGTGGCGGTTGAACGAAAGAGGCCGCCGGTACCTTGTATCGGCGGCTTTTTCTTTGTCTGTCGACGGGAGCCGGGCTGCGATCCGCGGCATGCGTCGCACGGAAAACATACTCCAATGGGACGGAGTTGTGTACTTTGTGTCGTCGATAGCGGATAAAACGGAGATCCGGTAAACAACAACATTGGAACGGGTTCACATGGCACGAGTGTTGACGGCATTTTTCATTCTACTGATAAACGGCGGCCTCCTCTCCGCCGGCGTGCGCGAAGATGTAAAAGACGCACTGGCGAGCAATGCTTCGACGGACAAAGCCGCACTGCACTCTCTGATGCAGGCGACGCAGGATGCCGCCGCCGACATCGAGTCGCTGCGCTTTGAGTTCAGCTACGAACACAAATTCATGGGCTACGAGGACACCAACCGCTACCACGGCAGCTGTCTGCTGCGACGCGCGCCGCAGGACAGCGCCTTTGAATACCACTTCCGCATGGACTATCGCCACAACGGCGCACGCGTGGAGTTTGTGTATGACGGCGGCGACACTCTGATTGCGATCTTCCACGACAAACAAAAAGCCTTCTACATGTCGCCCCTGCGCGGCAACATTGAATACACAAACATGGAGGCAAACAGCTTTGCGCTGAAAAAGGAGCTGCTGCTGGGCATGACGCAGGAAAATAACGCGCATGACTTAACAGGTTTTGCCCTCTCCGAGAACAGTAAAACCGGCGATATTAACATCTTGCTGCAGAACGCCGGCTCCTTCGGCGGGGCGGGATCGCACATATACAGTCGCCTCATCTACGACGCCGAGCGTCGGCTGAAGGTATTCGAAGAATTCTACGATCTGGGCTCAACGACGCAATACACCATACTGCAGATTCACGACATGGAGCTGAATCCGGCGGGTGACATCGACGCTGAAATCAGCGACTATTCGATACCCGACGACTATGAAATTCTGAACTTCATTGATTTTCACAAACGCAAGCGCCCGGTGATTGAGCCGCTGACGGTGGGATCACAGGCGCCGCCACTGCAGGCAAGCCTGTTAAGCGGCGCGGACTTTAAACTTGCGCCGGGCCCGGGGACTGTATATCTGCTGGACTTCTGGTACATCAACTGCGCGCCCTGTCAACTTGCGGTGCCGACGCTCAAGGACCTGCACCGGGAATTCGGCGGACTCGGCCTGCAGATTGTCGGGATTAACAGAACGGACAACAAAGAAGGCGGCCACGAGCGCATGCGGCGTTATGTGGAAAAACACGACATCGCCTGGCCGCAGGTACTGAGCAACAGCGCGCTCGACTCCAGCTTTGGCGCACGATCGTACCCGACTTTTTGTCTGATCGACGAACAAGGCGCCGTGCGCTGGTTCTGCAACGGTTTTTCAGCGGAGGCCATGACGGAACTGCGCGCCGAGGTCAAAGCCCTGCTCAAACCTGAAGAAAAAGAGTGACGGGAAACATTAAACACAGTGACAAACAATAAAAACGGCGCGAGCGGAAGAATGGTCTCCCGGCACGCGCCGTCGTACAGTCAGGTTCAAACGTTCCCATCAGGGAAAATTGTCAGTGTGTTTAAGCGGCTCAGGGCGTCCAGACGATCTGGCGTTGGAACTGCTCGTCGCCGGCATGCAGAATCAGCAGATATGATCCCGCCGGCAGTTGAGCGCCGTTGGCCAGGCGTCCGTTCCAGTTGAGCGTTTGTGCGCCGCTGAAAGCATCCGCGTTAAACAACTCGGCGACGAGGTTGCCGCGAACGTCGCGAATTTCCAGTTTAACATTCACCACCTGCGACACGTTGAAGGACAGCGTGCTGAAGGAGTTGGCCGGATTCGGATACGGCGCTTCAAGCGAGGCGTGGGCCGGGAGCATGCCGGACTCTACACTGGTCGGTGTGCCGGTAAACGGATCGCTGAATTTGGGATCGCTGACAAAGGCCTGGTCCGTTAAAGTCAACATGAATGCCACCAGACCCGCTTTTTGCTCTTCGCTGAAGTTAAAACCTCCCGGCGGGAAACCTGGCACCGGACCGCCGCCGGGGCCGGGACCGCTGCCCCTGATGCCGCTGCTGTAGTGCTCCACCACTTCTTCCAGCGTTTCCATGCGGCCGTCGTGCATATAGGGACCGGTCAGCTCAATATTGCGCAGCGAAGGCGACTTAAAGGAGTTGAAATCGGTCGGCACGCCGGTGACGTCGAACTTGCCGTGGTCGTCGCCGTAATCGCCCAGGCCATTGGTGCGCGAGCCGGGACTGTGGATCACGGGACCGGAGTGGCAGCGCGCACAGTTTTGCATGAAGACCGTTTTGCCGAGATTTTCGGAATTGGAATAGTTCGGGAACGGCGTCATCGGGTTGCGCGTCATCGTCAGGCCTTCATCGTAGCGCGAACGGTAGGAAATCATCGAACGCAGGAACTGCGCCAGCGCCTTGGAGATCCGGTCGCTCGTGACTTCAGGCGACCCAAAGGCCGCTTCAAACAGCCCCGGATAGTAGGACACGTCGGCGAGTTTACGCTCGAGGGCTTCGAGCGTCATACCCATTTCCGTGCCGTCCTGGATGGGCATCAGGACCTGCTCTTCGATCGTATTGGCGCGCTCATCCCAGAAAAAACCGCTGTCATCGTAGGCCAGGTTGGCCGTCGCCATGGAATTGCGGCCCGTCAATCCGCCCTCAAAACCCTCGCTGAACACGGTACCGTCGACAAATGCCTTTTCCTGCACGTGACAGGAGGCGCAAGCCGTCGAGTTGTTGGCGGAGAGATTTACATCGTAGAACAGCACGCGCCCGAGCGTGGCGCCGGCGTCCGTAACCGGATTGTCGGCCGGCGTATTGACCGGCGTGTTGTTGAAGTGGCCGGGCAGCACCTGATTGGCATAGTTGAAAGGCGTTTCCGGTAATTCCGGACTCTGGCTAAAACTCTCGATAGGCACGGTGGATTGCAACACGGATGTAAACAAACCGGCCAGGAGAGCGACAGACATTTTTGGGTACGTCATGTTGTCCTCTTTCCAATAAAGCCGAGATTAAAAGATCGTCATGCGCTCAGAAATGCAGCGCTTACGGCGATTGTTACGCGCCGGCGCATTTTTTGCTGAAAAACACCATCGCGGCACGACGTCTGCGGCCGCGGCAGCTCTCCAGCCAAAGACCGTCAGGCGCAGAATGCAGGCGACAGACCGCCAAACAGATGGCTTGAACAAGAGTCCGGTGCAGCAGTTCGCTGCAACAAAGCACCCATGAAGGAACGAAATTGCCGGTCAATAACACTGTGGAAGAATGTGCGGCAGTGGCCCAACGATCCAGCGAGCGGCGACTGACCACGGTAAATACAAGGAAGGGTGACGGTTTACGCCAAACAAAAAGGGACGCCGAACTGAATCGACGCCCCCTGGTGGACTTTTCACAGATGGAAAGAGTGAAATCTGAAAGCTGCGGGACGAACCTGCGGCACGACGGTTTGACACTCGCCGGCAAACAAGAACATCAAAAGAGCCTGAGACCGAAGCAACGCGCAGGGCTCAAAGCGATCATGCGCGCGACAATGTTAAACACATGCCGCATACAACTCAGTTGCACACCGAATACTGCGCAGGCGTGGCGCTGACGACGCAGCAGCCGTACACCTTAAGTTGCGCCAGAATGCCGGGCGTTACTTTGGCCGAGCCGACGCCATAATACTTGCCGTACTGCTGACGATCGATATTATTCTTCATAATGGCAGTCACGGCCGCGGCGGTCAATCCCTCCTGGTTGTACGCATTGTTAAACTCGTACTCTTCCTCCCAGTTGTCGGCGTCGACGTAGGCGGCATTCGGAAAGTAACAGGTCGGAATCGTTTGGCGCCGGGCGCCGGAACGACCGATGTTTAAGTAGTAGGTGTCGTAGTCGTGAATAGCTCCGCTCTTGCGGCCGAATTCATAGACCTGAAAAGCAGGATTGTTGTCAAAGATGGGACTGACTGCAGGCGCGATTTTTGTCAAGAGTTCACCGCCCTCGTAGTTAATCACGCGATAGTCGTCCATGTGCGTATGACCGGCAAAGGAGAACTGGACAACGCCGGGAAATTCTTCCAGCAAACGAATAAAATAGTCCATGGCGTCCTGCTCCCAGAAACCGACGGCCGCGCCGGACTGACCGGTCGAATAGGCGTTAAGTCCGGGCGGGATGTGCATGAGCAGCCAGACTTTCTGTTTTTCGCGTTGCGCCGCGGCAAGTTCATTGCGGAGCCACTGCAATTCACAGATCGAATTGGGGCGTTTATCACAAATCTGCATGCCGCGGAAGGGCTCGCCGTCGGCGCAGGTACTTGCCGGATAGCCGGGATGCATGAAAACTGTGTTAAGCACAATCATGGTGTGGCGCGGCATACCGGGGATCGAACGTTTGTAATAACCGCCGATGGCAAGGTCGTCGCGCACAATATCAACTTCGTGTTTGGGCAGGTGCATGTAAGGCGTCCAGGTTTCGGCAAATTGTTTAAGGAACAGTCCGCCTGCCTGGATCATGTAGTCGCCGCAGAGCGCATCGTCATTTCCCAGAGTCGGGATGACGGGCACGCCTTTAAAGTACTTGTCAAATTGCAGTCCCATAAACGCAATGACTTTCTGCGTGAACGCCGCGTAACCGTCGTTGCCGCCGAAACATGCGGTATACTGCGAATACCACTCATGCGCCAGGAAGTCGCCGGGATAAATGATAAACATCGGATTTTCGACTTCCGAGCTGGCGTTTTCCAGGGCGGACTGCATTAACCAGAAGTTGGAGTCGTAGCCGTAGGTACTGACCAATCCATCCTTAAACTGGTTTTTATACATCGTTTCCCATTCGCTCACGTCGGCATTGGCCAGCGCGCGCGTAAAAGTGGAATCGCCAAAGGGGTTGAAGTGAATATCCGAAATCAGCAAAAATTCGGCGTTTTCGTCCTGCGCCTGTGCGACGCCCAAACCAAGCGCAAAAAACAGGCAAAGTGTTAAACACCGAATGTTCCATCGATTCCAGGCCGGCATGGAGTACCCCGTTCAAATTGTATCGGAAGTCAAATTGTTAAGCCGGATGCAGCGCCGAGAAAACACGGCAGGGCCGCATCCGCATTTACACAAGCCACAAAAATACACATTTCGCGCAAAAGCCCCGAACCGGAGCAGTCGTGGACGGGGTAATTAAAACAGCAACGCCTCCACCCGGCTGTGATTGCGGGCGCAGGCGCTGTGTAAAATCGCTCGTTAAGCAGATGCGGGCATTCGTCAGGGAGCGGAGTGCAGTCCGATGCGATTGCCTTCAGTATCGCGAATCTGGGCAATCTCACCATACTCGCCGATGTCCATTTTCGGCACGATGACTTCGCCGCCGTTTGCCACGGCACGTGCACAGGTGGCGTCGATATCGGACACGTGAAAATAGATGATGGTTCCAACCGGCGCGGGCTCGTATCCCTCGGTTTTGATCAGCGTTCCGGGGCAGCCGGCGGCATTTTCAACAAAGGGAAAAAACGCCATCTCGGCGGGTCCCATATTCTGATCGGACAGTTCAACTTCCAGCATAGCCTGGTAAAAACTCTTGGCGCGATTCATATCCTCAACGGCAATTTCAAACCAGTTAACAGGATTGGTTCCGGCAGACATACGGCAGGTCCTTTGATTGCACCGAAGCGTTGATTCATGCGCCCTTGCGGCAGTGGCTACTTCGGTGATGATACAAAAAGGTAATTACATAAAACCGGCATACAGGAGAATGCACAAGATACAACAAGGCGGAATACATTGCCAGTTTATTTGCGCCATGCCAACGCAGGTCGTGCGGCCCACATGTTTAATTCTCGCTGCGGGGCTAAACACTGAGGCGCTTCGCCTCCTCACCCTGGGTTCGGCGGCTTGCTTTTTGCTTTTGTTTATCACCGGGTGATCTGATGCACGTTGTTCGACGGCTGGACTCGGAGACGCGGACGCGAGGATTTGAAGCGGTCCTGGAGTTATGGATGTGATGACTTGAAACAGACGCAAAGACTCCAAGCCGGAAACGCATTGACGAACAAAAAAGTCAGAAGAGCCTGAGATGGCGCGAAGCGACAGCTCAAAGCGATCAGACACACAGGATCGGGAGTTGGAATTTTTTCAGCATGGCACTCCCCTGCTTGCGGGACTTCCACAGCGTGGCGCGGCCGAACCTTCTGATGGTTCGACTCCCGCAACATACACGGCGACGGCCGCCCGCAAGCAGAAAAACGCGAGAGAGAGCCACAAAAAGGCCCGACCATCGCCGAAAGGTCGGGCCGTGTGACGATCCCCTAAGCAATATGATTCTAACGCAGAACCAGTTTCTCGCTGACAATGCGTCCGTCCGGCGTTACGGCCTTCACAAGGTAAACGCCGGGCGTGTATGTTCCGATGTCGAGCGGCAGAGCGATATTCGGACTGTTTAACAAGGGCGAACGATACAGCTCGCGGCCCATCAGGTCCGTCAGAATCAGCTGCACGGCCCGGCTGCCCGGGTTGTTTAACTCGATCATCACTTCGCCGTCGGTCGGGTTGGGTGTTAACAGCAGACGCCCGTCAAACGTCTGGTCGATGTCGGCATGCGGTTGGTCCAGATCAATGTCGGCTTGTCCCGGGCGCAGGAAGGTTTGAGCGAGACAGGTGTAGACGTTTTTGTCTGCCGTAGTGCCGTCGCCCAGCTGGCCGTAAATATTATAGCCCGAACAGCAGTCCGTACCGCCGCCGCGATGAATGATGCCGTGAAAAACACCGGCTCCAATATCGACCGCATCGTTAACTCCTGTAGCCGTCACGGGCGTTAACTGCTGTGTGGTATTCAGGCCGTCGCCCAATTGGCCCACTGCATTGAATCCCCAGCCGTGGACTTCGCCGTTATCGCTCAGAGCTGTGCTGTGATACCCGCCGGCGGTAATTTTAACCACGGGCGCCAGGCCGGTCACCACGCCGGGCGTATTGCGGTCCACAAGTGTGCCGTCGCCCAACTGGCCCAGTCCGTTGTAGCCCCAGGTTAACACCTGACCGGTACTTAACAGCGCCATGCTGTGATACTGGCCGGCCTCGACGGAAATCGCCTTTTCAACTTCGCCGATAGAGCCGACGCGTACCGGCGTCGTGATGCTGGCGGTGGTTGTCCCGTTGCCGATCTGGCCGTAGTTATTGTAGCCCCAGGCCCAGACCGTACCGTCGTTTTTCAACGCCAGCGTGTGATACAGGCCGACGGCCACGTCCACGACGTCGGTTAAACCGGACACAAGAACGGGCACATCACTGTCTGTTGTCGTGCCGTTGCCGAGCTGGCCGTAGAAGTTGTCCCCCCAGGTGTGCACCCGGCCGTCGCTGGTGACCGCCGCACTATGGCCGACGCCGGCGGAGACATCGATGACATTGCTCAGGGCCGTCACCTGCACAGGTGAATTCTGTTGCAGCGTGTTGCCGATACCCAACTGGCCCTGCGCGTTGTTCCCCCATGCCCACAGCTCGCCGTTTGTTTTGATTGCAAAGTTGTGTTCATAGCCGGCATCGATCGACTGTACGGTGCTTAATCCGGGCACAAGCGTCGGCGTTAACTTGTCGACGGTCGTGCCGTCGCCCAGCTGACCGAAGTTATTGCGGCCCCAGGTATAAACCGTACCGGCGGAAACTCGCAGGCCGACGGAGTGCAGATAACCGCCGTCGACAAACAGATTGTCCGTCATCGACGCAAAGGCCTCCTGACAACTGTACTGCGTCGTGTTGCTCGTTGTGCCGTTCCCGATCTGCCCTGAATAGTTGTAGCCGGAGGCGCAGACCGAGCCGTCCTGTTTAACAAGGATTGAATGCCATCCGTGGCCGCCCAGATCGGCAACGCCGCTGATGTTAATCGCGGCGACGGGTACATTGCGATCGGTTGTTGTGCCGTCGCCCAGCTGACCGCTGTCGTTGCGACCAAAGGCTTCAACCGTCGCGTCGTCCAGCAGCACGGTACTGTGGAACCGACCGGCGGAAATCGTCTGGATGTCGATAAGCCCCGTGACTGCGACAGGCGCGGTACGGTCGGTATTGCTGCCGTCGCCCAGCTGGCCATAGAGGTTCCAGCCCCAGGTGCGAACCGTACCGTCGGCCAGCAGCGCCATGCTGTGTTTATCGCCGCAGGCAATGCGCCGCACGTTGGACAGATTCGGGATCTGCACGGGCACGCGGCTGCCGGAAAGCAACGGTATGCCCAATTGTCCATTGGCATTGGCGCCCCAGGCCCAGACCGTGCCGTCGGCTTTTAATGCCAGCGTGTGGGACTCGCCGGCGGCGAGCATGACGACGTCGCTGATGTTAACCTGAACGGGCATGTCGCGCTGCGTTATTGTTCCGTCGCCCAGTTGACCGTCGCCGTTGCGGCCCCAGGCCCAGACCGTGCCGTCGTTTTCAAGCGCAAACGCGTGAAAACGCCCCGCGGCAATCGTAGTGATGTCGGACAGCGCGGTGATTTCCTCGAGTTCATTGCGGTCCCAGACCGTACCGGTGCCGAGCTGGCCGTAGTAGCCATAACCGCATGACCAGACGGTACCGTCGTTTAACAAAACATAGGACGTATACGCACCTCCGGCCAGCTCCACCGCGCCGCTGACGTTTAACATGCGGACGGGCCGCGAACGCGCGCCGTAGGCCGCATTGCCGAGCTGACCGTAGAAATTGTGCCCCCAGGCCCAGACCGAACCGTCGGACGGCAGAATGGCCATGCTGTGATAATTGCCCGCTTCGACGATCGGGTTGTCGTTGCTGATGTCAAAATACCGCGAGAGCGAGTCGTTCCAGGGCTCGGTGTCCTGATCGTCGAGCACGGTTGTGAAGATTGAAAACTCGTTGTAGTTCGCGCCGCTCGCAATCGGGAAACCCGTCGCTTTGGGGAACACAACTGTTTTACTTTCACCCGGCGCAAGGTCCGACAATGTCAAGGTGCGCTCGTAGACGTCATGGTTGAGCACGCGGTGACGAATGCGCACGCGCAGCGGCACGTCGGTTAACTGCTGCGTGCCGTTGTTGCGCACGCTCACCGTCGGACGGAAAGGCGAATGCAGGGCCGTGTTCGGCGCGGGGATGGTGTACTCGACCGGCTGCGCGTCGTACTTACCGATAATGCTGAAATTACCGGCACTCTGATCGACCACGGCGGAATTCTCCCAGTTCATCACGCGCACGCGTGCCTCGTCGGTCGTAAACGTCGGCACGACCCAGGCGTACGAGCCCGTTCCCGCGTCGGTTTTGGAGATGACGTCGTACCAGGTTTCGCCGTCGTCCGGCGTCCACTCGATGCGCACAAAACTGATGCTGCCGCTGATGGTCCAGGTGATGTTAATCGTTGTGTCGGCGCAGAGCGTATCACCGCCGTTGGGATAGTTAAGCGTTACCGCGCCGGCAAGCGTCGGGATAATCTGGAAGGGTCGCGAAAATATGTTGTTAAGTTCGTTTTCATCGCCGGCCAGCTCAATGGTCGCCACCCCGTCATACGTGCCGGGTGTCGTGAGCGACAGAGCGGAAAACACAACGTCCGTTTCAGCGCCGGCGTTCAGCGTGTTAATAAGCTGCGTGCTGGTGGCGACAACAGTATTGGTCGTGCTCTCGCGGATGTCGTAGCGCACGGTGATATTGCTCTGGTTGTTGCTGCCGGCATTGCGGAAGCGGGCCGTGGGAGTCACCGACGCAAGGCTGCCGTAGATGCCGCCGTTGGCCGGAAAACTCATGGCCGTCACTTCCAGATCGTCGGCATAAGCGTCGGCCACGGGGTGCACGCAGGCGCGGCCCTCGGTGTAATTGCGCATGTAGGTTGACACGCGCGGGTGAAAGTGATTGCGACGCGGATTACAGTAACTCATTACCGTGCCGAGGCGCATGTTGGGCGCGGTTAAACAGGACGTGCCGCCGCCGCCCAGCGAACATGAGTCAACCGGCGGATTCCAGAAACAGTTCTGTGTGTGGTTGGCCGCGAAGTTGTGGCCCGTTTCATGTGAGACCAGATAAATGTCGTAGAGATAACCCGTCGGCGGATAGGTCGACAGATAGTTAACACCGCTGACGGCGTACTGCACCGTATTGCACAGGCCGCCGATATACGCGCGGCCGCCGCCGAAAGCACCGCTGAACAGATGCACCAGAGCGCGCTCAACGTACCCCATATTGGCATTCCAATAACTGCGCACTTCGCTCAGGCCGGCGGAAGTATTCGTTCCGGGGAATGGATCCTCGGTCGTCCAGACGCGAATGTAGGGAACGGTTAACAGGACGTTCAGGTCGCGGCTGTATACGGCCGAGCAGGCGCCCATCACGGAGAGCGAGTAGTTAACCGTGCGCGAGATATTTTGCTGGTGATCGTTGTAGTATTCGTTGTCGCACTCGATCGCGACGGGGACGTCCAGCGGCGTTTCGTCGATCTGGATTTTGTCCGATCCGTGTTTGTGCGTCGCTCCCCCGTACTCGGTTAACAACTGTTCAAAACGACCTTCGTTCATGGGCTCGTCGTTCGTGGTGCAGAAGTGGTCGTCGTGTTCGTGATTGTCAAGGTCGAGATATTTTTCAGAGCAGACCGCCATCACGGATTGGTGGCCGGGCGTGTGGTCCAGCGGCCCTATCACGTAGCGCTCGTAGATTCCTTTGGCTTCGTCGTCAAACTCGACGTAGCCAAGTGTGTATTCCGGAAAGACTGACAGGTACACAAAGGAACCCGGATACCCTTCAACTACGCCGGCCATAAAAAGGGCGCGGTCGTGTTTAATCGGCACATCGCCGTCGGCCGTTCCCGCCACCACGCGGGTATCGGCGGCCAGTAGATTAAACGTCCGCAGCTGCAGGTTAACGGCATGACCGGGCGACAATTCAAAATTTTTCAGGTAGACATCCACGGCCGGACGCGAGTCGAACTCGTCAAATTCGACGGCGCTCATCGTAAAAAAGGCCGCGTAGAGGGGTACGGCTTGCGTTGCCGCTGCCGGACGTTCCAGTTGCCGGAACAGCCCCTCGCCGTACTTCGTAGCGCTCCCCCCGTGTGAAATCGGGGAATGTGAATGTATCGCCTTTGATTTGGCTGCATCGTCGGCATGCGGCTGATACTGCGCCAACAGGACGTGTGAGTTTAACAGAACGGCACAAGCAATCAGGAGGTGGGTTAAACGGGACATAGCTCTCCCTGGGGACGCGCCTGGTGCGGTCCGAATGGTGAAATCGCCTGTTTAAGGCGACCTACAAATTGTGTTGATTAGCGGCAGCGATTCCGTTTAAACCGGTCGGAGGTTGCAGCCCGAGGATAAACGCGGACAGTGATAAATACCGGACAAACGGCAGCAAGAGAGAATGGCAACGGCGCAGCGTTCACTTCAACTGCGCTGTTTCTTGAAATCTTTGATCGTGAACAGATTGTCCCGACGCGGCGATTTCGGGGCCGGCAAGAATGTACAATCAAACTGTGCACAAAAACAAGAATTATCTTTTGGCACGGCAACGAATGATCGAGTCTGTTGCCGAGCTTTCACTGAAGCTGGTCGACCGACGCGTCCCCTGGCCGGCGGGGCGGGATTGCCACTTGTTTAAGTAATCCTTACCTGCGCGCTCCCCGGCACGACAGCAACAGCCGACTTTTGTTTGTCCCGCAGTTCCAGGCTGGAAGGCTGCGAGCCGGCTGCAGGACACGGGACCGGAATCTGCAGGACTAACAGGAAGGGATTGGAAAAGCAAGCGGGAAGCGCGAAGCTGGTCAGGGTGATCGGCAGCGATGCAAAAAAGCGCGGCGGGAAGATTAGTTTGATTGATCGGGTTTTATCAAATTTGCAGAACGGGTTGGTTCGAATGCCGCAAAGCGTCCGACCGTACCACCAAACAGTCCTTAAAATCCTTTACCGGAGCTGGTCAGAATGGCTATAAGCGAAGCTCTGCTGCCTGAGTACGACATGGAAATGGCAAGCACGCGCAAGATTCTCGAGCGCATTGACGATGAAAAATTCAGCTGGAAACCGCACGAAAAATCCTATTCGATGGGCGATCTTGCGACACACGTCGCCACGCTGCCGTTGTGGGGCGTCATGACGGTGCATGGCGACCACTACGACGTTACGGATCCGAATAATCCGCCGCCGGCCAAAGCTGCAAACAAAGCTGAGGTCCTGGCGATGTTTGACAAGAGTGCTGCGGATGCGCGCGAGGCAATTGCCGGCGCCGACGACGCGGTGATGATGCAGCCGTGGAGCCTGAAAGCGGACGGCGCGGTAAAATTCACGATGCCCAAAGCGGCCGTGCTGCGCTCGTTTGTGATGAATCACATGATTCACCACCGCGCACAACTGGGGATGTACCTGCGCCTCAACAACATTGCGCTGCCCCAGGTGTACGGCCCGACCGCCGACGAAAATTCGATGTAGTGCTTCTGTGAACACATGAAGCTGCGCGCACATGTGTGTTGTAGGTCGTAAAACAACAAAACCCCGCCGGAACACCTGCGGGGTTTTGTTTTATCTGCCAATTCCGGTCGGAATATTCCGATGGAATTATTGCGATGCTTTCATCGTCGCCGTGCTGCCGGCCGTGAAAGTGATGCGGCTGTCCGTAGCGTCGTTCGTCGTGAACGTAACGTCTTTGGCCAGTTCGTATTCTACGGCGTCTTCCGACGGCCACGAACGGATTTTGTCCACCGACTTCAGAACCAGCGGATCCTTGGTCGAGTATTTTTTACCGTTCATTTCAAGGCGAACGAAGGACTTCACAACGGCGGAAGCCGGGTAGAAAGGCACACCGTCGGCACTGTTGCTCGTCAGCGTAATCGTGCTTTCCTGATCTTCGTCGTTGGTGGCCGTACCCTTGTTTTTCTTTTCGCGGTCTTCCACGTTAAGCTCTTTGCACTTGATCGTGACGACTTTCTCGGTGTCCGATACATCTTTCGGATCGCTGCCGTCCATGAAGTTAACACCGCCCATGACCACGGTCACACCGTCGATCACAACTTCGCACAGCGTGGAGCCTTCGCAGTCATAGTCGCAAAGGTCCTGGGCATTAACATTAGCCGTAAAAGCAAAGACAAGGGCAGCAGCGGAAAGGCCGCTCAAAACATTGCGTAACATAGTACGATTCCTGTGTAATTGAAGTGGATTAAAAACCAAATGGTACACTAAAAGTATGGTGTGCAAGGATGTGCGCATCATCCCCGCCGCACGCGTGGGCTGAAAAATTTTCTGTTGTAGTTTCAGTCCGTGTGTGGAATTGTCACTCCAGGCAGCATCGCCGCATTTAAACAGCGACTCAAAACACGGTGTTTTTGGTTCCCGGCTCCGGGCATGGGATTCGGAACGACTTTTCACTTCCAGCGATCGGACATTGTTCACAGGCAGGTGGCAGCATACCTGTGGTTCACATCGCCGATTGAAAGTGACGTAGCTTCAAGCGGTTGCGGTTAAAGAACGAGGCAGTTTCACAATCGCGCCGCAATATAGCGTTCGGGCACAAACGGTGCAACTGTTTGTTTAAATACTCTTTAAAATTTTTCAAGTTGAGTGACCGGGCTGTAAATCCGACTCATTGTAAACAACGGCGCGCGCACTCTTCGGCGCGACCGGAAACAAATGAACCCCGGCGGATATGTCCGCCGGGGCGCGTCATGTTGTAAGGCCTTTTAAACACATGGCTGTGTTTTATCAGGCGGAAGGTTTATTGACGGGCTTTCATCGTCGCCGTGCTGCCGGCCTGGAAGGTCACTTTGCTCGTTCCGTTCTGGTTGACGAGCGTAACATCTTCGACCAGTTCGTATTCAACGGCTTCTTCCGACGGCCAGGAGCGAATTCTGTCGACCGACTTCAGGACCAGCGGCTCGCGGCTGAAGTATTTGCGGCCATTGAGTTCGAGTTTGATGTGCGATTTAACAACGGCGGAAGCCGGGTAGAAAGGTACGCCGGAGCTGCTGTTGCTGGTAATCGTGATATTGGATTCCTGATTCTCGTCGTTCGTTGCCGTACCTTTGTTCTGGTTGTTTTCGTCGCGCAGTTGCAGCTCTTTGCACTTGATTTTAACCTCTTTTTCGTTCGGCGCGGTATCAACCGGATCCGTGCCGTCCATGAAGTTAACGCCGCCCATGATCACGGGTACGCCGTCGATGATGACTTCACAAAGAGTCGAGCCTTCACAATCGTAGTCGCACAGCGCTTGAGCGTTGACGCTGTAGCTAAATGCAAGCATCAGCGCAAGAGCGCCGAGGCCGGAAATGACGTTTCGCAACATAGTAGAATTCCTGTAGGTAGAGTTAACAAATCAAATAATGGCAATAATCAATCTGTGGATTCAAAGACGTGCGCATCGCCTGGGTATCCATTGGTGGGCTGGTAGATTGTCTGAAAAGCCGAATATCGGTACTGTCCCGAGTGCCTTATTGACTAAGGTACGCGCTTGACAAGTGTACAGGCCTGGTATGTCCGGGACAAATTATTCGACGGATATTGTTGTTTTCAATCTGGTTAATATGACTCTCCCGCTCACTTCGTGGCAAGTGCTGGTCCCGCGTTGGCAGCGCCGGGACAGCCGGCTGAACACACGTGGAATATTTACGTGTATTGCAGGAGAGACGTTGGCAGTTAACGCGGCGCAATATATAATATCACCCCAACGTGTGCAAGTGCTTTCTGAGAATTCACGGTAAATTTCATATTCAAATTAACTCCGGCATGCGGCGGACAAAACGGCCAGAAAGGTTGATAGCCCAACACTATCTGCATGCCGTTGCGGAGTCCCGCTTTCGGCCGGCGCAAAACACCCGCAGCAGCACATTTGGCGTGCCGCGGCGGGCGTTTTCCAACCAGATACACAGGCAACGTGCATCTGCATGTCATCGGAGCCAAAACAAACAGAGATTACTGTGCCTCACGCATCGTAACTGTGCTGCCGGCCTTAATCGTAAGATTATCCACTGCGCCGATGAATTCCACGTCTTCCGTTACCTCATAGTCGACAAAGTCCTGGCTCGGCCACGCTTTCAGCCCGGACGTGGATGTCAGCACGATCGGCTCGACGCTGGTGTACTGCTGGCCGTTCAGTTCGATGTCCACATACGAATACACTGTCGCGTCGGCCGGATAAAACGGTACGCCGCCAACTTGCCGGCTGTGAAGTTCTACACGCGAGTCCGCGCCGGCCGTATTCGATGCGCGGCCCTGGTAGGTATTGTTTTGGTTGTTGAAGTTGAAGTCTTTGCAGATGACAGGCACCTTTTTGTTTTCAGCGTCAACGTTCTGAATCGGATCGCCTTCCATACTGTTAACTCCTGCGACAACTACTTCCATGCCGTCGACAAACAGCGTACAGCGGCCGCTGCCGTCACAGTTAAACTGACAAGGCGGGGGCGTACCGGCGTTGATGAATGACGTATTGGCGCTGAACGCAAAGATACAAGCCACCAGGCTCAAAGCAGAAACAACAATGCGTAACATAGTTTACATTCCTGTAAATGTGGTTAATACAAAAGAGAACAATGAATGTATAGCAGACGGGACGCGGCACAGAGCCCGTCGCCGTCGTTGTGGGCAGACGGCATCAGCCGGCATGCGGGGGCATGTCGGGTCGGTAGTTATGGGCATCCTGCAGGAGTATCTGCAAGCCGATAAAACATCGGCTTTTCATTGGGCACAGAGCAGATCGACAGAATCAGTACAGTCAACAGTCAAGACGACCGTGCTTCAGCCGGCCGCAGTTAAACAGCGGAGCGGACTAAAGACGGTTCCGTTTAAACACAGTACAATGCAGAGGATACGGCAGCGTGGGCCGAGAGAACGCTGTTTCGCGGGAATGCACCTGAGATGAACGACAGTGGAGCTCGCTTGCGAAGGCCGGTATCGACAGTGAAACACCTTCTTTTAACGAACGCTAAAAATATAGCACAACAACTTAGTCAATGCAAATATTTTATTTAAACACTGTTTTAAAGGGCGGCAAACGCAGTACAGAATCAGAATGTGGCAATGAACCGTGTAAGTGCGCAGGCGCTCAGGACGCCCCATCGCGGCCGCCATCAGTGGGCAAGGTCGCAGGTGGATTAAAGTACTCTGTTCCGTCCAGCTTCTCGCAGTCCGCTCTATCGGTCCAGAATATCAATCTGGTTTTACCCGGCCGTTTGTAGCCGGTGCGCACGTTGCAGTGAATGCCGGCGGCAACAGCGCGCGACGCGACGTTTTCGGGAGCGACGATAGAGATGACGCGCTCCTCGCGCAATTGTTCAAAAGCGTGATTGCGGCAGGCTGCGGCGGCTTCGCGTGCATACCCGCGGCGTCTGTGTTGAGCGGCGACGTGATAACCGATTTCGAGCCGACGGCCCTCGTCAATATCCTGCCACACCAGGCCGCAGTCGCCGATCAGTTCATCGTTGGATTTAAGGCACAAAGCCAGCAGGCTGACGCCGTCGCGTTTGAACACGTCACGCCAGCGGATAACCCAGCCGGCCACCATGCGCGGGTCCGCCATGCGCGGGTAAAACTTCAGAGCCAGCTCGTCGTTGAACACCGTTTGCATTGTGTCGACGTCGTCGTGCACAAACGGCCGCATGTACAGCCGCTCCGTCTCAAGTATGTGCATAGTTTTTCGCTGCATTCGGTAGGGTCGTCACAGCGCCTTTCCGCGATCGACCAACCCACTGTTACAAAACATCGGCAGTTAAACATATTCCCGATTAGCCGACCGCACCGTCATTGCTTCTGGAGTTAAACACTCCGCTCAGACAGCGGCCGATCGCTTGCGGATGAGCACGCGCGCCTTGTTGCCCATGTTAAACTTTTGCACGAGGCCGGCGTCGCCGCCCTTGTTGGAATACGTCTGCCAGCGCAGCAGTTCAAATCCGCACTCACGCGCCATGCGGCTGAAAGGCCGCAGTGAATACTCGTTGCAGTGCCCCGGAACGTAGTCGGCGGGCCAGGATTTGCGATGGATGCGCAGCCGTGCCAGCAGGCGTTTGAATTTCAGGTCAAGCGCTTCAATATTGGGAAATTCCAGCAGAGCAATGCCGCCGTCGACCAAAAGATCGTTGATCGATCGCAGGGCGCTGCCGCCGTCGGAAAGATGCTCCAGTACGTGCCGCAGAATGACGACATCAAAGCGCTCGCCCGAGGTGTGAAACTGCTGAAAATCGGCGACGTCCACCTCGATGTCCAGCTCCCGTTTGATGTTCTCTGCAAGAAAAGGCGAAAGCTCAAGACCGCGCACGGCAAAGCCGGCTTCGCGCAGCAGGTAGAGCAGGCGCCCGTTGCCGCAGCCGATATCCAGCACGCGCGCGGGTGGTTCCACATAGCGCTGCAGCCACTCGGAGCTGGCCGCCTGCGTGCGATTTGTTTTGGAATTGGAGTCAAACGGATCGGGCCAGACGTCGGCGTACTTTTCCTGGTTCAAACCGCCGCTCAGGTCGTAGTTGACCAGGCCGCACTCGCCGCAGCGGTAGAAGTGGTACTGGCGCTGCGCGCCCTGCGTATAATACAGTTTTAAATGGTCGGCGGAACCGCACAACCGGCATGCAAACGGCATCGCTGCCCCTCCCTCCATGTCCGTGACCCGCCTTGCGCCCCGGCCTTGCGCGGGTCGCTGCTACACCCGCCGATAGATAAAAACGCTCGTAAAATGCTAAAAAGCGCGGCGACCGACAAGAGCGCCGCACGCATCAGCCGCGCAGCATTGCTACGCCTCCGGTCACTTTGTGTAGATTTGCACGTTCCGGATGCACCGGGACTGCGTTTGCACTGCTTCGACAACGAAGCACGACGCCGGAGGCCCGGTCCACGATGTCCGAACTACTCGACCCCGTTCTCAACTTCTTTGCGCTCTACGCCGGCGACGCGGCGGCGCTGAGCACGGCTTTCGCCTGGTCGGCGGCGGTGATATTTTTCCGCCAGGCCGGCTACAGCGTCTCTCCCCTCAACCTCAACATCTTCAAGAGCTGCGTCGCCTCGGTTCTGTTTGTCATCAGCCTGATGATTGCCGGCGGCCCGTGGATTCCCGACCTCTCGTGGAACGACTGGCTGCGCCTGGTGATCAGCGCCGTTCTGGGTATCACGTTGGGAGACATGTTGTTCCTGATGTCGCTCAACCGCCTTGGCGCCGGTCTGCAGGCGATTGTCGACTGCCTCTACGCGCCTTTTGTCATTGTCATGGCTTTTGTGTTTCTGGACGAGACGCTGCCGGCAACGGCGCTGTTCGGCGGCGCGCTGGTGGTTTCGGCTGTGTTGACGGCAGCGCGTCTGAACTCGATTGATACGCAGGACGAACGGCGCACCGTCGTCGTCGGCATAGCCTACGGCGTGGCCGCGCAGATCTGCGTCGCCGTCTCGATCATCCTGATTCGCGATCTGGTGCGCAGCGAGTCGATTCTGTGGATCACGAGTTTCCGTTTTGTGACCGGCTCTCTGCTTCTCTTTCCGATCTTTTTTGCGCGCTCGCACAGTCGCATACGCGATGTCTTCCGGCCCGGACCGGCGTGGCGGCCGATGATTCTGGGCGCCGTGCTGGGCCCTTATCTGGCGACGATCTTCTGGCTGCTCGGTTTTCGGCACACCATGGCGGGACGCGCAGGCATCTACAACCAGCTGTCCACCATCATCATCATAGTCCTGGCGGCGATTTTTCTGCATGAACCGCTTACGCGGCGCAAACTCGTGGCGGTAACGCTCGGGATTGCGGGCGGGATTGTCGTGGCCCTGAGCGCCTGACGTCGATACTGTCGTTCTAACGCCCCGTCGGCATTTTGCGCACGAGCGTGTACGTGGCGAAGAGATCGTTATGCAGATCCATCCCCTGTTTGTCCCAGCCGAGCGTCGAACCGAGCGCGCGCGCAAAGCGCGAGTCGTCAACGTCAAATGCCACGACGCGGAAACCGGCGTGTTCAAACTGTTCGCGGTCAAATGGCGAGCGGCCGTCGGCCCAGGGTTTGTAGGGTTCATCCGGCGCTGACTGGGCCGGATGCAGGTTGTAAATCAGGAAAATTCCATCGTCCGCCAGCGCTTCGTTGACCCGCTGCAGAAAGACCGAATCGGTGACGCCGAGATCGATCAGCTGCGCGGGATTAGCTTCGCGCTCCGGTTTAAGATAGCCGCGTTTGAGCGTGTTCTTGGACGTAAACAGCATGTTGTCCTTCCCCAGTCCTTCAACGATGGACTGATCGGCGGGAAACGAGCCAAAGTAGAGTTCAACACTGCCGCGGTCGCCGGGTTTGACGTGTGCGCCGCGCGCAAAACTGCCGCGGTCTTCGGCAAAACTGTAGAGCTCCTTCAGCAGCGGATCCACTTCGATGCCGCTCACCTGGGCGCCGCAGCGCGCCATCAACTTCAGCTGACCGATTGATCCAAAGCCGAAGTCAACAACATTCGAATTTTCCAGGCCCTCAAAGCCCGCTATGGCGGCCAGGTCGATCAGGCGCACATAGACCAGCGGCGAGCCGTAGCGCGTCTCAAAATAGAATTTGGCGTCCAGCTCCTTTAACTCGTAGCCGACGCGGGCGGCGCTGTCCAGATCCTCGTAGTCGTACACGTTGAGCGCCGACCGGTCTTCGGCGCGGTACCACACGCGGCGCGGTTCCACAATCGGTTTAAGCGCGGTCGTGGCGTTCAGGAAGGTCTTGGCCGCCGGCGATGACACCAGTTGCTGCAGAAACACGGATTCGCGTTCCATGCGCAGGTAGATCGTGCTGTCGCTCTGCGCCTGCATCGACACCGCGCACCCGATGACAAACAAAAAAATCAGGCCAATACGTGTGGGGGAAAACAGCGTTGTCCGCATGAATCGTCATCTCCTCGGTTTTGCCGGTAGCCGGGCCGTGTTGTCGCCGGAATGTTCGCAGCGGCCGGACACAATATGCCAAAAAATGGGGAGACCTGTTAACAGTGGTTTAACGCAGGTCGTTCGCGCAGGACGCGCAAAATGCAGGAGCATCGCAGTCCGTCGCATCGAGCAAAGCTTCGCTGTTAATTCGGTTCGAGGCGGGCCGATTCAAAAATCCATCCCGCCGTATTTTTGGGTGGCTGAGAAAGCGCGAAGTGTTATTTTGTAGCGTCATACGCTTGACAAATCGCTATCGGAGACAATTATGAGCACGAACGAGCAGGCCCCCTGGACCATACTCGACATGAATTTTTTCAGCATTTATGTCGACGACATGCAGGCGGCGGTGAAGTTTTACGCCAAGGTTTTTGGTGCGCCGGGCTATCGCGAAGGCGAAATCCGCGGCTGGAAGATGGGCGCCACCTGGTTTACCATTCTGCCGGGTTCGCAGGCCAATGCGCCCGGACGCAATCCGCGCAATTGTGAAATTGCGCTGCAGGTTGGAACGCGCCAGGAAGTAAGCAATCTCTACAGAGCGCTTGTCGATGCGGGCGCGGAAGCGGGATGGACGCCCGAAGACACCGAAATGTACGTGCCGATGCACTACGGCTACGTCAACGATCCCTTCGGCGTGCGTTTTGATGTTTATTGCATGATCGAAAATGACGATCAATAATGCCACTTAAACAAACCCGCACCTGACCAGGCCTTTTAAAACCATCTTCTGTTTAACCGCTGAGTGCGCAATTGTCATTCACCGCGCCGAGGTTAAAACGCGTCCGGCCGAAGGTTTTGCGTTCGCATGAAGTACACCAGGCGAAAGATCGCGCACGGCGTTTGTAATACCGGCATTCACATTTC
The DNA here is from genome assembly GCA_964445695.1 of uncultured Hyphomicrobiales bacterium. Classification (GTDB taxonomy): domain Bacteria; phylum Bacteroidota; class Ignavibacteria; order Kapaibacteriales; family UBA7675; genus JAUIKM01. Next base: position 95,906 of record CAYULF010000015.1, on the reverse strand, counting down.
CCGTGCGGCGACCACTGCATCGGCATCCGCGCTTTCCTCTTCGGCGTGCAGACGCCGGATTTTATAGTGCAGTCGGAAAATGTCGACCTTGCCGATGCGCACCGCGTGATCCGTGCGCACAAAACCATCTTTAACGTAGAGATGAAACTCCTCTTTCAGCCAGGGCAGATAGACGACGTCCCAACCGTCGCGGTTGCGCACCAGACGGTAGAATCCAACGTCGCCGAATTTGCTGCCGGCGGAGATCAGTTTAAATGATCCGTCGGGCATGGCCTCGGGCCGCAGAAACACAACAATGCTGCCGCGCGGCACGGGGAAACTGACCTTGACGCAGGGCGAACCATAGCCCGGCGCGGGTGCAGCCGAATACAGACCGGCGTACAGCACACGACCGTCGACGGCGCGGCGACGCAGCCAGCCCGTGTAGCGGTGTTTGCCGCTGCCGCGCTCGACCATCGGCAGAACTTCACTCGTCATCCCGCGTGAAAGTTCCATGGCCGAGAGCGGAAAGTTAAACTGATCGATACTGTGACTTACGAAGTGCGTCAGGCACCACAGGCCGATGCGCAGACCGAGGCGCGTCTCGCTCCAGGCGTCGAGTTCATGGCGCGCCGTCTGTTCGTAAAAATCGCGGATGGGTTGTGCAACGTGATCGGGGTTAAACCGGGGACCGCGCAGGTCGTCAAAACTGCGCAGCAAGCCGCAGGAGGCGTCGGGACGGATTTCGAGTTCTTCGTTGTCGGCCAGCCAGTCGTAAAACTGCGGACCGATCTGCTCGTCCGGTCCCATCGGGCATTCAAGCCACGGAGCGTCTTTCAGGTGGACCCGGCGGCCCAGCCACGCCGCGCCGAGGTCGACACAGACCGACGCAAAACGCGCAGACAGACGCTGCAATGCGGAAGGAGATTTTGGAGGCATGATTGTACCATCGTTTGGTTAACGGACCTTGACAGCCTGACAAGCGCCGTACACACGATGGACGTTTGCGACGGCGAGGCGGGTAATCCAAACTATCACATCGCCGTCGAACGCCCCAACTTACGCATTAATTCTGAGATTGTTGCCAGAGTCCCAGCAAATTTCCTTCGGGATCCTTGAACCACGCAAAACGCGCGGAACCGCCCGGAATATCGATCGGGCCGATCACCGTGGAGCCGCCGGCGGCGCTGATTTTTTCCAGCGATTCTTCAATTGAATCAACCGTCATGTAGATCATGACGTAGTTGTGCGGCTCGTGGCCCAGCGCCGTAATTGCGCCGTTAATTCCCTCGCCCGTCTGTGTGTCCATCTGGTTTGAATTGGGGCCGTAGGGCGTCGCTTTCCAATCAAAAACCGCCTGATAAAACGCGCTCATTTTGTCCTTGTCTTTTGCGCCGATGTCAAAGTATCCCACTGTTCCGGCCATTTCAACCTCGTATTTGTTTGTATATTGGGTACATCCGCAGCCGCCCTTTGTTAACAACGGCAACTGCACAAAAGCGATACAGATGAACAAGATAGTGTTTTGTAACAGAAGCGGAAACGTTAAGTGGCGTACAAGGTTGTAATTGTCGACTATCGACCGGAGTGGGCGCAGCAGTACAGCCGCCTGGCGCAGGGAATCAAGACATGTGCCGGCCCGCTTGCAGTGCGCATTGATCACATCGGATCGACTTCGGTGCCGGGACTTGCCGCCAAGGATCTCATCGACATCCAGCTGAGCGTTGAATCGCTCGACTGTGTTAACGAGCTGGCCGACCAACTGCGACCGCTTGGGCTTGAATATATGCCGGAATACAATGAAGATCACATCCCGCCGGGCAGCCCGCTGCAGGACACACAACAGTGGACCAAAGCCTACTTCAGGAGGCGCGGCGGTAAAGTTAAACCAGACGTCAACCTGCACGTGCGCGTTCGCGGCAGCGCCAATCAACGCTATGCTCTCCTCTTTCGCGACTTCCTGCGCGCCGATCCTTTGACTGCCGCGGCCTACGCCGAACTCAAGCGCCGCATTGCACATCATCATCCGGACTCGATAGCGGACTACATCGACATCAAAGACCCGGCGTTTGATCTCATCATGGGCGCTGCTGAAATGTGGGCGCTGCAGCATGGCTGGCAGGCGCCGCTGTGATTAAACATTCCCTCGGTTAAAACCTGAACTTTTTCACGGCTACTTAAACAGCCGAAACAGCCTTCTTTTGTTTGTCAGCGGGAGCGAAGTCACAATCCGCCGAATTTGCGACTGAAGGCGTCGCGGTTGGCACGGGCGCGGCGGCGTTCACCCTCGATGTCAGTCAGCGAACGCGCGGCAATCTTCTCCAGACGGCGTTGGATGATCTCTCCGGCGGAATTAAACAACTCGTCCACAGCGTCGAAAATGCGCGCGCGGTCGGCATCCGCCGGCAGCCATTGGGACGGCATAACATCAACACAATCCCGCAGTACGCGGCGCTGCGCATCGCCCCAGTTGAGGTCGACCTGAACTTCCGGCCTGAAACAGCAGTGCTGGCGCAGGCAGTCGGACGTGGCATCCGTTTCGAGGTTAACACCGGTGATGCAGGCGTGCAGTTGCAGCGCCGCGCCAAAGTCGTGTATGACGGGCTGATCGCGATAGAGCATGACGTTGGGATTATTCTGGCGACGGTCGACGTTCAGCAGCAACACGTCAAATGCAAACAACCGTTCAGCGGGGATGTCGTCGCGGCGCTGCATCTGCTCAAAGCTTAAACTCTGCGCGCCCTCCAGCCAGGGCAGCGCCGGGTTCGGCCCCATACTGCCTGTCGCCAGATCGCGCAGCTCCGGATCGACAATCGACTGAACAAATTCCGCATCCGTCGTCATGACCTGCACGTCGGGCGCGTTAAGTCCGCATGCGCGCGCCAGGTGAAGGCCCAGCCACTCCATCGCGGAAACATACATACCTTCCGATGTCCATTTGAGCACCCAGGTGTTGCCATCCGACGCCGTGACCACGCCGGGAGAAGCCGAACCGCGCCGCAGTACTTGCTGCAGCGAAACGGCGCGCAGTGCAGACTCTGAAGTATTCAACATGTGAAACCCGATGGTAAACAAAAGAAGGCTGTTGGGGGATTTTCCAGGGATCCGCTGTCAGCCGGAATGCGTTCGATTGACGTTCGGCCATCCACGCCACGTTGCGAACAAACGGAAGAATTATTGTTAAACAGAAATTATGGCGCAATCATTCGGCCAGCAACTCCTCCCGTGCGGCGGCAATCATGTCGAGTTCTGACTGAGCGACGGCGGGAAACTGCGGCTGCATACCTTGCAGCGTGTCGAGGATCACCCGGCCAATAGCGAGGCGGGCAAAGGGTTTGCTGTCGGCCGGAATAACGTACCAGGGCGCATGATCGCAGGAGGTGTGCCGCAGCGCCTGTGAATAGGCGTGCATATACTCGTTCCAGAATTTGCGCTCGCGGATATCGCTGGAAGAGAATTTCCAGTGTTTTTCCTTGCGCTCAATGCGGTCCAGAAAACGCCGCTTTTGTTCGGCGCGCGAAAGGTGCAGATAAAACTTGACGATGTGCGTGCCGGTCTCGGCCAGAATGCGTTCAAATTTGCGAATCTGTTCAAAACGATCCAGCCAGAACTGTTCGTCGACCTTGCCGACGGAGTCGATACCGGGCATGCGCTCAGCCAACAGCAGCTCCGGATGCACGCGCGTGATCAGCACGTTTTCGTAATACGACCTGTTAAAAATTGCGATCGTGCCTTTTTGCGGCAGTTTGGCGTAGTGCCGCCACAGATAGTTGTAGTCGAGTTCCAGTGCGCTGGGATGTTTAAAACTCGACACAATCACGCCCTGCGGATTAACGCCGCTCATCAGGCGCCGCACTGCGCTGTCCTTGCCGGAGGCGTCCATGCCCTGGAGCACGACGAGGAGCGACTGCCGGTTTTCGGCGTACATGCGGTACTGCAGACGATCAATTTCGCGCGTGCAGTCGGCCAGATATTTTTTCAGGGTTTTCCTGTCCTCCAGATCGGGCAGGATGCAGGGCCGCCGGTCCAGTTCGGGGTCGCTGTCTTCCCGCACCTTAAACAAGTCGATATTCATTCGCCGCACTCCCGATTACACTGTGGAACATCTACGCAGAAGCGCGGCTCAGGGCGGAGAGCTGAGGCACGCGGAGATGTCAATTCCGCACTAAATACACAAATTCGGTGAATTGGAAAGCAAGGGCTCATCGACCGGATCCCTGAGGGACATACGCTTGCCGCACATTTTTTTATATTGAGCGCTTGCCGCGTGCACCGGATCGCGGAGACGATACCTACTCACAATTGCAAACAACGGGAGAGTTTTATGGCGCAGAACGCTGCGATCACCGGTCCATCCAGGTGGACCGTAGAGGGCACCCGACTGAAATTGAACGGAGAAGACATTCACCTCAACGGCGTATGTTATTCACCGACGCCGAAGGGCTTCGGTATTTTTTCGCCGCAGATAGGCGACTGGTTTTACGACAAACTTGGCGCAATGTGGAGCAGCGACAACAGCAACGACCGCGGCGATCTGAAGACCATGCGCGAGCTGGGCGTCAACCACCTGCGCACTTATTTCTGGTGGGTGTGGCAATGGCCGACGCCGGAGCAGGAAAACAGCATTGACTGGGTTAAACGGCGCGGCTGGAAAGACGCCGCTGCGGCGACTTTTGACCACACGCGTTTTCTGGACGAGTGCCAGGCGAACGGCATTCACGTCATGATCGGCCTGGCGGTTAATAGTGGTGACATTTTTGAGAGCGATCCTTCGCTGCGGCCGGCCTACCGCGAGCTGTACGTTGACACGGCGCGTGAAATCGGCAGGCGCTACGGCGCACATCCGGCGGTGATGGGCCTGTGCGTGGGCAACGAACAGAATCAGCCGGGACGCAATGAAAACCCCGACTTCTGGGCCGGCCTGAGTGAAATGTCGCAGGCTTTCCGTGGCGCGGCGACGGACAAAATTACGATGATCGCGTTTCAGAACGACGCCAATCTGTTTAAGACAAAAGTGAACGGCACACCGCTGCAGGAAATTTACAAACGCGATTACGACGCCTACGGACTTAACATTTACGGCGATCTGACCAGTTCGCTGAACGAGTTCGGGTCCCAGGTGGTCGAGGCTGAAGGCGGCAAGTGGGCGCTCCCGCTGATAGTAAGTGAGTGGGGCGTCGGCGGCGGTAAAAACGTCGAGAACCCCAAATACAACGACTCCGCGTTTAACTTCCCCAGGACGCGTCAGGTAATGACTAAAGACGGACCGCAGGACGTGCCGATCGGCCCGCTGGAGGGACCGCCTTTCGGCATTGCTCTGGCGCGCGAGTTTAACAACTCCGAGTTCCAGACCGCCTGCGATAATCTGCGGAAGTACTACGGCCAGATCCGCGACAACAGCAGTTTTGTGGCGGGGTCGGAGTACTTTGCCTGGTCGGACGAATGGTGGAAAAACAATACGGATCAGAAACTCATTGAGGCGATCGACAACGGCAGCCTGAAGCTGGACCAATGGGGACGGTTTACCTCGCCCTGGCCGATGCCGCCGGATTTCAACGGACTGGTGGAACACAAAATTCCGACGCGCATTACCGAGCAGGATGCGGGCGCCAGCCCCGACTGGCCGGAGGAGTTTTGGGGGCTTTACGCGCTGGAAAACAATCCCAACGGACCGATCGGCTGGACGGAATACGGCTACATGTACAATGCCGACGCCCTGCGTGCACGGCCGACCGTCGCGGCGTTAAAAGAGGTATTCAGCCGGAGCTGAACCTTGCGAATTTAAACAAAGCACAGCGGCCCGCTCAGTTGAGACTCTGGACGGGCCGTTGTTTTTTCAGTCCTTTTGCACGCCCGGCAGGCGAACTCCGTAGAACCACTGCCCCGCGGCAAACAGCGCAACAACCAGGGCTACGAGCGCCACGAGCCATTTGCCGGCGGCCGATAAGTTAAAGGGATCAAATACCAGCACGACTGCGCTGGCGAGGACCCAGGTACAGTCCTGCCAGATGATACTCAACACTGCCGTGCGGTTGAGACGCGAGGGCAGACTGACCACGGCGACATAACCGCCAAAGAGAAGCAGACAACTGCCGACAGCTATAAACCAGATCACCTTTCCCGCCACGCCCATCAGAGTGCTCAAAGGCGAAGCCAGGATGATTATAAGCACGGCATTCACAATGGAGAATGCCGCATTGAGGCGCAGGAACCACTGCAGAGTTTTAACATTTCGCGCCATACTCTCTCCTTTCCATTGTTACATTTCAGGCGGCGGCAGCCGCAGCCGTCGTCGGAAGCGCCGGCGAGAAGTGCGCCGCTTCGGCACGTTGTTTAAGTGCAATGTTCATAGCCTTAAACTGCTCCGACAGTTGATCGCCGAAACGGCGCACAAACAGACCGGCCAGCACGCCGCTGAACTGTTCTTCGTGGAGCAGCACGGAGCTGCCGTCCGCCTGGGGTTTCAGTTGAAATGAATGTTCACCATCGAACAATCCCTTAAACAGCATGTGCCCACGCCAGCACAGGCGGCTGTTTGGCAGGTAGTCGATCACTTGCGGGCGGAATTCCTGCGTGCCGCCCAGCGGCGAATTCATGCTGACAGTTAACGTAGCGCCGGGACTCAGTTCACCTGCGAGTTCGATGATAAACGGATTCCAGTTTTTGTAGTCGGAGCCATTGCACAGAATATCCCAGATGACTTCAGACGCTGCGTCGATTGTGATTGCGGTTTGAATGATATGCATGCTATCCACCCGGACAATTCTCAAGAGTGTTGTGTTCCACTGTTGTTTAATTGCAAGTTAGGTCGCAGCCGGCCGCGGCGGTAATCAAGACGCGCCAATGAATTGTCATTTTGCGCCACGAGTGAAAAGCGATAATTTTGGCGCATGACTTTCAGCGGACGATTCATAGCCAACCTGCTCGACGTGGCGGTGGAACGCGGTGCAAACCGCGACATACTGCTCGGCGTGGTGGGTTTAAACGCACAACAGTTGCAGAACGAAGAGACCCGCGTCGAGACCGGGATATACAACGATTTCGTCGCGACGGCGGTACGGGAGTGCGAGGACGAGCTGTTTGGTCTGCACGCGGGCGAGCGACTGAACATTGCCGCGGCGGGGGTGATCTCCCAGATTGTTCAATCCTGTTCGACCGTGCGCCAGGCGCTCGAGATGTGCTGCGAGTTTGCGATGCTCGGCTGCCGCGCCCTGCCGCTGGAGATGCATGAGGAGGGCGATGCCGTCTTTCTCTCGATGACGCCCGACGCACAATGGCTTGCGCAGTCCGCCGCGGCGGTACGGCAAACGCTGGACGGCGTCATTGCTTTCACCTTGCGCGAATACCAGATGCTGGTCCAGTTCAGTCGAATGCCGCTGGAAGTGCGCTTGCACCGGGTGCGACCGGCGCAGGTGTCGGAATACGAAAGAGTATTCAATTGCCCGGTGGCATTCAACAGTCCGCGGGACGGCATTCTCTTTCCGCGCGCCATGCTTGACCAGACTATTCACAGCGCCAACTACGAGTTGCTGCACCTGTTGGTCGACTTTGCCAGACAGAAGTTGGCGGAAATTGAACAGGGCGACCCGATAGAGCGGCGCGTGCGCAATGCCGTGCTGGCGATGCTGCATCCGCGCTTCCCAACCATCGATCAGGTCGCGGCGCACCTGAACGTCAGCGTCCGCACGCTGCAGCGGCGTCTGACGGAGCGCGGACTGAGCTTTCGCTCGATCCTCGACGAACTGCGCAATGACTTTGCTCTGCGTTACCTGCGCCGCGTCGACCTGCCGATCGCCGAAGTCGCCGACCTGCTGAACTATTCGGACAGCGCCAATTTCATCCGGGCTTTCAGGCGACGTCACGACGTCTCGCCCAGCCAGTGGCGGCGGCTATCGGCTGCAGATTGAAACTGAATTCGAGGTGAAATCAGGTCGAAACGGCAAGCTGCGCCGCGGGCGAAATGTCAAAGTGCAGGGCCCCCGGCGGCCGGCGTTTTTCACTTGCACGAAAATTCAATATATGCGATTTTGAGCTAGATTCGCGGTTTTCGGACCCTCAAAGGGTCCCCCACCCCCTCCGCCACCTGTCCATTTTTCGTCTTCTCCGACTTCCGGACACCTCCATCCGCACCCCGTTTCTGCGCGGTCTCAGGCGGAATAACTCACCGGGGTCTCGCATCCCTCTCGCGGGACTCCCCTGCTGCGGCGCGGCCGACTGCTCCGGTTGCTTTCGACTCCCGCAACATGCTCACCCGCAAACGCGTGCACAAGCACATTCGACTGAACGGGCGGCTTTCGCCCGCAAGCGTAGCGGTTATTGTGCCTCAACGCATTGCGCACGGTCAGACCGCCGTGGCAGGACCGCAAATTCGCGCAGGACATTTCGGGAGACCCGGCAGGCCTGGCCAAGGCCACGCGATAGTTCGGCAGATGCGAACAGGACCGACGGAACCAAACAGCAGACAAAGCTGGACCGAAAAAACAAATGGCGCGCAATGATGAAGCGTCAAGACCGACAGCCGCGCCACGACCACTTTTTCAGCGGACCGGGGCTCGTTTTTGCAACGTTTGGGCCGCTCGCTTTTTCCTATTGTTTTGTCGACCGTTCGGAATCTGCGGCCTCAAAACCCCGAGTCCCCGGATGTCAAACCCGGCGACGAACAAAAAAATCAGGGAGCCTGAAGCGCGGCAGCGATTCAAAGCGGTCATGGTCGTCGCGTCCGAGCAGCGTCGCAGGTCGCGGGAAAAAACTTCACGTCGCGGTATAAGCACAACTTTACGTAGTTCTACGGATGGAGGAGCTGCCCGCGCTTTGTGTAAATTGTCGCACGGCGCTCCAGGGAACAGACGGCAGAACGGCACAGGCGCATCAGGCGCAGACGGGTGATTGACATGCAGGATGGCGGAGACAGATTCATGCAACAGGAAATATTTGAAGCCGGGACAGCTGCGTCCGGGACAACCACGCGGCGCTCCGCACACTCGCGACAGCAAACGCCGGACCGCTTTGCCAGCATGCGGCGCTTCGACAAACTCGCCTGGGAAACACAACACAACGACGAACACCGCGCGCTGCAATACGCCCGCCGCGCCCTGAACCTGCGCGAATCGCTCGGAAACAGCCACGGGATCCATCGCAGCCTGGTCGTTCTGGCGCGTGATCACTCACGCCTTCAGGAAAATGACGCCGCCCTGCGTCTGGTGGAACAGGCGCTGCCCGACGCACGCGCCGCCGCCGACCACGCCTGCCTGGAAATGATCTTCCGCCTGCGCGCCGAAATCGCGATACGCCTGCGACACTTTGACGAGGCGCACGCATGCCTGGACCGCTGCCGCGCCATAGCGCTGGAACACAACAAAAATCCTCTCAACGGCGAACTCGTCCGCGTCTCCCTGCTCGTCGGCGAAAACAAGCTGGCGGCCGCCGTCGAGACCTGCGAAAAACTACTGCGGCAAGCTGAAAAGTCCGGTCGCCTGGTCCAGGCGGCGCAGGCGGCGACCCACCTCTGCGCGATTCATCGAATAGTGGGCGACTGGCGCGCCACTCGGGAATTCGGCCGTCGCGCGCTGGAGCTGAACGAGACGTTCAAATTGCACCGCAACCAGGTGTCCGTCCTGATGGCGCTGACGGAATGCGCCGTGGCCGACGACGATTTTGACCAGGCAGAAGAATTATGTGCTCGCGCCGAGGCGCTGTGCCTTGCCAACAATCTCCGCGTGGACCGCGCCGGCGTGCTGGTCAGTCGCGCCTCGACGCTCCTGTTGCTGCAACGTCCCGACGAGGCCGACGATCAACTGCACGAAGCACGCCGTCTGGTGGCAGGCATGGTCGACAAAATAAACGCGGCGCTGCCGATGCTCGCCGGTGAAGCGGCACTGCAGCGTGGCGATGCCGCAGCCGCCGAACGGGAATTCGAAAAAGCGCTGCAGGCCGAGCCGCCCCTGGCCGAATTCGACCGCTGGCAGGTGCATCATGGCCTGGCCGAGGTTTACGAAAAAAGCGGCAGAGCCGAAGCGGCACTGCAACAGCACCGGCTCTATCTGGCGATGTACGAACGCACACGCGGGTTTGACGTGCGTCGCCGCATCTCCATGATCGAACAACGCTACGAAATGCGACGCGCCGAAGCTGAACGCGAACTGCTGCGCTGCCGCATCGACGAACTGAACGCCGCGGTCCAGTCCGCCAACAGCGAGCTGGCCGAGCTGGCGCTCAACAGCGCACAGCGCCGGGCCGGACTGGAACAACTGCGCGAGTCGATCGCCAAAGAATTGCAATCGGCGCCGCAAGACGTACGAACCTTCCTGCAATCGATGCATTCGTCGGTGGCGGAGTTGATGGCGGAAGGTGAAGCGCCTACGGCTTTCAGCGAGCAGTTTGACCGCATTCACGCCGGTTTTACCCAGCGCCTGGCGCGCGAATATCCGGGCCTCTCGCCCGCCGAGATCCACATCTGCACGCTGATGCGCGTTGGACTGCGCTCCAAGGACATCGCCGATACACTGCACGTTTCGACGCACACCGTCAATACACACCGGCAGAACATCCGCAAAAAAATGAATCTGGGCCGCGGCGCAAATCTGAGCGCCCTGCTCACGGCTCTGTAGGCCGCGCAATGTTTTACTCTATTGCGGTCCGTACAGCTTCCATTTGCCGCGGGAAACATTAAAACGCCCCGCGTCGACAAAGACGCGAGGCGTTTTAACGGAGCGTTGCCCCGGTGTACCCACACACAGCACCGGCCGCGGTTCCCATCTCGCAACCGGTGAACTTTTACGGCCTGTCAGCGGACATGGCGCCGTCCGACCAACACGGCAAAACTAACATGGAAAAGGCATTGCCGGGGCAGGTCTGGAATTCATGATAAAATCAGTAGATTGCGGCGAAGTGCGCCCGCGCTGCGACAGCGTCAGGCAGCGCAATACCGTTTAACCAGTCAGGCGGAGTCAGTTATGCAGTCGGCGCGCATTTTTGAATTCAAAGGCAAAATGCTGACCGTTCGTTACGATGTTAAACGCTGCATTCACGCAAAAGAATGCGTCAACGGCCTGCCCCAGGTTTTCGACCCCAAAAAACGTCCCTGGATTCAACCCGATCAAGCCGATGCGGACGAACTTGCCGCAGTAATTATGCGCTGCCCCACCGGCGCGTTGCACTACAGCCACACGGAAATTGAGTCGGCCGAAACCACGCCGGACGAAAACACAATGCAGGTCTGCAAAGACGGTCCGCTTTATCTTCGCGGCGCACTTCAATTGCACCATGCAGACGGTGAAATCCTGATGCAGGAAAATCGCGTGGCGCTCTGCCGCTGCGGTAAATCGACAAATAAACCTTTCTGCGACAACTCACATATCGACGCCGGTTTCAGCGACGAAGGCGCGCTGCCGCAACAAACCACACCCGAGACGGCTGAGCAAGGTCCGCTGAAGTTAACATTTCTGCGCAACGGACCGATCCTTGTGCAGGGCGGGCTCGCGGTACACAGCGCCGACCAAACAACCAGCTGCAGTCACAACAAAACGGCGTTCTGCCGTTGCGGCGCATCGAGCAACAAACCCTATTGCGACGGCACACACAATTCCATCGGTTTTCAGGCCGAGTAAAATCGCGGTTTGTCATATGTTCCACCTCTCCTGTTTGCGTCTGTTTTAAACAGCCTTTTTATTTGTCATTGGTGTAGATGTTGACAGCGCGGCAGATCGCGACGCAAGAAATATTTTAACAGATTTGATTTTTCACTTGCATCAATAAACGACAATGTGTAACATTGCGCCGTAGCATTAACGTCTCCACACATGCACCTGATCTGTTAAGCTACGCCTGATCTGACGATTTGCCGTCTTCCGCCGGACAACGCTTTTGTTCCCGGCTTCCACATGCACCTGCGCACTCGTCAACAGTTAAAAACGAGTTAATTCCAAGCAATGGGTGAACAGGCCCACATGCACCGCTGTTCATTCACTTTTTCTGTGTGTAATTTCGGAGTTTTACTATGTCTATTGGACAGGAATTATCCAGTCTCGACTTTGAGTCGATGATAGGCGGCCCGCTGTCGGCCGTTATTAAAGCGCAGGCCCAGAGTGCCATCACTTCCGTCGATTTTATCAAGTCCGTCGGTTTTACCGATGACAAGCCGACGATGGTATCGTTCCAGTACAAAAAGCCGGTTGAAGTAACAACAACCACCGGCGACACAACTACGACGGATGTCGAGTTGAGAGACTACAGTCTGGACGTTCCGCTGCTTGCCATGCTGCCGATTCCCTTTATTCGCGTTGAAGAAACAACGATCGACTTCAACGCCAAGATTACCTCAGTCCAAAAACGGTCACTGACATCCGAGCACGGTCTCGGTGTTGAATTCGGCACCAAGCTGGACCTGGGCAAGTTCTCGGCCAGTCTGAAAGTCAACTATTCATACAAGCGGAGTACCACGTCCAGCAGCAAGGTTGAGCGCACCTACTCACTCGCCGTACACGTTCGCGCCGTGCAGGATGAGCTGCCGGCGGGCACGGAACGCCTGCTTAACATCCTCGAGAATACCATTGTCGAAACTCCGAGCAATACGACAACATAGACGACAGACTGAAATAACAGCACTGACGGACGACAATAAACAACAGGAAGAAGGATCGCAGTCCGGCAGAGCGGCGGAAATCGCCTGTTAAACTCACGCATCCGACTCCCCCGGCGCATTTACGCGCCGGGGGCCGTTAACTCATGCACACAGAATGTATTTCACCTGAATTGAACAGGAATACCTATGCCCAATCTGGGAAATCTCATCGGCTCGCTGATGGCCGGTATGGCGCATGCGCGCCGCATTTCCGACGAAGAATCGGTGGCAATCGCCGAATATTACCGCAGCAAACCGATGCTGCGGGACCTCAGCGTACCGCGTGTGCGCGTACCCGAGCTGATACTGGAAGTTCCGGTTATCCTGAAGGCACACCCGGGAGCAGCGACGCAACAACTTAAAAGTGCAAAAAGCGCCGCCGACGCCGGCAGCGCCATTATCCGGCGCGAGCTGGCGGAACGCAAGATTTCCAACGACAGTTTTGTTAAATCGTTCGACGCTCTGTACAGACCGGTGACGGACAGTTGCGTTTGCAATCAGACGGACATGGATGATCACATCAAAAACCGCCTTGAAGAAGGCGCGCGCGAGGCGATTAACAAAACGCTCCAGAATCGGCAGTTCGCGGTGATCGGCGAGAGCCTGGACCGCGATCGCATGCTCAATGTCATCCCGGTAGAAATTGCCGCGGCTGCATTTGAACCGGCCGACTGCAGCGGCGCCGGGCCAATTGAAGCTTCCATTCTGACTTCGGACGTCAAGGACCAGGCTTCGCCGCATACCGTCACACGCCTGCGTCTGGTGCTGAAAGAAGAAGGACTGGAGTGGAATGTCATTGAAGATGAAACAGGCGACAAACAACATCGGCTTTCACCGGAATAAGGACCGACAAGCATGATTTTCCTGACGCGCGAACTGCTGCTGACTCGGCTCGACGAATTCGAGCAGTTGGTGAACACATTTAAACAGCGGCCGCTGGAGTTTATACCGGCCTGCAGTGTCTGGCTGACAAATCTGGAGCAGGATCTCGGCCGTCTGCGCCATCCGCAAAAATCCATGGCCAGCGTGGCGCGCGGCAGGGTCGCCGTGCTCCAACAGGGACACGTGGAATCTGAGCGCAACTCACTTAAACAATCGCGGCGCAAGCAGGCGGCGGCGCAGGCAATGCAGATTGCAGCGGAGAGCGAACTGGTTATTCGCGAAGCAATCCTGGAGATCGACCACCGCACGGCCGTGTGGCGTGAAAAAATGGTTCAGTTTGTCGCCGTGGCTACGGCGCGCGCCCCGCTGCCGCTGCCCGCTACGGAGCCGCGCGACAAGTGGCTGCATGACGCCTGGCGGTCGCTGCAGATTTCCGCAGAGACGATCAATATGTTCAACTACCTGAACACGGCATTGAGCGCAGCCGAGCGGCGGCACCTGTTTGACGAAATCGTTCGCAACGTTGAAAGTCAGGTCCTGACCGACGTACAGCTCAATGACCTTCAGTTAGAACACGAAGGATCAGGTGTTCATTAAGACAGCGTTCAACAGTCCGGCATCGGACAACAGGTAAACTGTTCAAGATTAAACATTCGGTCGGCGTGTAATCAACCCTAACAGAGGTCTGACTGTAGATTGACGTGTATTCTGCTCCGGCCAGGATTTGACACTCGGTCGATGTTTAATCAGCTGACGAGACAGGTGCGCGAGAGTTCTGGCGCCAGAAATTCATGGGGTACGGTCGTCGGGGCAGACTCCACCGTGAAATCATTTGGGCCCGCCCCCGCCGCCACCTCCGGCAGTGTTTTCCACCACCAACCCACCAGCAAGCCCTCCGCCTGCAACCTCGCGGTTGGACGAATGCCCGGCCTGCAAACTCGATGCGATCTCCATTTTCCGCACAGTGCTGTGCCCTCGCTTTTGTACAAGCATACAACTCTTTTGCCCCAATTCAAGCTGTAAAAACCTGAACGGGCAGTTAAACGTGGGTGAACGTCGCAGTTTCGCCTTTAACCGGACAAAAAAACAGCGTCGCAACTGAACAACCGCGCACAGCCGGACGAGCCGGAGAACAATGCAGAGTCGTTCTGTGCCGTTTTGCGACACCGCGACCTGACACCTGCATCTGAACAAAAAAAACATGCCCGCCCGGACAAAGCCGAGCGGGCATGCGTGCCTGGTCGCACCATCATTACAGCCACTTTCTTACCGGTAAGGCCTACGCGCCGAACCGTTCTACACTTTTTGATGTGCCTGGCGAATCCGGTCTACATCCGGATGGCGGAACCGGAACAGGCAGGTATCCCGGGCGTCCGTTGTGTGCCTCACTCCTCATTGTTTCATGCTTTGCATGCAACTGATTGAACGCTCAGCTGTTTAAGTCTGGGATTCGAACTTGCGGACCAAATGTTGTCATCGCAACGACTTCACCTGATGCGTGACGCTGCGGGGTTCGAGGTTCACCAGAAAACTTCTGGTTTTGCTCCCATTGACGAACAAAAGCGGCCTTTTCCTGATTGGGAAAATACATCAGATCGGTAATGCCGGGAACGTACCCGCCGTGTCGTGGAGCTGCGTCTCCGTAAAACAGATGCAGGCCGCGTCAAGCGGACCTTCGCGCCGGTGTCAACAGATCTGTTAACATGATTCCTCAAGCTGTGAAACCCTGTGACCATTGCCGGGAGTGTATCGGGTGAGCGACATGCCGGGGCGCTGATCCCGGGAATGCTGGGGGAGGCGACACCCTGATTACGAGGGGAAGATCGCAAAAGAATCCACAGCGCGCCAGCACAACCGTATGTGCGTGTGGGTCAACCGTACCTGCGTGTCGGAGTATTAAACAAACGTGGTGCGAACCGTCATCGCTTGTCAGACCTGGCCGAACATTTCGAGAAATGCTTCGCGCTTGCGCGCGGCCACATTAACCGCGGAACCGTCCGCCATAAAGACCTGGCCGCCGCGACCGCGCACGTAACGGCGAATATGGCGCAGATTAACGAGATGAGTTTTGTGAACGCGGAAAAAACCCTGCGACTGCAACAGGCGGTCGTACTCGGCAATGGGCCGGGAGACGAGGTGCTGATCGCCGTTCAACATGTGGAGGACGGAGTATGAACGGTCGGCCTCGATACGCATTACGTCGGCAATCCTGACAATTTCGAAACCGTTCAGCAAAGGCAACGCCAGTATGCCCTCCTGCAGCAGCGAGTGCGAGGGCGCGGCGGATGGCAGGACCGGGGCGTCCTGTCCGAGGCGACGCGAGGCCTTTGCCACAGCTTCCTTGAGTTCGCTGACGACTATGGGCTTGAGCAGGTAATCGAGCGCCGAGCTCTTGATGGCGCGCAGTGCGTAGTGATTGTGCGCGGTGACGAAGATCAGGTGGCTGCGCAACTCGGGCAGACGGTCGAAGATCTCAAAACTGTCGCCGTCGCTCAATTCCACGTCGACAAAGAGAATGTCAGGTTGTTGACGTGTCAACAACTCGACGCTTTCGACGATCGAACCGGACTGCGCAATAACTTCAACCGCGGGACAGTAACGCGACAACAAATCGCGCAAAATTTCGATATTCGCGGGCTGATCTTCAATAATCGCTGCATTCAGTGTTTTCATAGCCTGGCGTAGATGCTGCACAATTCAACCACATGATGAACGGACTAATGTATTATTCCCGTAATTCTCATGCAAACATTAAGAATGACGATGCATTTATTTTGTAACAGACACGTAAAATTGTGCTTTTTTACAGCACCAGAATAGCTCACTCCGACCAATCCGCATGGAAGTGCTTTCCCGGGCCAAACAGCGTACCAGATTGAATTGAGCACACAATGAGTCAGTTGATCATAGCAGCCCGTTCAGGATCTTGTGTTCGCCCGGCGGTGACTTTGGCGTCTTTGGCCGCCCGCGGCGGCGCGTCGTCAATACGGCTCGTCATCATAGCGGTTGTACTCCTGCTTCCGATTTCAGCGCGTGCGCAGGCGTTCGTCGCAGCAGAGGACTTTACACCGCCGATTGACGATCTGAAAGCATACACGGCGCGCACCGATTTTGTGGAGCGCGGCCTGTCCAATCGATCGATCTCCTGCCTGATGCAGGACAGCCGCGGCTACATCTGGATCGGCTCCGGCAACGGATTGAACCGCTTTGACGGCTATGAATTCACGGTCTACGCCCCCGACCCGCGCGACAGCAATTCCATCAGCGACACCGGCATCCTGGCGCTCTGCGAGGGAGCGGACGGACTGTTGTGGGTCGGCACCATCGAAGGGCGACTCAACTCGCTGGACCGTCAGACGGGAGCGTTTACGCGCTACGAATTCGACTGGAACATGTTCAGCGGCCCCGGAAAAAACACAATCGTCCAAATTTGCCGCGGCAGCGACAGCACGCTCTGGCTCGGTACGAGTTTCGGCTCGGTGTACCGTTTTAATCCCGCCACCGGCGGACTGAAGGCGCTCGAAGACATTTGCAGCGCCGACACGGACCTGCCCTATCAGAAGTACCAGCCGCGGACGTTGGTCTCCGACGCCGAGGGACGCCTGTACTACCTGGCTCAGGGCGGGCTCGTTTGCGGTATGCCAAAGGAAGGCAGCCTGGCAATTGTCGACTCGCTGACGGACTACCGCGCCGAACTCGGCGACTACATGCATCTGGCTTCGCATGGCGACCAGCATCTGCTCGTGCTGTTCGAGCGCGGCATCGGGCTGTTCGACTGCCGCTCGCAGCGA
Organism: uncultured Hyphomicrobiales bacterium; assembly: GCA_964445695.1. GTDB lineage: Bacteria > Bacteroidota > Ignavibacteria > Kapaibacteriales > UBA7675 > JAUIKM01. The sequence continues at coordinate 78,635 of CAYULF010000015.1, read as the reverse complement.
TTCAGTTTTGTGCGCCGGACTCTGGCTCCGACGGCCGACGAACAGCACGTGCGTCTGGCCGGCGACGGCAAACACGTGGTCTGGACGGTGCAGTCGGACTTCAGCATTCTGCGGCACAACCTGCTGACCGGCGAGCGCCGCCTGGTGACCCGTTCGCTGCCGGGCATGGAACTGCGCAACAACTCCACGGCCATCAACCTGCTGGCGGGCCGCGACAATACGCTGTGGCTCGGAATCCGCGAAGGACTCTGCCACATCTACCGCCCCGGCCTGCGCTTTGAACACTTTTGCACCGACACTTATCCAGAGCTTACAGTGGACGCCCCCACCTGGTTCGCCCGCGCAATGGAAGTCGACACAAGCGGCGTCTTCTGGCTGGGCACCGATTACGGCATTTTCCACCAGCCGCCGGGCTCCCGGACTTTTCACCGCGGTATTCCGGGCGACAGCACTTTTCTTGTTAACAATTCGGTTAACGTTGTGCGCCAGGACAGCAACGGCTACATCTGGTTCGGGCACACGGGCCAGGGGATTACCGCCTGGAATCCTTCAACCGGAAAAATGCTCAAATACACCTTGCCGCCCGAAATTGTCGACTCGAGCATCACTGTCATACCCGGCGTTTATTCGATTCTTGTGGACCAACAACACAACGGCGTCTGGCTCGGCTCTTCCAAGGTGCTGTACTTTTATTCTCACGACAGCGGCGTCTGCCGCCCCTATCGTCCGCCGGACAGGCGCGACGGCGACAAGGCATTTGTTTTTTACATTGCCGAGCGCAACGACGATTCACTCTGGCTGGCCACCAACGACGGCATTCGCGTTTTCGACCGCGGCGAGCGCCGTTATGTTAAGCTCTACTCCAGCGACGACGTCGGTCGCAACGGCCTCTCCAACAACGCGGTCTGGTCCCTGCTCTTTTCCGACAACAATACACTCTGGGCCGGCACCTACGGCCACGGTTTAAATTGCCTGCGACTCGACAAACAGGAATTCAGCCTGCTGACGGAGGAAAACGGGCTGAGCAACAACGTGATCTACGGCATCATGGAAGATGAGCGCGGTTACCTGTGGATCTCCACCGGCCGCGGCCTGAGTCGCTACAATCCGCGCAACAATCAATTCAAAAATTACGACCAGCTGGACGGTTTATTAAACAACGAAAACTACTTCGGGGCTTACCTGAACGACCGCCGCAACGGCAAGATGTACATCGGAGGTTTGAACGGGTGTTCGCGCTTTGATCCGGACGAAGTGATGATCAGCCCGGCCGAAGCGCAGATGGTTATTACCGAGACTCGTATTCTCGATAAACCGATTAAACGCGAACTGTTTGACGGCGACACGCTGGAACTACAGTGGAACGACAACTTCGTCAGTTTTCGCTTTGCCTCGCTCGACTATACAAATCCCAAAAAACACCAATACGCCTACATGCTGGACGGCGTGGATCGCGGCTGGGTCTATTCCGGTGCACGTCGTTACGCCGCCTATACGGACCTGGCGGGCGGCACGTACACCTTCCGTATCAAAGGCACAAACAGCGATAGAATCTGGAACAACAACGGCATAGCGATCACTCTGCTGATCCAACCGGAGCCGTGGACCACGCCCGAATTCCGCATCGCAATTTTACTGCTTTGTTTTACGCTGGTCTTCTGGGTGGCGCGCAGCCGGTTCAAACGCGCCCAACAACGCGCCGAGGTTAAACGCAAGCTGCTAGAGAGCGAACTGGAGGCGCTTCGCATGCAGATGAATCCACACTTTTTGTTTAACTCGTTAACTTCGGTTCAGCACTTTATCATGCGCAACAACCCGGATACGGCGCGCGACTACATTGCGCGTTTTGCTCGTTTGATGCGCATGGTGGTGGAAACCGCCAACCGCGAACGCATCACTCTCTCGGAAGAACTCGAAATCCTGGAGACGTATCTCTCGCTCGAACGCGAGCGATTTCAACAGCAGTTGCAATACAGCATTCACGTGGATCCGGAGATCGACCCCGCCGCCATCAGCATTCCGCCCATGCTGCTGCAGCCTTACGTGGAGAACGCCATCGTACACGGCCTGCAATCGCGTCAGGGCAAGGGAAATGTTAACATCGACATCAGCCGGCGGCGCGACAGAATTGTGTACAAAATTGAAGACGACGGCGTGGGACGCTCTTCCGCGTCGCGTGCAGGCAAAAACAAGGGCAGAAACAACGGCAAGCGCTCTTCGCTCGGCATGCTCGTGACCGACAAACGCATTTCCATGTTAAACGAAGCGCTGCGCGAAACCATGCACGTCGACATCACGGATCTCTACGACGAAGACGGCAAGGCCGGCGGCACGCGCGTGGAAGTCTTTCTGCCGGCCATGAACAACGTCGCCGACAACTAAACCCCGTGTTTAAGCGGGCGAATGTCACATTGCGACTTGAGCGCTTCGCCCCTTGGGCTTGCGTTTCTTTTTGTTAATCGCCGAGTGAGAAACACTGCATAATTGAGTGTTCAGTTGCTTGCGCCATGAAGTCGCCGAACCACAAACTCAAGGTCTGTTAAACGTCCTGCAGCGCCGCAGTTGTCCGCCGGTGTTAAACACTCAGCACAACAGTTAACAAACGCGGCGCAGATGCGCTCAGCCGCAAACACAGTGACAAACAAAAAAATCGGAAGAGCCTGAGACCGAAGCGCAGCGCAGGGCTCAAAGCGATCATCCCCCGCGCCGCAATCCAATCATATAAACCGGAATCAGGCCGGTCCAAATCAGCCGAGTTCAAAGCTGGTGATGCCGAAAATCAGATCGTTTTCCGTCGGCAGCGGCTCCTTGTTGTACATGCGGGCCGTTTCAAAGACGCTGTCCATGGCGTAGTGCTGCGCCAGCTGCATGGCCGCCTCGTTCGTTTCGGGGACGTCCAGGAAAACCTCCGAGCCGGGCTCGACGCGGCTGCACAGACTGCGGTACATGATGTCGGCGTATTGCAGGTTGTCCGCAAAGAGCGGCCCGATTTTCCAGCCGACGCGGCACTCGCGGATACAACCAAAGGCGCGGATACGGCCCTCGTCGACGATAACCTGCGGAATGGCGTTGTCCATGGCCAGCCAGGCGCGCAGAAAAGCTTCGCGCTCCACGCCGAAGGCGCGTTTGTCATAAGCCAGAATGTCGGCGAAATCGACGGAAGACGCCGGAGCGATCAGCGGCGACTCAAAACGCTCGCCGCCGGTGACGTTTTTATAGCGCACGCTGCGGTGGTATTTAACATAACCTGCGCTGCGGTAGTTTTCCTGCTGCGCCACCACGCCGTCCATTCCGTTGATGTGCCCCTCCAGCCGGCGTTCCACCGCGGCCCACATGTCGTGACCGATGCCCTGCGCACGGTAGTCGGGCAGAACGATGAAAAAACCGAGGAAGCCGTAAATGCCGCCATACGAAACGCCGGAGATACAGCCGACTTTTTCGCCGTCCTTTTCCGCCACCAGAAATCCTTCCGGATCCGCGGCGTAGAACGCATCGCCGTCGCGCAGGCCCGGATTCCAGCCTTCGGCGGCGGCCAGATCGATCAGAAAGTCCATTTCGTCGGGCCGGATCGGGCGAATATTGATGTCCATTGTGTACCTCGCCAAAGGGAAAATTTGTAGCACTTGCGCAATTTACGAGGCGAATATAACAAAGGACGGTCAATAGACTTGACGTAATTCGGCATATTCGCCCCTGTCATTTGTCGCCGGATCACGTTGCTCAAATGACAGACAACGACCGTTTGCCTTTTGAGCGCTCCCGACGCGCACCGGGAAAATGCCGCCAATCACAACGGCGACCAGGTTCATTCTCAATTGGAGGACTACCATATGCCGAGATCAGAACAACTGATCCACGGTCCCCAGGATCACACAGGAGACATTCAGCGCATTGGTTTTACGATTGACAAATTGTTGCAGCGCGCCGACGAGTTGCCGGGCGGCGAGCACACGCGCAAACTGGCGCTGACCGAACGCGCTTTGAAGACGGCACGCGAAACGGATCTGCAACACTACGTCCTGGACTGCAACTGGCGTCTGGCGGAGATATACGCCGCTCACAATGACGTCCGCAGTTCCGGCAAGCACCTGCAGGCCTGTTGCGACGCGGCGGAAGCTGGACAGAGACACGCACTTTTTGAGAGCGTGGGATTCTGGCGTACCGTCGGCCGCTACCACTTTCAGCTCGGTGACTTTCTGACAGCGCTCGAGTTTTTCCGGCGCGCCGAGACGGTCTGCACGGCGAGCGAGCGACGCACGGAAGTCTACGTGCTTGTGCTGAACGACTTCGGCGGCGTGTACACACAGATCGCGGACTTCCCACTGGCGATCAGGTACTTCGCAGAGGCACGCGAACTGGCCGAAACACTGGGCGACGAGGCGGCGGTGGCGCGGACGACGTCGAATACCGCCACGGTCTTTGCCCTGCTCAGCGAATGGCCGCGCGCAATTGAGTTGTACGAACAGGCGCTTGACCTGCGCCGCCGCATCGGCGATATGAGTGGACAGATCAGCACACTGGGCAATCTTGCAACGGCATATGTCAATCAGCACAACTGGAAACAGGCGCTGATGCACATCGACAAAGCCGAGGCGCTGCAACGGCAATACGCGCCGCATCGGCCAAACCCGCGGCTGCTGTACGTCCGCGGTCAGATTTATACACACCAGCGCAATATTTCCAAAGCGGGCCCCATGCTGCGCAAGAGCCTGCAGGACTTCCGCCGAGTGGGCAACACTCACATGGCCATGCGTGTGGAGTGCGACATCGCAGCCTTTTTGATCGCGAATAAACGTCCCGATGCGGCACTTAAACTGCTCTACAAAGCAGTTGATATCATCAAGCGCATCGGCGACAAATATCAACTCTACCAGCTGTATTTCGAAATTGCCCGAGCACTCGTCGAAAAATCCGATTCCGAGGCTGCGCTGGAGTACATGCGCCTGGCGCTCGAACTGAAAGACGAGATGTTCGGCTCTGAGCGCACGCGCGCGTTGATGCGCATCGAGGCGCATATTATCATGCGTCGCAGCAATGCAGACCACGCCGTCATGCGGCGCAAACTGGACCAGTCCCACGAGGAAATCGAAAAACTGCAGGGACAAGTTAAACAGGCCATTGCGTCGCTTAACTCAAAGAACCGGGCGCTGGATAAGATACAGCGCGAAATCCAGCAGCTGCTGCGCGCGTCGCGGCCGGGGAAAAAAACTCTGCTGGAAATTCTGGCGTTCATCAGTTCCAATCGGGATATTGGCCAAAGCATTCAACACATCGACCAATTGCTGCAGCATTCGCAGGGGGAAAAACTCTCACAGCTGGCGCAGCACTGTCCAGAGTTGAGTTCCGCCGAGCTGCAGATCTGCTCGCTGGTTCTTGGCGGAATGATGAGCAAAGAGATAGCCGCATACCTGAGCATTTCCCCGCGCACGGTGGAATCGCATCGCGGGCGCATCCGGCGCAAACTCCGCCTCGACACGGGCGCGGATCTGATGACACATCTGGCCGCTGTTTAAGTCGGCGGCTTCAAATTCACATCTGCCACTTAACTCAAAGCCTCTCGACTCACAAATAGTTGAGAGGCTTTCGCCTTGATATACTGAATCGTTTAATCGAATTCATCGGCGTACAATTCGCAGCACCTTCGGCACTGATTTATTGTAACGCCCGCAACGACTTGCACTACGGACCTGTGCGCGCGACAAGCGCCCAACGACGCCTAAGCTCTTGCATATCAAATGCTTACAGCTTTTTACGTACATATTGCGTAGTCGGATGGCGGCAAAGCCCCACTATCATTGCCGGCAGGAACCAGGCCGGTTCACAATCAAGTCCATAACGCGTTTATCGGCTCATGTTGCAAACGAAGAGATCACTTCCGCGCAACGCAACTAACGGTCTTGACATCAGCCCCGAGATCATCAGGCATTTTCATCCAACAGGTGGTATATGTTTAAGTTTACAACTTCACGAGCACTTCGCCGCTTCTGTGTGACGGCGGTGATGTTTTTGTTTTTTTGCTCTCTGCCGCGGCAGGCGTCGGCACTGACCGACGCCTGGGAAGCCCTCACAGGTTCCAGCACAGGCGCCATTGAAGACCAGGCCTTTGCAATCGAGACCATGCAGTCCGGCAGTACCGCAACCGTCGGCTTTTCCAGGAGCGAGGGACCGCTGATTTTGTCCGGCGCCGCGCATCCCATGGTGCAGGTTCTCGACCGACTGGGCAATACTGTATCCGTGCGCCAGTACGGATTTTTCAGCGACGCGACACACTTCGACATTGTCCAGTTGAGCAACGGCGACCTTGTGTGGGTCGCTACGATTCTGCGCGATGGGCCCTATGGATGGGACATCCTCGTCTGTCGTGTTACACAGTCGCTCAACATGGTCTGGATTAAACGAATCAGCACATGGCATAACGAGTACGTAGCCTCAGTGATTGAGTGTGCCAACGGCGAACTCGCGATTGCCGGATTTGTCGACGACGACCCGAATGTTAACAAATTCGAGGCCTTTGCCGCCAGACTGAACGCCGCCAACGGCGCCTCCATCTGGTCGAGAATCTACGGCAGCGGCTACCAGACCGACGAACGAAGCGTCTGCATTCGCGAGCTCTCGAACGGCGACTTCGTCCTCTCCGGCCGTGCGGAACAACCCGGCCTGCAGGGACAGGAAGACGCCATGATCCTCAAGATCGATGCCGGCGGCGTTCCCCTGATCGCATCGTATTATGGCCCATTAAACAGCAATGATTCTTTTCGGGACATGGAGATCGACGCCAATGACAACGTTATCGCCTGCGGCGAATCCTGCCCGACCACAACGCCGACGTCCAACATATTCCTCGGCAGAATCTCCGGCGCGACCCTGGCTCCGCTGCAGCCGTTAAGCCTGTACACGCCGACGCTGGACAACAACACACACTGCGGCGCATGGGGCATTGACCCCAGCCAAAACTATGGCGGCGACTATGTTGTGACCGGGCACCTGGAACAGACGGCCGGCAGCGACAAAGATCTGTTTTTGATGGAAGTTTCTTTTCTCCTGGGACCGCCGGTCTGGACAAAGTACTTTGGTGATCCCGACCACGATGACTTTGGCCGCGACGTCTCGATTTTTTCCAATCAACACCCGATTTACACCAACAAATGGGAACGGGGATACCACGTAGCCGGCACGCGCTGGGGCAATCAGTCGACTCAACTGGACTGGTACAACCTGCGGACCGGTTTCCGCGGATCCACCGACTGCGACCAATACGTGGACCTTTCGCATTCTCAGTTCCAGCGCGACCTGAGCACTCAGTTTGCGATGTTCGAGTGGACGGGAACGTCCAACATCCCCGAGCCGGACTACGACATTGTTTTCGGCGCGTATGTTTTTTGCCAGGCGCAAGTGGACCTCACATCGGGCGGCATTAAACGTTCGTTGATTGTCAACGCCGAGGACTTTAACAGCGAGAATGACGAGGCGCACAATCTGGATGCCGTCGTTCCGCAAGGAGAAGCACTGCGGATCAACTTCATCGAAAAGCCGGACGGCGCGCAGACCTTCGGCGTTTACGACCTGCAGGGCCGCACAATGATGAGCGGCTCCTTTAACATCGACGCCGCAAACAGCTACTTTGAGTTGAACACCGTCGGGCTTTCGCCGGGCCTCTATCTTGTTAATTTATCCGGCGGCGTTAACATCAAAATGATGGTCACGCCCTGACATTCACAGCCGTGGCGCTCCTGATTGATTTTGGGGGCACTTAAACAAAAACGCCTCTCTGCATTCGCGCGGAGGGGCGTTTTTGCATGAGCTTCTCAAGCATGACCTTCTTGTTAGCCATGCAGTGTTAAACACCGACTAATCGAGTTCAGGCACAAATCCCGGATTCGCCACGCCGAAATTCGGCAAAAAGTACTGGATGAAATCGTCCGAACCGACGTCCTGGTTGTTGTTCATGTCTCCGGTGCGCAGCACGTTGTAGGTCGTCGCGCCAATTGTCAACGGCAGGAGCTGGATCGCCCCGTTAACAACATTCGCCGGATCGGTAAAGTCGACAGCCGTTGTACCAGGCGCGATGTTGATACGCGAAATCGACGCCGCCGGCAGATGCCCGCCGTGGCGCAGAATCACCCAGTAGTCGTCCTGCGGCAGGCCCTCAAACGCAAAACTCGTCGAGGCCGACGTACTTAACAGAGTGGTGGTCAACACCGCCGTGCTGGAGGTCAGCAGGTCCGCGCCTGTGCGCAGCTCCAGCAGCAGGGGCGTGCGCCTGTGCTCCGAGCCGTTCCAGTAACCGTGCAGATAAACATCAACATTGACAATGCTGGTGCTCACACCGCCGGAAAATGTCAGCACGGCCTCCGTCGCGCCGATCTCCAGATTCGGCGTGGCGCTCAGATTGGCATAAGTCACCGAGGCAAAAGCGCCGGTCACCGAATTGTATTTCATCAACACAATCCGGTCGCTGTTTGCAGGTGTGTAACCGTTAATAAAGGTCACGTCGAGCGTGCCGCCCAGCGTCACGTCGTCCGCGCAGATCTGGTCATAGGCAATACCCGCAGTTGTAGCGCCGCCAATTTCGTATTCCAGCGTCGCCGTGGACGCCATAGCAATGTCGTCGGGGAACACCAGTTTGCCGGGTGAACGCCCCGGCACGAGTGTACCGGCCAACCTGACATTGCCGACGTTGTACTCCCCGCCGCCACGCAGTATTACATTGCCGGGGATGGTCGTATTAAACACCGAACTCGTCACGATGTTAACCGTCGAGCGATCGATGTCCACGATGGCGGTCGACACAAATTTGAGCCGAGCGCCGGTTTCGTGCACAAAGCTGAGTTCCGCTGTGGTTATGCTCAGCAGGCCCTGATGACAGAATTGCGCGTTCGTGCCCAACCGTATCTCCGTCGACGTCACGACGTTGCTGATCAGGATCCGGCCGAGATTGTTGTAGCGCACACCCGGATCAAAATCAATGCGCGAATTCGGGATCGTGCGATTAAAAATCACCTGGCCCGTATTTGTCGCCGGCAGTTTGAAGTTGAGGTGCAGCAGTCCTTCCGTCGACGCGCGCATGACGGTGCGATTTGCCGTTGTCATGACAACATTGAGCGTGGAACGTCCGCCAAGACAGAGCGGCACACGCGTGATCCACGGACTGACGGTGGCGCTGCTGTTCCACTCCGTGTCGATAAGTTTAATAGCGGCGTTGGTTCCGCTGACCCCGAGTTTAACTCCCTGAACGTCAATTTTTGCGTCCCTGAAAATCAACTTTCCGTCGCCGCTGAACCGCCCGCCCAGGTCGGCATGGCCGCCATGAAATTCAACGCCGCCGTCGGTTTCGAATCGCCAGATTGAAGTCGTTGCCAGTTGAACGCCGGCCTCCGTGGCTCCGAGCACAATAACGCGCGGAAGTTTAACGCGCATCAGCGCCCGCGTGATATCGATACAGCCGCTGTGCACAAAAACGCTCGGCGGCTCGTGCGTCACCGTGAGTCCCGCCGTGGTCGTCGTCGAACTCAAAGCCATTTTGCCGTGATTCTGGAATCGCGAGCTGCCGCGGAACTTAAAGGTCGCCGAGGGACAACGGTCAATTTTTGTGATGCCGTCATTGGTAAAGATTCCATTCGTCGAGGTCTCGACTTTCAGTTTGTTGCCGAGATCACTGAACAAAAGACGACCGCCGTTTTTGTTGTTTAAACGCGCATTGCCGCCGATGATAATGTGGCAGGTCGTGGCAAACTCACAGCGGTACAGCCCGCAGTTGTTAAATCGGCTATCGTCAAACAATATGATGCGCGTGCGGTTGGTCGAGTCCGCCGTGACGCGGCCCGTTGTTTTATTCTCCCAGCGCGAGGAGTCGCCCAGGAAAATTGTCGCCGTCGTCGCAAAGTTGCGGAACTTGACTTCACCGTTGTTTTCGGCTTCGGCGCTGTCGCCCAGCCTGATGACAGCGCCGTCCCTGCCGCTGGCGCCGTTCAGGAAACTCACCTCCGCCGATGTTTTATTCTGCCAGCGCGAGCTGTCGCCCAGGAAAATCGTCGCCGTCGTCGCAAAGTTGCGGAAACGGAACGTACCGCCGTTGCTGAAAGTCGCATTGGTGCCCGCTTCAATCTTCAGGCCGCCGGACCCGCCGTCGCCGAAGAGCGTCGTCGCGCCGAGTTTGTTGTTGTAGAGCGAGTTGCCGCCCAGGATAATCGAACCGGACGTTGTCGTCAGACACTGCACCTGACCGCAGTTGTTAAACACCGAGCTGTCGGAACACAGGATGCGGAATGTACGCGTCGAATCAATGTCGAAACGGCCGGTGACTTTATTATCCCAGCGCGTGCTGTCGCCCAGGCAAAGAGTCCCGTCTGACTTAACGTTGCGCAATATGAGCGCTCCATCGTTTGCGATTCCGGCGGCGCCGCTCAGATCTATCTTCACGCCGTCCTCGCCGCTGGAGCCGTTCATAAAACTCACTTCGGCTGATGTCTTGTTCTTCCAGCGCGAGCTGTCGCCCATGAAAATTGTCGCCGTCGTCGCAAAGTTGCGGAACCGGACGTCACCACCGTTGCAGAACAATGCATTGGTTGACGTGCGCACGCGCAGCCCGCCGTTAAATCCGTCGCCGAAGAGCGTCGTCGCGCCTGATTTGTTGTTGAAGGTCGAATTGCCGCCCAGAAAAATCGAGCCGGACGTCGTCGTCAGGCACTGCACCTCGCCGCAGTTGTTAAACAGTGAACCGCCGTAACACAGAATGCGAAACTTCCGACTAGAATCGGCTTTTACCTCCGCGCCCGGCTTGTTTTCCCAACGCGTGGCATCGCCGAGGAAAATCGTCGCCGTCGACGCAAAGTTGCGGAAGCGACAGGTCCCGCCGTTGTCAACACGCGAGGTTCCGTCAATAAAGATGCCGCCGCCGCGACCGCCGCCGATAAATTCGATGGTTGCGCCCGTGTGGTTCTGCACCTGAGAGCTGTCGTTTAATCTGATTGTGGACCGGGCGGAGTCAACCAGAATCCGGACCGTCCCGCCATTGTCGAGCGCGCCGTTGCCGGATGCCTGGATCTTGCCCTCCAATATCGGGCCGCGTATGTCAAGAATGCCCCCGCCATTGATCTTCAACCTGGAATTGTCCTTGACTTCCACCGTCGCCTCGGAAACGGTCAACAGCCCCAGAGAGCCGTCGTTGATAAACAGGCTGCCGCCCTCCTGAGTAAAACGCGCGACGCCGGAAGTCGACAGTTTGATTGTCGCGCCCGTCGAGTTGATGATGCGGCAGGAGTTTAACATCTGAATCGAACAATTGCTGGAGTTTTCCATTTCACATCGGCCGTGATTGTCGAACTGCGAGCTATTGTTCATCACCAGGCTGCTCGTCAGGTCCAGACTTCCCGAACCGATAAACCTGAGGCTGGACGAGGTCTGGACGATCAGTCTGGAAGAATCGAACATCCTGACCGCCGTCGACAGATTGCGCAGGAAGGTGGTTTCGCCGCCGTTCCGAAAAGTCGAGCTGTCCTTCAATTCAACGCTGCTGCCGCCGATGTCCGGCCCGAACAGCGTCGTTCCCCCGGACTTGGTGCTAAAGTGCGTCAGGTTTTCCATGGTCATCGTCGCGTTCGACATCGACTGCAAACGCAGTAATCCACAGTTTAACATCTGCGCCGTCTGCGACATGTGAAAGCGCAGTATTGCACCGGTCGAGAGATTAAACGTCCCGCCTGTTTCATTTTCAATCCGCGAATTCTCTGAGGCGCTAATAATGCAGGTGGTCGAGAAACTGTGAAAACTCAAGAGCCCGGCGTTTCGCAGGACGGCGCTGGTCGTCAGTTGCAGATTACCCTCGCTCTTGAAGTTGCGGGCTTCAACTTTTGCACCGACTTTGTTGATCAGCCTGGCAAAGTCGTCGAGCCGGAGAGTGGCAATGGTGCAGCCCTGGAAAATTGTGGAGGCGCAATTGCGGTACTCGGAGTTGTTGATAATGCGCACGCAAGCCGTATCGGCTTCATTAAACAGAATGCGTCCGGGCTGATCGTTGGTCATGCGCGTGGCCGAACGCATCGCTAGTTTGGCCGTAATGCATTTGATAAATTCTATATCGCCTTTGTTGTAGATGTGCGATGAATCGCGCAACTCCACCGTCGTCGGCGCACTGTTGTTTTCGAACCTGATCGCTCCCGTATTGTCGATCGAATCCTTGTCGCGCAGGACAAATGTGTTGGGCGTGCTGAAGTTGCGAATGACAAATATGCCCGAGTTAACCGGCGGCAACAGGGACTCGTCATCGCGGAACAGACCGCCCGTCGCACCGCTCTTGCCCTGGTCGAATTCCAGCGTGCCGCGATTGACGAACACCGTGGAACTGCTGATGCTGATGGTGGAGCGCGTGGAGAACGTTCTGAACACAAACACGCCATCGTTCAGGAATACTGTCTGACTGCCGAAATCGAACTCCGTTGTCGCGATGTTGAGCGCGGTAGAAAAAATGATATCGCCAAAATTGATCAGTTTGCTTGAATCAAGGAAGAGGAATCGCCCCGGCCGGCCGTTGTTGAGACCGTCCGACTGATTGACTATCGTACCGCCGGTGCCGTTTAACAGGACGGAACTGCCTGTGCAGAACAAGTTAAAACCCGCCGGACTCGAGCCCAGCTCCAGCTTGCCGGTATTGTGAAACTGGCCGTTCAGAATGCCGATCGTTGCATTGGTCGCAAAGGTCTGAACCTGGATGCAGCCGTGGTTGGTCAGCCCCTGCGAAAAGAAATTTTTCTGCCCCTGTGAGGCGTCGACCGGTCCGCGTTGCGGATCGATCAAAAAACAACTTGCCGTCGTGCCGACGGTAAACGAACCGCGGAATCGGTTACAGCCGCCCAGCGAGCCAAAACCCAGCAGGTGAATGTCGCTGCCGGAACGGCTCGTCACGTCAACAATGTCAAAACTGGACGTCGTTGAGCGACAGAAGAAACTGCCGGAAAGAATAACGTTCTCAAAGTTGTGTGTTCCCGGACCGTTGCACAGCATCGAATTCTGCGCAATGCACTCGCCGCCGTTAACGCTGAACAGCCCCGAGTTAAACAGGCTTGCCGTCGTCGTGATTGAAGATCTGAAAATGTGGAGGGACGAACGCGTCGTCTGCGCCACCCTGAGCTGCGCACCGGGCGCTTCCGTGCGAATGCTGGAAATCGTAATTGAAGCAAAGGTGCTGGTCAGACTGCCGCGATTGGCAATGTTGAGAATACTGTTTGAACCCGAAAGCCGAAATGTGCCGCCGTCGCCCGCCAGGGACGAGCCCGCATTGATCATGCTCAGTGTTGCATCCGTGGCAACAATAATCTGCCCCGACAGGAAAAAACTGCTGTTTTTATTCTGCACCGTGTGCGGCGTAAAAGCCGCGCCCGGCGTCGGCGAACTCAACAGCACGCCCTTGCAGAACAACTGCGTGTCGCAGATGCGCAGCAGCGCAACCCGGTCGGCGGAAAGAGAGGACGAAGTCATCACCAGAACGCCGTTGTTTGTCATGGTATTGTTGACAAACAACACGGACGAAGTCACGTCCAGGGCGTGCAGTTCAAGCACGCCCGTCGTGGCGTTTTCAACTTCGCCGTTGAAGACGTTGTCAGAAAAACAGCGCACGATTCCGGAGTTAAACAACTGCGCGGTGGTCGTCAGCTCGCATCCGACCAGCCCGGTAACCGCCGAGGTGCAGCGCAACTTGTGGTCGACAATTCTGATCGCGGCAAAGGTAATCGTACCGGTCCCGTCGATGCTGCCACTGCTCGTCGGTGAAAAATCGCCGCCCTGGATCAACATTTCCTGCCCGCTGTCCACCTGGATGCGCCCCGGGTTTTCCATCAGCAATCCAGGCGCCTGCGCAATCCTGAGCACCGAACTCGTCACGATCATCAGCCCGGCATTGGTTACCGGATGCGTCGACGAGTTGTTGATAATTGTCGGCGTGCCGACCTGAACAACGCCCTCGTTTGACATCAGCCCCAACGACACGATCTGAATTTCCACCTGCAGATCGCTGCCGGGCAAGGTCTCAATTTTACTGCCGCCGCGATTGACAAAAGTGTCTTGCAGCTCGAGTTTCGACGTGCCGTTCAGGTTCAGGCTCTTCATTTCGATCAGCCCGAAGTTTTCGACCGGACTCCTGAACTCGCCGACCGTGCTGAAAAAGTTGGCGCTGAAAATCTGGATGGTCCCCGAAGTGAAGTTCTTCACCGGGCCGTCGAGCTTGGGATTGATGATCAGATCGGCGTTCTGCATGAACACGCCGCCGTAATTGTGCAGCTCGGCAAATATCCCGCCGCTGAGCAGACCGATCGATCCAAAGTTTTCGAGGATGACGCCGCCTGAGAAATCGGCCGTGCCGAGGAAGAGATTTCCGTGCGTGCCAATGCGCGAGTTAAATCCGACGGCGATATTCTGCCCGACCGAGACAAGCGACTGCGTGCCGCTCGTTCCGCCGACTTCCAGGCTGCGCACGCTGGCCAGGACATCGAGCGTTACCTGATAGGTCCCGGAAGTTGTGATAAAAACATCGTCGTTGATTCCGGGCACATTGTTCCCGAGCCAGTTGTTCGGATCGTTCCAGTCGCCGTCAACCGGCGCTTTCCAGAATACGTCGGCTGCGTGCAGGCCGGCGGCTGAACACACAAAAACAAGCAAAAAGGCCTTTGTAAGGAGAAAAACGCGGTTTTGGCGGCAGTTCATGTCTGTACCTGATGTTGGTTTGGGGCGGACAAATTGACTGCATCTGCGGGTTAAAAGCAGACGGCATGGAATCTGGTGTTCCGGAAGTGCGGCGTGCTCTCGTCGGGCTGTTCTGGATCTCGTTTGGTCTACCTGGAATTCTGAAGCACGTTCGAGGGGAATTTAATGTCTTTAGCGCGCGCTCCCAAATTAAGAATGTGTAATGTGTGATGACCGGGAGGGCTGCCGGCTTCCGTCGGCGGAACAGATCTACGACGCCTGGTGCAGTTTTTTTTGAAGAAGTTTTGCATTTTGACTGCCGCCGATCTATCTTTGGGCTGCGGCAAATACGCGCCGCGCACTTCCATCATGCAAAACAGCACGCAACATAACACGCTCAATGAAAATCCGACGATGTCGGCGATGTGTTGCTGTTGTTGTACCTGGATCTCCATGGGAGAGGCGAGGTTGGTGGAAGCGTAAATTTACAGCGACAACACGAACACTTAAACAAAAGCCTTTCCAAGCGGAAAGGCTTTTTGTGTTTCAAGACAAGAATTTTACAAACGACACATTCAACATCGGCAAGGAGCCAGTCATGGCACACGCTCAGACATGGAACAGACGCAGGTTCGCACCGATGGGAATCGGGACCTGTTGTTGCTGTTGTTGTTGTATGTGTTGTTCTCCCCCGGAGGAAGGCGTCGGGCTGCGCAGGTTTCGCAGCGGCAACCGGATCTGCACTAGCAGTAAAGCCTTTCCTCCACGAGCGGGAAGGCTTTTTTCATATTGAGACTTAACATTTATCACATACAGGGAATAAACACAGTGAGTACGATTCACATTATCCACGAAAACAACGAATGGCTGGAGCCCCTGCGCGGCGAGTTGAATGCGCTGGGCCTGCCTTACCGCGAGTGGTTCATAGCCGAGGGATTTGTCGACCTGCACAAGGAAGCGCCGGAGGGCGTTTACTACAACCGCATGAGCGCCAGTTCACATACGCGCGGGCATCGCCTGTCGCTCGATCTGACCGCTCCTCTGTTAAGTTGGGTCGAGTTTCACGGTCGCCGGCTCATTAACTCGCGCCGCGCGCTGCAACTGGAGAGCAGCAAGGCGGAGCAGCTGCTGGCGCTGCAGGCGCACGGCATTCGCACGCCGCACACGAATATTATCAACGACCGGCGCGAATTGCTGGACGCGGCCTATCGCATCGGTTATCCATTGATTGTTAAACCGAATCGCGGCGGCAAAGGCACGGGCGTGCAGCTCATTCACTCGCTGGCGGAACTGAGTTACGCTGCGGCGCACTATGAGGACTGGAGCTCCCCCGACGGCATCAACCTGGTGCAGCAATATGTTAAGCCGGCGGACGGCAGCATCACGCGTGTGGAGTTTATCGGCGGTAATTTTTACTACGCGGTACGCGTGGACGCCACCGGCGGTTTTGAACTGTGCCCGGCCGACGCATGCGAAATCCCCTTAAACAACACCTCTTCTGACTTGACTCTTGTTAACCCCGCTGCCACGGCAAGTGAACCGGCCGCAGCGTTTAACACTGCCGGCGACGCTTTCTGCCCGGTGGGAACAGCAGGCGCATCCGCCGACAAGTTCAGCGTCATTCAGAAGTACAGCAATCCCGACATTGACAAGTACGAACGTTTTCTGCTGGCCAATGGAATCGAAGTCGCGGCGTTGGAATACGTCCGCGGTGCGGACGGCACCCGCTACGTCTACGACGTCAATGTCAACACGAACTACAATCGGCGTGCGGAACAGGCCGCCGGGACGGTCAACGGCATGCGCCGTCTGGCGGAGTTTCTGGGTCGGGAGCTGCAGGCGCAGCAGCGCGGAGAATCAGCAGCGCGATTGCTGGAAGTGGTTTAGTTCCGGCAGCGCAGACACAGAAAATGTGAAGCGTTTTGTGATTTCCTGTGATTTCGTCCAAGACTCTCCCCGGCGAGCGCACGCCGGGGGGAGCGTCAAACAATGAGCTGTGAGCCCTTAGGGCTCACAGCTCATACGTAGTTTTACGTAGTCCGGCCTGACGGCCGGAATCTCAAGTACTCAAACCTCCCACACATAATCCACGATGTTCCTCGCTTCGTCGTAGAACCTGCCGCCGACTTTGAACCCGAATTCCCGCGCCATCGCTTCTATCTGGCGCTCTGTGAACTTGCGCGCCGTCTCCGTGTGAATCGCCTCCCAGGCGTCGAAATCCACTGTAATATTCAAGGCGGCGATGTTTACCTGCTGAGGGATCAGACTGACGATGCTGCTTTCAACCGTGCCGGCGATGGCGTTGTAAGTCGTGTAATACTGAAAGTTTTCCAGTTCGAAATTGCCGCCGAACTCGGCGTTGATGCGTTTTAACAGATTGAAGTTAAACCGCGCCGTAACGCCGGCCGCATCGTTGTACGCACGTACAAGTTTTTGCGGATTTTTTTTCAGGTCGAAGCCTGTGAATACCTTGTCGCCCGGTTCCAAACCGGCGCGCAGGTTGGCCATGAAGTCGCGCAGCTCTTTCTGTTTAAAGTTGCCGATGCTCGCGCCGAGGAACATCACAAAACGAGAGCCGGACTCCACCGCGCGATTGCGCGGCACGCCAAGTTTATAGTCCGTCACGTGCGGCTCAACCCTGAGTTGCGGAAGGCTGCCGTGCAGTTTGTTGATCAGCGCGTTGATCGCCGATTCGTTGAGGTCCACCGGCACGTAGCGAAAGTTAAAACCGCGCTGCAGCCAGTCGTCGAGAATCACGCGCGTTTTTTCGCCGTCGCCCGCGCCGAGGTCGACAAGATCAACCGAGCTTCCGTCGACCAGTTCAGCTATGGCGTCGCGGTGGAGCGAGAGAATCTCCTTTTCCGCGCGACCGGTGTAGTACTCCGGCTGCTGCAGAATCTGTTTAAACAGACTCCATCCTTCTTCGTTGTAAATATATTTACTGGGCAGTGACTTTCGCGCGCCGCTCAGACCATCAATCACCGCATCGGCAAATGGTCGCAGTTCGGCGGCAATATTCGGCGGCGGACTGTTGTGTTCGTCATTCATGGTTCAAAACGTTCCTGAAATGGAAAGAACTGGTGTTCGATGGTGTCGAATGCGAAAGTGGGGTAAACAAGAAAATCAGGCTGCAAACCGGCCGGGAGCGGATCAGAAAACTCTTACCACTCCCGGCACGTGTTTGGCGTCACTTTCCGTCGGCGTGTAATTTGCCGACCTGCGCGACCAGATCGGACAGGGCAACCTCATGTTGATCGCCCGTGTCGAGACGACGCAACTGGACCACGCCGCGATCCAGCTCTTCATCCGACGCAATGACAACCGCGGGAAATCCGCGTTTGGCGCCGAACTTCATCTGGGCTTTTAACGAGCGCTCCTCCAGATAAAGCTCCGTGTTAATATGCGCGTTGCGCAGCATAGTTGCAATCTTGAGATAGTCGCCCAGGCGGGCGCGGTTCATGACCGTTACCAAAACCTGACTCGTGGTCGCAACACCGCTCTGGATAATTCCGGCCTGAAACAGACGCCCAAGCAGACGCGTCAGGCCGATCGAGATGCCGACGCCGGGAAGACTGCGACGCGAGAAATAGCCGGCCAGGTTTTCATATCGACCGCCTGAACAGATGCTACCGACCTCGGGATGTTTAACCAGCACCGTCTCGTAAATTGTGCCGGTGTAGTAATCCAGGCCGCGCACCACGCTCGTGTCCAGACTCCAGGCGGAATCCGGCACACCCAGGAGCGCCAGGCTTTCGGCCACCGTTCGCAGTTCGTTTACGCCTTCGACAAAAATCGCGTCATTGCACAGCCCGTCGAGTTTGTTTAACACGACATCTTTGGACGGCTCCCGGTGCAGCGACATCAGGTCGATCAAGCTTGACGTTGTTTTGGCGTCGAGGCCCATCTTCTGCAGTTCGGATTCGACCTTTTGCACGCCGATTTTCTCGAGTTTGTCCAGCGTGCGCAGCGCATTTCCGGCCGTATCGGCATTGATGCCCAGGTGTTTAACAAATCCCTGCAGCACCTTGCGATTGTTGATCCGGATCAGGAACTCACCGATGTTTAACTCGCTGAACACCTGGTAAATCACGCTTGGAATTTCCGCATCCGTCGTCATGTCCAGCGCGCCGTCGCCGATCGCGTCGATATCGCACTGGTAAAACTCGCGGTAGCGACCGGCCTGCGCGCGTTCGCCGCGCCAGACTTTCTGAATCTGGTAGCGACGGAAGGGAAAACTCAGATCATTGTAGTGTTCAGCCACATAACGCGCCAGCGGAACGGTCAGGTCAAAGTGCATAGCCAGTTTGGTGTCGTCCATGCTGGGGTCTTCCACCAGTCGATGGATGCCGTAGATCTCGCGTTCGCTGCCGCCTTTGGCCGTCAGCGTTTCCTCGCGTTCGATCGCCGGTGTTTCAATCGGCACAAAACCGAAGCGCTCGTAGCTGCTTCTGATCACGTCGAGAAAGCGATTCTCGACGATCTTTTCCTGCGGCAACCATTCGGGGAACCCGCTGATTGCCCGAGGTTTGATAATCTGGTTTTCACTCATGATAATTCACCTGCTCCGCACATGCGGGCAGCTCCGGATGTATTACGGCAACACGCCAAGTTCGTCTATCGCCTGGCGGAAGCGCGCATCGTTGTTTAATACCTCGTTCATTTTTTCCATGCGTTCGTTCAGGAATTCGTCGTCGACCATAACTCCGAATTGTTTTTCCAACAGATCGAAGAGTTTACCGGTCAGACCGCCGAGCGCAAAACGTTCGCGCGGCAGTGCGGCGGACGTGAGCTGGAGGCCCTGCACGGCGCACATCATCTCGATGGCCAGCACGTAGCGCACATTGGTAATAATTTTCGCCAGCTTGCGCGCGGAAAATCCTCCCATGCTGACGTGATCCTCCTGGTTGCCCGAGGAGGTAATCGAGTCGACGCTGGACGGATGCGCCAGCACTTTGTTTTCCGAAACCAACGCGGCGGCTGTGTACTGTGCAATCATAAAACCGGAGTTCAGACCGCGTTTGTCCTTGTTCGCGCCGCTGAGTTCGCCGGGCAAGCCGTAACTCAGGTCGTCGTTCACCAGCGCAAAAATACGACGTTCGGAGATGTTGGCAATCTCGGCCATGGCAATCGCCAGCGCGTCGAGCGGAATCGCCAGCGGCTGCCCGTGGAAATTGCCGCCGCTCACCGCCAGGTAACCACCCGCGCCGTCGTCGACCACCACCGGATTGTCCGTGACCGCATTCATCTCGCGCTCAAGCACTGCCTTTGCGTAGGCAAAAGCCTCCTTCGACGCGCCGTGTACCTGCGGGATACATCGAAACGAATAGCGGTCCTGCACGCGGAACACGTAACTTTTGTCGTCTTTCCACAGCGTCCGCAGCCGTTCGCTGGTTCGCGCCATGCCGTCCCGATAGGGTTCCTCCGCAGCTTTGTGATACGTGCCGCGCGCCGTCTGCGCCCGTTTATCGGGGTCGGCGTAGAGTTCGCGGCTTTTGTCGGCCATCGTGATAACGCGATCGCTGCCGGACGTGGCGTGGCGCAGGTTCTCCGCCGTCAGGATCTGACCTTTGTTTTCGCGCGCGCCGTTGAGCCGCGCGTCGAAGGCGTCCAGCTCACACAGTTTGGCTTCCAGGCTCAACGCGCCGCCGGCGTCGGCGACTTTCAGCAGGTGCTCGGAGTCGTGCAATGCCAACACGGCAACGCCCAGGATAAAGGTCGCGCCGTTGGTGAGCGCCATGGCTTCTTTGGCCTGCAGGTCGATCGTTGTGAAGGGCGAACTGCTGCCCGGCACACTGAACTGTGTGACTCTGACGCGATTGCGCGCACGGAAATCCGGCAGCGCCTCGTATTCTTGCAGCGTGACGTTGCGGCCGTCCTCGTCCACCATCACAGCCCGACAGTGTTTAAGCGCTATGGATCGATCAACACCGATTTCCCTGAAGAGCACTTTTGCTTCCGGTTCGCCGATTAACACTGAGCCGACATGCGCGAGCGGGGCCAGGTCGCCGCTGGCGCCCAGCGATCCGCGCTGCGGCACACAGGGATGAATCCTGTTGTTTAACAGCTCCGTCAGCTTTTCCACCAGCTCCAGGCGCACGCCGGACTTGCCGATCATGAACGAATTGATGCGCAGCAGGATGGCCGCGCGCAGCACATCGACGGCATAGGGTTCGCCGACGCCGGCGCTGTGCGACTTGATGTAGCGGCGTTGAAACTCGACAATCTGATCGCGATTTATCCGCACGCCTTTTAGCGAGCCAACGCCCGTGTTAAACCCGTAGATCGGCGGTGTTTTATCGTCGTCCAGCCATTTTTCCTGAATGTAGGCGCGGACGTCGACAATTCTCTGGAGGGCTTCCCGATTCAGTTCGACCTGCGGATACGGAGCGTTGTTAACAGACCTGGCGCATCTGACGACGTCGGCGATCGTCAGAGAATGGCCGTTTAACTCGATTGTGTTTTGTGAATTGTCCATTCTTTCCACCTCGTAAACTTTAAGTGCAGTGAACGGCTCTGCGCCGGGTATCACGCTGAATTTGGACTACCAATGCACTCGGAGCTGCTGCAATTAAACAATCCGGCAAACCGGCTCGGCCGACGTTCCCGCGCACAGCGTCGGAACATCGCTCGACCATTGCGAATGCAAACTATGAAAAAGCAGACAATGCGCCCACAGGTGCGTGGAAGAAATTTGGCCTGGCAACTGCCGGTGCAGCCGGTGCGGCGCATCAGTTCCGGACACGGGCTGAACTTACACGCATTTTCCGTCAAAGTCAACAATATTTAACTCGACTTACTTTTGCCGGGCACGGCGCTCCACGCTCGCCCCCCAACAGCCGACTTGAGGCTTCGCTCTCCCCTGTGGGCATAGCTTGCTTTATGACTTTTTTGTTTGTCAGCGGGTTTGAATGCACCCGCCGTTGAGCGGCAGTCCACAAATAATTCAGTGACAAACAAAAAGAAAAAACAAGCCACAGAGCGCCAAGCGAGGGGCGAAGTGATCAGGCCTCAGCCGCAATTCATCGATTAATTCTATGTCGCCGGTTCGCGGTTAAACAGCGGTCAATATACAGTCAGCTCAGCAACTCCAATGCGTCGCTAAAACGGTTAAAAACCAGATGCCTCATTTTTGCTCATTTGCAAGTTCAGACACAAGACCGAATTAATCCGCAGCTGTTTAAACATCCGGATTATTCAGGTCAGGCGAGGCCTCACCACACACCCGGAATATTCTACGGGTACTCCCGCACGCCATTTTCATCGAGTGCAAAACCATTATTGGCATCGTATGCCAGACGAGCTTTGCGGCATAGTAGTTCGAGCATGGCACGAGCCGAACGCAGCGAATTCACATCGGCGCTCAGTCGCGCCTTCCAGTTTTTGTCCAGAACATTGTCCAGCGTCAATTCCACTCGCAGTTGTTTAAGTTTGCCGGCATCTGAATTTCCGCCCGGATCATCTACTACAAGCAAGTCTTGCACCGCCTGTTCGATGTTTAATTCCACCAATTGTGCGTAGTACTGTAGGGCGCGTTGCTCCATGCAGTCGAGAACGGTGAACATATGATCCTGCAAGAGCACTTGGCAGAGTACTCTGGCCGAGTCCCGGACGGAATTGTTTACCACCGAGCACACTTGATTCTGCGGCTGAATCAAGCGCATGACAATCGGGTCCGGAAACAGTTCCTGAAGGTCGATCTCCGAGTGTTCTCTCCTTTGCATAACTTGTGTCCTCCATTGCGACAGAACCAATTGCCGCCGCCAAATCCGCGCGTTGTACTGAAATCGCATACGATCTTTTGGGCATGCGGCTGCCGGCCGAATTGCTCGGATCCCGCATGGAATCCGGCTCTGCGGCTGCATGAGGCAACGCAAAACCGTCCTGCCGGAAACCCGCAATTCGATAGGCGGCGTTAGTCAAAATTGTTTTGAACAATTATATGGCTCGCCGCCGAGCAGCGCCAAGTGGAATCTCAGGCTTTGTTTGCCTTGTTTCTTTGAACGAAAAACGTACTTTTACAGATAAACCCAGTATTCAGGCGGCTTTATGGCCGGCGGGCATCTGGCTTTCAGGTGTTTTTGTTGTGTGATTCACGGCGACAACACACCGATTTTCGGCACTTTGCAGCAGTTTTTTTACTAGGTGAACGACTCTGGAATCAAAGCAGGAATCCCGGACATGGAAATCATCCGGCAGTTGTATGGTGTAATCCGCACGTTTTCAAGCCGCAAGAACCCGGCTAAAACGTACCTGCTGAAACCAGGGAGCAGCTCGTCCAATCTCCTGGACTGCATTATGTCCGACCGTTTTGGCAACGAAGATGAGATTGCCGAATTTCTCTTCCCTGAAGACTCCCCGAACAAAAGTAAATACCGCCAAAGCAAACACGCATTGATGCGCAAGCTCGAAATGCTGTTGATGTTTCTGAATTTCGAAAATGCAACCGAGCTGAATTGGCAGAAGAAGCTCTACAAGGTTCGTCGTGATCTCCTGATTGCCGAGCTTATGCGTTGGACGCGCAACTTCGCTGCAGCGCATTACTTCGTTAAACGAGCCTTGAAAATAGCCGAAAAATTCGACTTCACTAATGAGAGAATTTCTTGTTATGAAAAGTTGAACTATTACTACGCAAGCAGGTCGGATCATGACGCCTATTCCAGGAACGACCGAAAACTGGTCAACGCTCTGGAGAAGTACAGTGCCGAACAACACTGCAGAAGATGGTTCACGCGGCTGCGGCTGGAGTTACAACAGCGCGCCGAGCTACCGGAACACATTCTTGACGAATTTCAAGCGGCCTTGCCTCTTCTCGATGCGGATCGCCTGCGATTCAAGTCGGAAGAGCTGCATTTATACCACGCAGAAATATCCGCGCAAGTATTTTCGCAGCAGGAGAATTTCACGGACGCTGTTAGAGTATTTGAAGAGTTGCGGGAATTCCTGGCGGCGAATCCGGTAACATTCAACAAGTGGATTCCCGGTTTGACGTATTCCAGACTCAGTCGTATTAATTTGTGCCTACGCGAATTTGAGGAGGCCGAGAAGTACGCGGAGTCGGCGCTACAGGCATCCACAGTCAATTCTTTCAACTGGTTTCTGGCGGTGCAGGAGTACATTATAGCCTGCCTTCACTCCCGCAACTACCGCCGGGCCACCGAGCTGTTCAGCACGGCACTTCAACAATCAAACTTTCGCAATCGAGAAAGTTCCGTGCGTTTAAAGACACATGGCACCTTCGAGGCATACCTGAGGCTTTTTCTGGATGATGACGCTCTCCTGCCGCGGGATGTGACAGTCTGGCCGGAGTATTCGCCTTTAAACATTGTACCCGACGACCTCGAGATTCCGCGGGACATACGTGCAGGCATGTATTTGTCCGCAATACCGTACATTCTGATACACTACCTCAAACAGCGCATGTTTGAACTTGTCGAGTCCAGGTTGCAATCCGCCGGATATTATATAAAGAAATATTCCCGGAGTGAAACAGTTCATCGACGCTTTCCCCGTTTGCAGTGTTTCATTCAACTGTTTGGAGTCATGGTTGACTGTGAGTACCAGTATGATGCAACAGTTAATACATCTGCGCCGCTGCTGGCCAAACTAACCTCTTTGTATCAGAAAGCCGGAGGATCCGACGACCAGATAGAATTTGCACCATTTCATCATGTCTGGGAGGTGGCTTTGCAGGAACTGCAAAAGATCGAAGCAGAAGGAATATTCACCAGGCCGCGTTAAAACCGTTGTTTACAACAAATACCCCGGGCGCTTCGCCCCCGCACCTGCGGTTTGCGGCTTGCTTGTTCTGTTTTGTTTACTGTTGGGTGAGGAGTTGCTCGGTGATTAAACAGGCCTCACTTCGAATATGTCATGGCGTTAATCGATTGTTCACATGCCGCTCGTTGCCAAACAAAAAGATCATGGAGCCTGAGATGCGAACATGGTGAAGCAGCTCAAAGCGGTCAGGGTGCTAGTGCCGGCAATTTTCAGCGCAGGCTGGAGTGCCTGCACACCAGCCATTTTTAACAACTTGGCAATTGATCAGCGGTCCCGAGAGGACTCGAACCTCCGACACCAGGTTTAGGAAACCTGTGTTCTATCCAACTGAACTACGGGACCGTATATGCGCCGCGGCGCACTTAAACAAAGCGATTTAACAAAAAACAGAGACGGCAAGCACATCCGTGCTTCCCGTCTGAAGTGTTCGGGCCAGATTGTAGCTGACGACGTCAGTGTATCGTGTCGTCGCCGTTGAGCAGCATGCGGCTGCCGCTCATGTAGTCGCCGTCGGCGTTGAACACCACCGAGGCGATGGCGGCCTTCAGCTCCGCGCCGCTCAGATCGTGGTCTTCGTCGGCAGTAAGTCGGTCGATGAGGATTTCGAGATGTTCGTTGCTGATCAGCCCCAGTTGGAGCATCTGCAGCAGGTAGCCGAAAGTCTCCGCGCCAAGGGACGAACGCTCGCGATGATCCAGGATCCGGAACGAGACCGTGTTGGCGATGTCGTCGTTGCTGATCACCTGGTCCGCGAACTCCATGCGGTCGATCAGCCAGGAGAATGCCGTCGAAATTTCCGTGGGCGTGTACCCCTGAGCGCTGAGCTCGTCGACGACGACGTCGTTGAGGTTCGGCACCTCACGCATTTGCGCAATCACGTGCGCAATGATTTCAATGATTCTCTCGTGCATTTGTACCCGTCGGAACATACACATGTCATGTAGGTGGAACAAGCTCGATTTATTGGCTGCCGCCGTCCCGGTAATTCTCACCAGGCTGCGGCAATGTTTTCGTCCTCAAGTTTGCGCATCTGCGCCCGCCCGGCTTCGTCCGCATCGTCGTAGCCCACAACGTGCAGAACTCCGTGAGCGACCAGCCGCATCATCTCGTGACTGAACGAGACGCCGTATTCGGATGCCTGGCGGCGCGCCATATCGGCACAAACATAAATTTCGCCATCTACAAGCTCATCATCAAGGGAAAAACTGATGACGTCCGTCGAATAATCGTGATTGAGGAACTGCTTGTTGATGCGCTGCATCTCTTTGTCGTCGACCACAACCACGCTGACGCTCCCCTCGCGCCGCTGATGGCTGCGCAGAACGCACTCGACGACGCGCCGCATTTTGAGGCGCGGAATAAAGCGCGTTTCAGTTGTGTTGTAGATGCCTATCTCGAAATGTTCGGATGCGGCGCCGCGCGCCGGCGAAGATTTCTGTGCGGTTGGAGCCATGAAATGCGCCGCTAGTGGATGGACGATTTTACTCGCCTTCTGCGCCGATGACCGCTTCGGTCAGCGAGAGCTGCATGGCGGACATCAGAACGCGCGGATCGAGTTTGCCGAAGTCCGACGTCAGAATCTCACGGCGAATATTGACGAACATGGAGCAGGTGCAGCGGGCGCCGACGACGAGGCAGGAGACGTGCTCCGAGCGCACGCCGAGGAAAATAACCTCGTCCGGTTCAAACAGCATGTAGGCCGAACAGTTGTGCAGTTCAAAGTAGCCGTGCTGCGTCTGCGCCACAACGAGTGCGCCTTTGGCGTCGCCGCCCAGATCCACGTCGCTGTGCAGCGTCAGGTTCAAAGACTGTTTTGATTCCTCGTGGCTCAGGCGAAACATATAGGAGCCCTCAACCACCTGGGCCGCACCGCCAAGGACAGCTGCTATGCTGTCGGCATCGGATTGAGTAAAATCAAAACTCATAGTTGGCGCACCTGTTTTCCGCTGATTGCGGCAAGCGCGGGGAATTGCCCCGACTGCTCCGCAAATTTTATGTATTTTTGCCGTTCATGTCCGGCGGTTGTACCGAGGCAAAGCCGCCCGCAGACGCATGAAGCGCCGCATAAATTAACAAATTGCCTCGATTTTACGAACTTCAGTAGCATTGACAGTACGATGAAGATTACCTTCCCCAACGGAGACGTCAAGGAATTTCCCGCTGAAACGACGGGAATGCAGATTGCAGAGTCGATTTCACCCGGTCTGGCCCGCAACGCGGTGGGCATCGTGGCCGACGGCACAACTCTGGACCTGACGACGCCGATCACCACCGATGCTACGGTTCGCATCCTGACGTTCAGCGATGACGAGGGCAAACAGATTTTCTGGCACTCCTCCGCTCACCTGCTGGCCGAAGCGCTGCAGGAACTGTACCCAGGCATCAAATTCACGATCGGCCCGCCCATTGAAAACGGCTTTTACTACGACGTCCTGCTGCCGGACGATCGCAAGATTACGCCCGAAGACTTTGAGACGATCGAAAACAAAATGAAGGAGCTGTCCAAAAAGAACGCGCCCTTCCAACGCATCGACGTGTCCTGGGAGGACGCCGTCGACATGTATAAAAAAGAAGGCAACGAGTTCAAGCTGGAGCTGCTCGACACCTTCAAAGGTCAGGACATCACGCTCTATCGTCAGGGCGAGTTCCTGGATCTCTGCCGCGGCACACACGTGCCGACGACGGGCATGCTCAAGTTTGCCAAGGTGCTGTCGGTTGCCGGAGCATACTGGCGCGGCGACTCGGATCGCGAGATGCTGACGCGCGTCTACGGCGTGTCCTACCCCAAAAAGCAGATGCTGGAGGAAGACCTGCACCTGCGCGAGGAAGCCGAAAAGCGCGACCACCGCAAGCTGGGCAAACAACTTGAGCTGTACACGATCACGCAGAAAGTCGGATCGGGCCTGCCCATCTGGCTGCCGAACGGGACCACGCTGCGCCGCACGCTTGAGCAATTCCTGCGCGAGATGCAGATTACGGCCGGTTACCAGGAGGTGATCACGCCGCACATCGGGCATCTGGACCTGTACCGCACCTCGGGACACTATCCCTACTATTCTGAGTCGCAGTACTCGCCGATCCAGGTGGATGACGAGGAATATTTGCTCAAGCCGATGAACTGCCCGCATCACCACCAGATTTACGCCAGCAAGCCGCGCTCCTATCGCGATCTGCCGGTTCGTCTGGCTGAATTCGGTTCGGTGTATCGCTACGAACAGTCCGGCGAGCTCAACGGCATCTCGCGGACGCGCGGTTTCACGCAGGACGACTCGCACATTTACTGCACGCACGAGCAGATCAAGGACGAACTCAAGAGCGTCGTCAACCTGACGCAAATCGTCTTCCGCACTTTTGGACTGGAGCCGTTCACGCGCCTGTCTTTCCGCGACGACGACGAAACCAAGTACGCCGGCGATCCGGCCGACTGGGAGCGCGGCCAGCGCATCCTCAAGGAAGTGGCCGATGAGATGGAGCTGGACTACGTCATCGGCGAGGGCGAGGCGGCATTCTACGGTCCCAAGATCGACTTCATCGTACGCGACGCACTCGGCCGCAAGTGGCAGCTCGGCACGGTACAAATCGACTATGTCATGCCCGAGCGTTTTGAGCTGGAATACGTCGGCTCGGACAACGCCAAACACCGTCCGGTGATAATTCACCGCGCGCCGTTTGGATCGATGGAACGTTTTATCTCGATTCTGATCGAACACTACGCAGGGAACTTCCCTTTCTGGTTAGCCCCCGTGCAGGCAGCCGTCCTGCCCATAACCGACGATCAGGCCGACTTTGCGCAGGCGGTGCACGCGGAGCTGGAAAAACGCGGCGTGCGGGCGACGATCGACACGCGCAGCGAGAAGATCGGCCGCAAGATCGCCGAAGCCGAGCAGGCCAAAATCCCCTTCAGTTTAATCATCGGCGCACGCGAGAAAGACGCCAACTCCGTGGCCCTGCGCGAACACACCGTCGGCGACCGCGGCAAGATGCCCGTCGACGAGTTGTACGCGTTGTTTGAGAAACTGGGAGTACCGGGGACGGAGCACCATTCAGAGAGTGAGAAGTCCTGAAGTCAATTGTTAAGTCCTCGGGTGAGAAAGCCCTGAGTCAGTCGTTAAGTCCGCGGGTGAGAAGCGCCTGAGCTCGTGTTAAACCGCGGGACGAGAATTTTGGAACAGACTTTTGAGTCTAAAACTGAGACAGCCGCTCCACGAATGTGGGGCGGCTGTTTTGTTTTATGGAGGCTTTGACTGATTTTCGCCGTGCTAGCCTTTGTCTTTCCGTTTGAATGAAAAGGTTGGAAACAATCCTTTGTCAAACGTTCGCCATGCTTCTGACACCGATCCCAGGATAGCGGCAAGGTCGACCTCAGGTCCATTTTGGGTGCTGATCTCGTTTGAAGCTCTCTCATGTTCGGTTTTTACACCCGCCAGAAGTATATCGAACCCACTCAGGCTGCCGCTTACAAGTTGCGAACGAACCAGGCAGATCTAAATTGCGGAGCCGAGCAGCCCCCATAATTACTTCGGCAGAGATCAACTACCCTGGCCGGAGCCAAGCACATAACGGCGCAGGTTCATACTTGGAAAACAACATGGCTGGAATACAGATGCCACATATGTTATATTGCCGCAGGTCAAAATAACCGTAGAAGTACTATCAGGTTTCCCATAGTCAAGCCAACAAACAGACGACACATAACATGCGAGAGCACATAGTTCAGGCAATAGACAACATTAATACGGCCAGCAAAACAAGTCGATTGGTAGTCTTTGTCGGCTCCGGAGTTTCAAGAAATTCCGGAGCTCCCTCGTGGCAAGAATTGGTACAGGAATTTGCTACAAGATTGGAGATGGACAGTGCAAATTTATCGACAGATGAATACTTAAAGATACCACAGATCTATCTGAATCAGTTTGGGTGGAATCAGTATATCGGAGTAGTCAATCAAATGCTTGGACGAGACTTCAGCCCCAATACAATTCACAAGCTTATATTCAACTTGAATCCGACCCATATCATCACCACCAACTATGACAAGCTGCTCGAAACGTACGCAAATGAAAATCAGAAGTCCTACTTTCTGATTTCCAAAGACAGTGATTTTGCGTACGCCCCATCAAACAACCTGATCATCAAGATGCATGGTGATTTGCAGCAGCAGAATTTTGTACTGACTGAGGAAGACTATCTATCTTACTCCAGCAACTTCCCCTTAACTGAGAACTACATCAAAGGTCTCTTTGCCACTCATACTGTTTTGTTTCTCGGCTTTTCAGGCAACGATCCCAACTTCAAGCAAATCCATCATTGGACCAGACAAATACTGGGTAAACACACGCGTTTATCCTATCTGATAGATGTCTCATCTTCAACTAAAAAGTTTGATTTCGATTATTTCCGCGACCGAGGTATCATATTATTGAGTGCTCAAACAGTTGCCAATGAATTCAACGTAGATGTACAAGCAAATCTTGAGAGTTTATTGGCAGACGTGCTAGGTCTTTTCGACAATTACCATATGCACTTGTCAGGTCTTAAACTATTCGACTGGTTACATTCGGTTGTAAATGGCATGCAACACATGCAAGCAATATTGCCGTTGATGCTTTCACATGCAATTGCTCCCTACTACACCTCTCATCCTATTAATGATCACTGGGTTGTCGTCGCCAAAGGACACCTTTCGGAACTCGCACAGAAAGGAACAAGACAAAAGCTAATTTCGCAACGTAGCAACAAGGCAAGAGAATTCTGTTTAATATTCAAGAAGAGCATGCTAAAGTCGGTGAACATCCAGCTACCGAATACTACTAAAGAAACCACAATATATTCTCGAAGATCGACATACTACGACCTTAATAGCTATAGCAACTTCTACCCTCAGATCGATGAATTCGACTTACACTCGATTCAGCAGTCAATTGAGAGAAACACCATAACAACAACACAACCTGATGAATACTCCATAGAATTCTTACGCGCAACAGCTTTAATTGAGATTGGCGATGCCAAATCCGCCCTCCTGATTCTACGGTCTATTGCGGCAGACGCGTACTCAAAGCACGACTATTGGAAATTCTTCATAGCCAAATTAAATCTTCACAATCTGGTACGATCTAACGTTTTCTGGCATTCTGATCATTTCACCAATAAGTATGTAGAGATCGAGCAGTTCTGGGAGGAAGAGAACATATCAAAGATTCTTGAGTACATACCTCGTTCTGCTGAACATGAAAGCGCTTTGCGGACTGTAATTGGTCATATGCTCAGCGGAACATACTATCAAAAAATGAGCAAAGATATTAAAGAAATTCAGAATAGATTCAAGGATTGCATTTCCACCTTAGCTTCTGGAGGCTACACTTCATACTCTCATCCACTTGACAGCCAGTTCAACACCACCCTTGTACAGTATGAGCAATTCTTTTTCATGAACCATATCATTACTTGCATACATCCCGAGTATAAAAACTTCATGATGGAAATTGGTCGTACCGCGTTATTATCATACAAGTATCAACAGATGTACCGGGAACGGACTAAATCAACCCAAGAAGAAGACACTCAATCCATCTGGGCACCTCCTAGTGACACAGGCTATTATTCACTCTTTTGCGTTATTAAATTTACCCCAGAAAAGGAGCTGCACACCTTCCTAAGCCAAGAGAATATCATAAATATTGAAGTCACTGACACTGATTTCAATAAAATGGCAACTTCGTTCTCTAATCTGGTTCGATTCATCTGCAAAGGACCAAAGCAGCGCAATGTCAATTCAGTTATGCAATATTGGTTTAACTTCATGCGCTTGTTTTTGATTGTCTCTCAAGGTAAACATAACTGGAATGATTTTCTCTCAATTCTCATGGAGTACCTTTCCAAGAACAAACGCAGAATGGACAAGTCAGAATACAGGCTAACATCCAGATCATTGTACAGAATACTGAGTTACAACTCTATAACTGAACTGACTAAGTTTCGCAGTGAGACAGCGACATTGTTGTTCAGTGTACTTCGTGAAAGTCCAAGCCCCAATGAGTGGGAAGCGCTAATTGAAGGAAATGGACTACAACTGTTAAGAGATTGCCTTATAAATATCGCCAAAGATCAGTCTGGAACGCAGACTACTCTCAGCTCATCGGAACATGACAAATATCTAAATGCACTGAATCATGTGCTCAGGAATTGTGAGAGTTTGCCAGAGAACCATCATTGGAGAAGTGAGATCTCGACAACTCTGTTTATTCCACTGCTAAAACACTTGGAAGAGAATCTCAGATCAAGAATTCTAGATTTTGTTCTGTCACAGGTTAAGACCGTCAACGACGACATGACTTATGCAATTTTTTTCAGCCTATTAATACGAGAAGAACACCGATTCAGCCCGAGCACCGTCGACAGCTATCTTGAGTATCTTAAGAGTGAAAAATCCAACCTTGACAGAAGACTGAGCCAACCATACCCCTTAATCGAGAAAGTGCAGGAACGGAATAATTTTGAGAATAAGTTATTTCAGTTCGGTATTCTAGCGCATCGAAAACTAATTGACAGTGATAGTATTGCCGAAACACTTGAGCAATTCGCACCAGAATCTGAGTTCCTCAACTTCGTAGTGGCACCGGACAAGTTTGACTATTCGCAGTTCGATGCCAAGTGGCTCAGCTACTTTGATGAAGGCTACCAGGATTTTCTTATGAGTGAAACCGACCGTGGTCAGATAATTTTCAACAAGGTAAAAGAGACTCTGACCGAAGAAATCAACGAAAATTCGAGGCTCCGTTTTTTTGAGCGCTACGCTAAACAGTTTTAATCAAGGTGTGCATTAACCTAATTGCAGGAATACAAATCTCGAAGGGAGTGCATCGTGACTATCAGTTCCGAATTTACTGTTTTCATCAGCTATTCACATGAATCAGATGAACTAAAAAGCTGGGTAGACGAACTTAGCAAGTTGTTAAATATGGAATCCGGTTTCAACGTATTGGCAGATTCCAAACAGTTGAAGCTTGGCAGTGATATAAATCAATTCATGCGCAATGGAATCCGGGAAGCGGACCTGATATTATGCATCTGTACACCTGGATACCTGGAGAAATTCGACAGTATGGAGGGTGGTGTTGGTTTTGAGGCTATGCTGTCAATAAACCGCCAGCGCAAGAACTTGCCAGCTCCAATGTACGTCCCGATTTTCAGTGATTTCTCGAATGTTCCGGATGTCATGCAGGGTAAGCTTGGCGTCCCGGTTACTTTTGAAACCGGAGAAGCGTTTGAAAAAGACAGTTCTAATATTATCAGGTTGCTGCACGAAGCTCGAGTAGACAAGTTACTTTCCGAGGTCCAAAGTAACATCGAGATTCCTGAAGGCAAAGAGGCTGAAAAACTTATCGATCCAGTTGTAAATCTGTCATTCAATTCTTGCCTGTACAAAGAGTTACAATATGTGCCCGATCGTAGATCGCTTCGTATTTTTGCCAGGCCAATCATTGCCAAAGAGCATTGTCGTGGCTACCTACACACGGGCAGAAGATTAGAAAGGCTCTTTGCAATTGAACCATTCCGGTTGTTTTACAAATTGGCATTCATTCAGCACGTAGAACTGCAAATTGAATTCGTGGAAGCAAGTGACCGATACCAAAGGGGGATATACAGTCTGGAGCTTTCCAAGAAAGCAGCTTCACTCATCATTGATCAAGAGATCGACTTATTGCGAGAGTTCTTTCCCGATGGAAGTGTCGATATAGACGTCAATTGGCGGCATAAAATCCTGCCCTATTTGGACCAGAAAGCTAAAGTTCGTGAATTTTTCAACCAGAAAGTCAAATTTAGATAGGTCGACATGTTTAAGCAGCGACCTCCTATTTCGCACTAACACCTGACCACCGGAGAACAGAAACTTCATAACACATTTACGAACCGATCAATGAGCTACTGCGGGTCCACCTGTTGTTTGCTCAAAACAATACTAAGCTGCTTCCAACTCCCCTCCGCAAGACAAACAAAACCCTCATTAAAACAAGAGACGCCCCCGGCGGCTCGAAGTGGTCAAGATACAAATGGCATAGTCAGGCGGCTCGAAGTGGTCAGGAACAAAAAAAAACGACGACCCACATCCGCGAGTCGCCGTTTTTAACTTAACAAATCCCAAACCACAAGAACTTAAGAGCTCATCGACGTCATAAAGTCTTTGTTGCTCTTCGTGCCTTTTAAACGATCCAGCAGGAACTCGATCGCCTCCTGCTGCGAGAACTCGCTCAGCAGCTTGCGCAGGATCCAGATCCTGTTCAGCTCCTCCGCCTTGATCAGCAGCTCCTCGCGGCGCGTGCCCGATTTGTTCACGTCGATAGCCGGATACACGCGGCGCTCCGAGAGCTTGCGGTCCAGCACGAGCTCCATGTTGCCCGTGCCCTTGAATTCCTCAAAGATCACCTCGTCCATGCGGCTGCCCGTGTCGATCAGCGCCGTGGCGATAATAGTCAGCGAGCCGCCCTCTTCGATGTTACGCGCCGCGCCGAAGAAACGCTTCGGTTTGTGCAGTGCGTTCGCGTCCACACCACCAGAGAGAATCTTGCCCGAGTGCGGAATCACCGTGTTGTGCGCGCGCGCCAGACGCGTGATCGAGTCCAGCAGAATAACCACGTCGTGCTGGCCTTCCACCAGACGCTTGGCCTTTTCGTGCACCATGTCCGCCACCTGAACGTGACGCTCGGGCGGCTCGTCAAAGGTCGAGGCAATCACCTCCGCATTCACCGAACGCGCCATGTCCGTCACCTCTTCGGGACGTTCGTCGATCAGCAGCACGATCAGTTTTACTTCGGGATGGTTGCGCGAGATACTGTTGGCAATCTTCTGCAGCAGAATGGTTTTACCGGATTTCGGCGGCGAGACGATCAATCCGCGCTGGCCCATGCCGATCGGCGCCAGCAGATCGATAATCCGCATGTCCGTCTCGCCCGGCACCGTCTCCAGCTTCAGGCGTTTGGTCGGGTACAGCGGCGTCAGGTTGTCGAAAATCGTGCGGTCCCGCATGATGTCGGGATCGACGTAGTTCACCAGCTCCACCTTCAGCAGAGCAAAAAAGCGCTCGGCTTCCTTCGGCGGACGCACCTGGCCCGTCACCGTGTCGCCCGTGCGCAGGCCGAAACGTTTGATCTGGGAAGGCGAAACGTAAATGTCGTCCGGCGAGGGAAGGTAGTTGTAGTCGGGCGAACGCAGGAACCCATATCCGTCCGGCAGCTGCTCCAGCACGCCTTCGCTGAACGTGATTCCGCTGCCCGGCGCCTGTACGGCCGCCTGGTGTTGGGCATGCGCCTCGATAATCTTGAAAATCAGTTCCTGCTTGCGCAGGTCGCTGATGTCCTCGATGCCGAGGTCCTTGGCTATTCTTGTCAGCTCGACGATCTTTTTTGCCTTCAAGGCGGCAATATCGACCCGGCCCGACAAATTGTCATTTTGCGCTTGGGGCATTACTTCAACCTGTTTATGCTGTTTGATTGGATTTGCAAAGCGATGGGGGCGGCGGAGAACACGCCCGGCGGGACTTAAACCCGGCCGATCCGCTGCACGCCTGAAGAACGCAGGACCGTCTCTCTGCGGTCACACGCCGGAAAATTTCACTTAGACGCCGCAATACGCCGTTTTGCGCTGTTTAACAACGCTCTTTCCAGTGCTGGGAAATTGTTGGAAGAGGAACAGACTAAACGCAGCCGTCGCCTGAGCAGCTATCTGCAATGCAATTCCGCAATCAGTAACAGGGTAAGAGCTAGCTATTATCGGTCTTGCATAAGGAGGCGTACTGGAAGAGGGCGCCCGCATGCGGGACACAGCGGGTATCACGTCTGAATAGGACGTATTAGTGTACGGCGACGCAAAATTAAACCACACATTTTCAAAAGTCAACAAAAAACTGTCCAACGGCCGTTTCTGCCGACTCAACGTCACTACTGCCGACGCCCGGTCACATAGAAACATCGCGCCACTATTTGGTTAATCCGGCGCGAACTTTTTTCCGCCGTTTTCACCCGTTTTCGGCGAACAATTGTCCTTCACACCAGTTTTGATGCGACCTCAGGCTGATCTGTATTTTTGGACTTCCCCGCGCTCCGCTCGGTTTTCAGCCTCGTGTGCCGCTTTGAGCTCCGGCTGCTCCCTGCGGTTTTGCCGGCACTCAGGCTCTTCGGTGTTTTTTCTTGCTTGTCACCCTGCCGGGAGGCTGACAACGCTCAGGTATGCCGCGTGTTCTCATGTCTCAGGGTCCGGCGCTCCCCCACTGGCGGCAGTCGATTGAGGTGGTTTAAGCTTAAACGTTTGAAGCGTTTCGGAAGCAGAAGAGTCCGCGACCCTTTAAAAAGCAGCGATCCCGTCGCAGGGATGACGGGATCGCAGAGATATCGCTGTTAATTTGTCGCGCTCAGTCCGTGGAGGTCGGATCAGGAGCGGCTCAGACTATTATCGCTTGAGCTGGTTGATCTCGGCCAGGAACTGGTCGCTGATCGTGACGGTTCGGGAAGCGGCTTCAAAAGCCCGCTGCGTCGAGATCAGGTCCGTAAATTGTTCCGTCAGGTCCACATTCGACTCTTCCAGCGCCTTGCCGGCGATGCTCGTCGAAGGGAAGATCTCAACCGCCGTGCCGATCTGCGGCAGACCGCTGTTCGGCGACACCGAATAGAAACTGCCGCCTTCCTTGCTCAGACCGCCCGGGTTCGTGAACTTCGCCACCACCACCTGGCCCAGCAATTCCGACTGGCCGTTCGTGAACGCGCCGACGATTTTACCGGTCTGGTCGACCGAGATCAGCGACAGTTCGCCCGAAGCGTAGCCGTCCTGTCCCGTCGCCGAAACCGTATTCTGCGCCGCAAACTGCGTCAGACCGCCCAGCAGATTGCCCGCTTCCGACAGCGTCAGCGACACGTCCTTGGGCGTGTCTTCATCAAACGCCGTCGACGGCGTGCCGTTGATCAGCTCCAGCTTGTCGTTCAGATCCGACGCCGTCATCGAAAGCGCCAGCGGTGCGGAGAGCGTGCCGTCGCCGTTGAAGGTCAGGCCCAGCGTCGTGTCGTCGGCGTCGCCGTCGCTGTCACCCAGGTCGATCGCGAGCGGGTTCGCGTCGTCGCCGTCGAGGAAGAGCGAGAGCGACCACTCATTGACCGTCGCGGTTTTGGTGAACTGCATGCGCAGCACGTGTTCAGCGCCCTGATTGTCGAAAATCGTGATGCTGGAATTGATGATCTCGCCCGTCGACGTCTCGGCGTTGATATTACCCGCCAGCGAGATTTCCTGCGTCTGGCGCGGCGCGGACTTGAAGGTCGGCGAGATTTGCAGGTTCACCACGCTGCGATCGAGAATGTTCGTGCCGCTGGCGTCTTTTTCCACCAGACCGCTTTCATCCGTGTCCAGGTTGAAACCCTGAACAAAAGCACCCGTGGCCGAGTCGACCAGGAAACCATCGCGATCAAGTGAGAAAGCACCGGCGCGCGAGAACAGCTGCTGGCCGTTGCGCTCCAGCACAAAGAAGCCGTCGCCTTGCAGCGCCAGGTCCGTCGGACGGTTCGTCACCTGGATGGCGCCCTGCGAGAAGTCGACTTTAATTGCGCCGAGCGTCACGCCGAGACCGATCTGAACTGAATCGATACCGCCGATACCGCCGCCCTGGATTGTATTGGGCGAGCTGCCGATCGAGAGCGACTGGTTAAACTGTTCCGCAAAAGTAGCGCGGCTGGACTTGTAGCCGATCGTGTTGACGTTGGCTATGTTGTTCGAGATGACGTCCAGACGCTGTTGATGCGCTTTAAGCGACGACGTACCGGACGTTAATGATCTGATAAGAGCCATGGGGAACCCTCCCGATATGTAATAGCAGGTTATACTCGCGTTTGCGGACGGGCATGGCACAGCCATTCTGTTTAACATACCAGTGTTAAACAGCAGCGGCGCAGAGGCCCATTCTGTACGTGGAGTGGATGAACGCCTCTCGATCATTCGAGGCGTTTAAGGAGGGGTCTCCCGGACCGCCGTCTGGTTTGACGGCAGCCCCGGGTCCAACCCCGCGTCCCAATCGAGCCGATTCCTTCGGATTCGGTCGGAACACTCGTCTGGCGCATCCTGCGCCGGCGTCATGTGAACGTTCCACAAACGTTCGACGCCTTCCAATCCGTCGCGTCCTTGCGTTGGAATGACAAATTTGTTAAAACATCTGTGTTAACCTTCGGCTGCGGCTGCCGACTCCTGTCAGGCTATCACCGCGGAGTCGATATTGGTAAACACATTGTCTTTCATGTTTGCGCTGCCGACCGCCGTAATCACGGTGCGGTTGCGCACGCTGACGATAAATGCCATGTCCCCGAGCAGGACCAGCGATTCCTTCGCGCCTTTTTCTTCGGCCTTGTCCACGGCCGACTCGAGTTTGCGCATGTCAGATTCCGTCAGCGGAATATCGCGACTGTCGATGCGGGTGCGTGCATGCGCCGAAAACTTGAGGGCGCGTACTTCGCGATCGAATAACTCCCTGAAAGAAGGTCCGGCCGGATCGGTCTTGACGGGGGGCGTCTGCCGACGTTGCAGTTCGTCGACGCCGCCCGCTGGGACGAATGGGACTTTTATTCCATTGACTTCCGGCATAATGTTCCTCCGGCCCTCCCGGCCGCCAGGGATTCACGTAGTTACTTCCTGTAAAGTACGTGTTTTGCTTTCGATCGCCAACCCGATGTCGAGTCAACTGAATCTGGAGAGATTATCGGCCGATCGTCGGCAAAGCTTTAACAAAAAATTTACTCCAGCACGCTGAGCACATTGCCGAGCGAAACGCGCTGTCCGTCGACCAGCAAACTGGCGCCGGACGGACTGAAATCGATCGACTCGACCTTGCCCGTGGCAAAGGTCGTCGTCTCCAGTTCGATGCCGTTGCGGTCCACCGCTTTCACCGAATAGGTGTACTTGCCGCTCGGTGCTACGCCGCCGAAATTGTCGCGGCCGTCCCACACGGCGGTGTTGTCGCCTGCCGCGCGTTGCGGCGGCGTCAGCGTGCGCACCAGGTTGCCGCTGCTGTCGCGTATCTCAACCGTAAGATCCTGCGCGGCGGCAAACAGATTGTACTGGATATTTGCCGAGTCGCCCTGCTTCAGGTTGAACGTATCGCCCGCCATCTTGACCGTGCGCCCGATCAGCGTCGTCGCCGAGAGATTGGTGATCGACTGCGTCATCAGCAGGTCGGTCTCGATCGAAGCCTCCAGCGCACCGCTGATATTCGTCAACTGCTCGAGCTGGGAGAAGGTCGCCAGTTGCGCCACGAATTCCGTGTTGCCCGTCGGCTCCAGCGGGTTCTGCGCTTTCATCTGCTCCGTCAGGAGCACGAGGAATTCATCGCGGCCCAGGTCCTTGCCGGCCTGCTGCGTCTGTTCGGTGATTGCACCGAAAA
Organism: uncultured Hyphomicrobiales bacterium; assembly: GCA_964445695.1. GTDB lineage: Bacteria > Bacteroidota > Ignavibacteria > Kapaibacteriales > UBA7675 > JAUIKM01. The sequence continues at coordinate 39,778 of CAYULF010000015.1, read as the reverse complement.
TGTTGTTTGAGCTGGATGAAGAGCTGACACTTTCCGTCATGACTGCCTCATTGATTTCAGTTTAAGCGTATCGTTCAAAACCGTCTGCCGCTGTTGCGGCGGGAACGCGTTCAGCCGGACGCGGCGGAGCCGCCTCCTCTTCCCGCAGATAACGGAATGAATCGACAAATTCCTGCCGGGCGCTTTGCTCTTCGCGCTCGTTGCGACGTCGGTCGCCGGCGAGTTCACCGCGCGCATCCTGGCGCAGGTCGCCGTCTCTGACGTTAATTTCAAGATTGTCCACCGACATGCCGGACTGCACCAGTTTGTCTTTCAGTGCAACGGCATGCTGTTCCAGAATCCGGCGCGTCTCGGCGCGTTCCGTCTGAATCTTGATACTTGCGACGCCCTTGTTAATCGTCAGTTCGACCATGACAGAACCGAGGTTTTCGGGGTTAAGCGTCATCGCGATTGCCGCACCGCGTCCCGCGGGCAGTGTGCGCAACGCCCCGAATGTCGTGTCCGCCCAACGATGCACGGCTACGCGGCGCAGCGTTTTCATGACGCGTTCGTGGCCTGTTCCGGTTCGCTCGGCCGTCCGGCCTTCGACTGCGCGGCGCTCCGCTGCAGTCGGCGCAGGTGCAAATGCACGGCGGGCCTGGGCCTGTTCGCGCAGCACCTCGTCAAAGCGCTGCGGCGCGCCATTGTTAACAGACTGCCGCTGTGCTGCGGCCTGTACTTCCGCCTGCTGCGTCGTGGGACTCGCCGACTGCTCGCCCTTCTGTTCACCGCTGTAATTGCCGGACTGTTTGCCCGAGCCGTCGCCGCTGTTTTCCTCGCCGTCAAGCGCGGACTGATCGCTCACGCGCGGCACGGCGGAATCGTTAAACGATTTCTCGTGCACGACCGTGCGCGGGCGCAACTCGCGGGCGGCGGCTTCTTCGGCGGCACGCGGCGCTACATTTTGCTGCTGCACCTTATTCTGTTCGGCGCGGCGCTCCTGGACTTGCTGTTGAGCCTGCTCCTGCGCCGGACGCTGCTCTTCGGCCGCCGTGCGAGCAAACATCGCCGGCGTTTCGGCGCCGAGACTGCTGTTTAACAAAGGCGCTTCGGTTTGCTGAGCCGTCTGCGCTGCGTTCACATTCGCCTGTTTAAGCGGAACGTTTGCAATCTGCACGTCGCTTGTTTCGGCCGACGGTCGCAACGGCACGCGTTCAACGCGCGGCGTGTCAATTTTCACGGGCGGCACATTCGGACGAACCGGCTGCTGCGTCTGGCGCAGTTGTTCGGCGGCGCGGCGCAACATTTCCGTCGAACCTGTCGGGTCGGCCATCGTTTTTGCCGACTTCCTGAAAACTTCCGCAGCAATGTCCAGCGCTGCGCCGCGACGCGTGTCGGCTGACGTGTCAACCGGCTTGTTAACGATACGCGGCTGATTTTTCACCTCAGCCTGCCGTTCTTTCGACTCAGCTTCAGGCGCGTTGGCGGCACTCGCTTTGTTTAAGGCGTCGCCCGCTTGTTTTGTCGGCTGTTCAGGCTGCGCCGTCTGTTTAATCGCCGGATCAGTCGGTTGCACGGCGGGTTTCGGCAGATGCTCGGCTCCCGCGTTTTTCACCTCTCTAGCCGGCGTTTTTACGGCGCGCTCGGAAACTTCAGTCCGGGCTGCTTCAGGCGCAGGCGTCGCTTCCGGCTTGATCTTTTTGTTTACCACCGATCCGGAATCCAGCGGGTCCGGCGTCAATGTGCTTTTTGTCGGCGCGGTTTCAGTCCGTGCGGGCGCAACGTCCGTCTTTGTGTTGTCCGTCGTCGCGGCGCGGGCTTCGCCCTTGTTCGCGTCTACACGTGCGGACTGCGGAGCCGTTTGCGGCGCGTTTAACAGCGACTCACGCGCGGCCGGACGGGCACTTGCCGACTCAGAATTTTTCACCTGCTGCGCGATTTTCACTTCAGGCTCGGCTGAAGTTGTACGCCGAATCGTTTCGCGCCGGACTGACGGCGCTTTAACATTTTCACTGTCGGAACTTGCAGGCTGTTGTTGTCCCGCGTCGTCCGTTGGCTTTGTTTGCTGTTTTGCATGCACCGAACGCGATTCAGGCTGAGTTGACGCTTCCGGTTTGTTGGTTCCGCCCTGTTTTACGGCGACCGTCGGCTTAACACTTTCAGCTGTGGCCGGCGTTTCTGTGCTCACCGGTACGGCCTGCGACTGACGCTTGCCACTCAGGTTTTGCGCGGTTTTGCGCGGCTGATCAGCTTGCACCGTTTTGACATCGCCTACCGGCGGCTGTGCCGGCACATTTTGCTGCGGCTGTGTCGACGCGTTTTGCGCAACAACGTCTGCTGAATGCGTCGGTTTGGCGCTCTGTCCAGATTGCGGCACATTCACAGATTGCGCCGGGCGAGGTGCGGCGCTTTCGCTCTGTGCCTGCGAAAAGGCAGCCTTGTTCTCTGCCGTGCTTTCAGCCTGCGGCGCAGCGTTGTTCCCGAGCGCCGATGCTTGCGCCGCCGTTTCAGCTCCAGAAGGATTCAGACCGCGGCGCGGCTGAACGCCCGTTTCTGCCGCTGTCTGACTTACGTTCGGACGATTCACAGACTTCTGTTTCGTCGGCTGCAGGACTTCGCGCTGCGGACTCTGTTTAACACTTGCCTGCTCGTCTGTCGGTGCAGCGACCGCTGTATTTACAACAGGCTTGTCGCTCTGTGACCGACGCGGCGACTGCGGGTTCACCGGCTCGTTGTCTTTGGGCTGAGCGCTTTCAGCCGACTTTGCACTCGGGGACTGCGGCGCGGCGACGTCGCGTTGTGCGACCTGGCGTTTGCCGCTCTTGTTGTCCAGATTCGCATTTTCAAGGAACACTTCACCACTTGTCGCTTGCGACTGAGCGGCGGATTTAACCTCGCGCGCAGTTGTCGTGTTTGCGTCCGCGCTCTCTGAACTTTTCACGGTCGCCTGCGGCACAGTTACAGGCGCGGCGGCACGAACGTTTAAGTTTCCGCTCTCGGCCGAAGTCTTTGCCACGCCATTTGACGCAGCGCGATCCTGCGGCTGCGAACTTACTCGCGGCGCGGCCGACTCGTTAACTTCCGGCTGTTGTGCCGGCGGCGTAGGCAATGTCGATTTCTCTACGACCGGACGCGCCGTTTCGGCTTTGGCAGCCGACTGAACATCACCTGACTGCGCCTGTTGCTGCGACGCCGGCGCGACAGTCTGTTTAACAGCTTGAGGCTGCGAGGCGGACTCGCTCACGGGCTGTTTAACCTGCGGCTGCGTCGTTTGCGTTTCAACCCGGCGATTCAAGCCGGATTTTGCGCTCAATTTTTCGTCTGCACCCGCCTGTTGTTGCGGCAGCTGCGCATCCGCAGAATGTGTTTGCGCGTCTCGCGGCTGCGCCTCCACTTTCGGCGACTGTGTTTGTGCTCTCCGGCCGTTTGCAGCCGTTGCGACATTAATCTCTTGTTTGATCGCTGCCTGAGGCGACGAGTCCGCTTGTTTGGCCTTGCCGTCTGTCAAGGACTGCGGCGCGGCCTGATCCCCCACCTGCTGGGAATTGTTCACCTCGACCGAACGAACAGTCGCGGATTGTTTAACCGCTGTACCGTCCGCTTTGTCAGCCGTCTGCGTCAGATCCGCAGTTGCCGACGCCTGAGCGCCCTGTTGTTTGCCCGGCGCGATGTTCGGCTGCGCACGTTCATCAGTTTTCAATTGCGGGTTGCGAGGCAGCGACTCGGCCACGTTGGCTTTGGCGGCTGCCGAAGGCGCAACTTTCGACGCAGCCGTGCCGGACGCTGCGGATTTTTGCCCCGCCTGCTGCTTCAGGTCGGACTCGCCGGAGATAGCGTCGGCGCCCGATGCTGCGCCACGCGATTGCACGCCCTTTGCCTGTGAACGCTCGTCCGCCGCCGATGAAGCTGCTCCCGCCGCACTTTGATGCGTCGAGGAAGGCTGCTCGCCGAGCGATTTGGCGTTTGCACGTGCAAACGGAACATCAGCCGCCCGGGACGTTTCGGCTCGCTCAGCGGATCCCTTTCCTTGCGAGAGGCCGGTTTCCGCAACAGAAGGTTCAGCAAGCGGCGTGCCAGAATTAGCTATAACAGCCTGCAGCGGCGCGGGGCGGCCCGCAGCGATGTCACGCAGCGCCTGTATCACCGAGGCGGACAACGCTGGTGGCTGTAAATAGCCAGATTGAGCGCCGGATGTAGCGCCATTTGGAGTTTCGGTCGGAACGGCCGTGATGCGGATCGACTGGATGTCGCCACCGAGTTCGCGCACGGCGCTCAACAATGAAGCCAGGCGCGCCAGAGCATTGGACGCACGCGCAGGTGCACTGGCCGGGGTATTGACCGTCGATTGTTCGCTGCCGTCGAGGTCGATGCGCAGCGTGCGCGGCAGAATCTCGCGATGGCCGTCGCGCAGCGGCGCGTTCAGCACGATCTCGGCCTGCTGCGGCGCAACTGTTGCCGGCGCTGAAGTTTGAGCATTTGCCCGCGCGGGCAGGTGCGCGGAATCACTTTGACTTTGCGACTGAACTTGTGCGTTTGTCTTCGGCAACGCGCTTTTTGCCTCAAGCCCACGACCGGCCCGTTGCGCGCTTGTGCCTGACTGATTTCCAGTGGTGGTCTCTGCGGCCGTCTTTTTATTCAGCTGCGTCTCTGCGGGGCGGTCATTTCGTACCGCCGCGTTTTGCTGCGACGAAAAGTTTTCAGCATTGGATTCCGCAGCCTGACGACCCGTTTTTGTGTTCGCGGCGGAGTCGATTGTCGTGTTTAAGCCGGGCGCCTCGATCTGCGCGCGGCCGTCGACAAATTCAACTTTGAATATTGTGGTTTCGGTCGTACTTGCCGGCGCGGTGGCTGTTTTGTTAACATTCTGCGATTCCACTCTTGGGTCTAACGACTCAACCGGAGCGTTCGTTGTTTGTGACTGAGCACTCGCAGGTTGAGCGGTTTGGCGGTTGTTTTGTTTAATACTCTGCTGCTCGGGCTGCACAACTTCGCGCGCGCTGTTGTCCGACTGGTTTTCGGCCGGCAACGTAGCGACGCGGGACGGACTCAGCGACTGATTACCTGCATCTGCATGATTAACAAAAGCGGCCTTTTCCGGGTTTTCCAGGGGTGCTTTGCGGGAACCGGATGGTGCATTCTGCCCGGCTTTTACAGCCTCGTCGACGGAGTCAGATTTGTCGGAATTGTGCACCTGAGCGGACACGGCATGATCGGCGGAATTTTGTTGGTTCAATGCCGGATCAATTGCGGCCCAAGCCTGTTGTTGTGCGGGTTGAGAAGGAAACTCGGATGAAATCTGATCGGCTGTGGCCTGCCACGAGTTCTTGCTCTGTTTAACCGGCTGTCTGGCGTCTGTCTGCGCGGACGTACTCTGCGAATCAGTCTCAGGTTCGGGATTCATGTTTAAACTTTCACCGGACTCAATTGCCGAGGCAAAGGACTGTAACAGCTCCGCCTGCGCGGCCGGATCGAGACCGAATAATTCAGCGACGACGCGCGGCAGAACCGCCAGAATCTGCTCGAGCTCAGCGTCCGCAGGGTTCGAAGGAGCGGATCCGGAAACCGCACTATCGACAGACGTCGGGGTGTTTTTGGCCGCCTGTGCAATGGTTTCTGAAGGGGGTTCTGAAGGAATGCCAACTTTGTTAATCGCCGAGCTGGAAACAGCCGAGTCGGAAGTCGGTTTAACGTCGACGAAGGTCGGGTTAAAAGCGCCGGAAGTCACAAGCCGCAGGGCCGATGCGTCGGAAGTCGGTGAGGTGTCGGAAGGTGCCGCGGTGGAAGGACGGTAGGATATACGCGCGCGGGCGCGTTGCAAAAACGCCGTAAAAACGTCATTACCGCCTGTGCTTGAGCGCACGGCGGTCGGGCGTTTCGGCGTCGAATCGGGTGAAAACGACGCGAGCAGAGATTCTATGACAGAATCTGGAAGCATCGGCATCCTTGCTTGCTTCGGGGCGCATCCTGCGCGTTGTTTTTGGTTAAACGGAGTGTTTAACCCGTTACGGCGAACTCAACTGTCCTGTCGGGTTCGCCGATTTTTTTATCGATCGGAAGCTGACGTTAACCTTCTACGAGCGCCTGGCCTATCGTCATGATGCCTGCGGCGCGTACGGGGTCCATAGCTTCGAGCACTTTGGCGGCATTTTTGGCCTTCATCCTCCTGATGATGGCCGCTGCGTCCCGCACATCCAGATTGCTGAGGATGCGCGCCACTTCCGCCGGGCTGCCCTGATCGTAGATTTTGGCGAACATCGCAACGTTGGCCGCGGCGATTGAATCGCGTCTGGCGTTCCTTGCACGGCTGTCCGCCTTGAGATTATCGGCAAGTCGAATTGAATCTGAACGCAAATCTGCAACGATGGCATTTTTTTCGGTCAGCGAGTCGCGCAGACTGCCGACAAGTTGTTCGAGCGTGGTGGCGGCGGAGTCCAGAGTGCGGATGCGCAGTTCTTCGGCGGTGGGCGGCGGCGGCGTGCTGTCCTGCAGGGCGGCGTCCTGCGGACGGGAAATACCGAGCATGCCGGGGTCGGTTTTGAAGAGCAGCAGAACGACGCTCGTCATCACCATCCCGCCGACAAGAATTGCAAGCGCTATGACAATGGCCTGTCTGGCTTCCATCGACTATGCTTCCCGTCGGCCGCGCCGTTCGGCGGCGCCTGATCGGCCGGCAATTTCATCCATGATGATTTGTTCGCTGCGGCGTTCGTCGTCGCGGTGCTGTTCAAAACGACGCTCGCGCAGGCGTTCGAGGGAGCGACTTTTCTGCATGGCGTCGCGCAGTTCGCCGCGGCGCTGCAGTTCGATTTCGCGCAGGCGACCGCACTCGTCTTCTATCTGGCTGATTTCAGCATCGACGCAGCGGGCGTGGTACCAGCGCGCTTCGAGTTCGGCGACGGAGGTGCCGCCGGTGCCGGCGCTGCGCAGCAGTTCGTCGCGGTAGCGGCGGCGTTCGGCCAGATCGTTTTCGCGGGACTGCAGATCGGCCAGGGCGCCGGCGAGGGCGGCCTGAGCGTCGCGCGATTCGCGTTGGCGCAGATCGAGGACGCTGTCGAGCCTGAAACGAAACTGACGAGCCATGAACACTCTCCGAACAGAAATTCGCATGCACCGGGGATTCGCCTGCACTCTGCGACGGGCGACGCGGCGGCTGTATTACTCGCCGCGGCGCTGAAAGCCGCGGCCCGACGTTCGTCGCATCTGCACGCGTGGATTAGGCACGCGCCGCGGCGGACGTCCGGCACAGTGACTATCGGCACATGGCCGCGAATCTGAAGAACTTTTTGACGGACCCGGGACTTCAAACGCCCTGACAAACAAGAAAATCATGTCAGAGGGAAGTCATTGTGTTTTGGAAGCGCCGCCGGCCAGAGCGTAGAGTTTGCCCAGCGTGTCGCGCAGCGAAGCCGACTCATGCACGTCCTGCGTCAGGAAGTCGTTGATGGCCTCGCGCATTGCGATGGCGCGGTCAATTTTGGCGTTGCCGCCCTTTTTGTACGCCCCGACGGAAATCAGGTCCTCGTTTTCGCTGTAGGTCGCCATCATTTCCTGGATGCGGCCGGCCACCTGCATGTGGTCGCGCGGCACGATGTCCGGCATGACGCGGCTGACGCTGTTGAGCACGTCCACGGCGGGGTAATGCCCCTTGGACGCCAGCGAACGACTCAATATAATATGCCCGTCGAGAATTCCGCGTGCGGCGTCGGCGATGGGTTCGTTCATGTCGTCGCCCTCGACCAGCACGGTGTAAAAACCGGTAATGGTACCGCGTTCGGAGGTGCCGGCGCGCTCCATGAGTTTGGGCAGCAGAGCAAAAACGGAGGGAGTATAACCCTTGGTGGTGGGCGGCTCGCCGACGGCAAGACCTACCTCGCGCTGGGCCATAGCAAAGCGCGTGACGGAGTCGACCATGAGCATGACGTCCAGGCGTTTGTCGCGGAAATATTCTGCGATGGTTGTGGCCAGCAATGCGGCTTTGATGCGCGCCAGAGCCGGTTGGTCGCTGGTAGCCACCACGATGACGGAGCGGGCGATACCCTCGGGCCCCAGGTCCTTTTCGATGAAGTCGCGCAGTTCGCGGCCCCGCTCGCCGACCAGACAAATGACGTTGACGTCGGCCGAGGAATTCCGCGCCATCATGCCCATCGTGGTGGATTTACCGACGCCGGAGCCGGAGAAAATGCCGACGCGCTGGCCTTTGCCGACGGAGAGCATGGCGTCAATCGCGCGGATGCCGGTGGCGATCGGCTGGGAAATGCGTTCGCGCAGAAACGGATTGGGCGGCGCGGCATAGATGCTGCGTCGCTCGGAAACGGTCAGTTCGCCCAGGCCGTCGATCGGGTTGCCGAGGCCGTCGAGGATGCGCCCCAGGATGGCGTCGCTCAGGCCGACTTCCAGGCTGCGGCCGGTGGAGACGATCTCTGTGCCGGGCGCGATGTCGTGCATCTCGCCGAGGACCATGGACAGGATGCGTTCATCGCGGAAACCGACGACTTCAGAGCGGCAGATTTCGCGTCCCTTGCGGTCGATCAGACGGCAGACTTCGCCGATCGCGGCCATCGGCCCCTCGCTTTCGATCACGAGACCAACGACCTGAATAACACGACCGGAGACGCGCAGGCGGTTACCGCCGCTGAAAACGGCGTCGAATTTTGACAGGCGATCTGTGGATTCGGGACTCATGCGCTTGGTCGACCGCGTGGATTAATCTTCTTCTTCGGCTTCTTCTTCCGGGTCGTCCAGCAGTTCGGGGTGACGGCCGGCTTCGCCGGCGGCGCGCTGCAGATCTTCGCCCAGCTGTTCCAGTTGCGTGTGGATCTGCGCGTCGATCTTGCCGATGGGCGTTTCCAGCACACAGCCGGCGGGGCGTACGTTGCGGTCCGCCAGAACGGTGATGGCGCGCAGTGCGGAGTGTTCGTCCAGCAGCGTGCTTTTGGCGGTTTCCAATGCCTCAAAATCGTCGGGATGGACGCGGATCGTGACTTCGTCCGCGCCGTGCGCCGCCTGCAGGGCGCGGCGCGCCTGCTCCAGAATATCGTATGCGCCTTTGGATATTTCGTGTCCGAGTACGTGTTCGGCGATTTTAATCGCCAGGGCGACGGTCGACTGATCGATGCCGTTGAGTTCGCGGCGGAATTCCGTGTGCAGTTGTGCGGCGATTTCGTCAAAGCGGCGCAGCCACTCTTCGCGCTGCTGCATCTCGCGCTCCAGCATGCCGCCGGCGACGTCTTTGCCGTCGTTGAAACCGCGGTCGTATGCCGCTTTTAATTCGCGTTCAACCTGCTCGCGGGCGACCATGTCCTGATCGGGTTCGGCCGGCGGAGCGGCGGGTGTATCCGGCTCGTCTTTGACCGCCTTGGGTGAAAAGTCTTCAAACTCGAAGGGATTAACCGGTCCGGCCTGGCGTGCGCGGATAATGCGCACGCCCTGTCTGCCGCGCGGAATCTTGATGTCGTACTTCTGCATGTTTCAGCCGTCCCGCCGCAGTTGTGAATATTAAACAAAGACGTCTTCGGAGCCGCCGCGACCGCTGATGGTGATTTCTTCCTGCTCTTCGAGGCGTTTAACAACCTCGACGATGCGCATCTGGGCCATTTCGACATCCTTGAGTTTAACCGGCCCCATGAACTCCAGCTCCTCGCGGATAACCGCGGCGGCGCGTTCGGACATGTTCTTGAAGATTTTCTGTTTGAGTTTGTCGTCCGCGACTTTGAGCGCCATGGCAAGATCCTGTTTACTGATGTCGCGCATGAGACGCTGGATCCCTTTGTCGTCGATGAGCACAATATCTTCAAACAGGAACATGAGGTTTTTGATCTCGTCGGCCAGCTGGCGGTTTTTTGTCTCGATGCTTTCCAGCAGCAGTTTGGCCTGGGCGTTGGAGCTTTTGTTTAATACGTTGGCCACCAGCTGCGCGCCGCCGGTCATCGCCAGGTTCTGCGAGATCGTGGCTTCGGCTATGCGGTCCACGACGCTTTCGATTTCATTGACGAGCTGGGGCGAGACTTTGCCGAGCGTGGCGATGCGCATTAAACAATCCGTGCGCAGATCTTCATCGAATTCCTCCAGCACTTCGGCGGTTTGTTCGGGCGTCAGGTGCGAGAGAATCAGGGCTATTACCTGCGGGTGTTCCTTGGCCAGGAAGTTGGCGAGCTGCTGCGAGTCGGCTTCTTTCAGGATGTCGAAACCGCGCACGGTGGTTAACACCTTGATGCGTTCCATGACTTCGCGCGCTTTGTCGATGCCGAAAGTTTTCTCGAGCACCTGCATGGCGTAATCCATGCCGCCTTCCAGCAGGTACTCCTGACCGGACATCATGCCGTAGAACTCTTCGACGACGCGATCGACGACTTCACCGGAGACGCCGCGCAGGTTGGCGATCTCGATGGCTATCTGTTCGACGTCGTTGGCGTCGAATTCCTGAAAGATGCGCGCGGCGACGTCGACGTCGAGCGACATCAGCAATAATCCGACCTTCTGCCGGCCCGTTAACTTTTCGTATGTGACTTGAGCTGCCATTCGACGTTCTGGTTTTGTGTTTAATTGCGGTCAAAGATGTCCTGACGCATCATCGTCTGGAGCAGCTTGGCGCCGGGCTCGGGGTTTTCTTTCAGGAATTCAAAGACGCGTTCGCGCATCTCGCGCTTAAACTCGGCGTCGGCGGTTAATTCGCCGTCGGGAAGTTGCAGCTGGCCGTGTTCATCCAAAGAACCGGGCAGCGCCAGTTGTTCCGACGATTCCGTTAAAGTTTCCAGCAGTTTGCGCTGTCGGTCGGCCGCGGCCTGCGCCAATTCCACGCGCTGACGTTCGAGATCGGACGGCGCGAGTACACGCTCCAGACGCTCGCGAATCTGCGGCGCGGAGATGATCCGCCAGAGCATGAAAATCGCCAGTACCATCACGATAAATATCGTGATTTCGCGGTACCACTGGTCGACAAGTTTGATACCCGTCGGACCGGTAACCGGATCGATCTCCGGAAGCTCGCTATTAAAGGAGATATTTACAAGTGAAACCTGGTCGTTGCGCGCCGGGTCGTACCCGACGGCGCTGCGCACGATTTCACGCAGCTGGTCCAGCTCGCCTTCCGAGCGCGGCGAATACTGCAGCTCCTGCACGCCGTCGGCGTTCTCAACTTTTTCGTAGGTGCCGTCCACCAGCACCGCAACGGTTAAACGTTCAATTTCACCGACGCCGCCGACGATGCGCTCGACCGACTTGCTGATTTCGTAGTTGGTAATGGTATTGCCGCGCTGCGCCTCGGAGTTAACTTCCGGATAGTTGAGCGAATCCTGCGTATTGCTGAATTCGGAAATCACCTGTTCGCTGCGCACCACCTGGCGGTCGGGATCGTAGTCCTCCACGGTGCGCTCCACCTGCGTAAAATCAAGCTCGGCATCCACGCGCACCACCGTGCGGTCGACTCCCAGCACCTGATTTAACAGGCTCTGCACTTTGGCCGCCAGATAACTGTCGACTTTTTGTTTTTGCTCGTATTGGGTTGAACTCAGGCCGGCGAGAGAATTGTTGTCGCGCGCTTCGGGTGAAAGCAGACGCGCTTTCTGGTCCATGACTTTAACATTGACGGGGTCCATGCCCTCAACGCTGCTGGCAACCATATTCTGGATGCCTTCCACGTTCATGCGGCTGACGCTGCGTCCGTTGTCAACGTGTAAAACAACCGAGGCCGTCGGCTGTTGCTGGTCGCGCTCGAAAAGGGCGCGCTCGGGAATAACAATGTGAATGCGCGCACGCGACACTTCTTCCAGCGTCATGATCGTACGCGCAAGCTCGCCCTCCAGGGCGCGTTTGTAGTTTAACTTCTGCACGAAATCGGACATGCCGAGGTTGGTTTCGTCGAAGATCTCATAACCGACGACGCTGGTCTTGGGCAGTCCTTCGCCGGCCAGTTGCAGGCGCGTCTGGTGGAGGACTTCTTCCGGCACGAGGATGGCCGTACCATTCTGCTCCAGTTCGTATTCGATCTGGCCTTCTTTGAGCCGATCGACGATCGCAGCGGCGTCCTGGGCGGCCAGGTCTGAATACAGCACAGACATCGGCTTGCTGCCGACAGCGGAGAACATCAACACGAGGCCCACCAAGGTGACGGCGGCCACGCCGCCGATCATGAGTTTCTGCCCCGTCGTCAGCCGCTGAAAAAACGAGCGGAATTGCTGTCCCGCACCTGACTTAACAATGTCGTCTGCCATCGGATTGTGTCTGTCCGGCTGTTAAACAAATTTTCGAGATTCAGGCTTTGCGGATTGTTTGTGCGCCAATGGCGTCACACCTGGATGCGAATGACTTCGCGGTACATATCCAGCGCTTTATTGCGCAGTTCCATCAACAAGGCAAAACTCGTCTTGGCTTCTTCGGCCGCGATCATCACATCGTGGATGTCGACCGGCTCGCCTTTGATAAACTGTTCCGTCCGCTCGCCCGACACTTTCTGCAGGTCGTTAACATTGCCGACAAATTCCGACAGGGTCTCCCCGAAGCTGACTTTTTCATTGCCGGCAATTTTTTCGTCGATGCGCTCGGCGCGCTGCTGCACAACGGGCAGGTACATTTCCCGCGGGGCTATTTCTCCAACTTTCATATCGACTCCGGTCTGTTAACTTTTGGCTGTACGGGCGGGCGCATACTTACACGTTCAATCTCTTCGGTGAAAAAGCTCCCCCCGGCGTCCCGGGAGGAGTTTTTTCGGTACATGGTACAGCATAAAGAAGATGAAGAGGATTGCGTGACATTTTCTGATGGGCTTCTGTTAAACCCGACCCTGCTTTTGCCTGATTTTTTTGTTAACTGTTGAACTGCAAATCCCGTGCCGTAAAATCTGCAGCCTTTTTGACTTTGGGACAGCGCGTCATCAGATGCGCGCGTCGAACAGTCCGCCGGGAATGGCGCGCGGCGCTTCGGCGCGACCGCGGCGGTCAAAGGCCGTTGAGTTGTCCAGCGCCGCGCCGCTGAAGCGGTCCGCAATGTCCGGGAACAACTGCGCAAAAAAGCGCTGCTCGTTTGGAGAAAGAACCGACTGCGGCGTAACGCCGCGCGACACGCCGCGCTGCGATGCGGTAGCTACCGGGCTTTCAACTCCGGCCGGCGGCCGGGCCGTTCGAATCGCTGAGGGGCCAATCACGGAGGATTGGACGTAGGCATTCAGTCCGGAAACTCGCATTCACACCCACCTTGTGCTCGATTGTACCCTGGACGCAGGCGGCGGAACAGTGCCCCCGCGTTATTCGCTCTTGCGCGGTAGTTAAACAACCGCGCCTCCACCCCAAGACCTGACAATTTTCTTAAGCGGACCGCGTAGCGGCGCGCCTTGTTTTAGATATCCAGACTGTCGCGCGCAATGTTCTTGCCGGCGGAAATGACCGCCGTGTTGGCTTCAAAGGCGCGCTGTGCGGAAATCATTTCAACCATTTCGGTCACGACATTGACATTGGGCAGTTCAACGTAGCCCTTTTCATTGGCGTCGGGATGACCGGGATCGTAGACCAGGCGCGGCGGCGCGTTGTCCGTCGCCGTGCGCGAGCGCAGCGCGGGACCGTCTTCGTCGATGCGCCCGTCGCGAAAGGAATCGGCATGGCGATCATGCGAACCGGCCAGGCCGATCTGTGCGTCCAGCTGGCGTTGGAACGGCGTCGCTTTTTCAGCGCGCACTACAACAACTTCGCGCCGGTAGGGGCCGCCGTCCTCGGTTTTGGTTGTATTGGCGTTGGCGATGTTCTTGGCCACGGCCGAGAGGCGTTTGCGCTGCACGGCAAGACCTTCTCCACTGACTCTGAACGTTGTAAACAGACTCTCCGCCATTGATTCGCTCCCCGTTTAGCCTGGACTTCTGGTTGACACCTGATTTGCATACGGCGGTCAAACCGCACTGAAACGACTTTACTGGTTGGTTCCCTTGATTGCGCCCTGCAGTCCTTTGAAGTAACGCGAGAGCAATCGCGACGACATCCTGTGTCGGATCTGATTCTGGGCCAGTTCCGCCATTTCGCGGTCGATGTTGACGTGCGACTCGCCGGAGAACAGTACTTCGGCGCGCGGTACGGGTGCGTCTTCGCGCACACCGTGAATGTCGCCGTCGCGCGGAGGACCAATCGGCACGTGGCGCCCATCGCTCTGCGTTCCGCGTGCGACGATTCCATTGGCTTTGGCGAACTCCTCCTCAAACACCACCCGCTCGGGGCGATAGTTCGGGGATGTAGCATTGGCAATGTTTTTAGCGATCACCTGCTGACGCAGGGAATACGCATCCAGAGCGGCGTTCATCAGCGGAACGCGGGCCTTGAAGAGATGATCTGTCATTGCCATGTTCGGTTCTCCGTGCATTGTCACACAACACCGGAGCTTTCTACAACAAGCGTGCCAAACAGAAAGAGGGCATTATTCCGTCCCCCCTTCCAAGTAAAAGGCGGCGTTTTTGGCTTATTCTGCACGCAACAGGGGTACTTTGGAGATTATTAACCAGAAATGCGCGAAAAGTGGGTGCCCGGAGGAGCGATGAGAATCGAACGCGCCGCGCCGAATCGGATTTGTACATCTTCCGAATAAATTGCTTGGGATAAGAAAGATTTTCCGTAACTTTGCGGTTCTATTGTTTTTGGGGGAGTGGCCTCCCCTGATGCGCGACAGCCGCAGACGAGATTCAGAACAATACTGAACGACATTATACAGGTGTGAAAGCGCTATGAAAAGAACGTATCAACCCAGCCGGCGTAAACGCCGCAACAAACACGGTTTTCGTGCCCGCATGGCAACGAAAAACGGCCGCAAGATTATCAATGCCCGCCGTCGTCGCGGACGCCGCAAACTGACCGTCAGCAGCGAACCGACCTGGTAAACGACTTCGGGCCGCCCGACAGAAAATTAAAATTCCCGCATTTAAGCTCTTGAGTCTTGGATGTGGGATTTTTTCGTAAAAACGGCGACGCCGCGTCCGGGTGCGATGCTCATGGAAGTCAGGCCGCTGAAAGGCTACGGCAGTTTTGACAAGATAATCAGGCAGGGCCACAAGGTTTTCCATCGCGGTATCGTGGCTTTTGTTCGTCTCATTCCGGAAGACGAACGGAAGGACATGCCGGACGGGCGCATCCTGAAGCTGGGCGTGACGTGTAAAAAACGCACGCGCCCGGCGGTAATGCGCAATCGCATCAAACGTCTGATGCGCGAAAGCATGCGGAACCTGTGCCGTTCGCCGCACCTGGGTCCGCAATTTTGGTCCGACTGGCCGGTGCAGGAGCTGGTGCTCGTGTGGACCGCCATCCCGTCGCATCCGCGATTGCTGCGACAGGACGAGGTGGAACGCACTATCGAAGCGGCGCTGCGCAAAGCAGCCGGAAATTACCGGCTCGCCATGCGTCGGCGCAACGCTGAACCGCAGCACAGGCACACGCCGCCGGTGCAGGCCGCGGACGGGCCGACTGAAGCAGGCAGGGACGACGGTGGGAACGCTTCCGACTGAGTCCGCCGATGCGATGGGGCTGCGATGAAACATGTGGCGATTATTCTCCTCAAGGCTTACCAGCGGTTTATTTCGCCGCTCCTCCCCAATTCCTGTCGTTTTTATCCAACCTGTTCACAATACGCCATTGAGGCTATCCGTGAGCATGGAATGATTCGCGGCGCCTGGCTCGGCATCAAACGCATCGGGCGCTGCCACCCTTTTCATCCCGGCGGACACGATCCGGTGCCGCCGGCCGCAAAGTCTTCTTCGAAGTCAACCGCGACGCGCACAAACGGGTCGGCACATGATTCCGACGAAGAGTCGCGTTAAGAATCCGGGACGCATGCCGTCCCGCGCCGCAGGCGCTTTGATCCATTTATCGGAAACCAAACTCGATCGAGCTTCATGGATAAAAGTCCAGTTATCGGATTTGTCCTGATTATCGCCCTGCTGATGGGATGGATGATCTACAACTCCTCCCAACAAACCCCGAAACCCGCCGACACAACAACTGAAAATGCGACCTCTCCGCAGACCTCCGCGGACGACAACACGAGCTTCGACCCACTGCCCGGTGTCGATGAAGAAATCGTGGTCGACGCAGAGTCACCGATCGACGGATCGCTGAGCCGCCGCGAAGATCCTGTGCAGTTCTACGACTCGGTTCTGCAGGAACGCGCCAACGGCCCCTACCGCATCATCACGATTGAAAACGACCTCTACCGCATTGAACTGAATTCTCGCGGGGCCGTTTTCAAGGAATGGACGCTCAAGAACTATCTCAACTGGGACCGCGAACACGAAGTCCAGTTGATCCCCTACGATGAAAATCCCGGTGTATTCGGGGTTTCTTTCTCGACGCGCCAGGCGCGCAACGTCGATACGCGCAATCTCTACTTCGACATCGAGCACAACGGCAACGGCGACCACATTGTGCTGCAGGAAGGCGACTCACTCATGTTGACGGCCGTCCTGCCGCTCTCGACCGGCGGACGCATCGTCAAAGACTTCGTCTTCCGTTACGGCACATATAAAGTCGACGCCGACGTACGCGTGGAAGACATGTCGGACCTGATTTTCAACCGCACGGTCAACGTCAGTTGGGAAAAAGGGCTGCGCTACCAGGAGCAGAACACGGTCGACGAGTCCAGCTTTGCGCGCGCATTCGTGGTCAGCGGCGGTGAGGAAATCGAACTGGACGCGGCGAGCGCCGACGAAGAGGAAGACGTCGTCAAAGAGAAATCCAGCGGCACGATCGACTACTCCGCTATCAAAATCAAGTATTTCACCGCGGCGATGAAAACGCGCGGAACGGTGAGCGAAGACGCCACGGTCTATCTGCAGGGCTCCAAGCGCAACGTGGAGCGCGCCGGCCTGGTGGAAAGTTATGCGATGAGCTACCGCATGCCGTATCGCCAGGCGACAGCGGAGTACAACTTTGAACTCTACGTCGGACCGCTGGACTACGACCGCGTGCATCAGTTCGGCATGGAGCGCACGGTGGACTTTGGCTGGGGACCGATCGGGGTCATCGGCGAATACATTATCATGCCCTTTTTCAAGATGGTCCACAAGTTCATTCCGAACTACGGTGTGGCCATTCTGGTGATGTCACTGCTGCTGAAGCTGATTCTCTCCCCGCTTTCGATGCCGCAGCTGCGCAACGCCGCCAAACAAAAGCTTGTGGCGCCGCAACTGGCCGAAATGCGCGAGAAGCACAAAGACGACATGCAGGCGCAGCAGCGCGAGCAGATGCGCATCTTTAACGAACACGGTATCAGCATGATGCCCGGCTGTCTGCCGATGCTGCTGCAGATGCCGATTCTCTATGCGCTTTACATGTTGTTCCAGTCGGCGCTGGACCTGCGTCAGGCGCCGTTTATCGGCTGGATTCACGATCTTTCGCGTCCGGACGTACTCGTGGATCTGGGCTTTAAACTTCCCTTCTTGGGACTGGATCACATCTCCGGTCTGGCGCTGGCGATGGGCATCACGATGTTTATCCAGCAGAAAATGACGATCACGGATCCGCGCCAGAAAGGCATTGTGTACATCATGCCGCTGATGCTGACGATCCTGTTCTCCAACTTCCCGGCCGGTCTGAACCTGTACTACTTCGTGTTTAACCTGTTGAGCATCGCGCAGCAGACGTATATCACGAACTATTCGCCCAAGCGCCCGACGCTGGAAGAACTGCGCGCCGCGCCGAAGAAAAAGAGCTGGCTGCAGCAGAAAATGGACGACGCGCAGGCGATGGCCGCCGCGCAGGGACGCCCGATCCCCGGCCAGAATCTGGACAAACAGTTCGAAAACCCGAACAAACGCAAGCGCAAACGCAAACCCAAAAAGCGTTGATCCGCACTGCATGGGAACAATGACTTAAACACAGCCGGGGAACTCTCCGGCTGTGTTGTTTTAAACAGACGGCGCGCAGGGAACGAGGACCGGTATGATTCTCACCTGCGTCTGGTCGGCGCTGGAGGGCGCGGAGTTTCAATCTGCAGGACTAACAAGAAGGGCTTTAAAGGGCTGTTGCAAAAGGCTGTTTCAGGCAGTGGTAAAACGGCAGGCTTTAAAACAACAACAGCGAATCGCCGAAACGCTTCGCTGTCGATTCATGGGGTGGGCGACGGGACTTGAACCCGCGACAGCCAGAACCACAATCTGGAGCTCTACCAACTGAGCTACGCCCACCATGAAATTCTGAAGGGCACAAAGATACAAAAAAGGCCCGGCCGCTCCAAGAAGAATAATAGGCCTCTGTTTTCATTGCATTCTGCTTCGTTGCACGTCAGTCCAAAGTTTCTTAATTTTGTCGGTTCACGATTGCCCTACCCTCGTTGAAGCAATTGCAGCAGCAAAGGCAGTTACAGGCAAATCAGGGGCGGTGTCTTTCTGTCTGCTGGTCCGTCGGGCGGCGACGCGACAAATACATTCAGCTTGAACTCGAGCGCAGCAGCGCTCCGCCGACAATCCGGGATAAACCCGTTTCCACGGTACTATGCTACTGACAGATCTGATTGCGCACATAAACGCAACGCTGCCGCCGACTTCGGCCATGGACGGCGACCGCATCGGTCTTCAGGTGCAAAGCGCACGCACAGAGGTGCAGTCCGTGCTTACGTGCATGGAGGTGACGGACGCCGTGGTGGACGAGGCGATGAGAGTCGGTGCTGATTGCATCCTGGCGTTTCACCCGCTCGTCTTTATGCCGCTGACGGAAATAAACGAGGACGGCAGGGTTGGGCGTCTATGCACGAAGCTCATTCGCGCCGGTATTGCCCTGGTGGTGGCGCACACAAATTTTGACGCGTACCCGGAGGGTACAAGCACAATTCTGGCCCGTAAATTGAATATGTCAATTGACGGGTTTTTACGTCCGGACCAAACGGATGCAACGCGCGGGATGGGCGTTCTGGCGCGTCCTCCGCAAGCGCTCAGCGCCGCCGGCTTGCTCGAACGCGTCGAGGCCGTCTGCGGCAATCCCCTGCGATATTCGCAGGGACCGGAAATGATCCGGCGAGTGGCGATTCTGGGCGGCAGCGGCATGTCGTTTTTCACGGACGCAGCACGAGCCGGCGTGGACGCCTTCATTACAGCCGACGTCAAGTACCACGATTTTCATCGTGCGGACGGACGTCTGATGCTGGTGGACCCCGGTCATTACGAGATGGAACAGTTCAATGCCGAAGGTCTGGCATCGCTGCTCCGCCCTCTGGCGGACGGCAAAAACGGCCTGAAGGTGACCGTTTCGGCGGTCAATACAAATCCGGTTTGTTATTACCGCTCCGGCAATGGCAAACAAGCTTGATGGTGAAACTAGCGTCAAATCTCAGAATATATTGAGCAGGAAGCAGATATGAAGGTCCGTGAAGAGTTGCAACGGCTCGCTGCGTTGAGCGCCATCGATATCGAACTCCACGATCTCCGCGAGGAGCTGGGCGATCTGCCCTTTGAGGTGGAGCAGATGGAAGAAGAGCTCGCCGCGGTTGTGGGCCGCATGGAGGAAACCGAGCAGAAGATCAAGGACCTTGTTCAGTTCCGCACCGACGCGCGCATCTCCACCAAAGACATGGAAGAGCGCGTTAAAAAGCTGGCAGAACAGCAGTTCCAGGCGCGGAACAACAAGGAATTCGACGCAATCACGAAAGAAATCGAGAACCTGCAGCGCGAACGTCGCCGCATCGAGGAAGAGCTGGGCTCGTCCAACCTGACCGAGGAAAACCTGAAGCGCACCAGGGACAGCCAGGAAGCTGAATTTCTGGAAGCCAAGGAACGTCTGGCCGCCAAAGAACGCGAACTCAAAGCGCTTTCCAGCGATCAGAACGAAGAAATGGCCGCTCTGCTCAAACAGCGCGACGAACTGCTGGAACAACTGACGGGCGAACATCGCGAGATGTACGAACGCATCCGCTCCTACCACTACAATCCCGTGGTCAGGATCCACAAAGGTAGCTGCTCCGGCTGCTACAATTTCGTGCCGCCCCAGCGCATTGTCGAAATGCGCAAGTACCGCAAACTGGAAATCTGCGAAAACTGCGGACGCCTGATGTATCCCGAGGAAATGGAAATCCCCGCGGAAATGACGGTGTCCTGATCGCAACACGCATGATGGTCGGCGGGCGTCGTGACACACACAGAGCGGCGCCCACCTTTGAACATTGACAATTTGAGTTCCACGGGGAGAACGGGCAGCTGCGGAGCGCTTCGGCGCTGCGAGGAAAGTCCGAACTCCATAGAACAGCATGCCGGCTAACGGCCGGACGGCGATGCCCAGGCAAAGCCGATGGAAAGTGCCACAGAAAATATACCGCCTCCGCTCCGGCGGAGGTAAGGGTGAAAAGGCGAGGTAAGAGCTCACCGCTTTGGTGGCAACATCAAAGGCAGGGTAAACCCCATGCGGAGCAAGGTCAAATAGGGCGCCGCCGGCCCCGGCCCCCGGGTTGTTCGTCCGGGTGTCCGTCGCGTTCGCGCGGCGGTTGCGGCGTCGGGTAGACTGCAGGAGGGCGGTGGAGACATCGCTCCCAGATAAATGGCTGCCTCTTTCCGGTCAAACGGAAACAGACAGAATTCGGCTTACAGTTTTCTTCGTGGAACCATTTTATCCTCCCCACCGGGTGATCACACACACACATCGAGCGGCCCTGCGGCGGACGCCCGACTATGTGTTTACTATCTTCCAACCGATCCTTCCAGGATGCGAATATGAGTGATCGACTCGGCAAATTGCTTGAATTCTACAATCAGGATAAAAACGACACGTTCGTGCGCTACGGCATCGCGCTCGAATACAAGGCCACCGGCGATCTCGATGAAGCCGTCAAATGGCTCGAAGGCCTCCGCCAGAACTTCACCGCCTACCTGCCAACGTACTATCAACTCGGCGAAACCTACAGCAATATGGGCCAATACTCCAAGGCGCAGACCGTGCTCGAAGAGGGCATTCGCCTGGCGCGCCACGATAACGACGGCCACACGCTGTCGGAGCTGCAGGCCCTGCTGGACGAGGTAGAGACCGAGCTCTAGATTCCCCTCCCTCCCTTCAGAGAGCTTCCCCAACTGAATCTGCACGCACGCCGGCTGACTGGTCGGCGCGGAGACTGCATGCCTCGCTTTGAGCGCCTTCACTCTGTTCGGCCCTCAGGCTGTTCGTGTGCTTTTTTTGTTGGTCATTGGGTGTGGGGTTAGGGGCCGCGGCGGTTTTAGGTGATTTTATCGCCCGGTCTTCGAGCAAGGAGCTCGGGGTATGTTTTGCAGTCGATCGATTCGCCAATCACCAAAACCGACACGATCGGCACACTGCACGACAGTCGAGGCAGAGGAAAACCGAGCCTTGACGACTGAAGAAATTTCTCCGCCACTACAATGATTCGAAATCTGGATGCGGTGTGAAACGTTCCGCCCCTGCGACGCCTGTCCGGCTTGTGATGCAGCGACTTCTGACTGACCTGGAGCCCGGCGGTTTAAGACTCATCTGTAATCAAGTAGCAGCGCTCCTTGCCTGATCACGCAATGACTCCCACACAACTAACTGCTTTTCACCCAATTACGTCGAATGCCGGCACGCTCTCCTGCCCTGGTGAAGGACAACACAGACTGAAGGCTCACTCATCTTGATTTCACCAGGAAGTCTGCCCGGAGTGAAACACAAGGTCCCTTTACAGACTTCTGAATTGATCGCATCAAACAGACTTCAGACTCTGAACTCACAGTCGCCGACGTCTTCGAGCATTTCACGGGTAATTACGCCTTCGCGCAGTATGCGCGGAGGCTCCGAGGTGAGATCGACAATTGTCGACGCCAGTCCGTGCCGTGCAGGTCCACAGTCGACCAGGGCCGGCACACGGCCGCCCAGTTGGTCGAGAGCTTCGGCCGCACTGGAAGGCGCAGGTTTGCCGGCAACGTTCGCCGAACTGCCAACCAGTCCCCCGCAGCGCTCCAGCAACGCCAACGCAAAATCGTGATCCGGCACGCGAATGCCGACGCTGCTGCCGCCGGCTGTCACTATGTCCGGCACGTATTGCGAGCGCCGGATAATACTTGTTAACGGTCCGGGCATAAAAGCCCGCGCCAGCGTGTAGTACAGTGGCGGAATATCGCGTGCATACGCCACGACGTCGTTGGGATGCGCCAGATGGATAGTCATCGGATTGTTGAGCGGCCGGCTCTTGGCATCGAACACCCGGCGCACGGCCTGCGGGTTAAACGCATGCGCGCCGATACCGTACACCGTCTCCGTCGGAAAGATAACCGGCAGACCGCGCATCAAAATACTCATGGCCGTTCGCAGTGCGCCGTAGGGATCGTCGATGCCGTTTAATATCGTCGTCATGACGAATTCGTGGTCGGGCTCCGACGATTGCTGATCTGCGGTGAATAGTGGTTGTATGTCCATGTTTTTAACTCAACCTGCGCTGTTGTCCAGCCAGACGGATTTGAGAATGATCCGGTTCATCGGGTCGAGCGGATTGTCGCGTACCCAGGGCTGCAGCAGCCGGTAGTGCATTTCGTAAAAAAGCATGACAGACGGCGCTTCATTGATCATGTGCTGCTCGGCGGCGCGGTAAATCAGGTTGCGCTGCGCCAGGTCCGTGACAGCTACCGCGCTGTCCATCAACTTGTTGAAGTGGTCGTTCTGCCAGCGCGTGCTGTTGGGATAACTGGGCTGCTCGGGGTCGGCGGGCACAAGCCGACCGTCAAACAGATTCAGGTAATTTTCAACGTCGGGGTAGTCGCCATACCAGCGCGTACCCCAGAACGCCAGACGGCCGTAGTCGGCTTCCTCAAGCATGCGCGAAAACTGCAGTTTGCGGATTTCCACCTGAATGTTCAGGGTCGAATGCAACATGCTCTGCACCGCTTCGGCAACCTGCACCAGGCGCGGCTCCTCGTAGATTGTCATCGTCACGGGCGGAAATCCCGCGCCGTCGGGATAGCCGGCTTCAGCCAGCCAGGCGCGCGCCGCTTCGGCGTCGGCAGTAAAACCGCGGATGGAATCGACGGGATAGCCGGGAAACACCGGCGGAGTAATGCCGTGTTGCGCCGGCCCCCAGGGCGCGCCGCGCAGCACGTGTTTAACCAGCTTTTCGCGATCGATCGCCGCCGCAAATGCCTTGCGAACGTTTACGTTGTCAAAGGGGGCTTCCGTGCAGAGAAAGTCAAAGAACCACGAAAGCATCGCCGGTTTGGCCTGTAAAACAAACTGCGCGTATTCTGGCGTCAGGTTGCGGGATGCTTTATCTCCGGCGGCAGGCGACACAACGACCTGCGGATAGAACTCGGTCGGTATCGTAAAGTTTTCTTCCAGGCGGCCGGCCGTAAACTCGGCAAACTGCACGCGATCATCGGGAACAAAGGTCATCGTAACGACGTCCAGCAGCGGCAGCCGGTTTCCGTGTTCGTCGCGCTGCCAGTAGTTCGGATTGCGCTCCAGCCTGATTTCCTGGTCCGGCTTCCAGTGTTTCATCACAAAGGGACCGGTGCCGACAGGATTGCGGAAAAAGTCTTCGCCATAGTGCTCAACAGCTTCGTGCGGTACGACGCAGCCGAGCGAGTTGATCAGGTAGTATAAAAATGGCGCGTAGGGCGCATTGAGCTCGATGACAAAGGTCGAATCGTCCGGCGCGCGCAGGCCGCTGACGTCTGCCGGTTCGGCATTCCCTTTCCCGCGCGCCTCGTAGTATTCGATTGCGCCGGCGACTTTGCCGCGGAACGCCCAGAACTGCACCGACTTGGTCTGCGGGTCACAGCAGCGCGTCAGGGAGTAACGCACGTCTTCGGCCGTCATACGGCGTCCTTTGCCGTCGGGAAAACAGGCGTTGTCCTGGAACTGCACATCCGTCCGCAAGTGAAAGGTGTACTGCAGTCCGTCGGGCGAGATTTCCCAGCTGCGCGCCAGCTCTGGTTGTACGTTGAGTGCCGAGTCCAGCGTTATCAGCCGGTCGTAAATCTGCAGCGCCACATCATCTGAAAGTTTGCTGTTTATGCGCACGGGATCAAGCGCGTTGGGGTTGCCGCGCAGCATGTTGAGTCGATACTCGCCGCCCGCGCGTTTGCCGCCCGGCAGTTCCGTTCCGCCCGCGTGTTCTTCCGGCGCGGCACAGGAACTGAGCAAAATCACACACATCGACAAACAAAAAAGGTATTGAAGCCGTGAGCCTCCGGTGAAACCGAAAGAGGCGCTACGGCAGGCGGGAAATGAGATAAACATGAAAAACCGATCAATGCAGATGTGGCGCGAGATGCATGCGCACGGGCGCTCGCTCGAATTAGTTGTTTCAATCTACAAAGAAAGGCCCTAATTTTGAATCTTTGTCGAGAAATCCAGCTTTGCGGAACTGCGGAGGAGCCGAATGCGACCGATTAAAACGTTCGCTGTGTCACCTGTTTTACCTGATCGTTTACAACACTTAAAGGAACTGGCATACAACTACTGGTGGACCTGGGATGCCGATGGTCGTGAGATGTTCTCTCGCATCGATCGCGGCCTGTGGGAACGGGTGGCGCACAATCCCGTCCAGCTGCTCAATCGCGTTTCGCAGCAACGCCTGGCAACGCTGTCGACCGACAGCGACTACGTCAACTTTATGGAGGGCGTTTACCGCCGTTTCCAGGACTACATGACGCGCCGCAGCTGGTACGACGCCGCCGAATATCCCGGCGAAGCGACCATTGTCTATTTCTGCGCCGAGTTCGGCATCCACGAGAGTTTCCCGAATTACTCGGGCGGTCTGGGCGTGCTTGCAGGCGACCACCTGAAATCAGCCAGTGACCTGGGCCTGCCGCTCGTCGGCGTCGGTCTGCTGTACCAGCAGGGCTATTTCCATCAGTATCTGGCGCAGAACGGCTGGCAGAATGAATCCTATCTGGACAACGACTTTATGTCGATGCCGCTGGTGCACGTGCTTGACGAGGACGGCGTGCCGATCATCATCGATGTCGACCTGCCCGAAGGCAAGGCGTTTGCCCAGATCTGGAAGCTGGAAATCGGGCGCATCAAATTGTACCTGCTCGACTCAAATATCGCCGAAAACGACAACCCGGTCTACCGCGGAATCACGGATCAGCTGTACGGCGGCGACGTTGAGACCCGCATTCAGCAGGAAATCATGCTCGGAGTCGGCGGGGTCAAAGCGCTGCGCGCCATGAACCTGACGCCGACGGTTTGCCACCTGAACGAAGGACATGCAGCTTTTTCCGCTCTGCAGCGCATCCGTTTCCTGATGGACGATCAGGGACTGGACTTCTACGCGGCGATGGAAATTGCACGCAGCGGCAACGTGTTCACTACGCACACGCCCGTTCCGGCCGGCAACGAGGTCTTTTCGCTGGAACTTATTGAGCGCTACTTCGGCGATATGTTCCGCGACCTGGGGCTGAGCCGCGAGGAGTTTTTTGGTCTGGGCCGCCAGGAACCCGAAAACACGGGCGAAGCGTTCAGCATGACCGTTCTAGGTCTGCGACTGGCCGGATTTCACAACGGCGTGAGCCAGCTGCACGGCAAAACCGCCCAGAAAATGTGGCGGCAGATCTGGAGCGACTTCCCCGTCAGCGAAGTGCCGATCGGCGCCGTTTCCAACGGCGTGCATTCGCTCACCTGGATTTCGCGCGACATGGGCGAGCTGTACGACCGCTACCTGACGCCGGAGTGGCGCACCAATACGGCCGACCAGACGATCTGGAACGCCGTGGACCAGATTCCGGACGAAGAACTGTGGCGCGCCCACGAACGCCGTCGCGAGCGCCTGGTTATTTCCGCGCGCCGGCATCTGCGCAGCAAAATGCGCCGCTTTGCCACGCCGGAACAGATCGAAAAAGTCAACGAGTACCTCAACCCGGACATCCTGACCATCGGTTTTGCGCGCCGCTTTGCCACGTACAAACGCGGCACTCTCCTGTTTGGCGACATGGAACGCCTCGTAAAACTGATCAACAAAGCTGACGGTCCGCTGCAGCTGATCATGGCCGGCAAGGCGCACCCGCACGACATCCCCGGCAAGGAGATGATCAAGGAGATTTCCGAGAAGATCAAACAATTCGGGCTGGAGCGCTCGATTGTCTTCCTGGAGGACTACGACATGGCCGTGGCGCGTTACATGGTCAAGGGCTGCGACATCTGGCTGAACACGCCGCGCCGTCCTTTGGAGGCCAGCGGCACCAGCGGCATGAAGGCGGCCATGAATGGTTGTCTGCACGTCAGCACGCTCGACGGCTGGTGGGATGAGGCCTACAACCGACGCAACGGCTACGCCATCGGCAGCGGCGAGGTTTACTCCACCGTGGAGGAGCAGGACGCCATCGAACGCGAGGCCCTCTTTACTCTGCTGGAGCAGGAAATCCTGCCGACATTTTACCGCCGTTCGCGCACGAAGGTGCCGGAACGCTGGGTGGCGCGCATGAAAGAGTCGATCCGCACCGTCGGGCCGACTTTCTCGACCTCCCGCATGGTCAGCGACTACTGTGACCAGTATTACGTCCCGGCGATGCGCGCCGTCGGCAAACTCGTTGACGACAACTGTCGCTGCGCCGTCGACCTCACGAATTGGAAAGGCCACGTACGCGCGTCCTGGCACTCGGTCGAGATCGGGCAGGTCAAGGTCGATTATACGGACAACGCCTATGTGGGCAAATCCATCCGCGTCCAGATGCAGGTGCATCTGGGCCCGCTCAAGGCGTCGGATGTGTCGGTGGAAGCCTTCTACGGCCCCATCGACTCCGTAGGCGACTTCATTGAAGGCAAGGCGGTCCCGCTGCAGCACATCGGCGAGGAAAACTCGATCCACACTTACCGCGGCGAGTACCTTTGCGAGACGAGCGGCACACAGGGCTGCACGGTACGCATCTCTCCGCACAACGACCTGATGATCCGCAACTCGGACATGTACATCTGCCGCTGGGCCACCTGAACAGACAGAAGTGCACACAGGATTTTCACTCAGAGCCGGAGCCTTGTCTCCGGCTTTTTCTTTTTGTTCACCAACGGGAGAACAGTTTGCAGCGATTGAATGAGAAGCTTTTTGTTGTCGGCCGGCGGTGGAATTACGAGCGGAGCGGGAGTTCCTGCACCCCGAGAATCCGAGTCTTGAGTTCACAAATCCTGGCTGTTCGAGGCTTCGATTCTCATTTCCTCGCTGGTCATATACTCCCTGCTCGAATCTTGGCTTAATGAATTCTCGCGACTCATTTACTCTCTGATCATTTACCCACGGCTCGAATCTTGGCTTAACGAATTCTCGCGGCTCACTTACTCCCGGCTCTTTTACTCGCGGCTCATTTACTCAAGGCTCGTTTACTCAAGGCTCATTTACTCAAGGCTCTTTTACTCAAGGCTCTTTTACTCAAGGCTCTTTTACTCAAGGCTCTTTTACTCACGGCTCGAATCTTGGCTTAACGAATTCTCGCGGCTCATTTACTCGATTCTCGAATACTCGCTCCACAAATCCTCACGGCACCCATACTCCTTGATCATTTACTCACGGCTCTTTTACTCGCGGCTCGAATCCTTAGGAAATGAGTCTGGATTTGACGAGCCGTACAGTGCGTCTCGGTGGGTCTTGAAAGCATTCCTTCGCGATTATTTTGAGCGGCGGGGAGTACTCGAGTTGTTGAGTTTGAAACGGGTTTGGTAGACTGAAGACACAAGTATCCGTGATCAAAGGGCCCGCCCCCGCCGCCACCTCGCAGCAGTCCGACCTCCACCATGTACACCGGCCCCTACCCGGATTTTCCGGGCTATCTGCAAGCCGGCGCCACCCCGCGCCTCGGTCGATATGAACGCACGCACGTGTTCTATGCGCTCAGGAAAACAGTTTAACACGGATTGCAATACTCACTCGAACTTTATTACTGACCGTAGCCAGCTTCATGGCTAAGCGGGCTAATTTCCCGGTTGAACGTAGATCTATCGTCGCAAGATTGCCGCAGACGACATCGCCTTTTCCGGTCTGTTCCCACCGTATGGCATCATTGGACTCTCTGACATTCCTTTGAACCGAATGGCCCAAAACAAAAAAAGCCGGAGTGCGAGTGCACTCCGGCTTTTGTATTACATGAGTCCCGAAAGACTCAGTCGGATGTCGATTACTTGACGATGATCAGCTGCTTCGTGAGAGCTTGACCGTCGCCTTTCAGCGTGTAGCTGTACGTACCGCTCGGCAGGATCAGTTTCTCAGCATTCAGCGACACTTCGTAGTGGCCGGCAGCTTTGAAACCAGAGTCGATCGTTGCAACAACCTGACCCATCACGTCCGTGATAATCAGTTCGACTTCCATCGACTTGTGCAGCGTATAACCGATCTGCGTCATGTTGTCGAACGGGTTCGGAGCGTTCTGCGACAGGCTGAACGGCATACCCGGTTGTGCATCTTCAACAGCCGTAGGTCCGACGTCGAGAGTTGCAATTTCCGAAGTAGCGGAACCGCAATCGCAGGTCACAATCACACGGTATTCACCGGCGTTGTCCAGATCAAGGCTCTCTCCGAAGTTGTTGAACGAGTCACTGACAGCGCCAGCAAGATCCGCCCACGCCTGGTTTTCGTCGGCACGGAATTGCCACTGATAGGAGCAGGTTCCGGCGCCTTCGGCAACCACCGTAAACGGCGTCGTCATCTTGGCGTTGTAGTCGTAACCCTGATCCTGCGGCTGCGTCGTGATAACCGTCTCAGGCAGGAAGCTCAGTTCCGCCTGCGCCGTCGTCGTCGTACCGCAAGTGTTCGTCACAACCGCCCAGTACATACCGAGCATTGCAGCGTCCACATTCGTCAGACTCAGGTTTGCAGCCGTTTCACCGGCCATGTCCGTTCCTTCAAAGACCCACTGATACGTGGTTCCCGCATCCTCATTGGATACAACAACCGTGAACGTGGCGTCGCCGTCAGGACAGATCGCCTGATCGACCGGATCGTTTGCAACAATCGGAGCAAACAGCAGCGTTACACGTGCATTACCCGTGTTCGACACGATATCAGTGTTGCTCTGCAGGCGAACTTCAGCGTAGTACGTTTCGTCGGCCGTCGGCACAAAGCAGTACGGGTTCGTCGTTGCACCGGCAACCGGGTTGTTGGCGCTGTCGAACCACTGAATCGTTACCGGCTGACCGAAGGAGTCATAGCCGAACTGGAGACAGATTTCCGAGCCATCGCAGACTTCGAAGTCTTCCGGATTCTCGGTAATCGTGATTTCCAGCGGGTTGACCGTCAGAGCCGCAAACTCGGTGTTGACCGAACCGCAAGCGCAGGTAACCGTAGCGTAGTAGTTGTTGCTTGCATCCGTCGGCAGTACGTCGCGGATCACCAGGCGGCTTTGGTTCGCACCCGTGATACGGCCGTTGTCAACCAGTTTCTCGTCACCGCGATACCACTGGAAGACTGCTCCCGGAGGACAGTTCGTGTTAATCTCGAACTCAATGTCTTCGCCCGGATTGACAACCAGATCGCGCGGCTCGTAGATCTCGGCCAGCGGTTCACGCGTTACGAACAGAATCGCAACGGAGCTCCAGACCGAGTTACAGTAACCCGTGATCAGCACCTGGTAGTGGCCGGCGTCAGCCTCTTCGATGTTCGTCAGGATGATCTGACGCTCATTTGCCAGAGGAATCATTTCACCGTTTTTGTACCACTGATAGGTCAGCTCATCATTCTCGTCGCCGGACTCAGGAGTACCCGTGCCGTCGGCAACAAAGATGTGGTTATCGCCGATACAGACCGTTTGATCTTCAACGTCGATCGTGAGTTCAACAGGACGGTGAACAACCAGTTCAGCCATTTGGGAAACGGCCGGCGGTTCGCAGATACCCGTTACAACTACGCGGTAGAAACCGGCGTCGCTGTATTGAGCATTTGCCAGCGAGAAGCTCGATTGCGTCGCTTGAGCAATCGGATTCCAGACAACACCGTTTTCGCTGTATTCCCACTGATACTCAATGTCCGTTCCGCTGGCGACCACGCTGAAGTTAGCCGGATCATCCAGACAGATAGCATTGGTACCGTTCAGGCTGACAGGATGCGATTCAACGCGCGGCAGCAGGTTCACCACAACCGTGACGCTGGTCGACTGAACCTCAGGCTCACACAGACCGCTGACGATCACATGGTAAACACCGGCATTACCGGTCGTAACGGACGGAACATTGTACGTGTCGCCTTCGGCGCCGTCAATCTCCATTCCATTGTGATACCACTGATATTCCAGTTGCGTTCCGGTTGCACCAACCGTCAGTTCCAGCTCGTCGAATTCACAGAGTTCGCCTTCAATTGAGGGCTCTTCCGTGATCATCGGCGGGTTGTTGACGATCAGCGTAGCAACGTCGGAGTCTACGTCCGGAGGACACACACCACTGACGTTAACTCGGTAATCGCCTTCATCGCCTTCAACCAGGTTGGTCAGCGTCAGCGAGGAATTCGTCTCGCCGTTGATGTCAACCCAGATGTCGTTGTTCGTGTCGTATTTCTGCCATTGATACATGAGGCCCGTGCCGGTGGCAACTACCGTAAACGTGTAGTCTTCACCTTCGCAGATCTCATCGCCGACCGGCTGCTGCGTAATCGCAGGCGGCGTGTTGACGATCAGAACGGCGCCGTCGGAAGTAATCGACTGGCAAACGTTCGTGATGACAACATCGTAGGTACCGGCATCGCTGACAGCGATGTTGCTGAGCGTGTAAGAATCGCTCGTAGCACCCGGAATATCTACACCGTCTTTACGCCACTGATAGCTGATCTCCGTGCCGCCGGCTACAACCGTGAACGTCCAGTCTTCACCTGTGCAGATGCCTTCCGCCGGTGCGGTCGGTTGCTGCGTGATAAACGGAAGCAGGTAGTAATCCAGCTCGGCAGCGTCGCTCGTGGCAACACCGCAGGCATTCGTGAAGATCGCGCGGTACCAGTTGCCGTCGTCCGCGATGGTCGGAGTGAAGGTGTAGTCGGTCATCGTGGCGCCCGGAATGTCATTCCAGTTGTTGCCCTGATCGTCGCTCACCTGCCACTGAACCGTCGGCGTCGGCGTGCCGCTGGCGGCTGCCGTAAAGGTCACGTCGTTCGGCTCGCAGACCAGCATGTCTTGCGGTTCCATCGTAACGATCGGCTCGGTCCAGACCGTCAGGACTGCAGGCTCGGAGATATCCTCGCCGCAGACATTGACGAACATGGCGCGGAACTGGAAGCCGTCCCATGCAGCCGGTACGTCTTCGAGCTCAAGCGTTTCGTCCGCATTTTGCTCGTAGTCTACCCAGCCATTGCCGTCGTTGCGATTGATTTCCCAGGTAATTTCCGGAGTCGGCTGACCGGAAGCCATCGCCGTAAAGGTGATGTCTTCGCCGGCGCAGATCGTTTCATCTGTCGGATCCAGCGTAACAACCGGAGCTTCGTTGACGATCAGCGTTGCTGCATCCGAGAACACAACGTCGCAGATGTTGGAAGCTTCGATACGATACTGGTAGCCGTCCATGGAGGCCGTCACCGCGCCCAGGTCGAGCAGGGTCGTGGTTTCGCCGAGGATGTCTACCCAGCCGTTACCGTCGTTTACTTGCCATTGCAGCGTAGCCGGCGGTTTGGCGATAGCGTTGGCTTGCAGAAGCACAACCGTGCCTTCGCAAACTTCCGTATCCTGCGGCTGCTCAGTGATAACCGGATTGCTGTTGACAACCAGTGCCACCTGCTGCGATTCAACCGTGCCGCAAACGTTCGTGAAGACCGCGCGGTACAGGTTGCCGTCCATTGCAGGCGTTACACCGTTAAGTTGCAGATCCTGCGCCGTTTCACCGGGCAGATCAATCCAGCCGTTACCGTCATTTACTTGCCATTGGATCGTCGGGATCGGGTCGCCGTCAGCGCTGGACGTAAACGTCACGTTTGCGCCTTCGCAGACCGTTTGCGGATTCGGTTCAACCAGTACAACCGGCGGATCCATCACACGCAGCGTTGCCGCCTGCGAAATCACCGTGCCGCAAACATTCGTCAGAATGGCGCGGTACAGGTTGCCGTCCCAGCCACCCGGAACGTTCGTGAGCGTCAGCGTCGGGCTGTTTTCGCCTGACAGGTCTGCCCATGATTGCTGGTTGAAGATCTGCCATTGGATCATCGGCGTCGGCTGACCAGTGAATTCGACCGTGAATTCGGCCGTTTCCATCTGGCAAATGGTGACGTCCTGCGGCTGACCGGTAACGACCGGAGCCGTGTTGACCGTCAGCATTGCGTTGTTCGACGTAACCACACCGCAGTTGTTCATGAAGACCGCGCGGTACAGGTTGCCGTCCATGCTCGCTTGAGCATTGACGATCGTCAGATTGGTCGAGGTTTCGCCGGCCAGGTTCATCCAGCCATTGCCGTCGTCAACCTGCCATTGAACCGTCGGCGTCGGGAAACCGTCAGCCGTGGCCGAGAACGTAGCATCTTCGCCTTCGCAAATGATGTCGTTGGCCGGGTTCATCGTGATCGTCGGCTCAGTCCAAACCGTCAGCGTAGCTTCAAGCGTCGTTGCACTACCGCAGATGTTTGTGAACACCGCACGGTACATGTTGCCGTTGAAGTTAGCCGGGATGTTGGAGAGCGTCAGCATCAGACCCGTTTCACCAGGAAGGTCCATCCAGCCGTTGCCGTCGTTGACCTGCCATTGTACCGTCGGAGCCGGCGTACCGGTGGCCGAGGCGCTATACGTAACCTGGCTGCCTTCGCAAACGGAAACGTCAGCCGGGCTGGCCGTAACAACCGGAGCGACGTTAACCGTCAGCATTGCCGGAGCCGTCGTGGCCGTGTTACAAACGTTGGTGAATACGGCGCGGTACATGTTACCGTCCATATTCGCTGCAACGTTGTTCAGATTCAAAGTTGTGTTTACTTCACCGGGGAGGTCCGCCCAGCCGTTGCCGTCGTCTACCTGCCACTGTACCGTCGGCGTCGGTTGACCCGTTGCATCGGCGGTAAACATGGCATTGTCGCCTTCGCACACAGTTTGATCCAGAGGATCAACCGTAACGATCGGGTCGGTATTGACCGTCAGCATAGCAGCATCGGAAGGAACCGACGTACCGCAGGGGTTCGTGAAGACCGCACGGTACATGTTACCGTCCCATTGCGGCAGAACGCCCGTCAGATCCAGGGTCGTTTGTGTTTTACCGGGCAGATCCTGGAATCCGTTACCGTCATCACACTGCCACTGAATCGTCGGTGCCGGATCGCCGGATGCCGTCGAAGTGAAGAACGCCGTTTCGCCCTGGCAGACAGTCGTGTTAACCGGCTGCAGCGTTACGGAAGGCGGAACGTCGACCAGCAGAAGAGCTGCGTCGCTGTTCGTTGTACCGCAGATATTCGTGAATACCGCGCGGTACATGTAGCCGTCCTGAGAACCCTGGACGTTATTGATGTTCAGCGTCGTATTGGTTTCGCCCGGAAGATCGGCCCAGCCGTTACCGTCATCAACCTGCCACTGAACCGTCGGTGCCGGCTGACCCGTTGCATCCGACGTAAAGGACACATTGTCGCCTTCGCAGGCATTGTCAACATCGGCGGGCTGCATAGTCACTACAGGCGTGGTGTTGACGGTCAGCGTTGCTGCTTGCGTCATCGCCGTACCGCAGGCGTTCGTGTAGACCGCGCGATACATGAAGCCGTCCATGCCGGCCGTAACGTTGTTCAGATTCAGGTCTTTGTTCGTTTCGCCCGGGATGTCCGCCCAGCCGTTACCATCTTCAACCTGCCACTGAACCGTCGGTGCCGGAGTGCCGTCACCGTCGGACATGAAAGTTGCATTGTCGTTTTCGCAAACCGTTTGGTCAACCGGGTCCTGCGTCACAAACGCAGGAACATCGATGATCAGCAGTGCGCCTTGCGTAGTAGCCGAACCGCAAACGTTCGTGAAGACCGCGCGGTACAGGTTGCCGTCAAAGCTCGCAGGAACGTTGTTGAGCGTCAGCGTCGTGTTGGTTTCGCCCGGGATGTCGTTGTATCCGAGACCTTCATCAACCTGCCACTGAACCGTCGGTGCCGGATCGCCGCTGGCATCCGCCGTAAAGACAAAAGTATCGCCTTCACAGCCGTTTTGCGGAGCCGGATCAAGCGTCACAACAGGTGCCGTGTTGACCGTCAGAGTAACTTCGTTGGTATTAACACTGCTGCAAACGTTCGTGAAGACCGCACGGTACATGTAACCGTTCGAGGAAGCAGGAACGTTGTTCAGGTTCAGCGTCGTATTCGTTTCGCCTACGATGGCTACCCAGCCGTTGCCGTCGTTT
This sequence comes from uncultured Hyphomicrobiales bacterium, assembly GCA_964445695.1. GTDB lineage: Bacteria > Bacteroidota > Ignavibacteria > Kapaibacteriales > UBA7675 > JAUIKM01. The sequence continues at coordinate 5,624 of CAYULF010000015.1, read as the reverse complement.
TCTTCCCACTGAACTGTCGGAGCCGGGAAACCGGTCGCGTCGGCCATGAAGCTGACGTTATCGTTTTCGCAGATCGTTTCATTCGTCGGTTGCAACGTAACGACCGGAGCGGTCCAGACCGTCAGCGTAGCACCGCTGGATATAACAACGCCGCACTCGTTCGTGAAGACAGCACGGTACATGAAGCCATTCATACCCGCGGTCACGTTCGCCAGATTCAGCGCCGTGTTCGTTTCACCGGGGATGTCAGCCCAACCATTACCGTCGTCAACCTGCCATTGAGCCGTCGGGACCGGGTCGCCGCTGGCGTCGGCCGTAAACGTAGCAGTAGCGCCTTCGCACTCGAATTGATCGGTCGGTTGCTGCGTGATTGCCGGAACCGGACGAACCGTCAGCGTAGCGGCCGAAGAGTTAACCGTTGCGCACGTGTTCGTGAACACGGCGCGGTACAGGTAACCATTCATGGACGGCGTAGCGTTTACGACTTCATACGTCGTCATCACTGCACCGGGGATGTCGGCAAATCCGTTGCCGTCGTCAACCTGCCACTGAACCGTCGGCGCCGGGAAACCGGTCGCGTTGGCAGTGAACATGTGGTTGGTGCCTTCGCAGATCGAAGCATCGCCGGGGTTGTTCGTAACAACGGGAGAGGTCCAGACCGTCAGCAGAGCTGCGCTGGAGTTAATGGTACCGCAGGTGTTGCTGATCACGACGCGATACATGTTGCCGTTGGAACCGGCCTGAACATTCGTCAGCGTCAGCGTCGTGCTGGTTTCGCCAACGATGTCGGCAAAGCCACCGCCGTTATCGACCTGCCATTGGTAGGTCTGCGGGATTGCACTCACAGAGACAACCCAGAAATCAACGTCGTTGTTTTCGCAAATGGCAACGTCCATCGGCTGCGTCGTGACCATCGGCAATTCATATACCGTGATCGTTGCAGGAGCCGTGTTCGTTGAACCGCACACGTTCGTGAAGACTGCGCGATACATGAAGCCATTAAGGTTGGCCGGTACATTATTAATAGTGTACGTGCCGGCCGTTTCACCGGGGATATCAGCCCAGCCATTGCCGTCATCAACTTGCCACTGAATCGTGGGCAGCGGATTTCCGTTTGCATTGGCGCTGAACGTCACATTGTCGCCGGCGCAGATGAACTTGTTATTCGGATCATCATTGACAACCGGAGCAGTCCAGACCGTAAGTACACCAACATCGCTCGTCGTGGAGTTACAAACGTTGGTGATAACTGCGCGGTACTGATTGCCGTTGTCGGATGTTTGAATATTCGAAATCGTAAGTGTAGTGGCATTTTGGCCGGCCAGGTCGTCCCACATCAGGGTACCGCCGTTAAACTGCTGCCACTGGATGGCAACAGGCGCGGTGCCCGTAACGCCGATCGAGAAGTCCGCGTCGGAACCTTCACATTCGGCAACATTGGTCGGTTGCGTCGTGAAAGCGGCAGGCGCATTTACCGTAAGAGTAACTACGTTCGAAGTCGCCATCGGCGGTTCGTCTGCTGTAGCTTCAACACGGTACTGGTTGCCGTCCATGTTCGCTTGAACATTTACGAGAGAAAGAGTTTTGCTCGTTTCACCAACCAGGTCAGTCCAGACGGCGCCGTCGAGACGTTGCCATTGCCATGCGATGTTACAGCCATTGCCGTCAACGGTAAAGTTGACCGTCGAGCCAACGCAGGTCGTAACGCTGACCGGTTGTTGCGTAATGACAGGACCACCGATAACGCGCGGGGGCGTCGGGTTGGTCACACCAAAACACAGGTTTGTACCGCAGTTGAATGCCAGCGGCGTAGCGCCGTCAAACAACTGCGTCGACGGACCGCCCGTAATGAACGTCAGGTTGTCGCTGTTGGACTTGTCCGTGATGGTCCAGCGGATGGTCGCAATTTTCATCGTACCGCTGGTTGTCGTCGAGCCCGGGAATTTCAGGAGGTTGATCCTGACAAATCCAGGTCCCGGCGTTTGACTGATACTGACGTTATCGTCAGTCAGGAAGGAATTGGCCTCGTAGGCAGTTCCCAAGTTTTGAGCCGTCATTGCTGCAGTATTGTACGAAACAGCAATGTTGGATGACTGCACATCCCAATCTGCTCCGTCATCAACGGTCACCCAGAGTTCGGCAAAGTATTCCGAACAGTCATCACTGGGCCGCTGATTGCGGAGGAATAATTCCAGTAAGTTCGCAGAAAATGCGGGAGCAACGCTTCCGAGCAGGAACACGCTCGTTAGCGCTACCAGCATTTTTCTGGAGATACATGGTACAATGTTCGACATCGTACAGATCCTCTTTATGAGATTAGAGTAACACGTAGATTTCAAAGTTGGCATTCACATGCTATTGGGTGTTGCCTGTGTGTGCAGTGCGCTTGGGAATAGTCGTGCCGGCAAACATCAATCGATGTCGGGCACTTGACCAGAACTCGTCGCACCAAAGTTCGGCAAAAAGTATTGAATAAAGTCGTTAGCCGAACAGGTTTGGTCACCGTCGAGATCTCCAGTTCTAACCTGGAAAACTCCGGTGTTGCCGAATTCCACCAATACGGGTGAAAATGGGTCAAAGCCGGGAAAAGCTTTGTCGTTGGCATTTGTGAAATCGTAGCTGTGCGTTTGGCCTTCCGTTACAGATTGACGCGTAAGCGTGGCAACCGGCATATGGGAACCGTGACGCACAACCAGCCAATAGTTTCCGCTCGGAAGATCTTCGAACGATACCGTGACATCTCCGTTTTCGTCGATTATTCCAGTGGTAATGCGGGATAGTAATGATGTTGTCAGATCGACACCAGTCCGCAGCTCGATGGCCGCCGCAGATTTCCGATGTGACACACCATTCCAGTATCCCTGCAATGCCACTTTCACTTCGAAGGTTGTCACGGTTTGCGCTTGTAATTCGCTGCTTTGGATGCTCATAAAAGCAAACAAAGCTACGAATGACATCATCAACGTTTGAAAATTGCGTTGTTTCATGCTTTCGACACCGTGTCTATGAAAGTTTTCGTTGGTTATGGGATTTGAACGCTCTACCGGAAGTGTGTGCAGTGCCACCTGCTGACAATTCCCGATGCCGTGGATTTGTTACTCCATCGACACCGGGAATTTCACTTTTTTCGGATGTCATTAGTTGTCGAGTCTCGGTACCTGTCCCGGATTGAACAGACCGAAGTTCGGAATGAAGTGCTGAATGAAGTCATCAGCAGATACCGTCTGGTCGCCATTCAGGTCGCCGGCACGCAGCATATATTCGCCCGCGTTGTTGAATTCCACGGTCACGCCGATGCCGCCAAAGGCGCGATCGGGAGCATCCGTGAAATTGTACTCAACTACCTGGCCGGCCGTAACGGACAGACGTCCGTTCGAAGCAGCCGGGAAGTGACCGCCGTGACGAACAACTAGCCAGTAGTCGCCGGAAACCAGAGCCGGGAAGATTGCAGCAACCGTACCGGTCGAGCTCAACATCTGGCTGGTAATGTCCACCGTGCTGGAAGTTGCCAGATCCGGACCTTCACGCAGTTCAATTGCAATCGGCGTGATACGATGGTGCGTTCCGCGCCAGTAGCCTTCCATGTACACCGTAACTTCAAACGTAGTAAACAAGGGAGTAACCGTGATTTCCGCTGCATCCGAAGTCACGGCGGGAGGACAGTTACCATTGATTACCACGCGGTAGAAACCAGCGTCATTCAGACCAATTTGATTGATCATCAGATCTTCATTCGTTTCGCCCGGCAGGTCCATAAAGACCGTATTGTTGGTAGAATACTGCCATTGGAACGATAAGTTGGCGCCTGTGGCATCAACCGTAATCAGAACGTCATCGAGTTCCGTCACAGTCTGATCAGCCGGTTGCTGAACTATGCTCGGCGGCGATTCAACAACAACCTCAGCCGAGTTCGTGGTCACAGCGCCGCAGTCATTCGTGATGACCAGTCGGTACATACCCGCCGTCTGCGTTGCAGCCGTAAAGGTGTACGTCAGTGCGTTGGCGCCTGTAATGGCCTGACCGTTGAATTCCCACTGCAGCGTGTTAACCAGACCGGTAACTGCCGCTTCAAGAGTAACGGTTGATCCGTCACAGGTCGTGACATTCTTCGGTTGGGTAACGATAGTAGCCACAGTGCTGATCGTGAACAGCCCACTGTTGTCATTGCGCACGGAAGCGGAAGCATCTTGTACGCGAATGGTGTAGCTGCCCGGGGTCGTACCGCCGGGAATCGTCCAGTCGTAGTTTTCATCGGTTGCCGTAACGCCCGTGGCGATCGTAGCAGTCGTCACACCTCCGTCCAGGAGTGTAATGTCGACCGTACCGATATTCTGCGCCACCCAGTCAATGCTGATCACATCGTCAACACAGAACAGTTCGCCGCCGACCGGGCTTGTAACGTCGATCGAAAATTGCGGCGGAGCGATAGCAAATGTACCGTTGTTGGAGATGTCGTCGCTGCTGTTCAGCGGACGACGCTGGCGAACGGCTGTCACACCCGGAATCGTGAAGTTCCAGAGCGGTCCCATATCGAACACCGTCTGGCCGCCATTGGCGTTGCTTACTTCTACCGAGATGATTTTTGTACCGTCGCCGATCGGGGAGATCTTTTGCACTTCGTCGATGAATTCCTGAATGTTGTTCAGCGAATTCGGTCCGTCAACGGTAATCCGAAGTTCGTCACCGACAATGCTGCTCGAAATCTGGTAGTGGTCATCGATTCTGCTTGTGCAGGGCGTAACCGTAATGGCGGGTGCGGTAAATTTGGTGTTGAGGTTCGGAATCCGAATGACAATATCCGAGTTATCCAGGAAGAAATCCGGACCATCGGTCTTTTTCATCAGAACGTCAAACGTAAAGTTATTGTTGAGCAACTGCTGTTTGGCTACCGTAGCTGTAAACTGCGGACCTACATACACCGTAGGAATTTGCTCAAGTGTCAGATCGGCCTCTTCCTCCGTATCCGTCGCCGGATCGTAGACAAAAACCAGCGTACCGCCAAAACCCGGCTCCCAATCCAGGTCAAGTGTTCCAGTAAAGTCATTAATCGTCGAAACACTGATCGTTCCGATGCGCGTACCAGGATAGGTCTTTGCAATCGGCTGAGTATTCGACGTGGAAGGACTCGAGACGTCATGCGGGACGTCAAACAGGATGACTTCATCGTTAAACACTATGTCACAGTATGGATCATAGTGCGATGTGTTCAACGGCGAATTCAGGTCACAACCGTGATTAGTGAACTTGTCCTTGTCGTACTGAAACAGGTATGAGGACTCCGTTAAACGGACATCCTCAGTACTGGTATTCTGCAGGTAGACATCGTACGTGACTGTTGCAGTCGTGTTATCCACTTCGGGGTTGAGCACGCGTACGGTGATGTCGTAGGAGAAGGCGCTCACGGAACAACCTATCATCAGGCAGAAGATGACGCCGTAAACTCGTCTCATGATTTAATCATCCTTAAAAGTTTTAATTGAGTGTCTGTCGCTAGTGTTTTCAAACATGGGTCCCCCTTTTCAGGGGGACCCGCTTTATCACTCGTACGTTGCTAACGTCGTGTCGTCTGCTTAAGGCACCTGCGTGGCGCGGAAGGAGTTAACCCGAACCGTGACACGATCAGG
>CAYULF010000014.1:0-151538 GCA_964445695.1 uncultured Hyphomicrobiales bacterium | reverse complement strand
AAACAAAAAGGCCGTTGGAGGGCGAGCGCAGCTCAAGCCCTGGCTGTTGGGGAGCGGTTTCGACGTCCGTCGAAAGATCTGTAATGGTGTTGACAACCGTGTTGGTGATGACGGGCGCATTGAAGTCGAAATAAATGCCCGCGCGATTTTCTATTTCAGTGCCGATGCCGGCATCCTTGCCCAGGTCGACCTTGTATTTAACCATGCCGTGGCTGCCGGCCTCGTCCTGCTGCGCGCCGGGCAGTTCTATGCCCTCAAAACGAAACTCGAGAATGCGGCCGTTAAACAAACTGACCGTGTAGTCGTGCGAAGCTGCTCCGAAGTGTAAAGTGTTAACATCCAGATCCTCGTCCAGCGTGTCGAGTATCACAACGTCGCGCGCGGGAGCGTCGCCGATATTCTGAAAGCGAATCGTGTAGGCCAGCGTCGAATCTTCCGTTGCAATCATGCCTCGTTCGCCGAAACCGCGCGGCGCCACGCTGATGTCGTTCGGATCGAGCGAAGCGCGCACCGTAACGCACATCTCGTCTCTGCCGAATTTGTTTAACAGGTCGAGCTGGTTTTTGTCGCGAATCTTGGCCTGGGCGCAGAGCTCCACGCCGCGCAACGACTCGTCCGCCGGTACTCTGAATGTGATGTTAAACTGGCGCAGCGCACCGATCGGCATGTTTACAATGTCCCATTCGGCGACGCCGTCAAACACGCGGTCCGGCGCGGGATCGGCGCGCATGTCCGTTAAACGCGGGTCAAAACACAGCACGAGTGTGCCGTTAAACAACAGTGTGCCTGCATTTGAAAGTTGGATTGTATAAGTCAAGTCGCGTGCAAGAATTGCCCGGCCGGCAACCAGAGAAACTTCGGTGCGCTCAAAAATGCGGTTTGACTGCAGCAGATAGTCCAGGGGACGGTCGGCTTCGCCTTCCGCGGAAACCACAAATTCAGATGAGTTGTCCTGGCAGGGGATGTTCCACAAATCGTTGTTGTTGAAGTCGGCCGTGTAGGTCGCGTCAACAGGTAGAAAGGTGAGAAACTTTCCGTCCTCCGCCGACCAGGCGCGATAACCGCCGGGTTCGAAATTGATTTCAATGCCGGTCATCAGCGGCGTCGATCCCGCAATGTCGCAGTTGTTTAACTGGTCGGCATTGACGGTGCCGTAGACGCGTGCCAGTTTGTTTACAGGCGCGTATTTTCGGTGAAGCGCCCACCGGCTGCCGTAGCGCACTTCCCAGTCCTCGATGCGGTCGATGCGCTGTCCCGTGAGTGTGTAAACTTCAACCGTGCCGGCGTCCGTCCCGACGTAGTAACGTCCCTCAACCGGATCGATGTCCGAATTGCTGTTGCCGTCGGGATTGCGATCGTCCATTATCCCTGTTCGTACGGTGCTGACAGTTCCCTCGTCGGGATTAAACTCGACCAGATCGTAAACGTTGACATTGTTTCGGCGTTCTGACCTGAGGCCCAGGAATGTACCGGTCCCCTCGAAGTATTCAGCCGCGCGAAGCGTGAAGCCGGGCTCCGGCCACTGGATTGCCTTGCCGGTTCGAATGTCCACGCCCACCCACACGTCGCTTGCGTTCGAAAAATTCCACAGTACGCCGCGCTCGTAGTCCAGCCGAACATAATCGAAGCCGCCCAGTTTGCGACCGATAAACGGTTCCATCCTGTTTAACTCGCCCGTTACCGGGTCAATGGAGGAGAGGCACCATTGCCAGACATCGAAGGAGTTGTCGTGCAGTTCCAGAAAGTACAATCTTCCGTCGAGCGGATTGTATTCCATCCCCAGCGTTGTCGGGGACAGACGCTCGACCTCCGAGCGCAGTTCGCCCGTGTTTAAGTCAAATGCCTGGAAACAGTCATGCGCCGGCAGCGTGACAGTACAAAGGACGCACAGCAAATCGTTGCGTGTGTCGATGGTGATTTTCTGCACAGTTGTCAGCCTGCCAATCAAATCTGCGACGACTTCAAATTCGCCGTCGGGCAGATCCATGCGCCAAAGTTCGCTTTTTACCAGGTTGATGTCCAGCCCGTAAAGGCGGGCATCTTGTGCACGTGCAGGCAGCCAACTTAAACAAATCAGCAGGGCAAGCACCGCGGTGCAATGTTGGATTTTCATAGCGCTTCCGTTTGAATGTATGATCGATCGCAGTAACGATTGTACTCTCCGCTGACCGTTCGGGGGGATGTGCTTCGGCCATTTGGAGTTAGCTGGGGTGTCTGAAGATACAGCTTTTTTCGGGAATTCAAGGTCAAAACAGGTGGTCACAACCGAGCATTTATGTACCGTAGCACGGGCATTGCAGCGCCTGTTCCAGGCTCGCTTTCTGACATTTTTGTTCGTCGCGGGAAGAGAATCCGCCGGCCCCGGCTGCGCCTGAGAGTTGTGAGAAGTCTTCGCGAGCCTGGAGAAAAGTGGGAGTTTTAAGCCGCTGAACGGGAGGGTTTTCAGTCTGATTGGAAGTCCCGGCGCCCAAAATACGTGAAACTACGTAGGAGCTGTGAGCCCTTAGGGCTCACAGCTCCTCGCGTCAATTCTCACGCACAACCATTGTACGTCATAACCTTCGGCAGCCGATACACGCCTTCGCTCGTGCGCGCCGTCAGCTGGTACACGTAGCTGCCGCGCGGCAGCCCCAGCGCCGCCGGTTCCACGCCTGCGCTGTATTCGCCCACGCTCAGGCGTTTGTTTAACACCGTCGCTACGCGTCGACCCGACAGGTCCCACAGCTCCAGCGTCACGTCCGACAGTTGTTTAATCGTGAAGGGCACAGTCGTACTGTTAACATAAGGGTTCGGGAAATTCTGTCCGAGCTCAAACACTTTGGCCGTCTCGCGTTCGATATGGCCCACGCCGACGGTTCCACTGCCGCGCACGGTGACTTCCATAAAGGAATCGTACTCTCCCGTCGCGGAATTCGGCGTTAAAGTCGCGATCTGCTGATCCACGCCGTCGGCAAAAATGTTGTCGCCGCTGAAACTTAACGGGTCCGCGCCCTTGGTGTAGAGCGAGCTGTTGGCCGCATACAGCGCATTTTTCTCATCGATGTTGAAAGTTAACTGCGAGACGGCGGAATAGGAAGAACTGACCGCCACCTGAAAGTGAATATGGCAAATGCGCCCGTTGTACCAGCCCGGGAACACCGTGATAAAGTCGACTTCGCCATTGCTGTCGGTAATCTGATAACCGCGCAAATGCGTTGAATTGGCGTCGCCCGGATTGTTGTTGGTATCGTAACCCGAGTAAATGCCTTCGTTGGTACAGTGCCAGATGTTAACACGCACGTTGGACATCGGCGCGCAGTTGTCGTCGCCAATGATCCGCAATTTCAGGTTAAGCAAAACGCCCGGTTGTCCCTCGCGAATGTCCTGGCGGAAAAAGGTCGTATTTTCCGTCAGGTCAAGTGGAAACGGACCGGCAGTTTCCGATGGAATCAACACACAACCGTCTTCGCTGATCACATCGCCGGTGGACTTGGCTTTGGCGGGCAGTTTTGCGCCCGGCATGGCCATCCACAAACCCAGCAGACCTGCGCCCTTTAGGAACTCTTTTCTGTTCATGTTCATCACCCGTGATTTGTAAAACTGGCTTGACAGTATGCCGTTCCCCGGTTCGGCATTGTTCCGCGGACCCCGCCTCGTCAAAGTTTCCGTGCCGCAGACCGCACTGAACTGAGCCTCGAAATGCCGCATCGCGCCAAATGTTACATTTTTCCAAAATCAAATGCTGGTTTTTTACTGTTTTCGCCCGTTTTGTCGTTGTCCATGCATTGCAGCGCCTGTTCCAGGCTCGCTTTCTGACGTTCCTGTTTGTCGGCGGGGGAGAAGTCGGCCGTCCCGGCCAGAGTTTCAGGCTGTGAGAAGTATTTGTGGGTGGAGCCGGGCGGCGCGGAGTAAAAGCCGCTGAACGGGTGAGTGTTCCGCCTGAGCGGGAGGCACAAAACCAAAATTACGTAAAACTACGTATGAGCTGTGAGCCCTTAGGGCTCACAGCTGTTTCTCTATGGGTCGATGTTGTGTCATCTCGTCACAGCGACAGACCTGACGATCTCCATTCCTCCACTCACAACCCGGATCAGATATCTCCCGCTCGGCTGCTCGCGCAGATCGATCTGTGCGTCGCCGCCCGACTGCAGACGCGCCTCATGGATTTTAATGCCCAGAATATTGTAGACCTGGATCAGCGCAGCGGCGCTGTTCGCCCGGTGCAGAACAAAAAGGCCGTAGGAGGGCGAGCGCAGCTCAAGCCCGGGCTGTTCAGGTGCGGTGTCAACGTCCGTCGTGAGATCGGCAATGGTGTTGATCACAGTGTTCGTCAAAACCGGTTTGTTGAAGTCAAAGTAAATGCCCGCGCGGTTCTCTATACGCGTACCCTTTGCTGCGTTGTCGGCGATGTCTACCTTGAATTTGACCATGCCGTGGCTGCCGGGCTCATCATCCTGTTCGCCGGGCAGTTCAATTCCCTCGAAGCGAAATTCCAGAATGCGGCCGTTAAACAAACTGACCGTGTAGTCGTGCGAAGCCGCGCCGAAGTGCAGAGTGTTAACATCCAGGTCTTCGTCCAGTGTGTCGAGTATCACAACATCGCGCGCGGGAGCGTCGCCGATATTCTGAAAGCGAATCGTGTAGGCCAGCGTCGAATCTTCCGTTGCAATCATGCCTCGTTCGCCGAAACCGCGCGGCGCCACGCTGATGTCGTTCGGATCGAGCGAAGCGCGCACCGTAACGCACATCTCGTCCCTGCCGAATTTGTTTAACAGGTCGAGCTGATTTTTGTCGCGAATCTTGGATTGGGCGCAGAGCTCTGCACCGCGCAGCGACTCGTCCGCCGGCACCTTGAACTCGATGTTGAATTCCCGCAAGGCGCCGATCGGCAGATTGACGATATCCCACTCAGCGACGCCATCATAAACGCGGTCGGGCGGGGGCGTGGCCTGCAGGTCTGTTAAAAGCGGGTTAAAACACAAGACCAATGTGCCGTTAAACAGAACGGTGCCCGTGTTGTTAAGCGTGATGGAATACGTGATTGGCCGGGAAGGCACGGCGGAGCCGGAAGAAATAGATGTTTCGGCCTGTTCGATTAAACGCGTCGGTTCGAGAAGAAAGTCGAGCTTGCGGTCGATGCTTCCGTCCTGCGCAACAGTAAATGCGAGCGGGTTGTCCGGGCAAGTGCTGCGCCACAGGTCGTTCCCGCTGAAATCGACGGTGTATTGCTCGTCCGGGGGAAGGTAAACGACAAAGTCTCCCTTGCGGCCGGCCCAGGTGCGGAATCCGCCCGGTTCGACCTTCATATCAATGCCGGAAAGAAGAAGTTCGGACGTCTGTTGATCGCAACTGTTAAGCAGATCGGCGCGAACAGTTCCGGTTACACGTGATTTCTGTTCCGGAGGTGAAAACCGGCGATGGATTTTCCATTTTGCGGGGGTTGTCAGGTGTGAACTTTCGTAACCGGCCAGGTGAGTTCCATCGAGGGACAAGACCTCTATCCGGCTTTTGGACGTCTGTGCATAAATCAGTTTGTCAACGGGGTCCAACTCCATGCTGTAAACATTGAGATCCTGTCCCTGGAGCACTTTTTTCCGGATGGTTCTGAGTTTACCTGCCTCGGGAAAATACTCCACGAGATCGTAGGTGTGAAACGGATCAAAATATTGAGTCAGCCCGACAATCGTGTTGTTGTCCGGGTTAAAAGCAGCCATGTGAATTCTTTCCGCCAGATCGTATTCCGCGGTGTAGCTGCCGGAGAGTAGATCAACTGCGGCGGCGCTGCCGGTTTCATAAATGAATGGATACCACAGTACATTCCGCACGTAATCGAGAAGTGTATTAATATGGCCCCAGTCCCCTCGGGGAATCTGCGGTTCAAATCTGTGCAATTCGCCGGTGGCGGCATTGATTGACGTCAATCCCGAAACGTGCTGATTAGATTCGTCGGTGCCGTAGTACTCAATCGTATAGACCAATCCGTCGACGGGATTAAATTCCAGACCTTGCAGCTGGGGAGACAGATTGTCGACCGTGGTTTTAAGCTCACCGGTATTGAGGTCAAAGGCCATGAATGTTCCCACCTGGGTATTCATGGAAATCATGCACATCAGATCGTTGCGCGTGTCGATGGCGAGAAAGCGAATCGCCGGAATCTCCCCGAACAGATCTTTGATGACGCTTGTTTCACCGCCCGGCAGGTCCATACGCCACAATTCGTTTGTTGTGGGAGTGCTGTTCAGGCCGTACAGGCGTGCGTCCTGAGCGTCAAGCTGCAGCGGAAGAAATATTAACAGGAATGCGATCGCCATGGCGGGAATCGCGCTGAGACTGTTTCGGATGTTTAAGTATATCATATTGCATTTTTCAAGTGTTGGAATATGGATACGGATTTTTCAATGCAGACTGCGGCCGAAGTCAGCGAACCACAAAGATCGATTGCACGTTTGCAGTGTCTTTGCTGTCGATGCGGACGAAGTAGCGGCCGCGCGCCAGATGGCTCAGATCGATCGGCACAGCAGGTCCTCACGTGTATCCAGACAGACGTCAGTCACGATACGGGTTTCACCGAACAGATCATCGATTGTTTCGAACTGACCGCCGGGTACGTCCATGCGCCATAGATCTGTTGCAATCGGTCTGCTGGTCAGGCCATAAAACCGCACATTGCCGGCCGTCGTCCGAACCGGGACGAATAACAGCAGTACGAGCGCCGTTGCAATCAGGATGAGAAGTATTGGCTGATGTGTTTTCATGGCGTTTACTTCGTTATCCCGACAGAACGCAGCAGAACCTGTCCTGCGCTTTCAATGCGGACAAAGTACCTGCCGGTCGGCAGTGTGCGCAGGTCGATTGGTCCATCACTACCGGGCTGTAAACGCGTCTCAAAGACTTTAATGCCCAGGATCGAAAAGACCTGGATCGAAGCCGCCGAATTGTTAACCCGGTGCAAAACAAAAAGGCCGTTGGAGGGCGAGCGCAGCTCAAGCCCGGGCTGTTCGGGTTCCGTGTTAACATCCGTCGCGAGATCGCCAAACACCTGCCGCACAAGCGGCGTTTGCACCGGCGGCGCAGAGTCAAATTGTATCCAGGCGTGGTTCCTCAGCGGAGCGTTCGATTGAGGGTCCTGGCTCAGGTCCAGGCTGAATTTAACATAGCCGCAGCTTTCCGTTTCGTTCTGTGCGGCCGGAGGCAGATTAATATTGTCAAAGTGAATTGTAACAATATTCCCGTTAATTAAACTGATGCTGTAATCGTGCGATGCCGCGCCGGGGCGCAGGGTGTAGCCCGGCAACTTCGAGACCAGCGTATCCGTGATGGTAATACTGTTTACCTGCGTGTTCCCGCTGTTCTGGAATCGGATCGTGTAAGCCATGGTTTCCTGATCCAGAGGGAGCATGAATTTGTCGCCGTAACCGCGCGGTGTGGCGTCGATCCGGTTTGAAGGCTGCGTCGAACCGACAATGCCGCAGAATTCGTCGGAACTCCTTTTGCCCGGCCATTCAATGCCATCTTCGTCCAGCAGGAAGGCCTCGGCGCACAGATCTTCCCCGATGATTGATTCGTCCGCAGACGTTAAACAGGAGATGGTGATTTTCCTTACGGCGCCTCCGGCAAGGGCGTTAATCTTCCATTCCGTTCTGCCGGCCGATATTGCGTCGGGTGCGAGGTCGGCGCCTGTGTATGTCAAGCGCGGATCGTAGGTGAAAACAAGCGTTCCGTCGACCGGCAGCGTTCCATTGTTGGCAAGTCTCAGGGTGTATTTAAACTCGCGTCCCGGGCTGATAGGCGCGGCGGCCAGCGAGACATCGGGCTGTGCGGCCGGCCGTTTTACCTGCAGGAGATAGTCGAGTTCAAGATTATAAGAGCCGTCTTCCGCCACCGCGAATTGCAGCGGATTCTCCGGACAGTTGTCCTGCCGGAATTCGTTGCTGTCCAGATTGGCTGTGTAGTATTTTCCGGCCGGCAGTCGGACGACGAATTCGCCGTCGTCTTTAACCCATGTCCGATAGTCTCCCGGAGTAAAGTTAATTTTTACGCCTGCCGCCAGTGGTGTGGCGTCCGAAGTTTTGCAGGTGTTAAGATGATCGGTGAGGACTTTTCCCGTTACGCGGGAGAGCGCTCCGCCGGAGAGGTGACTGCGATACAGAAGCCAGAAATTCCTGGTCGTCACGCCGGGTATTAAATACTGGTCCAGGAAGTCGCCGTCCTTTGAATAAACTCCAATCGTTCCACGCGAGTTGCTTGTGTAAAAATGCCCGTGGACAGGGTCCAGGGTCGTGCCCGAAATTGCCGGATGATATTCGAGCTCCCTGAAATTATAGATGAAGTCAATGGTATTTGAGCCGGGATCGAACTCAAAGTATCTGAACAAAGTGTCCCGACGGAATTTACTGCGTTCGAAGCCGAAGAAAGTTCCCGTTGCATAGTTAAACGCAATGGCTTGTGGTTTTACTCCCTGGATATCCCTTACAATGTGACCTGTCCGGATGTCGGCCGCGGTCCAATTGCCAAAATTCCACAAAAGACCACGCATATAGTCGAGCCTGATAAATCCCGACCACGTTGCAGGATTTCCGCTGAATGGTTCAAATCGCTGTAGTTCACCGGTGAGTGGATCGATGGACGAAAGGCACCAGGAATAAATCTGGTCGAATTTGTCATGTAATTCATAGAGGTAGATTTTACCGTCGACGGGATTGTATTCCAGTCCCATTGTCGTGGAGGAAAGTTTATCCACTTCGGTGCGCATTTCGCCGGTATGCAGGTCATAGGCGCGGAATGTACAAGGTAGATTGTAGTTCGTCGAGAGGCGCACGCAGAGCAAATCGTTGCGTGTATCGATGACAGCGTCCTGGATGTCGTTAAAGTCTTCCACCTTCCAGGGCAGCGTCTCAGTATCCCTGGTACGGAGGTTTATCCGTACGATTTCATTGTCGACGAAATTGCCCTGAAGTTTATAGAGCCAGGCTTCCTGGGCGTCGGCGCTCGGGGACACCAGGAGAACTGCGCAGGCCGTCAGCAGCATTGCGATGCTTGCAGATTTCATACAACCAATCCTGAAATATACTTGAAAGCTGCGTAGTGCCTGGTCCGTAGTGCCGATCGGATGTGAACACATTCCGTCTCGGCGGACCCTGGGGGGGAAGGGGGGATGGTAAGCTAGCTTATTTTCGCAGAAATTCAAGTGTCAAACTGCGTCTCCGGTCTCACCGTTTTTCTGGAAGGCATAGCAGCGCCTGTTCCAGGCTCGCTTTATGACCTTCCTGCTTGTCGGCGGGGGAGGAGTTGGCCGTTCCGGCCAAGGCTTCAGCTTGTGAGAAGTATTGGCAGGAGGAGTCAAGTAGTGCGGAGTAAAAGCCGCTGAACGGGTGAGTGTTCCGTCTGAGCGGGAGGCACAAAACCAAAATTACGTAAAACTACGTATGAGCTGTGAGCCCTTAGGGCTCACAGCTCTTTTGAGTGACGCATTCTTGAATCCCTGAACTCAATGCCAAACAAAAAAATCATCGAGCCTGAGACGCCGCAGGCGGCTCATAGCGATCAGTAAAAAGTTCTCGGTAAAACAGCGTGCAGCAGACCAACCGTATTCCGGATCGAGATGCATCATATGCTGCGATTAAAAAACACGAAGCAGCTTAAACACAAAACTCAGAATTCCTTGCGCTTGAAACTGACGGCTGCAAGCGAGAAAAAGAGCAGCCCCGTAAAACAGGCCTGAATCATCGGGAAAAAATTGGTGACGGTCTTGCCGTACATCATGTCGCCGGCGATTTCCGCACTCTCGCTCGTCTGCGGCATGATCACGTAAAGCAGGTCGATTACCGTGTGGCCGATGTCGCTGGGAACCAGGCCGTACAAGGTCGTCTCGCGGTTGGCCAATGTGGCGCTGACCAGGCCCGCCAGAAGAAAAACAATAATGATGCCGAGAAACGGTGACTCGCTCGTGACGCCGATAAAGACCAGAATGCCGTACATGCCGATAAACGACACCATGATCGGGAACATCGAAGCCAATGGCGCCGGGTCCCAAACACCGGTTTTTAAGCCAAAAATTAACCACACACCGCCGACAAAAAAGATAATGCAGGCCAGCACGATGATTAAACCGCCAAGCACCTTGCCGAAGAGCAGCTGCGTGCGCGAAATCGGCTTGGAAAGATATAAATCTATAACGCCCTTGCGCATCATCGAAGGAACCAGCCCGGCCGTGATAATCGTGGCGACAATCAAAAACGAGTTGTAAAACAAAAAACCGACGCTGATCGAGAACCACTCGCGCACAAACGTCTCCAGCGCCGCGCTGTCCGGGAAGTCCGGCGTGGGCTGCAGACGCGCAATCTTGGCGGATGTTTCCGGCATGTTAATCGCGATGATCATTGCCAGCAGGCCCAGACCCGCAATGACAAAAAAGCCGATTAACACTTTGTTTGAGAGTACTTCAAGGAGGGTTTCGCGCAGGATCGCTGAAAATCGTCTCATTGTTGCTCGATAACGTCAAAAAAGAGTTGTTCGAGAGTATTCCGTTTGGGCCGCACGGCTTTTAACAAAACCTGATGTTGCCGCAAGGTATCGATGCGCTGATTCAACACACCGACCGACTCCGCCTGCAGTTCCAGCGTGCCGCTGCTGCTGTCCATGTGTTTAACGCCTTCCAGGCCGTTGATGGCGTCCGCCTGCGCCGGATCGAATTCCAGCGTGTACACGTTCGGCGTCGCCGTTAATTCTTCCGTCGTGCCCGCGGCTACGACCGTTCCTTTGTTTAAGATCGTGACGCGGTCCGTCAGCAGTTCAACTTCGGAGAGCAGGTGAGAGTTGAGGAAAATTGTCGTGCCCTGGTCGCGCGCGTGGATAAGCACGTCGCGGATGCGTTTGCGACCGACCGGGTCGATGCCGTCCGTCGGTTCGTCGAGAAAGAGCAGCTGTGGTTTGCTGATCAGAGCCTGGGCCAGCCCGAGGCGTTGCTGCATGCCCTTGGAGTACTTGCGGATGGCCGTGCCGCGCCATTCCAGCAGTTCCACCAGTTCCAGCAGTTCATGTATGCGCGCGTCCAGTTTTTTACCGCTGACGCCGCTGAGTTCGCCGAAAATGCGCATTAACTGCTCGCCGCTCAGATGGCCGGGGAAGCGGTGGTTCTCCGGCAGATAACCGATGTGCTGCCGCGCTTTGACCGATCCGACGGGATGGTCCAGGATAAACGCGCGGCCGGCCGTTGGCCTCACAATTCCCAGCAGCGTTTTTACCAGCGTGGTTTTACCTGCGCCGTTGGGACCCAACAAGCCGAAAATCTCACCGGCTTGCAGTTCCAGGCTGAAGGATTTTAGCGCTTCGACCGCGTCGCCGCGTCCTTTGCGGTAAGTCTTGGAGAATTGTTCAATGCGAAGAGTCAGGGGTGCTGTGCCGTTCTTCATGTTTGGCCTGGTCCCAGAGCGCATCCATTTCCGCCAGAGTCATGTCCTTGAGCCGGACGCCGCGCTCGGCGGCTTTGTCTTCAATAAACTGAAAGCGACGGATGAATTTATTGTTCGTAGCCTGTAACGCTTCTTCGCCGACAATATTTTCGTGTCGCGCAGCATTAATGAGCGAAAAGAGAACATCGCCGAATTCCTGCTCGACTTCATCGGCCGCGCCGGCTTCGGCGGCGCGCTGCAGCTCGTCAATTTCCTCGTGGACCTTGCGCCACACATCTTTTTTATCGGACCAGTCAAAACCCACGTTGGCGGCTTTCTCCTGAATGCGCTGGGCGCGCAGTACGGCGGGCATATGGCGGGGCACGCCTTCCAGGGCGGAGCGCCGTCCTTCGCGCATTTTGAGTTGTTCCCAGTTCTGCTTAACCGCGTCGGCGTCGGCCACATCCACATCGCCGAAGACGTGCGGATGGCGCTGCACCAGTTTGTCGAACTCGGCTTTGATGACGTCGCGGACGTCAAAGGCGCCGCGTTCTTCGGCCATGACGGAATGCATGACTATGTGCAGCAGCAGGTCTCCCAGCTCGCGCGGGAAGTCGTGGTCGTTTTTATCGGAAATGGCTTCGAGCGTTTCGTAGCACTCTTCTATCAGCATGTGGCTGATGGATTCGTGGGTTTGTTTGCGGTCCCAGGGGCAGTCGGTGCGCAGGATGTGGACCAGTTGATCAAATGCTTCAAACCAGGCGGCGGCGTCCTGGGGTTTCCGGACAGTGGGGACGTCTCGGCTCACGGTGTGGATAACTCCTTGGGGGACTGCACAAATCCCTTTTTTGCTTGTCTTGCAGGTGGAATGCTGCGAATTCTACGGCGCCAAATGCAAAAACCACAAGATAACACTTGTATTTCCGCGTTTCAAGCAGTATTTTTGCAGGCTTTCCAATAAATGTCGAATAATAATCGCAAGCGATTGAACAATGGCCGAAAAAATCCTGCATCCGACGGCGCGCGTGACGCGATCCGTGCGTAAGGAAGACGTTGCGCCGAATTGGTGGGTTATCGATGCCGAGGGTAAAACGCTCGGGCGTTTGGCAACGCAGGTGGCCCATCTGATGCGCGGCAAACACAAGCCCGATTTTACTCCGCACGTCGATGGCGGCGACTTCGTCGTAGTCATCAATGCCGACAAGGTAGTCCTGACCGGTAAGCGCGAGTCCCAGAAAGAGTACTTCCGCCACACGGGATACCCGGGCGGTGGAATTTTCACGAAGTATCGCGATGCGATGCAGACCAAACCCGAGTTTGTGATCCGCCAGGCCGTCTGGGGCATGCTCCCCAAACACCGCCTCGGTCGTCGCATCATCAAGAAACTGAAAGTCTACCGCGGTGCGGACCATCCGCACTCCGCGCAGAAACCGCAGCAATACGAATTGCCTTACACGGCCTGACGCCGTTTGAATATTAACGAGGATTTTCATGAACGAATATCGTGGTCTTGGCCGTCGCAAGAACGCCGTTGCGCGCGTGCGGGTTCTGTCCCCGGGCAGCGGGAAAATTACGGTCAACTCCAAAACGCTGGAAGAATTTTTTCCGGTAGAGATTCTGCAGAAAGCGGTCCGCAAGCCCCTGAAAATCGTTGATCAGGAAGGTGCTGTCGACCTGCACATTCGCTGCCACGGCGGCGGAATTACCGGTCAGGCAGGCGCTGCCCAGCTGGGTGTGGCGCGCGCCCTCGTGCGCATGGATGAAGCGCTGAAAGAATCGCTGCGTCCCGCCGGCGTTATGACGCGTGACCCGCGTATGGTCGAGCGCAAAAAATACGGTCGCAAGAAAGCGCGTAAACGCTTCCAGTTCTCGAAGCGTTAATACTGCGACTTCGACCGAGTCGAGTCTCTTTTTGCCAATAATCATGCCTTGGTGATTTTTCGGTGTGTGGCCCCCGCAATACGGCGGGGGTTTTCCGAAAAAAGCGATCCGGGCAGTCGTGAAACACAGTAACATAGGAGCCATACAATGGCATACGTTAAAATCGAGCAACTGCTCGAAGCAGGCGCTCATTTCGGGCACCTTACCCGCCGCTGGAATCCCAAAATGCGGCCCTTTATCTTCGGCGAGCGCAATGGAATCCACATCCTTGACCTGCGCAAAACCCAGATGCTTGTCGACCTCGCCGTCGACGCCGCGCGTGAAGTAGCCGAACGCGGCCAGAAGTTCCTCTTCGTCGGAACCAAAAAACAAGCCAAACAGATCATGTCGGCCGAGGCCGTGCGCGCCGGGTCCTACTTCGTAACCGAGCGCTGGCTGGGCGGTATGCTTACCAACTTCGCGACGATCCGCAAAAGCATCCGTCACCTCGAAAGCATCGAGAAGATGGAAACCGACGGCACCTTCGATAAACTCCGCAAAAAAGAACGCCTGACGCTCTCCCGTGAGAAGGACAAACTCATGCGCGTCTTCGGCGGTATCCGCGACATGTCCCGCCTGCCCGGCGCGCTCTTTGTCGTGGACATCAAAAAAGAACACCTGGCAGTCAAGGAAGCCAACAAACTTGGCATCCCCGTCTTTGCCATCGTCGATACCAACTGCGACCCGATGGAAGTGGCCTATCCGATTCCGGCCAACGACGACTCGATCAAAACGATCGAGCTGATCTCCAAAGTTGTTGCCGATGGAATCCACAACGGTTCCCAGACCTCAAAAATCCGCCGCGCGGATGAATCTGCAGGCGATGATCGCGAGTTCAAGGAAGGCGACGGCGGCGATGAAGCCACGCCGCAGGTCCGCCGCAAAATGCGCAGCCGCGGTCGCGGTCAGGGACAGGGCGGCGGTGGTTCGCGTCAGGGCGGCGGTCGTTCGCGTGACGCAGCCAAAGACGGCGATTCCGACAGCAAAGGAGCAGCCGCTCCCGCCAAGGAAGCACCCAAAGCCGAAGCCGCTCCCGCAGTGGAAGCGCCTAAAGCCGAAGCCGCGCCGGCCCCGCAGGCCGAAGCCGCTACGCCCGATACCGGTGACAGCGCGTCCGACAAAAGTGAATAAGCAGGCTGTGTCCGGCTCCCCAACATCTGTTGATTGTTTTTTGCGAACGATAAACGACCTGGAATAATTATGTCCATAACTCTCGAACAGATCAAAACCCTCCGCGATCAAACCGGCGCCGGCATGGCTGACGTGAAGAAAGCCCTGACCGAGTCCGACGGAGACATGGAAGCAGCGGTTGCCTACCTGCGCAAACGCGGCGCCGCTTCGGCTGCCAAACGCGCCGACCGCGATTCCAACGAAGGGCTTATCCTGACGAAAACGTCTGACGACATGCATACCGGTGCGATCGTCGAAGTCAATTGTGAGACTGACTTCGTAGCCCGCAACGACGAGTTCACGGCTTTTGCCAATAACGTGCTGAACGTGGTGTACAACGAAGGCCCGGCCGACGTTGAAGCCATCAAAGCCGCCGCCATCGAAGGCGGTAAAACGATCGGCGACGCCTACAACGAACAACTGGCCAAATTCAGCGAGCGCATCCTGATCGGTCGTTTCCGCCGCGTTGCCGACGTTCCCTGCGTCGTGACCTACACGCACGTGGGCAACAAACTCGGCGTGATGCTCGAAGCCGACGGCGCTCCCGCCGACGAAGCCGGCCAAAACCTGCTGCGCGATATCGCCATGCAGATTGCCGCCATGAGCCCCGGTTATGTCGACCGCGACGCCGTCGATGCCGATGTGATTGCCAAAGAGATGGAAATCTACACGGAGCAAGCCGTGGCGACCGGCAAACCGGCGAACATCGCCGAGCGCATCGCCAAGGGCCGCCTCGAAAAGTACTTCCAGGAGAACTGCCTGGTCGATCAGACCTTCGTTAAGGACAGCGGTAAAACCGTGGCCGAAGTGTTGGCCGGGGTTAAAACAGCGTCCGGCGACAGCATCAAGATCACCGGATTCAAACGGTTCTCACTCGGCGATTGCGAGCCGTCGGAAGACTAATTTTTTTCTGACATCTTACTACAAAGTCTCAGGCCCTCGCCTGGGACTTTTTTTTGAACTATGCAGCCACAATACAAACGCATTCTGCTCAAGCTCAGCGGAGAAGCACTGCTGGGGGAAGAGCCATACGGCATCAGTTCCGACGTATTGAGCTACATTGCCGACCAGGTGACTTCGGTCTATCACCTGGGAGTTGAAATCGGCCTCGTCATCGGCGGCGGCAATATCTACCGCGGCGTCCAGGCGGCCGCGCAGGGCATCGACAAGGTGTCCGGCGACTACATGGGCATGCTGGCGACGGTGATCAACGCGATTGCTCTGCAAAATGCACTCGAACTGAAAAATGTGCCGACGCGTCTGCAGACATCGATTGAGATGAAGCAGATTGCCGAGCCCTTTATCCGCCGCCGCGCCGTGCGCCACCTGGAAAAAAATCGCGTGGTAATTTTCGGCGCGGGAACCGGGAATCCGTATTTTACGACCGATACGGCCGCTGCGCTGCGCGCCATCGAGATCGAAGCCGACGTGATCATCAAAGGAACGCGCGTGGACGGCGTCTACGATCGCGACCCCGAGAAACACGCCGATGCCGTGCGCTTTGACGAGATTTCCTACCAGGAAGTGATTGAGAAAAACCTGCGCGTCATGGATTTGACCGCCATCACTCTGGCCAAGGAAAACAATGTCCCGATCGTTGTGTTCAACCTCAACAATCGCGGCGCTCTCAAAGCCCTGATCGAAGGTGAAAAGGTCGGCAGCCTCGTCCTTTGACGATGCAGCGCGCGGGCAAACTGAATTTATTCACTCTTTTAGCACAGTACCGCTGTTATGGACGAAATTTTCTTTGAAGCCGAAAGCAGTATGCAGTCCACGGTGGATCATTTTTCCGCTGAAATGGCCAAAGTCCGGACGGGACGCGCCTCTTCTCACTTGCTGGACGGCGTCAAGGTCGAATACTACGGGGCTCCGACGCCTCTCGCTCAGATAGCTTCCGTTTCCGTACCCGACGCGCGCATGATCCTCGTGCAGCCCTTCGAAAAATCCTCGCTGGCCGCTATCGAGCGCGCCATCATGAGCGCGGACCTGGGCCTCAACCCCAACAACGACGGCAGCGTTATCCGCGTCCCCGTGCCGCTGCTGACGGAAGAGCGCCGCAAAGAGTACGTCAAAACCTGCGGCAAAATCGCCGAAGACAGCCGCATCTCCGTGCGCAACACGCGCCGCGACGCCAACGACGGTCTCAAGAAACTCGAGAAAGCCAAAGAGATTTCAGAAGACGATCGCAAGGGCGGCGAGGAAGAAGTTCAGAAGCTTACGAACAAATACATCAAGAAGATCGACGAAATACTCGAAGCCAAACAAAAAGAAATCATGGAAGTCTGAGTCGACGCTGTACTCAGCCTGAATTGGATGAACGGGCCGCCTGTCGCTTGGACGGGCGGCTTTTGCGTTTTCTTGAATGGCGTTCACCCCAAAAGGCAGGTCTTTGTGGTTTGGATTTGGCGCGCCGCATCGGTAAAATTGCAGGCGACAATGAGCGTCAATGCAAACGATCAACAGGATAGATTGGATTATATGAATACGTTTGACTTTGACGACGATCAATTGGGCGGCTCCCGACCGGAACGCAAAAACCTCGAAGAAGAGGTCAAGCGTCTGCGCGAGGCCCTGCGTCGCGGCGAAAGCAAGCACGGCATCGTGCCCGACGTTGAAACGCTCGAAGAACTGATAGAATACTGCCTCGACAAGGACAAGCTGGAGGACGCCCTCAGTTTTGCGAATCTCTGGGTTGAGTTTGCGCCCTATTCCGGCGACGCCTGGCAGAAAAAGGGCATGGTGCTGCACAATATGCTGCGCTTTGAAGAAGCCCTGGCCGCCTACGACTCCGCTCTGACGCTCAATCCGGCCGACATGGAAACGAACGTTCACCGCTGTGTCACCATGGCAAATGCCGGCGACAGCGAGGGCGCCATGCGCGAACTTGAGAAATTGCTGGCACTTGAGCCGTCCAACGAGGACGCGCTCTACACCAAAGCCGTCATCCTCGAACAGTTCGGCGAATACCGCAAAGCCGTCAAGATTTTCACCTACCTGGCCCAGACCGAGCGCTTCGGCCCGGATGCCTGGTACGAACTCGGCGTTTGTTACGAAAACCTCGGCATGCTCGATCAGGCCGTGGCCGCCTACGACGCCTTCCTGGACGACGATCCTTTTTCCGACAACGGCTGGTTCAACCGCGGCGCGATTCTGAGTCGCAAAGGCCGCTACTACGAGGCCATTGAAAATTACGACATGGCGCTGGCCATCAATGCTGCGCTTCCGCCGGCCTGGTTCAACCGCGGCATAGCTTTTATGGCGCTCGGACGCATGAATGAAGCGCTGGCGTCCTTCAAGGAAGCTCTGGCGCTCGAACCGGACGACGGCACCATCTGGTACAACATGGGCAGCGCCTACGAGGAGCTGGGCCGCTACCGCGAGGCCATCAAGTGTTATTCGCGCGCAACCAAATTGCAGCCGGACAATTCCGAGGCCTATTTTGGCCGCGGTTCCTGCTACGACGCGCTCGAGCTGTATCGCCAGGCCCTGGAGGACTATAACCACGCTCTGTCTATCGATGACGAGTCGTCCGACATCTGGTACGCCAAGGCCGACGTGCTCTACAATATTCGCCATCTGAACGAAGCGCTGGAGTGTTACCAGAAGGTGCTCGAGTTGGACGGCGCGGACTTTGAGTGCTGGTACGACTACGGCGAAACGCTGATAGATCTGGAGCGCTTCGACGACGCCGGCAAGGCATTTACCCGCGTGTGTGAGTTGGCGCCGGAGTGGGCTGAAGGCTACTTTGCTCTGGCCCGCATTTCCGCCAAACGCCGCCGTCAGTCCGACACTATGCGCTATCTGGTTCAGTCGATCAAATGCGACGACAGCAAACTCATCGACTTTCAGCGCGAGTTCCCGCACTTTTTCAACGGCGAGAATGAACGCCTGCTGCGCGAGGCGCTTGGTGACGGCCCCGCAAGTCCCGACAATTCAACTGTTTAATCGCTCAGATGTAGCGGTCGTAATTTGTTGGACATTTCTGTCTGGTGCGACTGAAAGGCATGCGCATGCGTCTTTGCCGCCTGCTTTCTGACATTTTTGTTAACCTTCGGGTTTCAGGTTGATTGCCGCGGAGTACACGTGAACACACCGAATCTCTCATCCGATCCGCACATCAGTATTCTGCCGTTTGAAGGCGTTGAGCCGCAGATCCATCCGACCGTCTTTTTGTGCGACGGCGTCCGCATTGTTGGCGACGTCAGCATCGGCGCACATTCGTCGATCTGGTTTAACACAGTTATTCGCGGCGATGTTCATCACATTCGCATAGGCGAACACACAAATGTGCAGGATCTCTGCATGCTGCACGTGACGCACAAAAAGTATTCACTTAACATTGGCAATTACGTCACGATTGGACACAGTGCCGTGCTGCACGGCGCCACAATTCACGACACCTGTTTAATCGGCATGGGCGCTAAAGTTCTGGACCGATCCATCATTGGTTCAAATTCCATCGTAGCGGCCGGCGCAGTTGTCCGCGAAGGGTTTGAAGTGCCCGAGGGCGTACTGGTGGCGGGCGTTCCGGCAAAGATCATTCGACCGCTCAAACCCGAAGAAATCGAGCAATTGACGCGACAGGCGGCGGGCTACAAGAGTTATGTGGAGCGCTATCGAGCGGACGGTGATGCGGGTGCGCAGGACTCCTGAAATTTCTCACTTTAAGTCCGGGTGTTACATCAGAAAAAATGAGCTGTGAGCCCTAAGGGCTCACAGCTCGAAGATTGCGTCAAACCGACCGTTCAGAAGCGAATTCGATACGTTTTCATCATCAGATTCAAGCTCGTTTCGAGCTGCGTTATCTTTGGATTTCAAACGCTCAAATTGAATTATTCAAACTGATTTGGCGGTCGGTCAGGCAATTCTGATGCGGGTGTTTACATTATCACCCAGATCTGCGTGTCGCGACGACAGAAGCGCGTCGGCGGTGTTGAGACGCACAGAGCCGGTCCGGCGTTGAGTGCGGCGCAGGTACCGACAGCGATGTTCGGATCGTTGCTTTGGCCATTGATCACGATACGAGCAATCGTTTCACCAGTCGGGACTTTGATATCGTACGAGTCGTTCGGTCCCACGCTAGCCGGACCAAATTGCGTACCTGCATCCGTATAGATCGTGATATTGTATTTGCAACCGGAATTGTTGTAGACCGAAGCGGGGCTGGCGGCTTCGACGATCGTTACGTTTAAACCGGCGACAGCGACAAAAGCCATCACAACCATGCTGATGAGAAATTTCACTTTCATGGGAATATCCTCCTGTGAACAGAGATGAAAAGTACCGTGTGCATTATTACAGGTGCGGCAACTTTTGTACATGATGATTAGGTATATGTACGGCCGCGCGGACACGGATCGATTGTATTTGTTTAATCGATTGCTTGATAAGTCTTAAACACACCCTCTGGAACAAACCACTTCCGCCCGCAGTTGTCGCGCAACTACAGTGTTAGTGAAAACAATCAAATGATGACATCAATGTTCAGTTCACATTGAACGGAATGTGTCCGTACGCGCTTTGCAACGGATGGTTCGTTGGTTAAACAGTAGTTGTATGTTTGAGATGATGACAGTTTATCGGCAGATATGCGCCAAATATAAGTGAAGAGTCTTTGCATGTCAAGCGCATGAGCAATTTAAATTCCATTTTTTAGGGACGCCGATCCGGATTCGTGGTTTTATACACCCAGCCGCAAACAGTCTGCCCTTGCATTAAGATGCATGAACAGCTGCCGACGGCGGCGGGCCAAACAAGAGAAAACACAAAGGGCGACCGAACCATTTGTCGATCGCCCTGCTGCAGAAAAGGGATCAAAGCTCGTCAGCGGATGAGGCGCATGCGGCCTTCCGCCGTGAACGGTGCGGGAGCAGACTGCGGGAGAACCTCTATGCGATAGATGTAGACACCGGCCGTCAGACGGTTGCCGACCGCGTCAACAGCGTCCCAGCGGAAATTGTGCGTTCCCATCTGCAGTTGTTTGTCGACGAGTTGCGTCAACTGTTCGCCGCGGAGATTGTAAACCGACAATTTAACGCGCGCCTGCTGTAAAAGGTCAAAGGAGATGTCGGTTCCGTCGCTGAATGGATCGGGGTAGTTCGGATGCATGCGGAAGGGCAGAGGTCCGGCCGGGTGTTGTTTAAGTTCAACGTTCACCACAAGCGGCGCCTGCGCGTCCGCGAACTCTTCAAATGTCAACTCCTCCAATCCGATTGCGTGAACTGCGAGGTTGCTCAGGTTTAACGCTTCGTCGGCAAAGTCGGCGTGTAGATTCTCTGCGACAATGCGGATTTCATTGCCTGAAGCGACTGCCGTGTTCGCAAGGTTAAACAACTGCGTTTCACTCCAATGCAGGCGGTAGCCGGGCATGCCGTCGCTGCTGTTAACAAATGCACCACCTGCGACGGGCCACTGGTCCGTTGTTCCTATACTGCCGCTCAGCCCGCCCGAGCTGTGCGTCGGGACGCCGTCCTGCAGGATTTCAACCCGAAAAGTCGCCGCGCCGACGGAATTCATTTCACAGCTAAATGCAATGCCGCTTTCCTCCGGCTGAATGCGCAGCGAACCCAGTGTGCGTGCGCCTGAAGGTGTAAAAATTCCGTCGGCCGAGAGCGCCAGATGCGCGCCGTCGGCCAGGTCATCGGCCGTAAGTGTCTGCCAGCCCACGTCGCCGAAAGTAGAGTTGTCGATTTGAACGTTAATGCCGAGCGTCTTGCGCATGTGCAGCGCCGAGGTTTTTACTTTTGCGCCGCCTTCAAGGAAGGTCAGCCGCGGATTGCCGTGCGGCGTGATTGTTCGGTCGAAGGCGCCGGCGCTCTGGCGCGTCAGGAGCAGTTCCGACGGGCCGTCCGTCGCGATCCGGGCGGTAGCAAGGTAGTCAAATGTAAAGTTAACATCTTCCCAGCGCAGCAGCAGTTCGTCGCCGTTGACAAGCTTGACGTTCTGGCCGTGAATTTCCATTTGCACGGCGTCCGGAAATTGTACGCGGCTGTAAAACTCACCGCCGATCCTGATACACGGAGTGATCAGTGCGTCCGCGAGATCGGCCATAATGTGCGCCGGTTCACCGTCGTCGCCGAAGTCGGAGTGAACGAACGCGCCGTCGTTGTACACCAGGACAGTCAGGTCCGAAGATGATAAAGGCCCATAGTGTTGTTGAAGGACCAGATAGTCTTGCTCGTCCTCAAAAGTCAGTTCTGCGATTGTCTGGTCGGATGAGCCGCCGTCCATAGCGCCCATGGCTGAGAATGTAACATATTGTCCATCTGTTAACACGGCGGGATCAAAAAAATCGAGCGCACCGCTCCAGTGCAGGGCTTCACCCAGATTTATCTCCACACCGTCGTCGCCGTCGCCGTCCATCTCGCGCATGATCAGGACGTCGGGGCGGGTGTGCAGACGCGCCTGACCCAGTGCCTCGCACCGCAGACCGTCAAAGTGTTTAACATCCGGCGGACGTGGTGTGCCGTTGCGATTCTGGGCTATCAGGCGCACGCCGCCGAGCGATTGCGGGCCGTCCGATGTCTGTTGCATCACCTGAACGTCGACGGGAACTTCATCAATCGGACTTAAACCCACGGCTTCCATTTCCATGACAACAGTAACGGGACAGTCATCTTTGACGAGGACAAAGGACGGCCGGTCGATGTTAATATTCCAGCCGACCAGTTCCAGTTCATCCGCGCTGGGATCGGTTGTTATTTCAATGTCGGCATCTTCCCTGGTTGGATTGACGGCGCGCATGGTAAAAACGGCGGGGGAGTGCGTTTGCTGAATCTGGATGTTGCGCTGGGCGCAGTTGTTGCTGCCGTCTGTATCGCCGGGAAAGATGATGTTGGCCTGCAGGTCGGCCATGACCGTCGAAGGATCGAGGCCGTCGACCTCCGGCGTCCATTCAAACTGAACGAATATCTGCCAGCCCGGATCGAGTGAAGGCACCACGACGTAGCCGATTTCAAAGTCCGCCGTGGAATTACAGAAGTTGTTAACTCCCAGTCGCACGCCAAAATTGTAAGCGGTGGCCGGTCCGGCATTTCGCACCTTGACGCGTACCCAGTTTTGCGTGCCTTCGACGATCTGCGGATTAACAAGTTGAATATCGTTGGAAATCCACCAGATGTTGTTCCAGGGGTGGTTGCAGAAATCGGTGAAGTAGAGGTCCGTCGTAAGCCCATTGGCTGCCTGATCGACAGCCGCAAATCCGTTGATGAGACCGTGGCCCCAATCTCCGTCCCAACCGGGATCGCCCCGGTCTTCCGCCGTCTGGCGGATCAGTTCCTTGATCGATTCATTGTCCATGTAGGGATTAACTTCCTTGATCAGCGCCGCCAGACCGGCTACGTGCGGACTGGCCTGGCTGGAACCGCCGTTGCGTTCGTCAAAGTCGTCTGGGTCGAGGTTCTCGGGCGCAGTGATCAACCGTCCGTAGGCGGCGACGTCGGGCTTTTGTTCGTCCTGCGTCACACCGTCGCCGTCGTTCTGCCGCGGCCCGCGTGTGGAAGAACCGTAGATGTAGTCGTCGCCGCGGTCCACCGTTTCGTTGTCGGTAGCATTGGCGACGGCAAAAGCCATATCGGCCGTGGCGGGCGGAGTCTGTCGGAACGTGGTGCCGTCATTGCCGTTGGACGTGACGACAAGGACGCCTGCGCGCGCGAGCCTGTTAACTGTCTGTGAAATTGCATCGGTGCCGTTGGTCTGTGTGCCTTCCTGGCTCCAGCTGCAGTTGATAATATCGATGCTCCAGTCCTCGCGTCGTTCGATCACCTTGTCGAGCGCGCGCATCACTTCTTCCGTTGTACCCGGTATCGCTTTTATGTCGATCAAGCCGGCGCCGGGAGCCGCACCGCGGAACACGCCGCCCGGATCGCCGGTGCCCAGTGCAATGCCGGCCACGTGGGTGCCGTGACCGTTGAGATCTTCCGGATCGCCTTCGGTATCTGTTTCCGCATCGTAGCCACCGACAAATTTCCAGGCGGGAAAACTGGCGTGACCATCCGGATTTTCAGCGCTGATATTGTCGACGCCGCTGTCCATGATTGCAATGTTGACTCCCGTGCCGTACACGCCGGGAAACTGGTCCTCAACATTGATGCCCGCATACTCGGCGCTGGTGTGAATCTGCGCCGCGGCCATGCTGACATCCAGATCCGGCACGCACATGCGTTCCAGTTCAACAAATGCCACGCGTTCATCCTGACCGAGAGCGATTGCACCTGAGATTGACACGTTGCGCAGCACCAGAACTGAAATATAGGGACTGCGGTAGCCGATTTGCCCGACTTTGGCGAAGCGGTTCAGGTCGGCCTGCTCAGCGCAGGCATTCAGACACAGCACCACGTCGATAAGCTCGTCGCTCAGGATCGCGTCAATTTCGTCGTCGACGAAATTGCGGTTCATATCCTGACTCGAGACGTAGTTTTTCGGAATCCAGTCGATCGGCGTCAGGCATTCATCTGCCATGACGACGGGAGAGTTAAACAAAACAGGCAAGACCGCGAGGACGAGCGCGCCTGCGATGCGGATTGCACCGGACATGATTATACCTCGTTGTTGGGTTGTTAGTGTGAAGGTTAAACAGAAATAACACAGGCAGCCGACGGGAATGAGTCGTCTGTGGCGGTCGGAAGTAGAACAACAAGTCCGGCGAATGATTAAACACTCGCCGGACCTGCAACAAACGTTAACGAATAACCTGCAACGGCGCGGAAACCACGCCGCCCGGCACGCTCAGACGCACAAAGTACGCGCCCGTGGCGAGCGTCGATCCGTCGAAGTCGAACGTGTATTCGCGGTGTTCGCGATAACCTGCATCCAGAGTGGCCACGATTTCACCGGTGGTCGAATAGATCGCCAGTGTAACGTCTCCCGGCTGCGCCGGCGTGTAGCTGATTTTCGTCATGCCGTCCGTCGGGTTCGGACCGACTTTGATGACGCCGAATCGCGCGGCGGGCGACTTAACATCCACATCCGTCACGTTGGCGGCGGGGACGTCTTCCTCGTAGAAAGCGACCATGGGAATCAGCTTTTCTTCGGATGTGCTCGATTCAACGGCGCCGTCGGT
The DNA here is from genome assembly GCA_964445695.1 of uncultured Hyphomicrobiales bacterium. Lineage (GTDB taxonomy): Bacteria > Bacteroidota > Ignavibacteria > Kapaibacteriales > UBA7675 > JAUIKM01. Next base: position 127,019 of record CAYULF010000014.1, on the reverse strand, counting down.
ATAGGTCGTGACTTCAACAGAAGTGAGACCCATTACCTGGTCTTTCAGGCAGCGGCTGAACTCGGCAATATTGTCGAGCTGGTGCGCCTGTCCCGTCGGAGGATCGGCGATGTACACGCCGGAGACGGAGAGCCAGGGCGTTTGTTTAAACGTGTCCCAGACGTCGTGCGGATACACGTCGTCAAGCAGCATGGGGTTGTCCCACCAGATGACGTCGAAGTTGCACCACGCGATTTGTTCCAGAGCCGCAAACATACAGTTGGCGTCGTACATGTCGCCGCGCCACGCCGTCCAGTTCTCGGGGTCGCATACGTCGAACAGACTCGCGTCATTGCCGTTTTCGTCCTTGATGTCCATCGTGACTTTCTGTACGACAAAAGGGTAGTCCGCCGCTGTATTTGTCGAGTTATTGTGGTTCGCGTAGACCGGCGATCCCCACTTTTCGTGATAGAAGGCCGCGCCGAGCGCCAGCTCCACTATCATGTCGCTGTGTTGCGTTGAGAAGTCGTCGTAGCGGTTGTGATACCAGTCGCCGCCGGGATTGTTGTTGCCGCCGCCCGTGTGCGTAAACTCGGTCGCTTCCAGATCGTTAAGTTCCTGTGCGTCCGGTGCGCGCACCACCTGCTGCGGCGGTACGGATCCGACCGGCGGGGGGAAAGTCAGGTCCAGCGTGTGATTGGGCGAGCTGGCTTCTTTCCAGCACAGTGCATGCCAGCCCCAGTACGGGTCCATCCAGTCGATACCGGATTTGCACGGGCGCGTGATGATGTTGTCCATCGTCGACGTGTAGTTGCACTCATCTTCCGGGCCGTCGCCGCAAGGCGTTCCGGCGCAGGGACCGTCGGCGGGCGTGCAGCCGACCTGCAGACGCGCACCGATCGTCGGACCTTCAAAGGCCACCTGCTGGTTTACTTTGCTTGCCGCCGCGTCCACAATGCCGAGAAAGTACTTTTGCATCGTGGCTCCCGCCGGCGCTTCCGGCAGAACGGTTTTGAAGTTCAGTCCCGTCAGGCCGACGTTCTGAACATCGTTGTCCGATACGCCGACGTAGAGAATTTCTCCGTCCGCGCCGATCGCGACGTCGTGTACGGCGACGCGATCGCGTTCCGAGATTTTAACTCCGCCGTTGATCGCGTTGGCGTCCTCATTAAGGCGCATGACAAAGCCGTCGATACCGTCGGCATCGCCAACCTGCGGAAAGTCATCCGAATCCGTTTGACCGGAAACGATAATGTCGTCGATGTAAGCGCCATTGTTAACAACCACGACGCCGTAGGCGCGGTCGCTGCCAGAACCGGCCAGCACGGTTGTCGAGAGCACCTGGTCTTTGTCGCCGTTCAGACGGGTAATGATGACGTCGTCGCCGGAGAGTTCACCGCCGATCTGAGCGGAATTGTATGCCGTGCTGACCGCCACAACTTTGTCGTTGTTGTCATTGACGGCGTCGTATTCCAGCAGGAACGGTCCGAGTGTGATTTTAACAGTAATGACGGCGTCATCCGTGTCGGCCAGTCCGTCGACGTCCAGATTGAGGTTGTCGTCGGCGTCGAGCGTAAACTCGCGCAGCACGATGTCGGCGCTGCCACCGACGACGACCTGGGCGGGGTGCACCGTGATCCAACGCTCCGCGGAGGACGGCGATGCCTTGAGCTTCCACGAGTAGTTGCGTTTTTCAGCTTCGAGCGGCGTGTCGAGATTGAAGTCCAGTACAATGTCCTGGTTGGTCGAGCCACCGTTCATGTTGTACGTGATTATCAATTGACGCCCGTTGGCGCTGAACTCGGCGTCCGTCTGATCGTAAATGCCCGAGACAGTCACTTTGTCGTAGTTTAACACGCCGGTCGGCAGATCAAGGCCTTCGCCGCCGAAGTAGTCCGTCACGCTGCTTAATTGCGTGCCGGCGTTAAAGGTAACGCTCGGCGAAGCGCCGACGTGTTCAAGCGTATTGGAAACGGCCGCTCCGCCTTCGACGCCACGCATGTACAGATCGATACTGCCGTCTTCTGTAAAATAGATTGTGTTGCCGGCCGGGCCGCATGCCGCGTAGTCTACTTCCGACGGCAACTGACCGTCGTTGACAATAATCGGAACATCAAATCCGCCGCCGATGTCGGAGTACTCCGAGTCGGCCAATTCCGTCGCTCCGGCGGAAAGTAAAGGCAGGACGGCAATAGCCAATGCCGTCGACATCAGCCGGAGTTTGCCGCCTGAAAGATTAATCATGCCGGTCAGAGTCTCCTTCCGGTGAGTGCGGTCCCTCTTCAGGGCGTTCGCAGCTAACTTGGAAAAACGTGTAAACATGGTTTGTCCTTGGAACATCAATACAACAATGAAAAAAGTACAATGTCTGAAGATGGAACGGCGAGCAAACTTTCAACCTCCCGTCCCAGCGGCTGCAATGTGAACTCCAGGCACTGTCCGAAGGTGTTTAACGCCGAGGGCAAATGCCCGGGTTAAACAAAGGCGTCGGAGCCCTGCGTCTCCAAATGTGGATTATTCCAGATAAGACACGACGGTGCGTGCGGTGACCTGAGCGGTCAACGCCTCCGGTTGTTAACAGAAAATTGATGCACAATCCCGCTCTTCCGCTGAACCACGCAAGAGTTTAACGTTCGGCAATGCGCAGCCCTACGGCATGCTCGGGGCAGGCTGTCGGGAATTGATGCGGCTGTGCCGGTTGAATGTACTGCGTAACGCGCTCGCTGAACGAACGAATTGCCGAAAGGGGTAGATTGTTAATTTAACGGCAACTGCCGTTTCACAATGGCTGTTACTGAAACGGATGAATTAACCGACTTTCCAGTCAATGATCCTATGCTCTCCAGCTTTTGCTTTGTCTTCAGATTCGGCCATGTCCGGTGGATATAGGCCGGATGAAGATCCTGCATCTGCAACTGTGTTTTTGGCAGTGTGACGGGGTGCAACGTTCCATGCTGTTCCCTCAGCGTCGGTAGCGTAACCCAGCCATCGGTATCATAGTTACAGCGATTAAGGGCGAAGATACACCATTTTGGCTGGTTCCGATGCTTGACTTCACCAGCGTGTAAGTTCGGCGTACGAACGTGCAGGCAGCCGACCAATGAATTATAAGTTTGTTTGGAGCTCTGTTTAAAGTTTGTCGGTTTTGGACGCCGGGTAATTACAAATCAAGCTTTTGATGGTGAGCAGGTTGCGGAAACTGTTTAAAACAACAGCGGCTCGTGTGAAATGCACGAGCCGCTGTTAAACAGATGCAGGTCTGTTCATGCCCTGGTTGGGCTGTGTGTCAGGACTGCTTCAGTTTGTCGTCGTCTTTGGCCGGATTGGTCGATCCCGGAGGAGCGGGACGATCGTTTTTATAGTAACAGGGTGTGCCGTAGCTGGACGGTACCGCAGTGGGGGAGTGGCAGTAGCGTCCGCCACGGCCCCATTTACTTTCAATTTTAATCCCGCCGTTGCCGTCGCTCTGCACGTGACCGCTGTGCGTGATTTTGCCGTCTTTTTTGTACACCACGATGTCGCCCGGTTTGGGGTCGGTCGTCTCTTCGTATCCATTGTCTTCCAGGATGTCGTCCACCTGATCGTTGTTGATCCAGACTTTGCCACAGGTAAAAGTCCAGCCGTGGCAGTTGGTTGTATCCGTCGGATCGCCGGTACTCGTGACGCTGTCTTTCAGCATGATGGCTTCGAGGAGTTTGCAGACGGAGTCTTTGGTCAGGTCGGGGCAATCCGGATAGCCGTCTTTGTTGGATTCGACGCAGCTGTCCTTGTCTGTGACCCACTTTTTCTCTTTGGGCACCGGTACGGGATCCTGATCGCTGTCGGCCAGTCGTTCCATGTTGCTCTCGGCGACTTCTTCGTCGACCGGACAGGCTTCTTCGGCATTGTCGACTTCGACCGTTAACTCGTTGGACACATAGGTCATGATCGTAACTGTGCCGGATGCGATTCGGGGCAGCTGGTCGGATGTAAAAAAGTCGCCGAATGTGTTGACGCGGCGTCCATCGACCGTGATGCGACCGGTGTGGTTGTCGACGGAGTAAGGAATCATCGAGGAGTTGAAGCGTCCGTCTCTCGTCGGATAACTGACCATCAACATACCTTCGGTGGTTTCAGACACGTTCTGATCCGATGAAAAAACAGACTCCTGCATGCCGGGCGTCGGCGCATGCGTTACGGTAAACTTGACCTGTTGCCAGCGGTCCGGTGCCAGGTGATATACAAATGCGCGGCCGCTCAACTCGATGTTGTCGCCGATTGCCGAGGCATTCTGGACCGGGTTGGTCGTATCGTCATCGCAGGCTGCGACGACGAGTAGCATGCACATCGTGGCCAGTACAACGGTACGGGCCTGATGTCGCTTAACAAATTCAGTAAACTTCTGCATGAAAAAAACTCCGGTTAAAAAATAGAACGTGGATATGCGGCGGCGGCGCAGGCGCTGCCGCGGTAGTACAGAAAAAATGTGGGAATACAGAGCTGCCGGTACGAACGGGCGGCGTGCACGGCACTTCACCTCAACACCGGCGGGGGTGCGTGATTGTGCCGCTGCCTGTTCGCAGCAGGATTAACAGATCAATGGCGCTGTTTACATGTTTAACACATGCTGGTTGCTGTTTTCACAGGGGAAAACAACTGGCATTAATTCACAGGCGACCGAAGGCAGTAAAATCAATCCGCCCGTACTTCGAGTGTGTGTTGAGAATTTGGTATGACTCCGCGGCGCACGGTTCCGCGGTTAGACAGTGGTTAACATTTCGGCAGTGCTGCGATAATAGGGAAAGTTGGCGTTCATCGCAAAAGTTTTTTGCAGAAACCACGGCAGGGGAAGATCCGAGGTGCAATGCCGAAACGAATGTCGTGCATTCAGGAACAGACTGAACACTGCACACACATCGACTTTTACGCGTATATTGCAGGCTTCAAATACGCTGACAACCAAAATCGGGTTGGGGATTGCAGCGGTATTCTATCGATCAATTGATGTTTCCGGGGAGCAAATCATGCTATCGGCAACCAAAAAGATTTCCTGCATTGCAGCTTTGTCAATTTTAATCCTCCTGCCTTCCTGTCTGCCGAAGAACAACGCTTCCGCAAAGGCGCAGCGCGAGTGGGTCGAGAATCTCTGCGGTTCGGGTACACCTGCGTCCGCGGCGTCCAGCGCCTGCAACGATGCCGGCAATGTCGTTAAAATCGTCCCGAACGGATCGACGCGGTCCTTCCGCAGTTTTTCCATGGGCGACGACAAAAACATGACCTTGCAGATCAGTAGTATCGGCTTTGATCTGCAGGGCAAAGACAGTGTAAAGGTGCGCGTGCACGTGCAGGCCTACGACAAGGACGGCAACTTCATCTCCGATCTTGACCGTAAAAACTGGTGCGTGCTCGACGACGACAGCCAGACCAAACACGAAGTCGGACCGGCTGATGTGATCAGCACCGAGATCGACGGCGGCAGCGGGCCGCTTGACGTGGCGCTGATTATGGATCACAGCGGCTCGATGGGCGACGCGCGCGTCTGCGATGTGCAACAGGCGACGTTTCTGATGCTCGAACAAAGTGTGATTGACGGCAAAGGCGATCACTTCAGCATTTTTCCCTTTTCGGCCGATGTGCGCAACGTGGCGAACCCGCTGGACGGCGTCAGTAAACAAACGCTGAAGGACAATGCCGCGCGCCAGGCACTGCTGATGCAGTTTTGCAATGAGTGCGGCCCGTCAGGCGGTACCACCGCGCTCTATGACGCCATCGGCATCGGACTCGACAGCCTGGACGCACTGGGCGACGAGAACATTAAACATATTATCGCATTTACCGACGGCATGGACACCAACTCCGATCCGCAAAACCTGCCGAGCAAACTGGCCGGCATTGCCTTTCAGCGCGGAATTGCGATTAACACGATTGCCTTTGGTCAGAATGCGCCGGAGTCGATTCTGCGCAACGATCTTTCGCGCGCCAGCGGCGGCAGTTTTTACCGTCTGTGTCGCAGCGACGGCTTTCGCGTTATGTTCGACGATCTGAAAAATCGCTGGCGCAACAGCTATGTAATTGAGTACGTGACGCGCAAAACCAACAGCGTGCATCGCGTGACGGTGACGCTGTGCGATGAAGATGTTAAAAAACAGACGGGCGATTTTCCCGCGGCGCGCCAGACCTTTATTCCCGAAAAGCCGATGGAAGTGATTCCGGTGCAATTCAAAACCGCGTCCTACGCATTGCCGGGTCCGGACTCTCTCCGCGCCACCAACACCGATGCCGTCGAGCGAGTCTGCGCCATGCTGCGCGACGACAAAAGCACGATCGTGGCCCTCGTCGGTCACACGGACAGCGTCGGGGAGGAAGAGTCGAATCTGACGCTCTCGCTCAATCGCGCCAATGCCGTGAAAAACGAAGTGGTCAAGAAACTCGGCATCGACCCTGAGCGCATCTGGACATTTGGTTACGGCGAGGAGTTTCCGATTGCCGACAACGAGAGCGAGACGGGCCGCGCGCTCAACCGCCGCGTGGAAGTCACGCTGAATCCGCTGCACAAGGAGTTTTACGTCGAGCGCCAGAATGCCGTTTTCCTGGCGCCGCACGAGACGTCTCTGTGATCTGCAAAAGAGCTGTGAGCACTAAGGGCTCACAGCTCTGACGCGGCACGCCGGTTCTGTTCGTCCGCGCAAATCTGCGTACATTGCAGTTTTTGCAATTGCCCACGGGACTTGCCATGCAGAAGTTCGCCGCTCTTATTCTGATTTTCTTGTTAGTCGTGCCGTTGTCCGTTTTTGCGTCGGAAGATGGTATTCAGTGGGCGAGTGAGGTGCTGGAAGTCTCAAGCGAACGCGCGTCCAACGGCGTGCCGGGTCAGTTTGCCGCCACCCAGGCGCTGGGCCGTCCGAGTGTGCTGTCCGATTTCGGCGACACGCCTTGCGCATGGTCGCCGCGCAACGCAAACCGCAGCAGCGGTGAATTCCTCGTTGTGGGTTTTGCTCAACCGCAACGGGTGCAGCAGATTCTCGTTCACGAGAATTTTAACCCCGGCGCGGTCAGCCGGATTATCCTCGTTGACAGCGACAGCACGTGGCACACGGTGTACGAGAATACGAAGTTTGTTCCGGCGGAAACCGGGCGAGTGTTGCACGTGCCGATTGATCGAACCGAATATCTTGTGAAGTCCCTGCGACTGGAGTTGAATGTCTCCAAGGTACCCGGACACAACCAGATTGACGCCGTCGGCATTGCCGATAATACCGATCCGTATTCTGTTGAAGTTTTGCTGGCGGACAATCTTGAGCTGATTGAAGAACCGCAGAATCTCGGTCCGCTGATCAACTCGTCGGCGGAAGAGATTTCACCTGTCATCTCACCCGACGGCTCGATGCTGTATTTTGTCCGCCAGAACCATCCCGGCAATACGGTTCAGACCGCACAGAACATCTGGTATGCCGAGATGCAAAACGGCGAGGTGACAGGCGAGGCGAAGAACATCGGACCGCCGCTGAACCACAACGGCAACTCGGCGCTGACCTCAATTACGCCGGACGGTCAGTCGATTCTGATTATTAACAAATATCGTCCCAACGGCACGATAACCAACGGCGTTTCGATCGCACGGCGCGACACCAGCGGCTGGTTGTGGCCCGATGGATTGAAGATTCGCAACTTCTACAATCAGAGTCGATTTGCCGAATTCAGCCTGTCCAACAGCGGCCAGGCGATTATCATGTCGGTCCAGCGCGAAGAGAGTATCGGCGGCAAGGACCTGTTCGTGACGTTTAAACAGGAAGACGGCAAGTGGTCGATTCCCGAGTCGCTCGGACCAAACGTTAACAGCGCGGAACACGAGAGCGGCCCGTTCCTGGCGTCGGACGACCGCACACTTTACTTTGCCACGAGTGGTCGCCCCGGCTACGGCTCGGCTGACATGTTTGTGTCGCGCAGGATCGGCGATTCCTGGACTGAATGGACCGAGCCGCGCAATCTCGGCCCGCAGTTAAACACGCGCGGATGGGACAACTACTACACGCTGCCGGCCAGCGGCGAATACGTATACTTTGTCTCAAACCGCAAGAGCGGCCTGGGCGGCAACGACATCTATCGGGCGCGTTTGCCGGAGGCGTTGCGCCCCACGCCCGTGGTACTGGTGCGCGGCCAGGTGTTGAACGCTCGCGACTCGCTGCCGCTGGCGACGTCAATTTCCTATACCTCGCTTACAGCAGGTAAACGGATTGGCGAGGCCAACTCCGATGCCGGCGACGGCAGCTACAGCATCATTCTGCCTTCCGGCGACCTCTATGGCTTTTCGGCCTCAAAAGAAGGTTTTTTGCCCGTCTCCGAGAACCTGGATCTGCGCGGACTCAAGCAATACGAAGAAGTTGAACGGGATCTGTTTCTGGTTCCGATCGAGTCCGGCGCAACCATTGTGATTAACAACCTCTACTTTGACACCGGTGAATTTGATCTGCAAAAGGAATCTTTTGTTGAACTGCGGCAGCTGGTGCAGTTGATGAATTCGAATCCCAAAATGACGGTGGAGATCACGGGGCACACAGACAACGTCGGCACGCCGGAAAACAATCAGGGACTGAGTGAATCGCGAGCCAAAGCGGTGCGACAGTTCCTGATTGCGCAGGGCATCGCCGCGAATCGTCTCTATGCCTCCGGTCTCGGCGAGCGCGCATCGATAGCTCCCAACTCAACGGAAGAAGGGCGCCGCCGTAACCGCCGCGTCGAGTTTAAAGTCCTCGAAAAATAGCTCCTGATTGCCAGTCCCCTGGCGTTGTAGCAAAGTTAATAAAGGTGCCGCATGGATCAGTCGCAGAGCAAGCAGAAGTTGTCAGACTGCAACGACGACGGAAACCGGCAGATACTTTCCTTGCCGGAAGTCATCAAACTTTTCACGGACGAATTCAGCAGCGTACTCGACAAATTCATCGTTGTCGACGGGCAGTTTCCGGGGAAGGTTGAAGATAGCAGGGATCAGGAGTTGTGGAAGCCCGGCTGTTATGTCTGGTGGACGCCGCGCTACGGCGTGGTGAAGGTTGGACGCTCGCTGGTGAACACGCGCAAGCGTGCGCTGGAGCACATTGCCGAACACATGCAATGCGCCGATTTCAACATGGCCGATCTCAGAGATTCATCGCTGGGAGCACGACTCCTGCTGTTTAACATCTGGCCGTCCGACGCACGCCTGGGCTCAGAAAATGAGAACAATGAAAAAGCTCTGAAAGCCCGTCACTGGGCCGCAGCGGTTGAAATCTATCTCGAAGAACACCTGAAGCCGCTGATCAGGTCCAAGCGAGAAGGATGATTGTTTGTGAGTTCCACGTCCAACAACCAGCAAAAGTAACAAGCCTGCCGCCAAAGCGGCAAAGGCGCTCATGCAAGCAAGCCACAAGTATTGGGGCGAAGCGCTCAAGGCTCCGCGCCCCGGAGAAAGGCGATCAGTTAAACACGTTTCTGTCTCAGCGGTCGCGGCTCAGCAATTCCACCAGAGCCGGATATCCGTTGGCCTCGGCAATTTCACCTGCGGTACGTCCTTCCGCGTTGCGCAGAGTGTCGTCCGCGCCGGCCTCGTACAGGCGTGCGGCAATGTCGACAGAGCCCTGACTCATGGCATACATCAGCGCCGTCATACCGCGGCGGTCGCGATCATCCAGATTGGGCGAGTGGTTTAACAGTAATGTTAACAGTGGTGTGTGCGCCTGTCGTGTGGCGCGGATCAAGGCCGTTTGCCCTTTGCTGTCGCGCACGTTAATATTCGCACCGTTCTGCAATAAAACGCGCACGCACTCCAGATGCTCGTACTTGACCGCGTACATCAAGGCGTGTCGGTCCGCATTGTTGACGCCCATTAGTGCGCCTTTTTCAAACAAACAGGTCAGGATTTTTGGATAGTCGTGCAGCGCCGCATAGGTCACGGCGTTCCAGCCGGTGGAAGGCTGACGGTAGTGCAGGTCCGCGCCTTTATCCAACAGGAACTGCACCATCGGCAGGTTGTCGTGATGCCGGATCGAAATCATCAGGAGGCTCATGCCGTTGTTGGCTACCGTGTTAACATCGATGCCCGAAGCGATGCCTTGCCTTATTCGTTTAATATCGCCCTGAAAGGCGGCCTGAAAAAAGTCGTCGAGGTTCATGTCTGTTTCCGGTGTAAAATTGACGGTTGGCGGTCAGTGTGTAGCCCCGGGCTTTCCGTCGGTTGTTTAATAAACGCTCGCACCGGACGGCCAGTCCAAAACCGTCCGGTGGAGCGCGGTTGACAGTGTGTGTCTCCTGATGACAATGTTCCGGCCGGCAGTTCGCCGGTTTTTCAGTTCGATCGTTCCAGAACCTTGCTGGCGCAGTGCAACGAGCCGCTTTTTGCGAGCCCGCCGGGAAAGTCCCCTTCGACAAACGCGACGTCGAATCCACGACTTGCAAAGGCGCTTTCAACCGCGGCGAACACGCGTTCACCTGTCCGGCTGGAATCCGCACCCGTCGTGAGGCGATACTGCGGCACGTAGGCATGGCGACGCTGTCCGTATACTTCAACAAGGCAGTTGTTGAAGGAGTTGAAATACGGACTTAACAAGGTCGGCTTTTCAACAAGCATTGGCAGGCGGACGACGTCGAAGTGCAAACCGTTTCGGTTGTAGTTCCTGAGGCGTTCAGCGGTGCTGTCAAGGAGCTGCGCAAAGGCGCGCACGCGGCCATTGTCCTGCAGTGATGTTCCCAGACAGTACTCATCGGTAATTTCAGCCACAAAGAGTGTATAGCTGTTTTCGTCGTTTAATGCCGGGCCGCCGGGCGTAATAATGCGGTCCACGTGGCAGGGAGCCCCGGTTGTAAACGGCGCAGAGTTTAAATACCCGTTGCGGCCGTTGCCGACGCCGTTGCGGGTTCTGTCGGGTGTGTCGAACTGTGTCCAAACGATCTGCGACACGCCGAGGCTGCGCCGCAGAAAGTCCTCCGCATCTTCCCACCTGTCGATGCCGTAGCGATTGTGGCCGCCGAAACTGCCACGGAAAATGGAGTTTCCCACGAGCGCAAAGTCGTTGCCGATCAGAATGTCGCCACCGACAATCCGTTCGCGCACTGGTTTTAACATGTAGCCGCACTCAGCCGCCACGACGTCCGCAACGTGCGTGTCCAGGATTGTCGCCAATCCGGAGTTAATGTCGATGGATTCGAGTAATGCCGTCCTGCCGTCCGTCTGGTTGTGCAGGACGCAGAAAAAGTCCTGCACCCAGATTCCCAACTGCAAATGCGGTCGGTTTTCCAGAAAGATCGGTACGACCCGCACCCGCGGACTTGCTTCAACTTCCTCGGCCACCCGTTCGAGGTTGCGACGTACGAAGTTTTCGTTCTCGCTCCGTCGATAACCATGTGAACTGGCGTCGGCGCTTGTCACCACGATAAACTCAACATCACTGTCGCGCATGGCGTGAAACAGCCCGTGAAAATGCGCGCGGACTTGTCGGTAATTTTCGACCTCCGCCGGAAAACTCACCAGTATCCGTTTAATGCGCCCTTCCACGGAAGACAGCGCTCTGAAAGATGTAGAAGTGTGAGTGCTCATGTTAAACAGACTGCTGTTTGATGTGTGTCAGTTAATCGCAACGATGTTGGTCGTGATCAGATGGTCGAGGCCGTCGAGCAGGTCTTTTTCGTAGGAAACCTCCAGTTCCGGCCCGCTGGAGCCTTCGATGATCTTCAGCGAGATCGCCGCCGCAGAGAGCCGGAAACGGTACATGTTGCGCGGTTTGCCCACCAGGCCCAGGTCGCATTCGTCGCGATCATCGCCTGCACCGACAAATTCAATGTCTCTGGCAACTTCCGTCAGTCCTTCCAACTGTGTGTCGGGATCGATAACATGCGTAAAGAAGCTCTGTGTATGCTGTTTGTAGATCCGGAGCCTGTGCGGAATTTGCGTCGGCGCCGTCAGCGCAACGCCTTCACCGATTAACAGAGTACCATTGTCGATCCTGAGGCCGATGTTGCGTTCGTAAAGATCGTAGTCGTATTCCACACCGGGATTGCACTTGCGCACTTTGATGATCTTTTGATCTTCCAGAAAATAGATCCTGATTTCTCTCACGTCGTACTCGTCAACGCCCGCTACAAGGTTTGACTGTTGCACCTTGAGGTCCATGGATTGATGCGTCGACAAGCTTGAATCTGTAAGGGAATTCTGCATGTGTTGCTCCTGAGTTAAACAATGATGGGTTCCCGAAATGTGCGCCCTGCGGCGCGCCTATTTATTTGTTGTTATTGATCTTATCAGAACCTTGGTAGTCTCGAGTTCGATTTCAATAATGTGATCGGTCAGGGTGAGAGTAGAGTTCAGACAGTTGTTATTAATGTCGACGCCGCGAACCCGCAGGGCCCAGCCGTCTTCGGTGGGAATAAAAGTTAACATCTCCGCAATCGAATCCGGTCGCCGCAGCGTCATCTGTTCAGGCGTGTTGCGATAGACGGCTTTACCGATACAGAGCAAGCCGTTGACGGCGTGCAAGCCGAGAATCTGATTGTCCAGATCGATCCGCAGCAACTCCGTATCCGTGTATTTGTTGCCGATTACCACGGAGGCGCCGTGCACTCCGGCGGAGTGCGACTGGCTGTCAAATTCCACATGATGTATGAACACGTCAGTTTCCACGGGTCTGTTGGGCCGGTTGAGTATTGAGTGGAAACTGACCGGCGTTGGGCTCGCCGGATGGGCGCGTTTCCACGAGTTAGTAGTGATAATCTAGCGGAATGCCATCGCAATTTACAAACCGATTTTCGGCTAAAATTACATTGGTAAGAGTCGCTTTTGTTGGCCTGTCGTCTGCGAGACGGCGTATTTCATGCTATCGGGCGTTCTCCGCAAAAACGCCTGAAAACACGTGAAATCGCGGAAAATGTTTCGAAGTAGTAAATTTAGTCCCGTCAACAGGATTACGCAAATGTAACATCATGGCATTGTAGAATATATTACGTGGTTAAGGCCTTGTGCCGGGATGATGCCCGGTGCTTTTTGACCAGAATTTAGCGGCGCCCCCACATGAAGAACCCCAGTTCCGAGCTGCATCAGCTGATTTTATCCCTGTCAAAACACGACAAAATCTACCTGAAGGTGTTTCTGCGCAAACGGGGCATCGAGGGCTTGCCCATTGAGCTTTTTAACCTGATCAGCACGCAAAAGACATACGACGAAGCCGCCATTCGCAAGCGACTGTCCGAGCGCTACAAGGTGGGAAACTTCGCCCAGCACAAACTGCGATTGTACGAGGCAATTCTGGAGAGTTTGCGGATCCGTCGTGCCGGTGCGACGCAGCATGAGGTCATCGATATTCAGATAGCCAATGCGGAATGCCTGATTGAAAAGGGGCTCTTTGCCCAGTCCGGCAAACTTCTCCGCAACACGCTCAAACTGGCGGAGGAGATCGAATATCACACCGCTATTCTTGAGATTCGAATTAAACAACGCCGGATTCTGCAACACAAACAGGAGCGCGGCGTTGGCGAAAAGGTCAACAATTCACTGGCGGCGTCCGAGGCCAGCCTGACGGCGCTGGAACGGGAACATCGCTACCAGATGCTGTACGACCGCATGCTTTTGTACTCGCGCTTTTTTTACAAACAGCGCCGCCCGGAGGATATCGCCGCGATGCAAATTTTGATACAGTCGCCGCTGCTGCGCGACGAATCGATGGCTATCACGCTCGACTGTCGCGTGTACTTCTGCGCTATTCACGCCCGTTATCACCGCCTGCACAATCGCAACGAGGAAGCCTGCAAATTCAGACTTAAACTTGTTAAACTGTTGGAGGAACATCCCGAACGCAAGCGCGACAACTTTCTGGGGCTGCTAAAAGCACTCGCAAACCTGGCCAACTCCTGTCTGCTCTGCGATCCCATCGATACACAACTATTAAACACCACGCTTGCGAAAATCCGGGCGCTCAAACCCGGCAACCTCACGCAGGATGTTGAAAAATTCCAGAGCGAGACGCACATCAATCTTCTCAGTGCGCTCAACAGCCGTAGCCTGGATAAAATTGTCGAAGACTTTCCGGCCATTGAACAGGGCCTGAAGAAGTTTGACGACTATCTGGCCGTCTCGCGCAAACTCGCCATCAGCTACAATATTGCCGCCATTTGTTTTATCCGCGAAGAATACAACGAGTCGTTGAAATGGATTCTCAAAATCATTCACGAATACGAAACGGAGAGTCGTCAGGACATTCAATTGATGGCTCAGGTTCTGTTTGCGATTAACCACTTTTGTCTTGGCAGCCACGCCTCGCTGGAGATGTTTCTCAGAAAGATACACGACTACTTCAACCGCAAACGCCCCAGCCTCGATTTTGAAAAGAATTTTATGGGTGAACTTAAACAACTGGTCGGCGCGGTGACCGAGCGCGACAGGGAGGAGGTGTACCTTCGCCTGTGCAATCAGCTTCGCGCCATTGCTGCCGCACCGCCTGAGTCGCACTTTCTGGGTTTGCGTGAGTTGTTGTTCTGGTTTGAGAGCCGCGTGCAAAAGCGTCCGATGAAAGCAATCTTTGCCGAGTACAACGAACGCCGTACCGGCTGAAGGCGTTTTCTGTTTAGTGCTGTCTCGCCGTGTGTTAAACACATCATTGGCGGGTAAATCGATATTCGGCAGAGCGCTTCGCCGTCGCATACCGGCTCCGGCTTGCTTTTTCTTTTTGTTCGCAGGAGTGTTGGAAGCGTACTGCCGGCGGGAGGACAGCCTCTTTTGTTAACAGTCGGCAGGCGATCCTGCTCAGGTCGGTATCTGGACCTGCCGGTGGATCGACTGCAGGAAGTCGGCACAGTGTTGTGTGTGCGTCATCGTTGGAACGTGCCCGGCCCTTGGCAGGATGACGTCACATTCAGCCGGGCAGCGAATCATTAAATCCCGTTTGCCGTGCAATTGAATCACGGGGGAGGAAATGTGCTCAATTCGGGGCCGGTGTTTCATATGCGGCGCCTTTGCGCGTACGATCTCGGGTTTGCAATCGACAGATCGGCTGTGGATTCTGGCCGATGATTGATTGCAACAAAGCTGGATTGCCGGAGAATCCGACTGAGCAATTCACTGCCGTTTCAGGGTTGTTGTATAGTGAATCTGACTTTCGGTACGCTTTCCACCATCTGATAGGCGAACTCGGCCGGTGTAATGTTGGTGCCGGGCAATGCGCTCGTCAGACGCTGAACCAGCGTTGCCGTGTCGACCACGCCGCTTGCGGCGATGCGGAACGGTATCCGCACCCACTGGTCGACGTCAAATACCGTTGTTCGATCTGCCGCGCAGGGTAGCGTCGCCGGCTGCACAGGATTGCCTTCCTGGTCGCGCAGCAACTTCAGATAACAGGGGGAAGGAATGCCGTTGCCGGCATCTTCGGCGTAGTAATCTATCCCGAAATGGATGTGCTCGGCATGTTGATATATTTCGACGCTTTTGATATTGCCTTCAAACAGGCAGAGCAGGGTGTCCTTGCCCGGCCTGCTGCGATGCTGCGTCAGGGGAGTGTTGCCGCTCTCAAACGGCGGATTGCCACCCGTCGGCGGTTCCATGTCAAATCCGTCCACCAGGAGCTGCGGCCAACCGCTGACGACGGGTGAACGCAGCAAAAAGCCGCTCAGGTCAACCGGCGTCGGGAGCAGGTCAAACAGCGCGTCTTCAATGCTCGCGTCAGCAGAAGCAATGTCGCCGATCGCAAATGCTCCGCGCACCAGTAATTGCACCCAATGTGCGTCGACGGTGAAAAACTGGATCGAGTCCTGCGGCAGCAGTTGCTCATCCGCCACGAGGTAATTAAACGGCAGCTGTTCCAGGCGGCACAGGCGAGTGAACCAATCGTCAACGAGGTCGGGCAGAGGCGGCGCCGGCGGATTGTTTTGCGGCAGGTGCGCCGGAACATCCGCTTTGAGCGCCTGAACGCGGGCGCGTTTCCACTCGAACAATGCCTGCGAGACACGCCTGTTTTCCAGCATCAGGCTTCTGCCGATGTTCCATGCTGCGGCGTACGTGACGTCGAACATGCCAATCTCTGAATATACGCGTACCAGACTGTCGGGCGAGCTAATGCTCGACGGGGCGGGCGGACTTTGCGGCTCGGGAGTTATACCGGGCAGCAGCGGGCCGCGGTACCAACTGATCATCTGGTTGCCCTGACGGCTCTGATGCCGCAGCGGCACGTAACCTTTCTCCAGAAACGGATCGGCATTTGAATCGCCCACCGACGGCAGCCGCAGCGACCCCGTTGTTGTGGCGGCAAAGTGATTGGCATCGAGCAGAAGCTGCTCAAATGTCAAGTCGGGCGTTACCGACGCGAAGCGCCAGTTGTTTAACACCGCGAAACGATACAATTTTGGATCGGCGGAGGGCGTGGGAACGCCGCTCAAAGGCGGCGCGGCAGTCAGATGCGCGTAAACATCGGTTCTGTTTTCGAGGGAAAGCAGCAGTACCGTGTTCTCCTGCCCTGGTTGCGGAAGTCGATTGCACATCAGCACCGGAAGCCCGGGATTTGCAACGCCGTTCGGGGCCGGGTCGGTCGATTGCCGTACATTGGCCAGAGTCGGCAGTTCGTTTTCCGCCGGCAGCACCAGTTGCAACAGCGGCTCGGGAATATCGATGTAATTGACGGTTTCCGTCGCGGTTTCGCCCGGCATAAGGGTGATGTCGCTGAGTTGCGGAAACACGATGTTGTTCGATTGGGCATCCTGACAGACTTCCTGCAAGGTATTGCTGCGTACGGTCAACAGATCGCTGCTTCCCGTTGAAGCCTGCCAACCCGCGATCTCATCGTGTGTGCAGGAAATCAGCGTCAGCCAGGGCGTCGTCGGCGTCGTGGCGTCCAGTTTGCGTTCCCACGGCAGAATTGCTCTGGTAAACATGATGTGCGGCAGGACGTTGTAGTAGCGTCCGCTCGTTTTGGGCGGCGGGAATTGTGCTGCGATTTCTTTGGGATCGAGCGAGTAGCGCGGCCCCAGAGCGGCAAAATAGCGCGTCTGCGCCGGCACGGCGGCCGGGCTACTGGTGCTGTCGGCCTGAAAGGAATGTTCGACAGTGATTTTGTACAATCCGTCGTCGAGCACAGGCAGATTGAACGATGAAAATCGAATATCGCCTGTCGGTTTTTCTGCCTGTGTGGATGTGCTGCCCATGTGTCATATTCCGCTTTGTTTGAATGTTCAACTGCCCATCGTTCCAACCTGCGGCATTTCGGGTGTGTCGAGGTCAATCGGTTGATTGAAGTTTTCCCTGAACTGTGAGAATCCCATTGCATCGAGCGCATTTGTGCGCAATGACCGGGTCGTCTGGATCGAATTTTCAATGTCCGCCCATGTGGGCATTGCCGCCGCCTGAAAAGTGCCCATGGCCGCCACCCACGCAAAGCCGGTTTCCTGAGTGGTTTCATAGGCCAGCGTGTTCCTGGCAACCGTGATTGCGTCGGGATCGTCGTAAGCCTCTTTGGTGGGCGTCAAGGCGCAACCCACAACCGATTCCAGCACGTCTTCGCCGGGGGCCGGGTTGAGCGGCCGGCTGCGAGAGTGGCCCCACAGAGCGCTCGGTATGTTCCTGTTGTTGGTCGTCAGCTTTAACTGTTCGTTTTCGACGGTGATTCCGGCCGGCGGAGGTGAGGGTGCGCCGCTGACGACTTTTGTGATTGTTATTGTGTGCGTCGAAGTGTCGATGCTGTTAACATCCATCGGTGCGATACCGGGCGTTGTCGGCGTGATGCTCGGCGTCCCTGCCGGCGCTCCGTCGAGCGAAAATTCTACCGTCTTAACCGGAAAAACGGAAGACGTGTTGATCGCCAGTTTGTCGCGTCTAACAATCCACACGTCGACCTCCGAACTATCCGGCAAGGTTCCTTTGACCGTGCGCAACAACCCGCCCTGGATATTTACTCCCAACCACTGCTGAGGTTCGGCCGGTAAAAATGACGTCTGAAACTCACTCCATGTCAGATTCGGTGGCGGTGTCGACGACGAGCCGAAATTGATGTTGAAGTGAAAGTGAATGCCGATAACGTCGATGTTTATCTGCGCATGGCCGCCGAACGGCGGTCCCCATACGTCCAGTTCGGCCGAGGCGTCGATCGACACGTGATGTGTGCCGAAAAAGTGAATGGTCAATTGCGCGCCGAGTTCAACGTGAATCTGCGCCTGATAGTGAATTGGTTTCCATTCTATCAGGAAGTCGGCCGCCATGAGGAACCAGGCTTTGATATCACCGCTCTGCCACACAGCGTCCAGCTTGCCGCCGGCCATCAGGGCATGCGGTACAAGTGCAAAGTAGCCGCCGCCTTTAACATTCAGCTGACCGTTAACCTGCCAGTTGAAACCGACCTGCGGCACCTGCGGATAGTAGTCCGGAAGCTGGAAACCGGCCGCATAACCGCCGATGGTCAGCACGAACACACCTGCGTGTTCACCGCTGTCCCAGCAGGCCAGCGCAAAACCGCCCGTCACATGACAATCTCTGGACAAGACAAAGGAATTGGGCGTTAACTGCCCCTGAACAAGGATGGCCCCCTCGGCCGGTACGTAGTGCGCAAGCAGCGCCAGTTGCGCTTCGGCGATTGGATCATTATTGTCGTCGGGCGGCAGCGTGGCGTTGGCGAGTCCCAGGAAGTCAATCTGAAACTCATTGCCGAATTGCACGACGGCCAGGAGAAAACCATTGACCAGTTCAAACGATGTAAACTTCAAGCCCGCGGCTAAAAAGTTTTCTCCCGCCGCCGGAATGATGTTCGCCTGCAGGAGCTGCAGTTGCTGCGCCACGTAGTCGCGCACGCCGCTCAGGTCGCTTCCGGTGGGCGGTTGCGGCGACGGGGACATTGCTTGCGCCACGAGAGGAAAACTCTGAACCTCTGTAATGGCGGGCGGCAGCAGTTTGCGGTTGTAGCCGAATCCCGCCGCCAGGCCGGTGACGAAGAAAAAAGCCGGTCCGCCAAGAGGCTCGCCCAGTACGGCGTAGACAAAGAGTGAATCTTCGCCGTCATTCATCCGCGCAAATGAACCGACCGCGCCGATTTCGAGAGACTCGGTCGCGATCGTCACAAAACCGTCAAATTCAGTTGCGCCGCCTGCATCGGCCTTGAACAACGCACCGCCGATGTTCACGGGTGGCTTGTCGTAATCCAGTCCAAGACCCTGAAGGTCAAATGTCGGTTTGAACTTGTCTGTCCCCGTAAGCGGGATGTTAACTTCCAGGCCGAGCAGATCAAAGGTCACCGGGCCGACGGTGAGCGCGCCGTCCAGAAAAGCTGTCATGCTCGTCGTGGCGCTGTCGAACGCCAGGCCGACGCGGTTGATCAGTACAGTGCCGAAAGTTTTGTCCAGAGGGAACCAGGTGATGCTCTGAGCGCCGCCCGTGCTGCTTGCTTTGGGATTGCTGCTGCCGATGCTGCTTCCGCCTGTGCCGGACAGATTGCCGCTGCTGTCCGCCGTTACCGGTACGGTCATGTCGATCACTTCCTGACCGCCGACGCGCATTGCAGTCGAAAGTGAAATGCTTTCGGCCGCAAGTGCGGATTCCGGAAACTGAAACGAGGGGTTGTTTAACAACTGATTGATGGCCTGCAACTCGTTGGCGGTGTATGCACCGGTGGCATAACTTACCTGAAATGCCAGGTCCAGGCTTGCGGCGGAGGTTAATGCCTGTCCCACCAGCGGCAGATCGCCGAGTTGTGAAAGATTGACCTGAGCGCCCATGTCCACGGCAAACAGCGATTTGGCGGGCACGGCGCCATTTGCGCCGCTGTGTGCAAAGAGGGCATTGTTAATCTCTATTTCGAATGCATCCAGACCTGAAGCGGAAGGGTCGATCGCCTTTACCAACAGGTCGAGCGTCAGTCCCGTACTGCCGGTGTCTGATTGAAATGAGGCTACCAGATCGGAGGCGGCGCCGGACTTGACCAGTTCCAGCTTGAACACAAATTCATTCGGGCCGCCGGGGTTAAACAGAAGAGAGCCGCCCAGGTCATAAGTTTTAGTGGTAGTACCGTTCAGGGTTTGCGTCGTGATGTCGACGCCCAATTGCACGAGCGCGTCGTGACCGAAGTTGAGGTAGGCGGTGAAATTGTAATTGGCCGTAGCCGCGTTGTAGGCGGCGCTCAGGCCTTGCAACAGTATTCCGCTGTCGGTCAGCGCGGACGGTACAACAACGCTGAGGCCGAGCGTTTGATTCAGATAGGTTGTCAATGTGTCGACACCCTGCGATGCCGGGCTGGGCGTGGTTGCATCAAACGAATACGATGTTCCTGTTCCATTGCGGCCAAATCTGATTACGAGATCGTCAAGAATCACGCCGTTAAACTGATTGCCGGAGCTGAAATCCAGCGAGACGACAATCTGCCAGGCGGCCGAGCCGGCGCTGCCGGACTGGTATTCGAGAAAACAGCCGTTAACATTGACGGAACTAAAGGGAGACAGAAAGTCGGTCGGCGCTTCCAGGCTCAACGCCTGAGTAATGTCTGTCAGAAGATCGCCCAGCTTCACCGATTCCGCCGGGATTGTGCCGCCCGAAAATGTCCAGGTCCGGTCGACGCCGTCGTATTCGGCAGACAGGTTAAACAGCAGAGAGCCGATCTCCAGCCGACCGGCAGCGGACGCTTCCTGCAGAGACCAGTTGGCGGTTGAATCAGCCTTTGTGAATTCAATGGACAGGCTGAGATCGTCAAGCCCGATATCGACGCCGTCGAGCGTCCAGCCGGCGGCGACGTCCAGTGAAATGTTAACGGATTCGGATGCGCTCGTTCCACTGCCGGTCCTTTGAGCAACAATGTCGACGTCCGACAAAACAAGGGCGGGAAGTCCGGCAATCTGTTTGTGAAACAGCGCCGCCGCAATATCGCTCAGATTGACGCCGGAACCCAGCCCCAGCCTGGCAATCAAAGTCGTGCTGTCGTCCGCCGGAAGGCTGCCGCGTTGCACCAATAATATCGTGTCGAGCGAAGCGCTGTTGCAGTACCACTTGCCGACGACATCGATTGCGGCGTTGTAGTACGAGGCAAATGGATAGGTGAAATTCGCGACCAGTGCCGGTCGAATGGTGATGCCGTCAAACAGCGGCAGCGCATGTTCAGTTACAATGCTGAAAGACAGCGCGCCGACCGTCAGTCCATAAGTGTCAATTGTTAATTGCAGCGACAAAATCTGCAGCGTGCCGAGTGCGTCCAGCACGCCCTCAGGCAGGGAGTTCCCGAGTATGTCGTTAAGCGATGAGCCGGAATCGAATTTCTGCGCCAGGTCTGCGATGTCAGGCAGATCGGCAAAGTTTGCCTGCAATTCTTCCGTGTAGGGGTTAAACAACAGGTCGACGCTGGACGGCGTGGCGTCCAGCGTCAGCGAGCCATCAAGGATAAACGACGGAATCTGCTCAGCTCCGCTTCCCAGTTGAATCGAGATTCCGACGGCGCTCAGCTCCGGGCTCAGGGGGATGTTTGCAGGCAGGACATTGGAGGGGAGTTCATGCAGCAATTGCAGCAAAGTTGAACTCCCGCTGAAGCACAATTTGCCATTGATGCCGAAACTGGCGCTGCACAGATTGTCCAGGCCCAGCGCGGTCAACACGGTTGACAAATCGATGTTGATTTCTTCCGCATCGGGCGGGGCACTCGGCGGCAGTGGAATTGTGAGGCTGGTAGCCAGCTGCGCCGTCGCCAGGAACAGATAACCCTGCGCCAACTCTTTTTTAACCTCATTGATAAAACTCAGGAGCCCGGATGACAATTGTGTGTCCTGCGCCGGCGGGAAGGGCGGATTCACAAAATAGCTATGCTCGTACGGCAGCGTTGTTAACAACAGGTAGGGATTGCCGGCGTCGAAGGACAGCGTTTGCAGCGCGGCCGCCTCAATCGGCAAACCGCTGCCTGCCGCACCGCCGAACGGCGCCAGGAGGTCTGTGACAGTAAAGCCCGTCGGGATTGTGCTGAACAGTAAAACGGCGTGGCGCTCTGTCGTCGAAAACACGGTCGCTGTTTCAAACAAATACAATCGAACCGTCGCATCGCCCTGGCCCAATAGCGCCGCAAGCGTACCTTCGGCAACAAACAGATTCGCCGTTGCCGGCACTGGGAAGCTGGAGTTGGTCAACTCCAGATCGCCGTTGAGTTTTAACGCATTGCGGATGGCGACCCAGGCCTGATTGCCCAGATCGTCAAGCGTGAGTGTTAAAGTACCGCCAACCGCGGCAATATCTTGTAGTGGGGTGTTCATAGTACTCTCGTTCAGGCGCTTGCTTCTACCTGCATGTCTGCGTCGGTTTGTTCAGCATACCATAGCTGGAATGCATCCATCCCCACCAGGCAAAACCAGGCAGGATATTTGAGAATGTTAAATTGATACTGGTCCATAAACTCACTCTGGCCTTCGAACAGATGGTCAAACAATTTGTTAAACTGTGCGCGTGTCACTGCGCCGCCCGGGGCCGCTCCGGCAACGTCTGCATACATTTTGTATCTGAATAGAGCCGCAAAGGGCAGCACTGTTCCCGGCTTGTTGATCGGCGGCGGCGCAGGATCGGGCTTGCGCAGGGCGGAATACAGACTGGTCATTCTTGCGTACGTTTTGTCGCTGCTCAGATAGTTGTTCTTTAACAGTACCTTGCCATCACTAAACAGGTAGGCCGTGCTGCGCAGTGTATAGGTCCCTTTGGCCGCGCTCCGGGTAATTGCCCGGCGGTTCTTCGATTCCATTGCCAGTTGTTCGGTGTTGCAGTGAAAACTGCCGCTGGCGAAATTGCCCAGGCGTTCGTCGCCGCCGTCGCCGTGACCCAGCAGGTGACACCACTCCTGATCGACAGGCAGGTCGTTTCTTGCGGAGTAAATCAGGTTCTGCCAGGCCGCCCGGGCGTCTGCCGAGTTGTCGAGTTCCCAACTGCTCATGGCTGTAGCCGGCAAGCTGCTGTTAGTGCCCGGTACGGCAGGTGGTGTATTCATGTCGTTGCGCAGCGCTGCCATTACGCTGCCCGCGGCGAGGCGTTTGCCTCCGGCGCGATACAGATTGGCGCCTTTGTTCTTCAGTTTAATTCCGGCCGGAGCATTGGCCGCGGTATACAGTTTAAAAAAGGCGATGTTGTGCGGAAGCCTGAAAGAAAGCGGGTTGTTCATCGCAATAATATTCTGACACTCTGTGGGACGGTCGGGGTACCAATCTGTTACGTCGATTCCATCCGCAAGTGATGCCGGTCGGTGGGCGGCGGGCAGGCATTTGATAACAGTTTCGATGTCGGGATCAATTTTTCTGTAGTAGTGAAAATTGAATACAGACAGCAGCTCCCGCGCGTGATCGGCCAGAGGAGCAGAAGCGGTAACGGTGCCGGATTCCCGCTCCAAAAGGTCATTGATTATTTCCGGCATGAAGTTGGAGGGAGTGTTGGTCAGAACGTATGTTCCGGCACTGCCGGAATCTGTTGCTATTGCGAATTGAAGGACCGAATTGAATCCATTGGCTGTTTGCCTGTCGATCAGCTCAATTGCGCCGTCAAAATTGTCTATGTTGCGTTCCGCGGGCAGTTGCAGGAGGTCGGGGAGCCTTGAAAACATCGCCTTGTATTCCTCTGGCGCCATCCATTGCCACAGGCATAATTCGTCGTCAATTTTATCGGTTCGGTCCAGGTCGCCGGTGCTCAGATACCAGATCAAATGTGTAAGGATGCCGACAGTGTCCGGTGCAGTAAAGACGGTCTGGTAGATGGCATCGTAACTGAGTCTGCCATCAAGCGCCTTCCACTTCGAAATATTTCTGATCACATTGTAAAAGACGGTGTTTGAAGTGCCGGGTCCGTTCATCATTCTATAGGGAATACCTTCCGGGTAACCGGCAAGTCCGCCGGCGGGAACAACCTTGGAATTCTCTATCGTGGCTTCGGCAAAATTGAATGTCACAGTCGATTCCGACACAGGATCCGGAAAGAAGTCCTGTTTTACTCCCGCCGGATCGTTTGGATCGCTGAAGTAAAACGTACCGGCGGAAATATTGCTGATGTTGAAAAATTTAAGGAAGGTCTCGTGAGTGCCGGCATTATATGTTGTAAAGACGCCAAAAATGGGACGGCTGTAGACATTGCCATCTTCGCTAGCATCTGCGGCAACTAAAACAAGGTCTGAATCGGATGCGGAACCGCCAGGTGAAAATGGTGCAGTCGGCAATTTTGCTTCAATGTCATCGTAGTTTGTAAACGCAAACAGGGTCACGTTTATAGATTGATACGTTAACTGGAGTTGCGACAATTGATCCACAACAAGTTCCATCAGTCCATCAATTTCGGAGTAGTGGATCGTCGTGGGGACTGCCATGTTGATTTCATCTACCCATCCGTTAAGCATTTGTGGATCAGGATTCAAGGTTGTGGCCAGGCCGGCGCATGCTTCCTGAAGGCGAGTTAACAAAAAGTCAGCCACAGAAGTTGTGTTGCTGTTAAATGCCGTAAGGATTGCAAGAATTTGTTGCCTGGCGCTCGCGACTGTTGCTGGATTCACAAGAGCCTGATTAAACACCTCGCAAATTTTATCAAACGTGCTGGTGACTTTCGTTGGATTCTTCAGGATGTCACTTGGGGCGATTGCGTTAATCTGGTCGGCAAGGACTTTCAGGTCCGGGGTAGTTTGCCAGATTGTGCCCGCCATCTTCAGATTTGTCTGGACATCTTCAAAAAATACCCTCTTGGCTGTTTTGGATGCTGGGATCGGATTCGTGACTTCTAAATATCCCTTCATCTTTATTTTTTTAACGAGGGCTGTTGCAAACAGCTCAGGCTGCACATTTTCAACGGGATTGTCGCCGAATACATCGGTCAGAATGTCGGCGGCCGCAGTCTTTGCGCCAAGGGTCGTTAGCGCAACCAACTGAGGATCATGCGCGACTATCCATGTGCCAAGGTTATTGATGGCGGTAATGACCGCTGCTTTGGCAGGCGGACTTTGCATGTTCGTAAGTGCGATGGCAGCCGGTATTCCCACAGCCCAGGGTTCTGACGCGTAAATAGTGCGGAGTGAATTGTATTCGTTTGCATAGTTGAAAGCGCGCACGTCATCGACGGCACTCTGCAGTTCCGCAGTGGAAGCGGCATCGGTCGATGTTTTAATGTACCAGGCATTGGTTCCGATCGTAACCGGGTCTGTCACTATGGCAAACTGCTCATACATCACCTGCGTCAGCGGATCCTGCAGGTCTTCCGGAACAATGTTTAACAAATTGTCAAGCGTTGCTGCGTCGGGGATAGCGGCGACAGGTGACGGAGCGGGAAAAGCGCCGGTGCGATATTGTATGCTGGACAACTTGAGAACGTTCAGGAACAGCTCCAGCATGGTTTCATGACAATCCATTGAATTCTGGCTGTCCCCAAGAAAAGTGTAAAACCCATCCTCGCCGGCGGGGCCGGCGTACGTAAAGATGTCCTTAAAAGTACCGGGCATTATTTGTATCTCTCAATTTGTTTCTTTGTCTGTTTGCGGGCTTAACTTCAACCAGCCTTCCAGAATGCGTTGCTGCTGGTACGCTGCCGCCTGTGAAGTATTCTGAATGTCGGCGACGCGGTTCCAGGCGGCTGCGTCGGGTCGGTCGAACCAGGTCCAGCCGTAGCCCGCTTCGGCCGGCAGCGGGTACTGGACGCTCTGCAAAGGCGTGATCAGCGGCGAGGTTAAAAATGTCACGGAAAGCGACCTTAACACATTGGCAAACTGATCCGGCGGGATGGCGATGTCCTTTACCGGCAGGAAACCGCAGGCGGCATGAACCGAGCCTCTGGGGTCGACCAACATACTGAGTTTCAGGGGATCGCCGCTCAGACTTAAACTGATCGTGTCGGCTGCTGCGCCGATTTGTCCCGACTCAGGGAAATGCGCCGGACCGTTGCTTCCCGCAATGAATCCGCCCGTGCCGTCTTCAACAAAGTAGGCCGCCAGGCCATCGTTGAGTTGATTGGCTTCGCCGAGGCGCACGGGAACAATTACATCGTCAAAACCATTGGTCAGACGCGTGAACAGTTTTTTGCTCTCGTCGTGGTTAAACGCGGCAACAGTCTGATCAATGTCGGCATAACCTCTGGTCTGAATCTGCAGACTCGTGCGTACCAGGGCCATCGGACGGCCGATAAGCAGAGCAAGCGCCGGATGCTGCGCAAAACTTTTAGGGTCGATGTTCTGCAGGGCCGCATTGATTCCCGACAGGAAGTCCGTCCACGTCGTTTGACTTTCCGACGCCCAGTCAATAATGTTGTTGACAAAGTTATACAGATGCGGATTTGGCAGGTTTGAGAGCGGCGTATAGTTGTTGGTGCCGGGCGCCGATTGCCAGGCCAGCGCAAAAGCGCCGCCGGTATCGCTCTGGACAATTGATCCGAGCGCTGTGCCCGCAGCCGAATAGATTGCCAGGTTTCCATCCAGATTGTTGGGCAGCACCCAGCCGCACACCGGAGTGGTTGCGGGATGGTCGTTCATTTCCGGTTCGTCGCCGCTGCCCGAAACCGTGCCCGCATCGGCCGCCAACCAGCGAAAGTTTAATCGCGTTTCCTGCGCAAAGCGCGGCGGCAGGTACAGGTATTCCTGGTTTTCCATCTCCGTGGCAATATTTGCTGGATCGGCGACGGAAGCCGCCACATTGGCGAGAATTGTCATGCGTTCCGATTTCTGTGTAGCGCTTGCACCGCCGTAATTCAACGCCAGGTACTGACCGAAGGAATCGACCAGCGTCAGGCCGGCAACCTGCATCAGTCCGGCGCGCAGCGGCAGAAATGCGCCGTCAAAAACGGGTGCCGTATAGATGCCGTCCAGGTTCCAGGCCACGTCGCGCGCATAGGCTTTTTCATCTGGAATATTCATCACGCACCAATTCCAGACGGGTAGTTGAAACTCGCGTTCCTGCGTCAGCAGCGCATCGTTAAACCCGCTCAGCGCCTGCGACAGCATGGACGTGTCTGCAACCGCGGTATATGCCCGCACCGCCGTTAACACCGGATCCTGCGCCTGTTCCGCGGTTGTGAGTGAACTAAAAACGCCCAGGGCTGCGCCGTCGAGGATGACGGGACGTGAATCGATCCAGTCGGGGTGCGCCGTTAAAAGCGTAGCCAGGTCAATCAGCACTTTAACATTGTTAACTTCCGTTTCAAACGGGTACTGTTGTTTTAACCATGCGGTGATTTCGCTCTGTTGCTGGTTTATCTCTGTCGGCGTGAGCGTCGATGGGTCTTTCAGTTCGGCGGCAAAGGGCGGCAGTGGAATTCCGAAGATTGTGTTGGCCCAGGTAAACAGGTTTGAATCGTATTGATAGTCCGTTTCATTGCTGATAGTCTGGCCGCGAGCGCCGCCCTGTTTGAGGTCAAACAGGGACAGAGGCATCAGGTAGTTTTGAATCGAATTCTGCAGACTTGCCGGTGCATGTGAAAGTAAAACAACCCTGCCGGTGTAGTCATAGGGCGCTTCCGCCGTGGTCAGAGCCGAGGGTTTGGCCGCAAGTTTCAGATCGGCGGCATTGACGTCCAGTGCATACGTTCCCGCAACAAAATCGGTGTTGTATTCTATTCCTTCGCCGGTGGCGCCGGTTCCCGTGTTGCGTTTTTCCGGCCACACCTGCGCGGACCACTCCAGCGCGACCGGATTCCAGGGTTGTGCGGATTGAGTGTCGTAGCCCGGGCTGTTGCTGCTTTGAATCCGTGCGTTGATTGAAGTGCGAATGGTGTTGAAAATCCCCGACGACGTCAGGCCGTGGTTGCGCAGATTCTCCGACAAGGTGTTGTCAGGATTGTTCACCGTACATGTACCGCAGTCAAGCGCCGCGGAGGAAGCAGCCTGATCGTCTCTGTCGAGCGCCGCGCCTTCCAGAAGCACCGCCGGATCCGTCGGTCGGTAAAAACGCGGCGCTCCTTTGCGAATCAGATAGAATTGCAGACCGGAGCTTGCGGCGCTGTTGCCGGAATTGTACAAAGCCAGTTGTTGACTTAATGCGTCAATAGCTTGCACCAACTGCTGCGCCATGCTGTACTGGACTGTCAGATCGTAGGATGCGACGCTGTCAGCGGCGCTGACGACGGGCCTTCCCTCGGCATCGACGGAATAACTTATCTGTCCGGTGAAGGCTGTTCGTTCCTGCAACGGATTTAACACACTGCTGCGCGAATAGTGCAAAATATCATTCAGCGACGGCAATGACGGGTTGCCGCCGGGTACGGCCACTCGCTGGAACTCCAGCCGATACCAGTCCGCGAATGCCCGCTTTCGCAATGAGTTGATGTCGTCCCAGGAGTCGTCGAATGCCGACTGCAGCACGTTGACGTTATTCAGCATATTCGCCAGGCGACCGGGCAATGATGCCTGTGCATTTTGATCCAGGCTTGGGGGCTGCGCCGATGCTGCGCTGCTTTTAACTCGCACCGACCACAGGCTGCCGCCGTGGATCTTGTTAAAACCTTTGGCATGGCGGGCTCCGACGAACTTTGCGCCCAGGTCGATATTTTCATTTCCAAGCTGCGGGCTCAGGCCCATTGCTTCCAGTTGTTCTTCCACCACAGCCTGATCGGCGGCATCACTTTGCAGTGATTGCGCAAGTCTGGCCGCGAGCGCCTCGGTGGCTGTATTTCCAACGGTGAGCGTCGCGCTGTCGGATGGCAGGTTGCCGCTGAGCGCGGCATCAATTTCCAGTCTGGCATAGTACACGCTCAGGGAGGGGAACTCGCCGCTAGTGTCGCCGCTGGTCCAGTTGTATTCGTTTTTCAACATATCCCAGGCCGTCGTGCCTGGGGCCGGGTTCTGAAACAGCGACAGGCAATCACTGTCGGCATCTTCGTACCATCCAATCAGATCGTAACGCCGCGGAAACGTCGCAGTGTTCAAGTCATCGTGAAAGCCGAACACACTGAAACAATTGGAATAAACGGCGGCAAACAGCGGGTGGCCGTAACCCACGGCGGTTAATCCGGCCGGATTGAACGCAGGCAGATAGTCGTTTACACCGCCGTCGGCCTGCCATGTTAACAGCGGTAGCTTCCGGCCCATACAGCGGAACGGCGCCTGGTACATGAATGGATAGTCGGCCATGTCCTGCGCCGTAGCGTCGGCTTCTGCAGGCGAAACGGGCGTGTTTAACAGCTCATTGAACGCTTCGGGTGGGGCTATCGGGAAGGAAATGGCGTCGACGCCGCAGGGCACCGGGTTGGCCATTGGGCCGGGATACAGGAAGTCGCTTTCGACAACCCAGGCGTCCTGTTCCTCCCAGTCATCGCCGCTTTTAGTTGAAAGTACAATCATCCAGCGGTTGGGCGTCTGCGGAAAGCGGGCCTGGTCGCCGCTGTCCGGGTCTTTGCGTCGCGTCGTCAGTGCGTGCGGCAATTTCCAGTGCAGATGCAATCCGGCCGGCGGCGTCCAGGTGTCGTCATCGCCGTCATAGGCGGGATTGGGCGCGCGGAAGACCGTTTCACTCAGAAAGGCCTGATCGCCGTTGAAGCCGCTGCCCGACGCCGGCGGGGGAGGAGGAGGCTGCCCTTCCGATTCCTGTGATCCCGTCGTTTCTTCCGCCGGCGGTTCAAGGTAATAGTAGGGCAGTTTGGTGAAATCGGCCAGCGCTGCGGCGAGTTTGGTCGTTCCATCTGTTTGCAGCGCGGTTAGTTCCAGCGGGACCAGTAGTATGTCGCTCATTGATCTTGTATTCCGGTCAGGTTGTTATCCGTTGTTTAAAGGCGGCGGCTCAGCTATGTTCGAGCGTGTCAATTTTAGACTTAAGTGTTTCGATCTCGGCGTGCAGTTCCTTGACGGCGTTAATCAGCATGTAAGTCAGCGGGCCGGGGTCCATCGCCAGAAACTCTTCTTCTCTGTCTGGTTTGAGCCTGGCTTTGCCCATCATATAAGGCGCAACTTTCCCGAGCTCCTGGGCGGAAAGCCCAACGTGTTTGCCGGAGCCCAGATCAGCTTCTTCCTTGAAGTTGAAGCTGATAGGATCCAATTTGAGCAGGCAGTCAAGTCCGTCGGTAAATGGGACGACCTGTTGTTTGAGATTGATATCGGAAAATCTGTACCAGGAGCCGGTGCTGTTAATGCAATCTCCCGTGACACTGAGCGCCCACCAGGAATTGCCTGAGGACAGACCGGGCGCATGAATTTGAAGTGCAAAACCCGTGCTCTGCGTGTTGGTAATCTGGAGTTGTACGTTGCCGTAATTTGTGCCGCCGATTCCCACTGTGCCTTTGGAGTAATCGGGCGCCTGGCAAAGGTAAACTCCGCCATCGGCTATCAGATTATTGTTAACTGACAGATCATAACCGAATGAAGCAGTGCTTGCTGAAAACCCGCCGCTGATATTCCCGCTGTTTGCATTTACACTATTCGCTGACAATGTACCTGAAATGGCGGCGCTGGCGGTTGTAAGATTATGACTGAATTGTACGTCGCCGCCGTCTACCTGCAGGGCCGTTCCGGCTCCGAATTGGACGATATGCGTTAATATGTCATCGCTGTCGCCCAACAGGATCAGTGCGTTGTCCACGCCAAGCGTCCCGGCATTCAGCTTCATTCCGCTGCCCGAACCGTTGTTGTATATCAGCGGTGACTTCTCCAGCGTGGCTCCGAATGTCTGTGTGCCGATCAACGCAAAGCGGTGCAGTGCAACCTGCACCTGGACGATGCCGGGGGCCAGGCCGGAAACGACATTGTTGAGTTGCAGTTCAATGACGCCTCCTGCCGGAATGTTCGTGACGCTCGCGTAATCGGGAATCAGTTTAATTGATCCGGCGGTCGTGGCGCTCTTCTCTGCCTGCCAGCCCGTTGCCGCGCTGCCGGCCAGGGCAACGTCGATCAGGCTCCATGCGCTGCTGCTGCACAGTGCCCACGGTGCGTCCTGCGGCGCATCCGACACGGGCAGCAGTACCTCGATATAACTTTGTGTGGCTTCGCCCTGTGGCGGTACCAAAAGCTGCACCGGATCCAGAGAAGGGTTAACCAGTCGCATTGTCAATTGCCGTTGCGTCGTGCCGTCGTTGAGCACAGTCCGCGGCCCTACAAATTCACCAAGGATCGGCGATGGTCTGCCGGCGTTGGCCATCAGGGACATGGATTGCGTCGGCAATGTGTTGCTGATCGGCGTTCCGGAAGAGTCGGTGAAGTTTTGATAGGCGACTTCAACAAGCAGACTCAGTGTTTTTGGATCACTCGGGACGACGTTTTCGTAGTCGATCACCAGTGTTAAACTGTCGCCCGCCTGCCCTTTGGGATTGAGTGTGCCGGCCTCGCTGGTGGCCACGTAAATCGCGTCGATCCAACCGCTGCCGGATGCCGGGCCCGTGGCAAGACTCCACGTGCCGGGTTTTGACGCGGCATCAACGGTAGGTGCGCTGTAGAAATACAGTTGTGCATTCGGCAGCTTGAACATGACGTTGTAGTTGCTCGAACTGGCCGGATCGGTCAACTTGTCGATGGTAATATCATTGTCGGTTTGATTGTTTATCGTAATGATTAATTTGTTGCTGGTAGAGCTGTCAATGTGAATGACGGCCGCGCCAGCACCATCTGTGACGGCCGCCGTAAGAACAGGTGAATCTGTCATAATGTACTGTTTGAACTGTGAGTGTGAAAAACGCGAATATCAACCGGCCCGGCATGTGTTAAACACAGCAGTACCATCCGCCAATGTGTCGCAATGGTGGTTATCGCGTTGTGAAATCGTTGTTTAACACATGTTAACTACGACCCACACAGCATGTATGGTCGTAGATCGGCATGTACCTGCAAGAATCAGTACAGAGAATCAACAGATGACAGTGTGTGTTGACCGGGTTTCTGAACAGGATTCCGAATGGACCACCTGCAACATTTCGGGCAGTGAATGATGTTGCTGTCTGATCCGGACAAGGTGGACTGGTCTGGGGAATACTTCTACAGTCAGTCTATCTCAAGCACTTTCGAGGATGCAAACATTGGTCGTGGTATGAACATATTGCCAACACTTCCAATCGTAGTTGTATTTCAGAGGAGGAAGGTACAACATTCTCATACTTGCTGCAATACAAAATTCGATTCGGGTATTAAAAAAGCAGGCAGCAGGAATTGTTTGCTGATCGAACTTGCCGTAAGCAGTTTTTCTGATCCGTCCTGAAACATCTGCCCAATTTTGGGTTGTGCCCGGGCGAGCCATGTTAATAGGAGCAACTGGATTGCAATTGGATAACTGGAACTGGCATTTCTTACGGACGTGTTACTCTTTTGAAGATATCCAACGTTAACTTCCGGGTGGAAAACACCAGGTGAATCCGGCGGCACTTTAAGGCTGCTCGCTTCCACACACATGCAGCCCGGATAGTTTCATTTCCGGGATTGTCATTCGCATGTGGACGCACAGTCAGTTTCAGTCGATTGGGTATGTGGAGTTCGGACGTGAAGTCGACCTGAGAGTATTTGCGCCTTGTCACTCGCCGGATCAGGTCTCTTTGCCCTTCAGCCGGATATCAGGTGGCGCAATGATGTTGGCCCGGAGCGATTCAAATTCGCAGTAGTCGTGCGGCTCCGGGAAAGTCATATTCGCCGTTTTATCTCAAGCCGAATGATTGTTGCGCAACGCCGTACAAGCATTCGCCGGGACATCGTTCATGTGGGGTACATGCTCGCTGCGGTGGTCCATATTAAGCTGAACAATCTTGAAATTTCAGAGGTTCTTGGCCGGAACAATCGCCGCTACCTCAGTTTGGACAGTGGGCTTTAGGATCTGGCTGTCACGACGCGGTGTCCCATGCGACGCCCACCCGGTATGTTGCCCGTTAATCCTCGTGGCGCATGTGTTTAACTGTAAAAAGACGTCCGGGGTCCGGGAGAAGATGAGCGGCCAATGCACGGTCTGGAGGAAGTCAACAGGCGCCTGGCGGCAAACGGTAAATCGTGCAGATCGCGGCTGCTCATGTGTGCAGAGTGCAGGGACTAAAAGCAACAACCGAAGAGACCGACACTTAAGCATCGTCGCGCGGCCAAGACAAAGCTCCCGGCGCGTTTGGTGGATGATCGACATTGTTGTTTAATTTTTGCCACCCGTAGTTTAGTGCGCCTGTTGACCGTTCCGCCGTTGCACGTCCTGCACGAATTCAACACATTCCCGTGTGTGCGTCATCGTCGGAACGTGTCCCGCCCTTGGCAGGATGACGTCACATTCGGCCGGGCAGCGAATCATTAAATCCCGTTTGCCGTGAAGTTGAAACACCGGGGAGGATACCCGCTCGGCTCCGGACCAGTGTTTAATGTGCAATGCCATCGCGCGCATGAATTCAGGTTCACATTCGGCGAACATTCGGCAGAGCGGGTGAGGAAGCAGGCCGATGATGGATTGCAGCAAACGAACCGGCATGAAACCGGCAAGCGGAGAAAGCGCCACGAGTGGTCGTCGCACCATACAGGCATCCGTACAACTGCCGAGCAGCACGACGGCTCTGACCCTGACGATCTTTGCAATTTCCAGTGCGATCATCCCGCCGAGTGAGGCGCCGCCTACGACGTCGCCGTCGCGAATGTCATAATCGTCGATGAAGCGCTGTGCAACTTCGCGATAGCTGGTTTCACCGCGGTACTGCGGCCAGGCCGGGCACGTCACCTGAAAGCTGAGGGCTGCCTGTAGCCCGGCGAACATCGACTCCGTTGCTCCAAGCCCCGGAATCAGAAACCAGGCCGGAGCAGCTGAACGATTTGTGTGTAGTTGTTTAATAGTGCACCCCGCAATTGTTGAACTGCAAGCGCGCAGGTATTCGCAGTTTTAACTTAATAGTTGCAGGTAAAAGGCCGAATACGCCGCGCGGGCGCATCCGGCCATTCACTCAATCCGATGACGCTCAGTCTTGTTGCGGCGTTGCCATCGGATCTTTTATTACGGAATACAATTCGTTCACGCAACCGGCCATGTAATTGTAGTTGTCGCCCGCTTCAACCAGCAGATTCAGGCATTCGCCGGGGGAGGGGAAGGTCTTGAACTTGCCGGTGTTTTTCAGGTCGGTCCAGAAAACGTTCGGCATGACGGCATCTTTGAAGTAGTAACGCAGAGCGTCGTGCAGTGCCACCGTCGACCACAGCGTCGGTGCGATATTGGGTTGATCCGCCGGCGCTTCCACGCCAAGCGGAACGGCCGTATTGGCCAGGATGGAGAAGTTCTGCGCGACGGCGGCGTCTTCGTCTGCTTCGATTCCAACGTGATTGACGAAGTACTCGGCGCGCGCAAAGCGCGCGGGCGAATAAGTCTCACCCGGCAATGTATTGGTCTTGTGTTTATTTGCCGGATCCCATTGCCAGCGCCAGAAGTCGTTCAGAGTCAGCTGTTTGGAGAACACGGGATCGTTGGTCATCACACGGTACGAGCGATTGCAGGACACCTGATACACGCCGTTAAACACTTCGATGATGGCAGAGTCGCCTTTGGCGTCGGATACGGACATGTGAACTTCGGCAGGTTTGGCTTCGCCGCTGCCTTCGTCCGGCACCGCGGCGCCGACAATTACCAGCTCCGTATTGCCGCTGAACTCTTTCACGACCTGTTCAACCGTGGCAAATTTGTCCAGGACATACTGTACCCAGCGCAGCACGCTGAGGCCTTTCATCCCGGGATTGCGATGTTCCGGTTCGTAGGAACTGCCGGCCAGATAGAGGATGTTGGCCACCAGTCCCGCGCTGTTGACGCCGTCTGAAATAGCCGATCCGCCGACGGCCGCAACTACGCTGTTGTGTTCCGACTTCCATGTGACGGGAGGATAACCGCTCTCGTCATTGTCCGGCAGTCCCGTCCGGTACGTGTCTTTCGGAAAAACATTGAGTGTCGTGACAAAAGGATTGGCCCAGTCCATGTTGCGTCCCGTTGTCAGGACTGCGCCCTCGCGGTTGTTAAATACGCGCGTACACATAGAGTCTCCCAAAAAAGCAATGAGTGATATGATATGATCTTCGGATGTGACATCCGTGTGGCTGTTATAATACGGCTTTTTGGGCAGGCCGACGTGTAATCAATTTGTTTGACGGGTGGGGGGAGTGTTCAACAGCTGCCGGCTGGTTTTGACCCTGCAGCTGTTTGCCGGTCAATTCACGAGCCAATTCTTCGCCTCAATTTTTTTCAACAGGAACTTCGCCTCAGCCTCGTCAATTCCATCGGCAAAGTGCACCGTCTTTAAACCGTAGTCAAATTTAAGCGCTCCGCTATTGCCTGTGTTCAAAAGGTTGTTGCTGTAAATTTCTCTTAAGATCACGGGAATGCCGCCGTTCGAGTTGACATCCAGACTTTTAACCTGTGAAGTGTCGTATAGTTTGGGTTTGCTGAGCAGCTGCCCCTTTCTGTGAATCCGGAGCTCTTTCCTGCTGATTGAGATGACCTCTTTGCCGACAAACATCCAGATCAATATCCTGATGACAAACAATCCGGCAAAAGTCCAGATAGTTAACCAGACCAACATGAACAGTGAAACAAACTCACCCCCGCTTCCATCGTAGCCGCCGAAGACGGTGCCCAATACAAAAACTTCGCCAAGAAGCCAGGCGCCCAGCCATGCGGTCATGAATAAAATGATGTACCGTTTCCTCTTTGCCGGAATCGTGATGACTATTTCATCCGGCGTTTCATCAACCTGCGCATGGCCCGGGTACGGTTTTTCCATTTCCATCTTGTGATCCCCAAGGTGACTGGAAGACTGAAAACAAAAAAGCCCCACAAGCAATGCTTGCGGGGCTTTTTAAGCGGGACCGACGAGACTCGAACTCGCGACCTCCTGTGTGACAGACAGGCGTTCTAACCAACTGAACTACGATCCCAATTGTCAATTTTTTGTGGACTCGAGGGGGTTCGAACCCCTGACCTCTTGAATGCCATTCAAGTGCTCTCCCAGCTGAGCTACGAGCCCCCGCCACTTCAAAAGAGCAGCAAATATAAGGCGTCTATGCCTGCTGCGCAACATCTTTTTTACATCCCGCTTACTTTTTTTGTCCACATTTTGTTTGTGTGCCGCTTGTTTTGATCCTAAGTTGTCCGCGTCAAAGACAAAACCCGACAGCATAATCTGAATTTCCCTGCAAGATTGATGAATAGATCCTCCGAGAAAAACCTTCAGCGTCTGCGCACGGCGCTCCAGGCCTCGCCCGACAACCTTATGCTGCGTACGATGTACGCTGAGGCGCTCTTGCACGCCGGTGATTTCAATCAGGCGGA
Source organism: uncultured Hyphomicrobiales bacterium (assembly GCA_964445695.1). Taxonomy (GTDB): domain Bacteria; phylum Bacteroidota; class Ignavibacteria; order Kapaibacteriales; family UBA7675; genus JAUIKM01. The sequence goes on along the minus strand of CAYULF010000014.1, from coordinate 90,926 downwards.
AAGTGAGTTTCTTACCGCGTTGCGTGCGGATCCCGACAGCACAGAATTGCAGCTTGGCCTGGCGCAAACATTTTATGCACTCGGCCGCATCGCTCAATGTGAAGTCCTGCTCGATGAACTCCTGGCCACCTCAAGCCCGCCGGCCGCCGCACTCCTGCTGCATGCGCGTGTCCTTCTGAGCAATGGCGACGACGCCGGCGCGGCTGCGTCCTACTTTGCCGCGCTCGCCGCCGATCCCGCGCTGCGCAGCGTCGAACTCGACAGCCAGCTTTCCGACTATCGCAGCCAGGCCATGCGTTCGCCCTTCTTCGATGCCGCCGAACCGAATCCCGGCGAAGCTGAGATCGACAGTGAAGATGAAGACGACGACGAGGACGAGATGCGCCTGCCCAATACGATGCCGCCCGGCGAACGCGAACTGGAAGCCGAACGCCCCGACAAGAACTTTGACGACGTCGGCGGGATGGACGAGGTCAAAGAAGAAATTCGCATGAAGATCATCATGCCGCTGCTGCATCCGGACTTGTTCGCGTCCTACGGCAAACAAACGGGCGGCGGAATTCTGCTCTACGGGCCGCCGGGCTGCGGCAAAACCTGGCTGGCACGTGCTACGGCGGGGGAGATCAAGGCGAACTTTCTCTCCGTCGGCATCCACGACGTGCTGGATATGTGGATCGGCAGCAGCGAGCGCAACCTGCATGCCATCTTTGAACAAGCGCGCCAGAGCAAACCCTGTGTGCTGTTTTTTGACGAAGTCGATGCCCTCGGTGCGGACCGCAGCGATATGCGCCGGCACGGATCGCGCCACCTCATAAATCAGTTTCTGGCTGAGCTGGACGGCGTGCAGAGCGACAACTCCGACGTTCTGGTTCTCGCCGCCACCAACGCGCCCTGGCACCTGGATGCCGCCTTCCGCCGCCCGGGTCGTTTTGACCGCATTCTGTTTATTCCGCCGCCGGACGAACAGGCGCGCGCCGTTATCCTCGATCTGCAGCTCAAAGGCAAGCCGCGCGGCAACATTGACCTGCAGGCCCTGGCGCGCAAGACCGACAAATTCTCAGGCGCCGATCTTAAGTCGCTCGTTGATATTGCGACCGAAGATAAACTGCGCGAAGCGCTCCGGTCCGGTAAACCCGCGCCGATCGAAACGCGCGATCTGAAAAATGCGCTGCGCAAAGTGCGTCCCTCCACCGCCGACTGGTTCAGCTCGGCCCGCAACTATGCGCTCTATTCCAATGTCGGCGGTCAGTACGACGACATTTTAACCTACCTCAATATCAAGAAGTAAGTCGTTCATTCTGAACTTAAACAGGTGTTCACAATGCAGGCAGAACTTGTCCGCGCCACTCAACTACTCTCACTGCATCGCTACGCCGATGCGGAAAACGAATTGCGTCGGGTTCTGGCGGAACAACCGCAAAACGGCAATGCATTTTCTTTCCTGGCCGTGGCGCTCTCCAACCAGCAAAAGTCCGAACAGGCGTTGGACGCCGCGCATGAGGGCATCCGTTTAAGTCCCGACGACGACTGGGCGCACTACATCCTCGCAAGCGTGCTGCACGAGGCCGATATGCATCGCAAGGCCGAAATGGCGTTACATGCCGCCATCGAAATGAACCCCGAAACAGCCGAATATTGGTGCCTGGCGGCGAGTATTCAGCTGGCGCTGGGCGACACCGAACAGGCATTGAACATGGCCGACCGGGCGCTGGAGCTGGAGCCTGAGAATACAACTGCGGCGAACTTGCGCGCAATGGCGCTCCAACGACTTAACCGCAATGACGAGGCGGACGCAACGATTGGGCAGGTTCTTGTACTCGATCCGAACGACAGTAACAGTCACGCCAACAACGGCTGGCTGCAAATGCGGCGCGGCAATGTTAAACAAGCCGCCGATCACTTTCGCGAAGCACTGCGGCTTGACCCGAACAATGACTGGGCGCGCAGCGGCCTGGTTGAATCGCTGAAGGCGCGCCACCTGGTGTATCGCTATTTGTTGATGTTTTTGCTGTGGCTCAGCGGTCTTTCCTCGAAAACGCAGTGGGGAATTGTCATCGGCGGTTACCTCGGCTATCGATTTGCGTATAAATTTCTCGTGGACATTCCCGGCCTGGCGCCGCTCGCGTGGACCTTGATTGCACTGTACGTTGCATTTGTTTATCTGACCTGGACCGGCTCGGCCATGTTTAACTTTTTCCTCCTGTTTAATCGCGACGGGCGACTGGCGATGGACGAAGACGATAAAAATTCAGCCTGGTCCTTCGCCGTTCTGTTTGGTTCGGCAGCCTGTTTTTCCGCCATGGCGATTGTAAACCAGGACCTGGAACAGCTGATACCGGCCTACGTGCTTACGGCATTGACTATTCCGATCTCCGTCTATTACCAAACCGACCGCAAGCGACTACGCAAGGCGATGGTCGCTTCCATTTTTCTGTTGTCGCTGCTCTTTGCCGCAATGCTCACGGCAATGTTTACCGGCGATTCGCCCGGCCCGATGCTTCTGCCCGCCATAGGAGTCTTATTTGTGACGCTGATTGTTGCAAATGTCATGCGCAGTTGAACAGCGCCTGAAGTGTGTTAAACGCATGTTTTCCGTTTGCCGCTGGTCGGCGACTTCAGGGTCGAGGAACTTAAACAGACTCGTCGCTCATCTGTTCCACTCCCGGTGGTTAACAAGATTATCAAAGAGGCCACGCATGCGTGAGCCGATCAGGCCCGAACAACACGATCCGCCGCAAGGCAGGGTTGAATTCTGTACCACCTGCCGCCCGATTGATCTCATTTTCCTATATTTGCCCACGAGGGGTTGACATACGCGCCGGCGGGCGCAATTCCATATACAGCGATCGAATTTCAGGATTTTGCCATGAAGCTTCTTGAGCGCTTCGCGGCCATGCCGCTTGCTCTTTTTCTTTTGCTCGCCATCGAGTGCCGGGCCGAAGGAACCCCCGAACCGGCTGCAAATAATGCCGCCGACAAAGTTGTAAACGCCGTGCCGCTCAACGGCGAAACGCTGCAGCTGGACGGAAGTCTGGACGAAAATGTGTGGCGCCGCGCACAGCCGATTGAAGATTTTGCGCAGAAAGAGCCGAATGAATTCGGCGCGCCCAACGAACACACGGAAGTGCGCGTGGCCTACGACGAGGACGCGCTGTGGATAGGCGCCACGATGTTCTGTGACAACCCGCAGGAAATGCTCGCCACCGTTTCGCGGCGCGATAATGCGGGCAACTCACAGCGCATTATCATTTCGCTGGATACCTATGGCGATAAACGCACGGCTTACAGTTTCGGCGTGACGGCCACAGGTGTGCGCATCGATTATTATCATCCGACCGACGCCGAGTACAATCGCGATTATTCTTTTGATCCGGTCTGGGAGGCGCGCACGCAGATTTTAACGGATCGCTGGACGGCGGAAATGCGCATTCCCTTCAGCCAATTGCGCTATAACCAGAGTGAAAATGAGTTGCCCTTCGGACTTAACATTAACCGTTGGATTCCGGGGCGCAATGAAGATGTTTATTGGGTCGTGATTCCGCGCAATGCCACCGGATGGTCCTCACGCATGGGACGCGTCCTCGGTTTAAGCGGCGTTGAATCCGCTCGCGGCGTCGAACTGCTGCCCTACGTGGCGGGCGACTGGGAGCGGCTGACGGATCCCAACGGCGGTGCGGAGACACAAACGAATTTCCGCGCCGGCGGCGACCTGAAAATGGGACTGGGTGCAAACTTCACGCTCGACGCGACGTTTAACCCGGACTTCGGCCAGGTGGAAGCCGATCCGGCCGAAGTTAACCTCTCCGCATTTGAGACTTTTTTCGACGAGCGCCGGCCCTTTTTCATCGAAGGCAGTCAACTGCTGGCGGCCAACGTCGGGCCGAGTTACTTTTATTCGCGCCGCGTTGGTGAAACACCCCGCGTAGGAGCAGTACCGCCCGGAGAAGCGCCGAAAAACACGACTATCCTGAGCGCCGCAAAAGTGACGGGACGCACGCAGGGAGGAATGTCGCTCGGCGTCCTGGGCGCGTTAACAAGCGAGGAAACGGGCGAGGTCGACAATGGCAGAGGCGGCATGGTCGACCTGGCGCTGGCGCCGCAGAGCAGTTTCGGCGTGGCGCGTGTGCAGCAGGAATTCGGCGATGAAGACGTGTCGACCATCGGCGCGATGGCGACGGCCGTGCTGCGCGATACGGATGCGGGCGACGACGTGGCGCGCACCTACAGCGAGCAGGCGTTTTCCGGCGGCCTCGACTGGGAGCTTTGGACGGGCGAGGGCGAGTACCGCATACGCGGCCACCTGGGCGGCAGCAGCGTCAGCGGTTCAAAGGAATACATTACACAGCTTCAGCGCTCAAGTGCGCGTTTTTACCAGCGTCCCGACGCGGACTATGTGGAGGTCGATTCCTCGCTGACCTCGCTGGAAGGTTTTACCGCTTCGCTGCGCATAGAGCGGCTGGAAGGCAAACACTGGCTGGGCGGTGCGAGTATCTGGACGGAGTCGCCCGGATTCGAAATCAACGACGCCGGAGCGATCAGCAGCGTCGACGGCATTAACGGGCGCACCTGGTTAAACTACCGCGAGAACGAGCCGGGGCCGCTGCTGCGCAAGTACGGCATGCAGCTGACCTACGAGCAGGACTGGAATTACGGCGGCGACCGCCTGGGTTCTTCGATTGAGTTTGCGTTTAACACGACTTTTCACAATTTTTACGACTTCTTCGCCGCGGTGCAGTACAACCCGGAAGCGTTTAACGACGATCTTTCGCGCGGCGGTCCGCTGGTGCGTGAAAAAGCTGTGTGGGATATCGAGGGGAGTTTAAACAGCAACTTTGCCTTAAACACGCGGTTTTCCATCGGCGGCGAATACAACGTTCAGAGCGGCGATCCGTACCGCCTGACCATCTTCGGATCGGTGTCTTACCGCGGCGCGGGGCGTCTGGACCTGGCTTTTGAGCCCTGGATCCGCCGTGAAATCAACGAGTTTCAGTACGTTAAACAACAGCCCGGCGGCCGCGAGGCGACCTACGGCACTCGTTATATTTTTGGCAAAATTAACCGCAGCACGCTGGCCCTGCCTGTGCGCATTAACTATTCGTTCACGCCGGATCTGTCCGTTGAACTCTATGCGGAGCCTTTTGCAGCCAGCGGCTCATATGAGCGTTTCGGCGAGCTGGAGAAAGCCGGCGGTACCGAGCAGTTAATTTACGGCGAAGACATCGGCACGGTCGATCCTCTCTTTGACGGCGTCGGCACCGCTTATATCGTCGACGGTGATCAGGTCGTCCTGCCTGCGCCGGATTTTCTGTTTACATCGTTCCGGTCCAATCTGGTGGTGCGCTGGGAGTGGCTGCCGGGTTCCACCTTGTTTTTTGTCTGGCAGCAGAACGGCGAAGACTTCGCATTTGCGTCCGAACGCGCCGGTTTTCTGGACGCGGCGGAATCGATCACCAATCGCTCCGACTCGTTTATCGGATTGAAGTTGAGCTACTGGCTGCCCGTCCGTTGGTGAACTATTGACAGCACAATTTAATCGCATTGCAGCGCCGCCCAACTATCTTGGGCGGCTTGCTTTTTAAACCCATCTTGTTTGTCAACGCGTGCAAAGTTAACATGCACTGAGTCCGTCGTCGCTCTTCTGCGCGCTCAACGTCGTACACAGTTGTTAAACACACCAACTACAAGCCGCAGGTGTGAAAACAAGGCCGTGCACATCAATGCACAACCGAGAGATTTATCGTCATACTGGATCGTCCTGATTGCACACGCACGGCATAAACGCCGCTGGGCCACGTTCCGGTTTCAATTCTGACGGTCGTCGCCTCGGAATCCGAAGTCGCCGCGGTCTCGTTGTAGACAATTTTCCCCATGCTGTCAAAACAGACGATGCGCACCGATTCGCTGCCGGAGGCCGGCCGGATATCAAGCTCAAAGAACGTATCGGCCGGATTGGGTGAAAGCACTACACGCAGCAGTTGGCGCAGCACCAGTTCGTAGTTGAGGCAGTAAGCCTCATTGGAGTATTCGCCGTCATTCAGGCTGGCGGCAATTGCGCTGCAACGGTCTTCCAGTCGATCCATCTCCAAGTCTTCAAGCCGCAGAACCGTTGAGTTCTGAGCCGCCAGCAAAGCCAGAAAATCCAATGTGCCCAGGCGCGTCAGGCTGTCGTGTAGCGTACGCGCCGCAATCTCCAGCGTAAGAAAAGTCCTGCCGTCCGCATGGCTCGTATTGACCACCGTCGCGCCGGGGACTTCGCGAATGCGCAGCAGCGTTTGCAGATAACTCACCGTCACCCGGAAAGTCGGCAACTCGAGCGGCAGATCGGCGGGGTCAGCCGCGATGGACAGCGGGAACTCCACCATGCCGGCTGTCTCCGTATGCGCATCGCCGATCGAAAGCGTAACCGACCTCTCTTCAATCGGACGCACGCGCACCCACACGCTGTCTTCCGCTTCACATCCCGCGTCATTGCGTGCGCGGACGCGGTAAAGCGTTGAACGCGTCGGAGACGCTGTCGGATTTTGCGCCATTGGATCCGTTAACCCTTCGCTCGGTTCCCATTCAAAGGGTCCGACGCCTTCCACGCCCAGTTGCATGCTGTCGCCCACACAAATAGTGCTGTCGGCGACGGCGAAAATGGGGCTGAAATCGTGCACTTTAACCAGTCGTTCGGCAATGCCGACGCAGTCGCCTTTTTGCGCTTTCACCGTAAAACAGGTGGTTTCCTTCAGATGTGCTATCGGGTTGGGGATCGTGTTGTCGTTTAACAATTCCGCCGGTTCCCAGACGTAGCTGTCGCCGCCGTAGGCCTGCAACTGTACGGGCTGGCCCACGCAGGCGACTTCCGGCTCAGCCTCGATGTAGACGGCATTGTCTCCCTGATACTCAAGGTCAAAAATCTGGTCGATAAAATTCGGCAGGCCAAGAGCAAAACCAGCCGGTTCAAACTCAATCGCATCTCGTCTGAAAACGACTTCGTTGCCATAGGCATTCGGATTTTCGATCACTGAAATGACGTGGCTCTTGCCGAACACGTAGATCTTGCGGTCGGGGCCCATCTGCAGCCCGCCGCGAAAATACAGGAAGCCTTTGTCGTCGTAGTCGACCAAATAGAGCGACTGCGCAATCGCCGCCGAATCATGCACGTCGACGCGGAACTGCTGGAGGCCGCAACCGGCTCCCGTCGTATACAGCAGGCGGCTGTCGGGGGAGAATGACAGTCCTTACTGCAGGCCCGCAACGGCGCCGCAGTCCGGCAGAATCGGGAGCAGTACAGCGTTGCCCGGCGTGCCGCTCTCCATATCAAATTCGTAGATGCGCAGCAGGTGCGGGTGCGGATACCACTCTACTTCGGCCAGCTTGCTGCCGTCCGGTGAAAACTTCAACTGACCGATGCGGCTGAAATTGGGCGCGCGGTCGGGTTTCACAACCGACGGTTCCTCGCGCAGGCCGTCCGGACCTATCCGCCACATACAGAATTCGCCCGTGAATTCCGTTGTGGTTGCGATGATGTATTCGTTTTTGCCTTTATCGTGTATCGCGCATATTTTTTCGGACAGTTGCAGGTCCGGGCGCAGGACGTTTTGATCAATGACGTCACCCAGGCCGCCGCGAGCGGAAAGCGACACCAGTTGATAGGAAAAATGCATGTAGGCGTCGCGGTTGAATTGCGGCCATGAATCTTCAACCGGATTACTGTGGTTGCCTGGGTTTAACACGTAAAACAGATCGGGATTGCCGGGATGCGGAATTATCAGGGCCGATTGCGTGGTGGATCCCGTGGCGGAATAAGTCAATCCCGGTACTTTGGCGCTGCCGGGCATCAATTGGTGTTCTCGGTCCCAGATGGCGTAGCCGTCGGTGTAAAAACGGAGTTTGCCGCTGCACGGATCTGAATAAACCGCGCCGCCTTCCTCCATCTGGGTCGGACCGCCGTCAATCTTTTTTGGCGAACCGTCGGCAAAACTCAGCGCGTAGCCATGTCCAAAATACCAATTGAATGCCGTAGCGCTTTGGCCAATTGCCGGTGTACACGCCAGCAAAGCCGCCAACGTGCAGATGGTAAAAACTCTCATCACTGTGTTCTCCTTTTTGCAGAGTGCGCGTCTGCAATCCTGATGAGAGAACCGACACCAAAAAAAGTTGCACTTCACCCATTTCCAGTTGCGATCCAGCGAAAAGGGCAACAGGGCGGTATATCGGCAGCATCTGTCGGGGCCGCGCCGCCAAATTCCCTGACGGCGGCTTGCCTTCTAAAACCATTCTTGTTTGTCAGCGAGCTAGTAGTGTGTACTCTTGGAGTCAGTCGTCTTGCCTCCGCGCGCCCAGCGTCGAAATCAGTTGTTAAACACACCAACTGCAAGCCGCAAGTGAGTCTTCAACCACGGAAAGTCTCAATGCACAACCGAGAGATTCACCGTCATGCTGGAGCGGCCTGAATGTACACGCACTGCATACATGCCGCTGGGCCAGCTTGTAGTCTCAATCCGAACAGTGGTCGTCTGTCCCTGCGGTGTCGCCGCCGTCTCGTCGTAAACAATTTTGCCCATGCTGTCAAAACCGACAATGCGCACAGTTTCAACACCGGTGCTCGGCTGAATCTGAAGTTCACAGAACTCGTCGGCCGGATTGGGCGAAAGCCGCACGCGCAGCAATTGCCGCCACACCAGTTCGTAGTTGAGGCAATAGCTCGCGTTTGAATACAGAGTGCCGCGAAACTGCGCCGTTGGAATGCGACATTTGTCGACAATTTCTTCCATTTTGAAGTTTTCCAGTGTAAGGCTCGTAGTGTCCTGCGGCGCCAGAAGTGCAATAAACTCCAGATTGCCCAGGAGAGTGCGAACGTCACGTATCGTGCGCGCCGGATATTCAAGCGTCACGTAAGTCCGTCCGTCTTTGTTTTCCGACCCGAGGATCGTCGCTCCCGCCGCTCGGTCGATGCGCAGCAAATCGTGAGCATAGCTCAGCGTGACGCTGAATGTGTTTAAGGGGAATGACAGGTCCTTGTCAGCCGATTCGATCGAAACGGGGAAGTTCACTCTGCCGGTTTTGATTTCTTCTGCGTCGCCCACGACCAGCGTGAATGGCATCGCGGCGGGCTGCCTGACGTTAACCCGAACATTGTCTTCAACCAGACAGCCCTCGTCGTTGTGCGTGCGAACGCGGTAGACGGTTGTGGCCGACGGAAACGCTATCGGGTTGGGCGCAAGGGGATTGTCCAGACTCTCGCTCGGTTCCCACTCAAACTGACCATCGCCTGTAACGCCAAGCTGCACGCTGTCGCCAAGACAAATGTTTAACTCTTCACCTTCGTAGAGTCGTTCGGTTGCATGAGCTTTAACAACAATACCGGCTATGGCGACGCAGTCTCCCTGTTGCGCCTTTACAGTAAAACAGGTTGTCTCTGGTACTCGTGCAATCGGATCCGCCAGAGTATTGTCATTAAACAAATGCGCCGGTTCCCATGTGTAGCTGTCGCCTCCGGAAGCGTGCAGTTGTACCGTCCCTCCCGGACAGAGAATGTCTGTTTCGGCTTCTACCTGAATGGCATTGTCGCCCTGATATTCCAGATCAAAAATCTGATCAATGAAATTCGGCAGGCCGAGCGAGAGGACGTGTGGTTCGAACTCAAAGATCTTGCGTCGCAGTATCAGGTCGTCTCCGTATTCGTTGGGATTTTCGATGCTGGAAATCGCATAGTTGGCATTGTAGGCGTACAACTTGCGATCCGGCCCAATCTGCAATGTGCCCTCGTAAAATCTGGACCCGTCGAAGTGATCCACAACGTAGCGCGATTCTGCGATCGTTGCTGAATCGTGCACGTCGACGCGGTACTGCTGCAGGCCGCAGTATGCGCCGCAGGTAAACAACATGCGACTGTCCGGTGAAAAAGATGCGCCGTAGAGGAAGGCGGCATATCCTTCACATTCGGGCGGTCTCCGCAAATATATTGGATTGCTCAGCATTCCGCTGTTGAAGTCGAATTCGTAAATGCGTATCATCGCGTACGCTGGAAGAGTTTCAACTTCCACAAGCTTCTTGCCGTCGGGAGAAAATTTCAGTTGACCGTCGGTGCTCGAGTCGAGTTTTCCCTCGGGTTTAACCACCTGCGGAGTCAAGCGTATGCCGTCCGCTCCAATGTGCCAGAGACAAAATTCACCTGTGAATCGCGTTCTTGTAGCGACGATGTATTCGTCCGTCATCTTGTTGTGAACTGCCGTGATCTTTTCAGACAGCTCATACTCCAGGCCCAGGACTTTATGGTCGATTACGTCACCCAGACCGCTGCGCGCCGACATTGAAACCACCTGATACGAACAGTGCATGTGGGCATCGCGGTTAAACTGCGGCCAGGACGAGTTGAAGTCGATTGATTCATTGCCGGGGTTGAAAATATAAAACACATCGGGATCGCCGGGCTGTGGAATGATGATTGCGGACTGCACCGTCGATGAGCTTGGCGAGAGTCTCTGGTTCGGAAGGGCCGCACAGCCGGGCATCAACTGGTGCTCGCGGTCGTATACCATGGTGCCGTCGGTATAGAACATGAGCTCGCCACTGCACGGATCGGAATATGTCGCGCCGCCTTCAAACATCCTGGTCTGTCCGCCTGAAACTTTTTTGGGCGGCCCATCCTCAAATGACAGGCCGTTTCCAAATCCAAAATACCAGTTAAGTGCGCTGCTGCTCTGGCCGTACGAAATTGTACAGACCAGCATGGCTGCAAGCGTGCAAATGGTGTAGCGCGTCAGCATTCGGGCCTCCTGTTGGCGAGTGGCACATCTTTCAACTCACTTCAGAGTTTTTAACCGCTGAAAGGTTACAGACCTGCAAAACATTTTGTCGGAGAGCTGCCTTCTGTTGACGCAGTTAACAATGTGCCTGACCCTGAGGGGCCGCGCCGCCAAATTCCCTGACGGCGGCTTGCCTTTTAAACCCATCTTGTTTGTCAGCGAGCTAGTAGTGTGTACTCTTGGAGTCAGTCGTCTTGCCTCCGCGCGCCCAGCGTCGAAATCAGTTGTTAAACACACCAACTGCAAGCCGCAAGTGAGTCTTCAACCACGGAAAGTCTCAATGCACAACCGAGAGATTCACCGTCATGCTGGAGCGGCCTGAATGTACACGCACTGCATACATGCCGCTGGGCCAGCTTGTAGTCTCAATCCGAACAGTGGTCGTCTGTCCCTGCGGTGTCGCCGCCGTCTCGTCGTAAACAATTTTGCCCATGCTGTCAAAACCGACAATGCGCACAGTTTCAACACCGGTGCTCGGCTGAATCTGAAGTTCACAGAACTCGTCGGCCGGATTGGGCGAAAGCCGCACGCGCAGCAATTGCCGCCACACCAGTTCGTAGTTGAGGCAATAGCTCGCGTTTGAATACAGAGTGCCGCGAAACTGCGCCGTTGGAATGCGACATTTGTCGACAATTTCTTCCATTTTGAAGTTTTCCAGTGTAAGGCTCGTAGTGTCCTGCGGCGCCAGAAGTGCAATAAACTCCAGATTGCCCAGGAGAGTGCGAACGTCACGTATCGTGCGCGCCGGATATTCAAGCGTCACGTAAGTCCGTCCGTCTTTGTTTTCCGACCCGAGGATCGTCGCTCCCGCCGCTCGGTCGATGCGCAGCAAATCGTGAGCATAGCTCAGCGTGACGCTGAATGTGTTTAAGGGGAATGACAGGTCCTTGTCAGCCGATTCGATCGAAACGGGGAAGTTCACTCTGCCGGTTTTGATTTCTTCTGCGTCGCCCACGACCAGCGTGAATGGCATCGCGGCGGGCTGCCTGACGTTAACCCGAACATTGTCTTCAACCAGACAGCCCTCGTCGTTGTGCGTGCGAACGCGGTAGACGGTTGTGGCCGACGGAAACGCTATCGGGTTGGGCGCAAGGGGATTGTCCAGACTCTCGCTCGGTTCCCACTCAAACTGACCATCGCCTGTAACGCCAAGCTGCACGCTGTCGCCAAGACAAATGTTTAACTCTTCACCTTCGTAGAGTCGTTCGGTTGCATGAGCTTTAACAACAATACCGGCTATGGCGACGCAGTCTCCCTGTTGCGCCTTTACAGTAAAACAGGTTGTCTCTGGTACTCGTGCAATCGGATCCGCCAGAGTATTGTCATTAAACAAATGCGCCGGTTCCCATGTGTAGCTGTCGCCTCCGGAAGCGTGCAGTTGCACCGTCCCTCCCGGACAGAGAATGTCTGTTTCGGCTTCCACCTGAATGGCATTGTCGCCCTGGTATTCCAGATCAAATATCTGATCCATGTAATTCGGCAGGCCGAATGCTGCAGTTGCCGGCTTGAACTCCAGGACTTTGTGCCGCAGTATCAGGTCATCGCCGTAGGCGTTGGGATTTTCGATACAGGAGATCGCATAGCTGTCATTGAAGCTGTAGATCTTGCGATCCGGTCCAATCTGTAATGTGCTCATGTAATAAAGAGACCCGTCGATCTGATCCACCACGAAGCGCGAATCTGCGATCGCCGCCGAATCGTGCACGTCGACGCGATATTGCTCCAGGCCGCAGTACGCGCCACAGGTAAACAACATGCGACTGTCCGGTGAAAAAGATACACCGTAAAGGCGGCCGTGACCTAGTCTGCATTCGAGCGATCTTCGCAACAATATCGGATTGCTCAGCAGTCCGCTGTTTAAGTCGAATTCGTAAATGCGCAGACTGCTGTACCTGGCGTTATATTCAACTTCCGCAAGTTTCCTGCCGTCGGGGGAAAACTTCAGGTGACCAATGAAGCTCGAGTCGATAACTCCAGCGGGTTTAACTATCTGCGGTGTCTCGCGCATACCGTCCATTCCAACGCGCCAGAGGCAGAATTCACCAGTACTTCGCGTTTTCGTAGCGACGATGTATTCGTTTTTACTTTTATCGTGAATTGCCGTGATTTTTTCGGATAAGTGGTACTCCATTCCCAGTACTTTCCGGTCGATGACGTCGCCCAGCCCCCCGCGCGCGGACATCGAGACCAATTGATACGAACAGTGCTGGTGGGCGTCGATGTTAAACTGCGGCCAGGATGTTTTGAGGGAATATGTATCGTTGCCAGGGTTAACAATATAAAACAAATCGGGATTGCCGGGGTGCGGAATGATGATTGCGGACTGCGCCGCCGATGAACTGGGCGTGAGACTGTAGGCAGTCAGTCCTGCGGAACCGGGCATCCACTGGTGTTCGCGGTCGTATACGCTGCTGCCGTCGGTATAAAACATGAGTTCGCCGCTGCAAGGATCGGAATATGTCGCTCCGCCTTCCATCATCCTGGACTGTCCGCCGGGAATTTTTTTCGGCGGCCCATCTTCAAAAGATAAGGCGTTCCCAAATCCAAAATGCCAGTTAAGTGCGCTGCTGCTCTGGCCGTACGAAATTGTACAGACCAGCATGGTCGCAAGCGTGCAGATGGTGTAACGTGTCAGCATGAGGGCCTCCTGTTGGCGAGTGGCACATCTTTCAACTCACTTCAGAGTTTTTAATCGCTGAAAGGTTACAGGCCTGCAAAACATTTTGTCGGTGAGCCGCCTTCTGTTGGCGCAATTAACAATATACCAGACTCTGATGGGCCGCGCCGCCAAAATCCTGACGGCGGCTTGCCTTCTAAAACCATTCTTGTTTGTCAGCGGGTGAGAAGTTAACAATTGATGAGTACGTTGGCGTGTGTCCCGGTGAGCGGGCGTGGATTCATGAAGGAGCTGTGAGCCCTAAGCGCTCACAGCTCATACGTAGTTTTACGTACCCCGAAGTTTTCTACCCCTCAATCCCGTCGCCCATCCCGAACTGCAGTTCACACAGATACGCGTACACGCCCTCGCGCGCCAGCAGCTCCTCGTGTGAGCCCTCTTCAACGATGCGGCCCTTGTCGAAAACGTAGATGCGGTTGCACAGGCGGATGGTTGAAAGGCGGTGGGCGATGACAATCGTCGTGCGGTCTTCCATTAATCGTTTCATCGCTTCCTGGATCAGGTGCTCGCTGTGGGCGTCGAGCGAGGAAGTCGCTTCGTCAAGAATTAAAATCGGCGGGTTCTTGAGAATAGCGCGGGCAATTGCAATGCGCTGCCGCTGTCCGCCGCTCAGTTTCTGGCCGCGCTCGCCGACAATCGTCTGCATGCCTTTTTCGAGTGAAGCGATAAACTCATCGGCATTGGCCAGTTGCGCCGCCCTGTTAACATCTTCATGGCTCGCGTCCAGCCTCCCGTAGCGAATATTCTCTTCAATCGTGCCGCCGAATAAAACAATGTCCTGCGGTACAATGCCGACGTTGTGGCGCACGGTCGCCAGGTCCAGCCCGGCAATGTCTTTCCCGTCAAAAGATATGTTGCCGCTGTCAGGATCGTAAAAGCGCTGCAGCAGGTTGGCCAGCGTGCTCTTGCCCGCGCCGCTGGAACCGACGACGGCAATGCGGTCGCCCGGTTTAACATCCATGCTGATGTTCATCAGCGCCGGTCGGCTTTTGTTGTTGGGATAGGCAAAGGTCACGTCGTCCAGTTTAACCGAACGCAGCAGGGGAACGTTCTGCGGCTCTTCCTCCGGCAGGTCCTCCGGTGTTTCGTCCAGCAGCTCGCGGATGCGTACCGACGCGCCCAGCGTGCGCTGAATGCGGCCCACCAGGTCGGCAAAACTGCCCATCGCGCCGCCGATAAACATGGCGTACATCAGGAAGGACACCAGCGCGCCGAGCGAAATCTCGCCGCTCTCAACAAGTTGGCCGCCTTTCCAGATCACTGCGCAGATGCCCGCGAAGAGCGCAAAGATGATAAACGACACAAAAGCCGAGCGCAGCTTGGCGCCGATAATGCCCAGGCGAACTCCTTCGTCGACGGCGCCGCGATAACGGGCACCTTCGTAGCGTTCGTGGCCGAAGGATTTGACAGAAGCGATGGCCTGTAAACTTTCCTCGACAATTGTATTGGCGCGCGCATGCGCGTCCTGCGTCTGCGTGCTGTAGCGCCGGATCCAGCGGCCGAATACCACCGCGATCAGCACGAGCGGCGGCACGCTTAACAGAACAAAACCCGTTAACTGAAAATTCATGCCGGCGATAAATATCACGCCGCCGATCAACACCACCGTCTGGCGAATAAATTCCAGCACGGCAAAACTGAGTGTGTCCTGAATAAGCGTCAGATCGTTGGTTAAACGAGAGGAAAGTTCGCCGACGCGTCGTTCGGTAAAAAAGCGCATCGGCAGGCGCGTTAAACGCTCGAACAAACGCGAGCGCAGCTGCGCCAGTACATTTTCACTGATGGTCGCCAGGTTGATCGAAGTGAAGTAGCGCGTCACGGATTGCACGAGCAGCAGCGCGCCCATCGCGACCGCAAATTCGCCCAGCGTGAAAGTCAATCCGCCGATGTTAAACAGACTGGCCGAACCAGGCAGCACCACGTCCACCAGCTGGCCGATCAGAGCGGGAAAGGCCACGCTGACCGCGCTGCTGATAATCATCAACAACAGCGCCAGTGAAAAGCGCACCTTGAACGGACGCAAAAATGTTAACAGAAAACGCAATTCGCGTTTGCTCTGGTCCGCCGTCAGTTTGGGCGCCGGTTCCTGATTGTATCGACCGCGTCGTTTGGCCATGCCTTAACAGTCTGGATTGGTCTGAAGAAGTGCTGCAGGATATAAAAATTAAACAGGCGTCGATACGCAGACCGCTACGACGCCCGTGCAAACGTTGACTCAGAGTTTGCCGTACATAGGAATCGTCGCGCCGTTGATGCCTTTGCCGGCTTCCGTACACAGGCTGTACACGGCTGCGGCGATTTCTTCCGGCGGCGTCCATTTTTCGATCTCGTCGTCCGCGCCCCATTCGCGGTTGGCGTTGGTGCGGATAATGCCCGGCAGGATGCAGTTGGCGCGGATGTTGTTTTCCTTGTACTCGGCCGTCACCGCATGCGTCAGCGCCACCACGGCCGCTTTGGAGGCGGCGTAGGCGGCTTTGCGCGGTTCAGCCTGCTCCACGGCGCGCGCGCCGATCGTCACGATTGATCCGCCGTTGCGACGCATGTTGGACACGACCTCGCGAATCACCAGAAAGGTGGTGCGCACGTTGAGCGACATCATCAGGTCAAACGATTCAATCGAGGTTTCGTCAATCAGCGTCCCGGCGCGGATGCCGCCCACCAGATTGATCAAAGCGTCGGGCGTGGCGGGCGCCGTCGCTGCAAACTGGCGCGCCCCGGCTTCGGTGCTCAGGTCGCATTCACAGACCGTCAGGCTGTCTTCCAGCCAGCTGTCGAAGCGTTCTTTTAACAATTCGCTTCCTTCCGTGCTGTTGACGGAGGCGTGCACGCGCCAGCCCTCTCGCAGGAACTTTTCGGTGACATATATACCAAGGCCGCCGGTAGATCCGGTAATCAGGGCTGTTTGCATGGGAAGATATTCCGATTTCCAGTGCTGTAATTCAATCTGTGTTTAGCAACAAGACTTACTCCACGACAAAAAAGCTAAAATATTTGGCTTGTGTGGGCAGTTCAAGACGGATCAGATACATTCCGGCGGCCAGGCGTTCGGTCGGCACTTCTATCGTGTTGAATCCGGGTGTAAACCTGCCCCGCAACGGGTCGGCGCAAAGGCGTCCGTCGAGACTCGCAATTTCCATGCGCCACTCGGCCGCGGCGGGACTGTCCACGATCAGGACGCGTTCGCGGCTTCGTTCGCCAACACTCGGAAAAACGCCTTCATCGGCGGCCGTCGGAAAGTCAAGCGGCAAGAGATCGGCTCGCATTCCGCATGGAATGGACGTTCCATCGCTGCACAGCGTCGCATAGCTGTTTTCCTCAATCGGTACCCGCAGAATCTGACCGGCAGCCTCAACTTCCACAAAGGCATTTTTTTGTTTGTCATTGGGCTGATCAAACATTGAGCGCGGCAGATCTGCGTAGTAAAACATCGGCGCCTGAAACTGCATCGGAAAGGCGTCGAATCCGCCGGCGTCGTTCTGCACATACAGCGTCGCATGTGCGTCGCGGTCTTCGGCGACCGCCACAACGCGCTGCACCGCTCCCAGCGGGTAAAAAGTCAGGTAGGGAGAGACGACCGGATCGCGCCGCCGCGCCGCAGCCGGAATGTCGGCGATGCCGTAGCCGATGGCGCTGTCCGGTTCCATGCTTCTGGAGCCGCTAGAATACATCAGATCCCGCAGTTCTGCCGCCGTCAGGTCGGGGTGTAGCTGAAGCAGCAATGCCGCGCCGCCGCTGATAAGTGGAGCTGCCAGTGAGGTGCCGTTGATTTTCACGTAGTCGCCGCCGGGACCGCCGACGGCCGTTTTAACCGCCGAGCCCTGCGCGGCGATGTCCGGTTTCAGGCCGGATTCGGCCGGGCCGCGCGCCGAGTACGCTTCTATGTCGCCGTCAGGCGAGACCGCAGCGACGGATATTGCATCCGGGGCGTCGGCCGGCAGCAGCAAGGACTGCGGCTGCGGCCCCGTGTTGCCGGCCGCGATTACACAGACGAGGCCGCGCGCGCACGCTCCGTTGATCGCCTGCGTGACGATGCTCGTTTCGCCGTCCAGCACTTCGGCGGGATAGTTTTCCTGTCCTTCGTCAAAATTGCGGTAGCCGAGTGAGGCCGAGAGAATGTCCGCGCCGTTGGACTCGATCCATTCGACCGCGGCGGCAAAATTGTCTTCTTCGCGGTGGCGCTCAAAACGCAGGTCTTCGGTTTTGGCCAGCAGGAATTCCGCCAGCGGCGCCGTGCCGATCAGCTCGCCGGGATCGTAGCCCGCAAGGGCGGACAACACAAGTGTACCGTGACCTTCCTGCCCCGGCAACTCGCCTTCCTCGTCCGCCGCGTTGTCGTCCAGATAAATAAAATCGCGTTCGGCAATAACATTGGCGTGCTGCAGGCTGCGCGTGTCGCGCCAGCGGAAACCGCTGTCCAGCAGGCCGATTCGCACGCCTTCGCCCATGATGCCCATTTCGTGCAATACGGGCACATTGATCGAAGCCACCTGGCTCCAGGATTCACCGTAGTCCAGATTTCCGCAGGCCGGACCGCCGATGTTCAGGCGCGACTGCGGTATTTCGCAGGTTAAAGTGGTGGTGACGTTCAGACTCATCTGCACGGCTTCGACAAATTCAAGCTCGACCAGCGCTGCGGCCGTAGCCGAGTCGCATTGTACAAGGGCGTAGTTGCGCCAGCGCAGTTCCAGTTTGACGTCGGCTCCGGCGCTGCGCAGCGCCTGCAGATAGGGCGGGTACAGCGGCGCGTCTTCAATGGTCAACAGCTGATCCGGCGGTAAATTCCTGGCGCGCCGCTCCAGGCAGCGATCGTTCAACTGCGCGCGCGCGGCGGCGTATAGCTCGCTGCCGGGCGAAAATTCGCCCGGTCCTTTGTCGCGCAGGAAGACGCGGAAGTGGTCTTCTGCCTGCGCCCGAAGCTCCGTCGTCAGCAGCGGAAGGCCGCCGAGGATAGCCAGTAGAAAAGCCAGGAAAAGCGGCCGCACGGCGCTTGAAACCGAGCTTTGCGGACGGGCAAACGCAAAAATCAAAGCGGGCATCGATCGTTACCACCGGAAATTGCACAAGAGAGATGTCAATCTACGAACACATTCAACGGTAAAAAACTTCATGTCCAAAATGCTCGACGGCAGTCAATCCGAACAGTACAGCGCCGCCAAGAGTTCGGCCGCCTGGTTTGATTATTCATCGCTCGATGTCTTGTCCTGCCGCGGCATCGACGGCCCCGGCCTGTTGCAGCGCCTCACCACCAACGATCTGAGCGACCTGCAGCCGGGCGACGGCAAGTACACCGTACTGCTGACCGAAAAAGCGCGCATCATCGACGTGGTCAACGTCGTGCGGCGCGAGAACGATATTCTGCTGCTGATGTCGCCCGGCGCGGCCGCGCCCGCGCGCAGCTGGTTTACCAAGTACACGATCATGGAAGATTTCAGGACGCGCGATGTTTCCAATGACTGGCGTGCGCTGCGGCTCTTTGGTCCGCACGCCGTCCAGCGTCTGGGCGAACTCGGCATTGAAGACGCGGACGACATGGCCGTCGGCGCGTGGCGCAACGGCGAACTCTTCGGCGCGCCCGTACTTCTGGTTAAACAGGCGCCGATGTGCGAGTTCTCGTTTCTGCTCTGCTTCGGCGCGGAGCACGCCGAGGCGGTGTTCGGCGGCATGCAGGCTATTTCGGCGCAGGTGCCGCAGGTCGACGAAGACGTGTTTGAAGTGCTGCGCATCGAGGCCGGCCTGGGGCAACGCGGCAGTGAATGGACCGACGCGTTTAACCCGCTGGAAGCAGGACTTGTACAGTACATCAGTTTCAGCAAGGGCTGTTACATCGGTCAGGAAGTCATTGCGCGGCTGGATTCCTACAACAAAGTTAAACAGCGTCTGATCGGTTTTACGTCTGAAGCCGCCGTGCCGCCCGGCGCAACCTTCAGGGACGAGACGCGCCAGACCGGCGTGATTACCAGTACGGCGTTTTCACCTGAGTTAAACAGTTGGATCTCGCTGGGTTATCTGCGCAGTCAGTACGCCAGTTACGGCGCCCGCCACCGTGCGCTGACGGATGACGGCGGCGCTTTCGAACTTGAAGTTGTTAAATTGCCCTTTGTTCATTAAACAGCCGCCGGACTAACAAGAAGGCCTTTGGGGGGATTTTTATGGCGACAGTTCTGATAAGCGGTTCCGGCAGGCGATTGGGGCGCGGACTTGCCATGCGTTTTGCGGCGTCGGGTTGGGATGTGGCCCTGCACTACCGCAGCTCGGCGGACGGCGCGCGCAGTGCGGCCGAAGAAATTACACAACACTACGGTCGTCGAGCCGAAGTGTTTAAAGCCGATCTTTCCGTCGAAGAAGAAGCGGTGGGGCTGGTGGTGCGCGCCTGGGAAAGGTTTGGCGGTCTGGACGTTCTGGTTAACAATGCGGGGCTGTTTCCGGCGGCAATTCCGGCGCTGGAAGTTAAACAAACGCAACTGGACGAATACGTGCGCACCAATGTGTACGCCGCGCTGTGGTGCTCGCAGGAATTTGCACGCCGCGTAGGTCAGGCGGGCGAGGGGAGGATTGTGACGCTCGGATCACTGGGAGCGGAGGAGGTCTGGCGGGGGAGGATGCCCTACCACATGTCCAAAGCGGCGCTGACGCACGCCATGCGCGCTCTGGCGCTGGAACTGGCGCCCGCAATAAGTGTGAATGTGGTGGCGCCCGGATTGATTGTCGTGCCGGGGGAAGAAGGTGAAGGAAGCATGAAGATTAGCGATGCGCGTTTTCCGATGCGTCGCAAGGGGAGCGTGGACGATTTATTCGATGCCGTTAAGTTTTTTGCCGAGTGTTCGCGTTATATAACAGGTCAGGTGCTGGCGGTGGATGGAGGCTACAGGCTGGCACGCGGGTCCGGCTGAAGACAGCGGGCGCGAACACTTTGTTAAACTGAATATATTCGTATTTTCACGTCTGCCTGGTGAGCACAGGTTTCAGTGCGTTGGAATACAGAAGGAATGGGTAACGGCATGAAACCGGAAAAAACGCCACAGGCGGAAACGTATCTTGAAATGCAGGAGCGCGCACCAAAGGCCTACAAGGACCTCGATTTTATCAACCGACGCTCCGCGCGCACCTTGCGCATCCTGGCCGAATATCTGCAGCCGCAGGAAATCTTCCAGAAACACAAGATTCACCACACTGCAATTTTTTTCGGCTCGGCGCGGATTCTCTCGCCCGAACGGCTGGAGCGACGCAAAAACGATTATCTACAGCGCAAAGCGGCAGCCCGCACGGCGGCGGAAAAAGCGGCGCTGAAGACATTGAAAAAAGAGATCGACGTGGCCGAGCGCTACTCGCAGTACTACCAGGCGGCGTCGGATGCGGCGGCTCTGATCACGGAGTGGTCGCTGGCATTCAAGCCCGGCAAACGCATCTACGTCTGTTCCGGCGGCGGACCCGGAATTATGGAAGCGGCCAACCGCGGTGCACATGAAGCGGGCGGCAAGAATGTGGGGCTCAATATCTCGCTGCCGTTTGAGCAAGCTCCCAACGGCTACATCAGCCCGGAACTGAATTTTGAGTTCCACTACTTTTTCATGCGCAAATACTGGTTCCTCTACCTGGCCAAGGCCATGCTCGTGTTCCCGGGCGGCTTCGGCACGATGGACGAACTGTTTGAACTGCTGACGCTGGTGCAGACCGGGAAGATTATCAAGAAAATCCCGATCATTCTCTACGGCAGTGAATTCTGGAACAAGGTGTTTAACTTCAAGGCGCTGGCCGATTTCGGCATGATTTCGCGCAGCGACCTGGACCTGTTCAAGATAGTCGATGATCCGCGCGAAGCCTTCGACATCATCGTCGAGTCACTGCCGGACGAGTATCATTCGCACAAGCCTTCGCGCTACTAACTCTTCGTCGTACCGACCCGGATGTGCATGCATCAAGCGCTCGACTCCATACTGCCTGCATCGATCTGTCGCGTCGAGTTTAACGCACTCACGACGCTGCTGGACGACGGCGACCCGGCCGTGGCGCTGACGGTGCGCGACAAACTGCACAGCTACGGCGCGGAGATTTTGCCGGTACTGCGCGCCATGGCGTCGCACTGCGGCAACAGCCAGATGCAGGCCAATATTCAGGCCGTGATTCAGCGCTTCCGCATGCAGGAACTTGACGCGCTGCTGACGGACGTGCGCAAGGCGGCGCTGCAGCGCCGCGACATCGACCTGGAACGTGCGATGCTGCGCATCTCGGCCTTTGGTACTTCCGACACCGACCCCGAAGCGATCACGTCCGCGCTGGACAAATTTGCGTTGCGCGTGCACGAGGTATTTATTTCCAATCGCGTTCAGAACGAACTCAATCTGGTGCTGAGCCTCAACCACGTGCTGTTTGACGAGGAGAAATTCCGCGGCGCGGACAACGACTACTACGAACCTGAAAACTCCTTTATTCAGACCATGCTGGTTTGCCGCCAGGGGATTCCCATCTCGCTGGCGGTGCTCTACATGCTTGTGGCCGAGCGCTGCGGCATCGACATTCAGGGCATCGGCATGCCCGCGCATTTTGTGGTCTACAACTCGGATCTGAACGTCTACATCGACGCCTACAGCAAGGGCGTTTTCCTCTCGCGGCGCGATTGCAAGGAGTTCCTGGCCAATCACGGTTTGCGATTCAGCGATGAGATGCTGACTCCGGTGAACAACATCAGCATTGTGGCGCGCATGCTGAACAACCTGATGCTGGCATATTCCAAAAAGGAGCGCCGCTGGGAAGCCGACGCGCTGCACCACACTCTTCACGAATTGCAATCCTGTCTCAATGGCCTCTGAAACGCACATTCTTCTGTTAGTGGAAAACGACTTCAGCCGCGCACAACTGGTTGAAAAGATTCGCGCGCACGGACTCGGCGTGACCGCCGCGAGCGCACCGTCGGAGCTCGTGGTAGAGGGCGGGGCGGGAAGCGTGCTGCTGATCGATCTGACGGCGCGCAGTTACGACCTTACTGCGGCGGTGCGCAGTCTGCGTTCCGCGAACGGAATTCCCGCTATCGGCATCGCACCTGCGACGCATGGCGAGATGATACGGCGTGCGCGCAACGCCGGCATCGGACACATTCTGGACCACGACAAACTGGACGCCTTACTGGCACATCTTGCTTCGGCCGCCGGCTCTGCTGAATGAACCCCTGTTTTCAGCTTGTTTCGGGCGATTTTGTCAGGCGGCCTGACTGCAGCGACTGTAACGGCGCGGCGCGGCTCGTGTTCTGGCTCCGTCGCAACCGCCCGGATGCGGCAAACGGGACGTTTCAATCATTCGCGGCACTGTTCGTTAATGTCTTGTGGCGAAATTTCCGCCCGGCAACAGATTTCAATGACCAATCGGAACATGATGAGCACATTTTTAGCACGCAGCACCGGCCTGATTTTTCTCTTGTTAGTCTTTGTCTCCGCATCTTTCGGCCAGAATTACTCCGAGTTGATGAATCAGGGTGACAATGCCGTGCGCGCTCAGAATTACGCAGCGGCGGTAGATTTCTACACGCGCGCGCTCAACATCCAGTCGACCGATCCGGACCTGTTTGTGCGCCGCGCAAACGCCCTCGTGGGCCTGCGCCGTTTTGCGCCCGCCATCGACGACTACACCAGCGCGCTGAATCTGCGCCGCGGCGACTCGCAGATCCTGTTTAACAGAGCGATCGCCTACATGGAAAGCGGCGGTTTTGACGAGGCGATAGCCGATCTGGACGAAATACTTAAACACGAGCCCAACGACGATAACTCGCTCGTGCTGCGCGGCATGGCCAATGTTGCCTCGGGACGCTATTACCAGGCGATCATCGATTTCAACAAAGCGCTCAAATTGCGCCCCAACGACACGGAGATTCTGGTACGCCGCGGCGATGCTTTCTACGACATGGGTAATTACGACGGCGCGATCAAGGATTATTCCAAGGCGATCGATGCCAATCCGCGGAATCCCGATGCGTACTTCAACCGCGCGAATGCGCACTACATGTTAAGCAACTACAACTCCTCGATCGCCGATTTTACGAAAGTACTGGAGTTGACGCCCGACGCCTGGGATGCGATGTATTCGCGCGCCAACGCCTACATGGACCTCAAACAATTCCGTCAGGGGCTTATCGATTTCAACGCGCTTGAAAAAGTCGGGTTCAACGACCCGCAGCTCTACTTCAACCGCGCGCTGGCGCACTATCATCTGCAGGAATACGACGACGCGATTGCCGATCTGACCGAATTCATGAAACGCGAGCCGAAGGCGTCCTACGCGCTTTTTCACCGCGCCGACGCCAAGGCGGCCAAAGGCGATATGAAAGGCGCTGAGGCGGATCTGCTTGCCTGTCTGAACTCGGATAAATTTGACGTGCCCGCCAAGGTCAAAGTCCGCCAGCGCATGCGCGAAATGGGCCTCAAGCCGCCGCCGGACCCGATGGCGACTTTTGAGCATTCCTCCGGCGACTTTGCCGTTCGCCTGCCGCAGAGCTGGTACACGCGTACGTCCGAGTCCGGCGGGACGACCTATTTTTCCGCTTCCGAAACAGAAGTCAACGAGGACGAGGGCATACAGCTCGTGGTGGGCGTGAATCTGGCTATGCTGCGCGACGTGCCGTTGAACGAACCGTCGCAGCCGCAGCTCAAGATTCTCGAATTTGGATCGCAGCTGGTGCAGAACGTCGATCCCGACAGCGTCGTGTCGAACAAAGTACTTAAGGAATCGCGCGTGGAAGTCAGCAACTACGCCGGAATCCGCCGCGATATTCTGTTCCAGGAAAAGCCGGAAGACAAACCGGTGCGCATGCTGCAGGTGATTCTGGCCAGCACCAAAAATCTTGTTATCGCCACGTATGAAGCGCCCGAGGCCGTCTTTGAGCAGTACAAAGGCATGTTTGAGGAAAGCGTGCGCACTTTGACGCTGAAGTGACAATAGCTAGATTTGCACAAAGATCATGTCCGGTGCGTGCTGCCGCATGCATCGGATTTTTAGTATGTGATTGATGTTTCGGCAGGGTTATCATGAAAGCCTATCTACAACCGCGACTGCGCGAAGCCGTACAGGCACTGGGCGTCACGGGCGACGTCGACATTTTGCTCGAACTTCCGCGGAATCCCGAGCATGGCGATTTGTCCACCAATCTGGCCATGGCGCTGGCTCGCGAGCTGAAAATGGCGCCGCGCGCCGTCGCGGACAAACTGATAGCGCAGCTCAAGGTCGACCCCGAGCTCGTGCCGAAAATCGACATCGCCGGTCCCGGCTTCATCAACTTTGCTTTCAGTCCAAAGTTTTTCCACGAGCGCCTCGCCGAGCTGGCCGCGGAAAAACCCGAGCGTCTCGGCGCCTCGACCGTCGGGCAGGGCAAGCGCGTCAACGTGGAATACGTCAGCGCCAACCCGACGGGGCTGCTGCATCTGGGGCACGGACGCAATTCCGCCGTGGGGGACACCGTGGCGAATATTCTGGAATGGAACGGCTACGAAGTGGAACGCGAGTACTACTTCAACAACGCCGGCAACCAGATGAAAAAGCTGACGGACTCGACCTATGCGCGTTATCACCAGCTGCTGGGCGAGGAAGATTACCCCTTTCCGGAAGACGGCTACCACGGCGACTACATCAAGGAAATCGCATCGGAAATTGAGCGATCCTACGGCAACGCTCTGCTGGATCATTCGGAGGAAAGCGAGGCCCGCGTGCGCGCCTGCGCCGAGGAGTGGTGTTTTTCGCGCATTGTCGAGACGATGCAGCGTCTGGGCATCAAACACACGATGTTCGTCAACGAGCAGCATCTGCACCGCGACGGATTTGTGACGGCTGCGCTGGAGCGCCTGCGCGACGCCGGATACATCTACGAGAAGGACGACGCCACCTGGTTTGCGGCGGAAAAACTGGGGCTCGACAAGGACCGCGTGCTCATAAAGTCTTCCGGCGAACCGACTTACAGGCTGCCGGACATCGCGTACCACATCGACAAACTCGAGCGCGGTTTCGACTGGATTATCGACGTGCTCGGTTCCGACCACGCGGCCACGGTGCCCGACGTGATCAAGGCTTGCGAGGTGCTGGGCTACGACGTGAGCAAGATTACGCCGCTCATCCACCAGTTTGTGACGCTGACGGACGGCGGCAAACAGGTCAAGATGTCCAAGCGCAACGCCAAGGTTCACACGATTGACGATCTGATTGAAGAGGCCGGTGCGGACATCGTGCGCTACTTCTTTCTGATGCGCAACAATTCAACGCAGTTTGAATTCGACCTGGCGCTGGCGCGCGATCAGACGGAGAAAAATCCGGTGCTCTACCTGCAATACGCGCACGCACGTGTGGCCTCGCTGCAGGGCAAAGCCGCGGAGCAGGGCCTCACGATCGGCGAAGACATCGACTGGTCGCAATTAACACACGACCGCGAGATGACGTTGATCAAGGAACTGCTGCGTTTCCGCGAGACAATCATCAAGGGCTCGGAGACGCTCGAACCCGTCGTCATCTGCGACTACCTGCGTGACGTGGCTTCGGCCTTCCACAAGTTTTACCACGACTGCCAGATCATTGCCGCCGAACCGCGTGAGCTGGCGGTGGCGCGCCTGGCGCTGGCCCGTTTAACGCAGATCGTGATGAAAAACGGTTTAACGATTTTGGGCATTTCCGCGCCGGAGTCGATGTAAGCGACGTGGGTTTGGACAAAGAATTAACATCGCGAATCTGATAGCCTGAAACTGCACAAGGCATTGCAGCGCCCGTCGTTGCACTTTGGGCTTGCTTTCATGACTCTTTTGTTTGTTGTTTAACCGGCAGCAAAAAGCTCGGGCCGCTCCTCTTAACAGGAGCGGCCCGCAAAGTTTAAACAAGAGACTTTGGAACACATAACGTCGACCTAGCGAATTGTTAACATGGCGCGGCGGCCAGTGCCGTCGGCAAGAATGATTTCCACCAGATAACTTCCGGCGCTCCATCCCTGCGTGTTAAACTCGATGACATTGCGGCCGGCGTAGCCGCCCTGCGTTGTTGTGCTGAAGACTTCGCCAACGAGATTGACGACGCGAACCTCAACTGACTGACTCTCATCCAGATCAATCACGACGCCAAAGTTTTGCCCCACCGACACCGGGTTGGGGTAGACGTCGGCTTCGATCTGCGCCGCGACTTCGACTTCGTTTGACATAGCGTCTACGTCGTCGCGACGATACAGCGCGGCCGGTTCATAACAACTGCGGTACTCAGGCACAATAAGCGTCAGATCGTCATCCTCGCTGTAGCGCAGCCAGTTGTACTGCGCCAGGTCGACCGATCGCACGGTATACGGCGTGACATCAACGTTAAGACTTGCAGCCCACGGAGCAACGCCCTGGCCCGTGGCAAAGCGGCAGTCGACGCCGCTTTCCTTGGTTGCGCCGTTGCATCCGGCCGTAACGATATAGGCGTCCTCGGTGCCGGGCGTCTGGTTCATGTTTGTACCGGCAAAAGTAAACGACCCTTCCTGATTGGCCGGGGTATTCCAGTTGACGAACACATCGCGGAACTCGCCTTCATCGCCGAAGCTGTTGAGGCCATAGACCCGCCCCCAGTTGATTGCGCCGGCCGCGTCGATGTTGACCGCCCAGGCGTCCATGGTGGTAGTACGCCCAAAGGAGTTGGTCTCGCCGACGAATATGTAGCCTTCTTCGCAGTCGAGCGGCTTGACTTCAAACGCACGGTTTGTCTGACCTTGCTGCGCAAAACCACCATAAACGTGGCGCACTCCGCCCGGAACGTAGTTGCCGTTGTAGTCGATGCGGAAAACAAAGGCGTCCGTGCTGAAGCCGTTGGCGTAGCTGTCAGTCTCGGCGGCAATGATAAAGCCGTCTCCGTTGGCGTCGTTGACTTCGGCGACCGAATACCCGACGTCGTTATATGTACCGCCGTAGGTGCGCGCCCACAGGATATTGCCGTTTTGATCGATGCGCAGCGCAAAGATCGAGTTTTGTCCGGGACCAAAAGAATTGGTCTCGCCGACCACGAGAAATCCGCCTTGTCCGGTGCCATTGTTGGCGTCGTCGTCATTGGCCACCAAGGTCACCGCGCGTCCCACTTCGTCGCCGTCGCCGCCGTAGACGTAGGCCCACATGGGCGTACCGGCCACGTCGGTACGCACCACATAAACGTCGACTCCCAGCGTCGAACTCTGCGGCGGCGAACTGAAGCTGTTCGACTGCCCGACCATGATGTAGCCGGGCACGCCTGCGGCGATGCTCTGTATGTCGTGAAACTCGTCGTGTCCCTGTCCGCCGTAGATGAGGTCCGTGCTCAACGTGCCGTTGTAATTGGCGAAGACCCACCAGGCGTCGCGATTCGGAGTGACGCCTTGATCGATCACGCCAGTATTGTATCCCGCCATGGCGTATCCGAGGCTCATGCCGCCGTTGCGACCTTCGACGCCGGCGTTGAATGCGTCGTCGCGCTCATCGCCATAGGCCCAGGTCATCAGGCGGTCGCCCTGCGCGTCGAAAGTCGAGAGAAAGCCGTCAAATTGCCTCCCAAAAAAATTGATGTTGTCCAAAGCTCCGAACACAACATAATCTCCGGTTTGATTGGACCTGATCAGGCCCCGACCAGCCTCGACGGCAATTACATCTCCCACATGACTCTGCCATGTCGGCTTGGGCACTTGCGGGCAGCATTGTTCGGGGTCGCCGCCGGGGTCGCCGTTGGAACAAATCAGTTGGTTGCCGTGGTCCTCGACGCCCTGCAGCACAGCGATGGTATTATGCGTCGAATGCGCCTGCTCGTACAGGTAGGATGTGTTCAGTTTGGTGTAGCTGAAAGCCGCATCCGTCGGGGTGACAACCTGGGCGCGGCAGCCGACGCCGCCATTGACGTTACAGTCCAGTTTGACGACGTAGAGGTCGTCGTCGCCGTTGACGTCCTGCCCGTTGTCGCGTCCGCCCAGCAGAAAACCGCCGTCGGCCGTGAATTCAAGCGCCGCGCCGCGCTGCGCATTGTTGGTCGCTCCGGCGCCGATTGCGCGCGCCAGCGTTGCCGTGCCGCTGCCGTTGAGCACGGTCAGGTAGAGGCTGTACTCATTGCCGAAAAAAACCCGGCTTTCGCCGGAGACGACAAGCTCGCCGTTGCCCGTCACTTCGACGTCGTAGGCCGCGTCGGGATAGTTCGATCCGGCTTGCGCGTTGATCTCGCGGGCAAATCCGCCGCCGGCGATATCGCCGTTGACGTCGGTGCGCAGCACGAGAATATCGGAGCTCGTGACGCTGTTGGCGACCGAGCCGGTCAGTGCATAACCGCTATGCGCGCCCATCGCGCCGATTGGTTCGACGTCCTCAAAACGCACGTTGCCTGCGCCGGCCGCCGCCGAAATATAGGTGCGGCTGCGCAGCACGGCGCCGGCATGATCGATCCACAGGATGACGCCGTCTTCCTTGACCGCCGAGCGACTGTTCGAGAAACCGGCCAGGACAAAGCCGTCGTCGGTGCCGTCGGCGAACTCGGCGATGGCGCGCACTTCATTGTAATCCGTCGACGAGGTGCTGCCGTAGCTGCGCTCCCACATGACCGTACCATTGTCACGCAGGCGGATTACGTAAAAGTTCGTCGATCCGGGACCGTAGCCGAAACTGCGCGTGGTTCCGGCGACGATATAGCCGCCGCCGTGAATATCGCGCACTTCTTCGACAGCCCATCCGATGTCGCTGTCGCTGCCGCCGATGGCCAGCGCCCACTGTTGCCCGAAAAACCAGTCGACGCGCACGATGAAAATATCCTCGAGTCCGGCGCCGTAGCTCTCGGTGGCTCCGACCATTAGAAAACCGTTGTCGTCGGCCAGACAGGCGTGGGCGATGTCGTCGTCCTCGCCGCCCCAGCGTCCGTCGCGAATGACCGTGCCGTTCAGATCGGTCAGCACGGCGAACATGTCGCCGACATTGCCGATGGCGCCCTGATAGTGATATGTTTGACTGTAACCCGCGGCAAAATAACCTGCACCAAGCGCGGGCGGCGTGACGGTGACATCCTCGGCCCAGTCGGGATTCTGGCCGCCGGAGAGGTTGTAGGGCGTCATGGCGTACTCCCAACTGTAGGGCGCGCCGACGCAGTTTGGTATCTGCGCCGTAGCGTCTTTCATCGTCAGGGGCGCGAGCAGCAGGGCTGCGATTGCAGAGCACAGCAGCCTGGGCGCAATGCGCCGAAAATCAGTAAAATTCTGCATAGAATCTCCAACAGAAAAACTACAATAAATGTGGATTGGTGAATGCCGCGACCCTGGATTGCTGGGCAGTGTATTGGCGCACATCAGGGCAGTGAGGGCGGCACTCGGCACAATTGTGGACACTTGCATAGTGTGAAAGTACAAGCTGTTGAAAAATATATGGCGATGCAATAAAATAATGCGAAGATGTTTTATTCTGAATGTTGGGCTATTGCCGTTGTGCCCTGGTCGGTTTTGTCATTCGATTGCATCGAGGATTGCAAAGGGTCGCGAAGAAGACACAACCAGAGCTTGCCAAAAGTTTCTTGCAGGGTAGCAGGCAGCCATGGTATATTTCACATCGTTAATCTGAACCAGCTAATCAAAGCGACCACGGATATGAAGCGTTTTCTGTTTTCATGGATAAGTGTAGCCTTGCTGATCGTCCTCCTCACTGGCAAACTTGAGGCCCAATCCTTCGGCGCGCCTAAATATGGCAACATCTGGTATTTCGGCGAGGGCCGCGGACTGGATTTCAACATCTCGCCGCCAACGCCGATCTACGACGGCCTGGGTTACGGCGGCGAGGGACTGACGACGATCGCCGATCCGACTACGGGTGAGTATCTGCTCTTTTTCGACGGCGACCTGCTCTTCCGGCGCGGCGATACAAGTTTTGAGGATGGACGTAAACTCTACGGCCGGCGGACGGCCTCGCAGAGCGCCGTGATTCTGCCGCTGCCGGGGTCGGATAGATACTATTACATTTTTTATATCGACGATATGTCGCTGCCGCTGGGGCCACAGCTCGGAATGTTTTATGCGCTCGTCGACGTGACCGCGCCGCCGGGAAGCGACATCTTTCTGGAACGCGATGTTCTGCTGGATCCTTTGGCAACCGAACGCATTGCGGCGACCTGGGTTTGTGAAGAGAACTTTTACTGGGTGTTGTCATTGCAACGCGATTCGAACAGGTATCTGGCGTTTAGATTGACCCAAAGTGGTGTTGAAGAAGGTTATGTTGAAAGTTTTTCCGGTCCTCTCGTTGAATTCGGAATAAATTCTGATCTGGGCGCATTGGAGTTTTCTCCAAATGGCGACTTCTTGTGCATGAGTTCAGGGGGTATTCCCAGAAGAGCGACTGAACTGTTTAAGTTCGATAAAACGACAGGCCGAGTTCACTCTCCGTACGGATTTGCCGCGATGCCGTTTACGAATGACGAAAGCGCCAAACAACTGTCGTTTTCACCCGACGGCAGCAAGTTCTATCAACTGGGTCTTTCCGGCGATGTTCAGATCGTGCAATACGATCTGAACGAGGGTCCCAATATTGACGACATTTTCAATAAGCGAACCATCATCGAAACGCGCAATCCGGATGGAGCCAGTAACGTAATGTGTGGCATCCAACTGGCGCCCGACGGCAAGATTTATGTCGCGACGGATTTCAATGAACGTCGCAACGGCTGGTTGGGCGTGATTAACAAACCCAACGCCAAAGGCCTGGCATGCGACTATTGGCGCAAAGGAATTGAATTTGTAAGCAGTCCGTTCCCGGCAGCTTGTTCCGGCCTGCCGAATCACGTCGACACGTGGTTTTCGGACAATCCGGCGGACCTGTGCCTTGGACCGAATGCCGGCATTCGCCTGAGTGATACACTCATTTGCCTGGGCGACAGCATCGAAGTGCGCGACGCCAGTCTCAATCTGCCGGAGGAGTGGTCATGGTCGCTGACGGATGCGGTTGGAGTACTGCGCCGTTTTGACCGCCGCGATCCCGGCATGTTACATTTTGATTCGCCCGGCGAGTATATCGTCCGCTTGACGGTTACGAACCGCTGGGGGGCAAGTCAGATCACGCGCAGGATTTCTGTGCTCGCGCCGCCTGAAGCCAACGCCGGAGAAAACACAGCGCTCTGTGCGGGCGCAAGTGTGCAGTTAAACGCCGAGGTGTCCGGTGGAAGCATTATCTGGTCGCCCGACGACGAATATATCGACGATGTTAACTCGGCCGCACCGAACGTTAACCCGCCATCTTCGCGCTGGTACTACCTCGATGTCGTCTCGCCCGAAGGCTGTGCGGCGCGCGATTCGGTTTTTATGCGCGTCGATACGCCGCCGACGATTCTTGAACTGACGGCGGACGTGACGACTGTCTGTCCCGATGCGTCAGTGCGTTTAACTGCTGTCGTACTCAACGCCGAACGATTTGAATGGAGCAATGCCGCCGACCTCGACAATTCGCAGAGTTTTACGCCGACGGCGCGACCGCGCACAAGCACCACCTACACGCTAACGGCCTTCAACGGCGTCTGCACGGCGAGCGCCGCGATTGTCATCACCGTCAATGACGCGCTGGATTTGAACATCGACCCGGTCGCGGCGGTCTGCGCGGGCGAGGGCGTGCAGTTAAACGCGGCCGCGCCTGAAGGCGCGGCGTTGCAATGGACGC
Organism: uncultured Hyphomicrobiales bacterium; assembly: GCA_964445695.1. Classification (GTDB taxonomy): domain Bacteria; phylum Bacteroidota; class Ignavibacteria; order Kapaibacteriales; family UBA7675; genus JAUIKM01. Next base: position 58,836 of record CAYULF010000014.1, on the reverse strand, counting down.
CTGCCGAGTTGTTTAATGACAATTCACTTACCGCGCCGCAGTTTACCCCCACACAATCGCAATGGATTTACCTGCGCGCCGAACACGACGGCTGCGCTGCCTTTGACTCAGTTTTTGTTGAAGTGTTGCCGCGACCGGTGCTGACACTGAGTGCTCCGTCCGGCATATGCGCCGGCGATGTCGTCACGCTCAGCGCTGCCGCGGACCAATACGGCACAATTGCCTGGTCGCCTGCGGCAGGATTGGACGATCCGACGAGTTTTACGCCTTCGCTGAGATTAAACAACAGCCGCAGCCTGACGGCGACATTTACCAGCGCGGAAGGATGTGAAACGACCGAAGAGATTACACTTGATGTCAATCTGGATATGCGGACGGGCATGGAAATTACGATCGACGAGCGCGACGTGCTGCCCGGCGACCGGATCACCTGGAGGCTGACGCAAAACGGCGATCGCGGAATTGTAAACTCGGTGGATGTTGCTTTGACATTTGAACAGAGTGCGACGCGCATCGTGCAAGGCTCTATCACGACCGCGCCGGGCTGGAACTTTACGCTCACGTCGGATAGCGATGCCGGAATGTTAAGTATCCGCGGAGAGGGAACGCCGACGTCTGCGGCCGAACTGCTGCAATGGCGCAGCGATGTGTTTCTGGCCGAATTAAACAGTGACGGTCACGCACCGGTCACGCCAGCGGCGCTGACTTTGTCCGCCGCCGCCGACTGTTTTACGCCGGGCATCCTGACCGCCGACAATATCGAGTTTTCGCCCTATTGTCTGGGCAACGCGCGCCTGTTGACGCTCGGAAACGCGTTCGCGTTGCATGCACCGCAACCCAATCCGGCCGGAATCGGCACGGCGAGCATTCGATTTGAGCTTGGGTTTGAGACAGAGGTCGATTTCTCGCTCTACAACACCTTCGGCGAGAGGGTGGCGGAACTCGCACACGGTCGCATGTCCGAGGGATCACATGTGCTGCAATTGCCGCGCGGACTCGCTGCAGGCGTCCATCTGATTCGTTTACAGGCGGGACCGTTCATCGAAACGCAGACACTTGTGGTAACAGAGTAACTGCGGACCAGATGGTTTAACGCATCCGGTGCGATGACCAACAAAAAGAAAAAAGCAAGCCGGACGCTAGCGACGGCGAAGCGCTCAAGCCAGAGTCAAAGTGTTAATAGCTGTTTATCGCGTGCCGAAAGCGTCGTCGCGCAGCAGGTGCTCGACGGGCTCGACGTCCACGCGGATCGTACTGCGCACAGGCGCCATGCTCACGGCGGGATCCAGAATGTTTAAAATTAAATTGTCCGCGTCGAGTTCAGCTCTGGCGCCGACCGGTACCGTGATCTTGCGTTTAATATGCCCCACCGGCAGGCCGTAGACCGCAGGCACACCGACGCGCTCCGTCCAGTCGCGCAGGACTTCTTCCAGCGAGTGCGGGAAATAGGGGTTCGCCGACCGGTCGCACTTTTCAAAACGGCCGAAAGCCAAAGCGCGGCACTGCTGCAACTTGCCCGCCAGCCACAACTGTGTTAACATGCGGTCCAGTTTGTAAGGCTCTTCCGACACGTCCTCAAGGAACAGTACGCCGTCGCGCGTGTCGATTTCGTAAGGCGTGCCCAGCGTCGAAACCACCAGTGTCAGATTGCCGCCGCAGAGATAACCGGTCGCCGAGCCGGGATGCAGTGTTAACATTTTGCGCCGCGAAAAACGACGGGTGTTAAACTCGCCGCTGTCGCCGATTTCACCGACGGCCGCTTCTTCAAACAGCGTCTTGCGGAAATACTTCGTTGTGTAGTCGTCAAACGTGGAGTAAGCCACCGGTCCGTGAAAGGCCATGACGCCGCTGCGCGCCACGATGGCATTGACGAGTGCCGTGATGTCGCTGTAGCCTACAACCACCTTGGGGTGGCGGCGGATGAGATCGTAGTCCAGATAGGGGAGCATGCGCATGACGCCGTAACCGCCGCGCGCACAGACGATGCCGTCGATGTCGCTGCGTTCAACGAACTGCATGAAGTCCGCCGCGCGCTCTTCGTTGCTGATGCTCAGGAATTCCTTGACGTTGTTGATGGTGCTGCCGAGCACGACTTCCAGGCCAAGCGACTCGAGGGTGCGGATGCCGTCGCGGATGTCCCATTGACTGACGCCGCTCGCGGGAGCCACCAGCGCAACCTTGGAACCTTGGTGCAGCGCAGCGGGCCGGATCATCCGGTGCCTGAATGATTCTTTGTCCACTTGCGGCACCGCATCCGCTTCCTGATTCGTGGCGGGAGCGGAATCCGCGTTTGTCTCGGTCGGCAAAGCGCTTGCGGGCAGCGTCTGACCGGCTGCCGTCGTAATGCCCAGCGCGCCGGCAACAGAAACTGCCGCCACGCCCTGCAAAAATTGTCGTCTATCCGGGTTCATTTCAGTCATTTCTATCCAGGATTGCTGTCCAGTCTGAGTCTGAGTTCGCTCCATGGCGTCAAACAACTGTTGTCACTTCGCTGCGCCAAGGAGTCAGACACGGCTTGTGCGTGCATGTCGCCGACCTCGAATAATTCTTCACTCATCACTCCGTCGGCGTCCTGTCGTGGACTACCGACAGGATGGCATCTGAGTCGTTTCCTGCGTGTGGTTGTGCGCGTTGCGGCCCGTAGCGGAGCCGTGCGGCGAGAATTTACATAACCTCCGTGGCGGGAGGGGCCCGGCCGGTGCGCAAGGTGGAAACCTGTACGTCGCAACGACATCGCTGTCCGCAATGCCGCATTTGACGCGGTTGCATGCGCTGCTGCATGGATCGGGCGTCGTAAAGATAGAAAATTCTCTTAAATTATCCCGCGTTGCAGGGAAGGCCCCCGTGCACGGAATTTTTGCGCAACGGCGCGCGCCGTTTGAATTGCCCGACATTGTCTATGACCATATTCTGCGCGGCTTGGCGGTACAGACTGTTCGTTCTCTGTATTTCCTTTCTTTCCTTTTGTTTGCCCCTGAGGTCTCAACCGCCCGGGCAGGACTCGATCGCTCACGTTCAGGGCGATCCAGAATATTTTATCGGGATGTTCGGCGGCTACAGTTTCCTGTGGCATTCGACCGACCTGCCGATTTTCAGCACCCTGGGCGACTGCGGCAACTTTGAAGACGGCACGTCTCAAGGCTATTTTGCCGGACTTTCCCTTGATTACATTCTTCTGCCTGATCTGCTTCAGCTGTCCGGGCGACTGATGTACGACCACCGCGAAGTGGGCCTTCAGGTGAATTGCGACAACGACCTGACCGCCTACGATCCCGACAGCGACGACTACGTTCCCTACATTCGCGAACATACCTATGACGGCACGCTGGACTACCTGGTGGTGGACATCGGTGCACGCGTACAACCTCTGGAATCGATTCCCGTGTACTTCCGCGCTTCGGCCGACGCCGGCGTGGCTCTGTTCGGCTCCGATTACCTGCAGGAAGAATCCATCGTGCAGCCGGAAGCCCTGCTCTTTCCGGACGGTCTGGCGCGTCACCCGACGGGTTCAGGCGAGATTGACAACCTGGCGACTTCCTACGGCGTTTCCGCGGCGATCGGAGCCGACTTTGAGCTGCAGGAAGACTTTTCGATTCACCCGGAGATCGCCTTCCGCTATGGTCTGAATTCACTGGTTCAGGACGCCGAGTGGAGCGTCAACATGCTGCGTCTGGGTGTAGGACTGCGCTGGCAGCAGCACGAGACCATCCCGACGGTTGTGCCGCGCGAACGCGAGCCGGAAGCCGAGCCGCCCCTGGCCGATCTGCCGCCCGAAACGGTGGAGGACGCCGTGATTGCGGCGATCAACACCACGCCGCTCGAAGTGCGCGAAACAATCGTGACGCAGACAATTCCTTTGTTGCCATATCTTTTCTTTGACGAAGGCGGCAGCGAGCTTGCAGCGCGCTATCAACCGGAAATTGAACGCGCAGACTTTGACCCGCAGAACCTGCCGCGCGAAACACTCACGACCTATTATCACATTCTGCACATTATCGGCCGGCGCATGCGGGCCAATCCTTCATCAAAGTTGAGCATCCGCGGCACCACCGACGGGCGCGAAGTGCCCGCCGATCAACAAAATGAGCTGGCGCGCCGCCGCGCCGAACAGGTGCGCGACTTCCTGATCGACAACTGGGAGATTGCGCCGGAACGCCTGACGCTTGCCGCCGCGCGCATGCCGCAGCTGGCGTCAAGCAATGAATACGCCGAAGGGGTGGAGGAGAATCGCCGTGTGGAGCTCGCTTCCGACGATCCCTTTCTACTGGGCCCTGTGGTGCATTCGCGTTTCAGCGAATTCGTGCCCGTGCACAGCCGTCAGAAATTTGCCGTCAACATGCGCAACGAACACCTGGCGCGGCAGTGGGATCTCTCGCTGCAGTACCGCGGTCGCCACGTAACCAGCTTTGACGGCGATGAAGCGCCGCCGGCCACAGTAGAAGTCCCGCTCTCAAACCAGGAAATGATTGCGCTTGGACGCCGGATCAACGCGCGCGATTCGCTCGACGGCGAGCTGCAGATCGTCGATCTGCGCGGTCAGGTCGCCAACGCCGAGTGCCGTTTTCCGATCATCAAAAGCCGCGAGAAGTTTGAAGTCAGTCGCCTCAGCCTGATTGTGTTTGACTTTGATCGATTCGACATCAGCGACGACAACAAAGTGATGATGGACGAGTTTGTCTCCGCGGCGGTGCGCGACGACTCCCGCGTGAAGATCATAGGCTCGACCGACCGCCTGGGTGACTGGGATTACAACCTCGATTTATCCGACGAACGCGCGCAGGCCGTGCGTCGTTATCTGGACCGCATTGAGCCGGACGCCATGCTGGACTCGGTGCAGGGGATCGGCGCGGCCGACCTCAAGTACGACAACGACCTGCCGGAAGGGCGTTATTATTGCCGCACGGTGGCGCTGGAAGTACAGACGCCGCTGCCCGCCGCAGATGAACGCTGAGGAAAACCGTTGAGCCGTGACTCAAGCAGCACTGCGCCTGGACATGTTTAAACGCACGGCGCCGGACAGCGGTGAATTTTGCGTCCGGCGCACATGGAATCTGCACATCAGAAATTCAGGTCGGGAATTCTATTCTCCGAGCCGGGAGTATTCGCGGCCGTTGGCCCGCAATCGGCGTCCCGCGTTCTGGCTGGCGTCGAGCACAAAACGGCTCGTGACGTCTTGCAGGTTCTCGGTCAGGCGGCTGAGGTCTTCCGCCGTCCGCGCAATTTCCTGCGTGCCGGCGGCCGACTGCTGCGTCACGCTGGAGATATTCTCGACGTTCTCGCTGATCGACGAACTCGTGATGTGTTGCTCCTCGCTCGCCGCCGCCACCTGGGCGATAATGTCCACCACCGCGCGCGAGCCGGCCAGAATGTCGTTCAGCGCCTTTTCAACTTCCTCCGTCATGCGCATGCCGTCGCTGACGGCCTGTGAGGCCACTTCCATTGAACGGTTGGCCTCATTGGCTTCTTCCTGGATCGCCTCAATGGTTTCAGCGATTTCCTTGGTTGCTTTGGTCGTGCGTTCGGCCAGTTTGCGCACTTCGTCGGCCACAACGGCAAATCCGCGACCCTGCTCGCCGGCGCGTGCGGCTTCGATCGCGGCGTTGAGCGCCAGCAGGTTGGTCTGATCCGCGATGTCGTCAATCACCTGGGTGATCCTGCCGATCTGACGCGATCGCGTGGCCAGCGAGCCGACCACCTGTCCGGTATTGCGCGTCAGCTGTACGATGTTTTCCATGCCGTTGCGCGTTTCGGATACGATTTCAGCGCCGCGTTTGGCGCGGTTGCTGGCGTTTTCCGATGTGTCCGCCGCTATGGCCGCGTTGCGCGACGTATCCATGATTGTTGCCGTCATTTCTTCGATGGCCGAGGCAATTTCCATGATGCGTTCGGATTGATTGTGCGCTCCGGCGGCTATCTGGTCGGTGCTGGCCGAGATCTCGACGCCGGCGCTGGCCACCGCGTCGGCGGCTTCCTGCACCTTGCCGATGACCGTGCGAATGTTGGCCACCGCGCCGTTGAATCCATCGTAGAGTTTGCCGATGTCGTCTTTTTTGTCCACTTCGAGGAAGACGTCCAGATTGCCGCCGGCAAAGTGATTCATCGCCGCCAGCATCTCATCCACTTTTTCGCTCAGGTAGGCGCGTTGCTCCTCTATCAAGTCGCGCGATTCATCGGCTTCACGCGCCGCCTGTTCAGCCTGATCGTTCTTCTGTTTGACTTCGGCCATGGATTTGCTGACGGCCGACGTCATGGCGTTGAAAGTCTCCGCCAGCGTGCCCAGTTCATCTTCGCTGGCCACGTCCACGCGCACGTCGGTCTCACCGTTGCTGAAACGTTTGGCCGCCGATTCCAGCCTGCGAATCGGCCCGCCGACGCCTGCCGCCATCAGCAGGGCCACGATCAGCAGCAATGCGGTTGTACCGCCGGAAATCAGCAGGATTATCAGCGATTGATCGTCGATGGCGGCCTGTACCGGCGTCAGGTCGTAGACCACTTCAAACGCGCCTTTCAGATCGCCGTCTTTCATGCCCTCCATTTCGTGTTTCGTGATGTCCATCCGCTCGCCGAATCGATTCTGCCAGTAGTGCTCGGATTTGGCCGGATCGCCGTGGCACTTCAGGCAGTCGGGCGTCAGGTCAATGCGCCGGAAGATGTGGTAACTGTTGCCGGACTGGTTGACCGTGTCGAACTCTTTCAACTCGCCGTTCTGTTGAAAACGCTGCAGGACTGCCGTCTGCAGTTCGTTGGGCGTATTTTTTTCTTTATTGCGAACCACGTCGGGGCGCGAAGGCACGTTGACTTCAACGCCGAATTCTTCCGCTTTGCGCCGGGCGACCTGCATCGCCGCAAAAATGGGCACCGTGTGCAACAGCTCGTCCTCGCTGAGGGAGTCGAGGTTTGCGAACAGATTAAGACTGTCCTGTTGCGCAACGTAGTGACGTGCACTCTCGGCGGAATGCAGCAGAATATTGGCTTCCTCAAGCATGCGCTCAAAAGCCGTATGGTGTTCGTGTTGTGCAAAGTACCAGTAAAGCGCTCCGCCGGAAAGCAGCGAGACCAGAGCTACCGGCAGAATAATTTTGTACCGAATTCTTGTTCGCTTCCAGAATCTCATATGTTCTCCGCCAATTGTTGGCCTGAAATTGGTGCAGGCTACCCTTCAGGCATGTGCCCTGTACATTGTTAACATCTCGATGCACTTCAGCGCAGATGGTTCCACTTCCGGCAACTCAACGGCCCATTCCGAATCGGCTCCGGAACGGAAGGTTGGACCGGTGTGGGTGCCCCGTAAACAGCGGGCTTCCGCGACTCTACATATGAATTTCAACGCTTCGACTTGATAATGCCTGTGGTCCGGTCGGAATTCACCGCAAATATTGGTTGGCAGTTGCAGCTTTCTTTCCGTCGACTTTGATCCCTGCGCCGTCTATCGTCTTGCGCTTCCCTCGAAGACGGTACAGAACCGGACTCGCCGAACAATATACAATCATCCCACAGCAAACGGGAAAAATTTCCCGCCGACTTTTGGTCCGGACAGCCTGTGGATTGCAGTGCAATTACCAAATCGTAGCATTATTCACTTTCGGCCAATTAAAGCATTGAAATTGTTCCGGAAAGTCGTATTTTCGGAGCTGTTTTTGACCAAAAAACACGGAAAGGTGCCGGAGTGGTTGAACGGGCTCGCCTGGAAAGCGAGTGTACCTTCACGGGTACCGGGGGTTCGAATCCCCCTCTTTCCGCACGCTAAAGTCGCCTCGAGTTTTCGGGGCGACTTTTGTTTTTCAGCGCCGTTTTTTCGTCCGAAAGGCCGCATTTTTCACTCGACCCATTCTGGCTCTCACAACTTTCTTCAGATATGGTTTCGACCTGTTCATGAGCGCTTCGCCCCGCCTGCGTGGCTTGCTTTTTCAGGCTTCGCCTGGTTCTCCTGTTAACCATCGCACCGCAAGTCAGTCGGTTGCAGGCCCATTGATGAAGACCAGATATTTAATGCATCAAGTCTGTTCCAGATCGATGTGACTGGCCGGGACTTCATCCTGGAATCACTTGATCTGGTATCGAACCTGCAGCGTCAATCTGCTGCGGTGGTTCCCATCCACCAGCTCGTAGCCGCTGCCGATGCCTGTTGCGCCCGGTTTTATCATCAGATCGAACAAAGCGTAGATCCTCCAATTCTCAGCCGGCCGCAGGTCAATTGCGAGAGCGCCGAACCAGCCGCGTTCAAAGAGCGCTCGTGGGCTGTAGACGCCCAGGCCGGCCGGCGACACGATCCACAGTGCGCCGTCGTAGGACCTGCTGCTGAACCACGCCAGCATCGCGCGCAAGCCCAGGCCGTTCATCAGCGTCAGATTGACCGCTGCGTGCACCGCCCAGCTCTGTTCTGCGGCCGCGTCGTCGCTGAGCGCCTTGAACATTGCGGTCAGGCGCCAGCGGTTTTCAGCGTTGAACCGGCCGCGCAGATCGGCCTGAACTTCGTGGCGTCCGGCATCGACGCTTTGATTGATGTCGCGCAGGCCGCTGCCGCCGGTATATGATATAACTGCACGATGCGCGTACAACACCCGCAAATCTCCCAGCCGCGGAACTGTTTCGCGCAATTCGAGGCGTGCGGCCAACTGCGTGGCCGGAAATATGCCGCTAGACGGCGCTGCCCGATCGCCGTAGAGGTCGCAATAGAAATTGAGTGTCCGGCCGCGCGCCGCTTTCCAACTGAAACCGCCAAAGACGCCGCGTTCGTTGGCGGGCGGAGAGCGTCCGCCGATCTGTGCGCCGAAAGGCGAGCGCAAATCCGCCGCGGCGTCGCGCACGAAGAGCCAGGCGCGCAGATTGTCGAAATCGCGCAGCAGACGCAATGTCCATGCGAAGCTGCCTCGAACGTCGCGCAACATTTCAGTCGCCAGACATATGTCGCCGAGGCAACCGGAGAGCGCCAAACTCAGCATTGTACCGCCGAATCCCGGCAACGCATCCGCCGCATTGCTGCGAACCGCCAGGCTGTTCCGCAAGTTGACTGCGGCCAGCTGAACCGTCCAGCCGCAGAACGCGCCGTCCAGTAGAGCGCCATAGATCGACTGAGTTAACGCGCCGCGTTTGGTCTGCTCAACGGCACTGCGGAAGAGTCCGGTTTTGTAGAACGAAGAGATATAGTTTGTGCCGTTTACATCCTGTTTAACAGTCGCGGCCGGTTCAAGGCGCGAGTAAAAGAGACTCAGGCCGCGCAGTCCGCTGATCGCGCCGCCGCCGTACTCCAGCAGCGCGCCGCGCATGAATCCCGTTTCCAGGCTGCTGCTGTTGCCGCGGCCGCGCTGCCGCAGGGTCGTGATCGATCTGGAGTAATGCGTGCCGCGGCGCAGGCCAAAAGCGGGGCCGAACAACAGCCCGGCGCCGTGTTCAAGCCTGAAGTCGCCGAGGATTAACTGAAAGTCGTCGTGTCGGAGCGCCGCAAATGCGCTGATGAAGTCGACGGCGCGAACTTCGCCCTCGTCCTTTTCCGTCAACAATGCGGCGTCATAGTGCGGATTGTTTAAGTGCAGCGATTGCCGTACCGCCGCGGGACTGCCGCGATACACAGATTCGCTGAACCCTCGGCTCGTCTCGGGTTGCAGCCGCAGGCGCAGATCACAACGCATCTGCGTCGGGCGCAAGGTCTGCAGAAAAGATGAGGCCGAAGTCGTGGATTGTGGCTCACGAGTTTTGCGTCTGGATGAATTGGTCTGGTTGTCGCTTTCGCGAGGTGCATCCGATTCTTCAAGTTCGTCAGCTTCAAATTCCGCGGCGGGCAGATCAGCCGCGTCGAAGTCTTCGATCCGCTCGGTTTCAATCACCGCGGCCGCCGAGTCGGAAGTGTTGTTAACATTCCCGGTACCGCCGGTCTCCAGTGATTGCGCCGCGCCGCAGGCGCTCAACAGATGCGCTGCCAGTGCAGCCGCAGTAAACAGGTGAAATCTGAATTGCATGTCTGCCGTGGTTCTGTTCCGGAGGTCGCATTCGCGCGCCCGGTGATCAGAGAATTTGTTGTTTAAGTCGAACCTGAAATGTCGTTCGCTGGTTGTTCGCGATGTGTTCACTCGCTCTGTATGGTTTGTTCCGTCGTCTTATGCGTATTGTTGGCTCGTCCTTTACGGGTGCGTGCACGTGCGCGTCGGCGATGTTAAACAGTGTCGCGGCGCAGCGACCGAATTCCAGCCGATGGTCGCGCGGACCGTCGCAAGCGGACAGCAAAGCGCAGCAGCGGGAAGCAGCTATAAAGCGAGTTCCAAACGAGCATCAAGTGAAAAACCCAGATCGGCGTGCAGCCGCGATTCTATGTGCAGTCGCAGTGCATCGACATCCATCGCCGCCGCCGCGCCCAGCTCGTGCGGGAAGCTGTGCAGCTCCAGCGCGGCATCGACGTACTCGCCGCCCCGGCTGCCGAACGACATGTGCAGGCGCGTGGCCGCCACGTCGCCGAACTCCATCGCCGCGGTGATTTTCACGGGCGCGGCGGGAAACAGATCGACTCCGGTCTGAGCGACCCATGCAGAGGCCGGCGGCTTCAATCCCGCTGACAAACAAGAAAATTCATGAAGTCAGTAGAAGTGCAGGTGTTCCAGCAGAGGCAGTCGCGCCCCTGAACGAACAGAGTGACGCCACGATGCAGTGCCGCCCGCAGTGCGAAAAACGGAACTGTTCCAGTTGAAGGCAAGGTCTGCAAAACGAAATAAGCGCAGCGCCATTCCGGCATCCATTGCGATGTCAATGTAGCGTGCGTCACCGCGTCCGCTCAAAACACCGCGCGAAGCCGACCAGTCGTTGTGCCGCCAGGCCAGTCCCAACGTCCCGCGCCGCAGGCCACTCAGCCCAAAAGGTGCGGGCGACAGATCCGCGAACAGGATGTCATTGTCGACGTGCTGCAGTCAGTCGGGTCCGGCGGCGCGTCCCGTCGGCAGCCAAAGAGGTCCCGCCACGAAATCGGCGTCGCCTGCGTCGTCTTGAGCGTGGATAAATGCGGGCTGAAACAGTGCACAAATCGAGTAGAGCAGTGCGCACAGCTTGTGCGGAACCTCTGCACAGACTAACTTTGGAGTTTGTTCCACGGCGATGTTTCCTGCGAAATTTTGAAGGTAATTTGATGTCAAAGTCGCTCTATATATTTCTGCTGGCAAGTGCTATCGTGTCCATGGGGAGCCCTTTCAAGGTGAACGGGCAGGAATTCCGTGCGAACGTAACGGTCAACATGGAGCAGATTCCAAATGACCAGCGCGAAGACATTATGACGATGCAGCGCGATGTGGCTTCCTACGTCAACAATCAGAGTTTTACCGGCGAGCAATGGGATACGGAACCCATTACCGTCAACCTCTCGATTTTCCTGATGTCGCGTCAGGGCGACAACTATCAGGCGCGGCTGGTGATGACGGCGCAGCGCCCGCTGATGGGGGCCGACGGTTCGCAGTCGCTCTCGCTGCAGATCTACGAGGAAGAGTGGTATTTTCCCTACAGCCGCAATGCCGTGCTGGGTTATACGGAGGGGCGCTTCGACCACTTTTCGAGCACGATTGATTTTTATCTCTTCCTGGCGCTCGGCATGGATTTCGACACCTTCGGCGAGCTGGACGGCACCTATTACTACGAGCAGGCATTTGAAATCTGGCAGCTGGGTTCCACCCAGAATGCGCTGGGCTACGCGTTGGAGTTCGAACCGGGTGAAATCACCAAGTACACCCTGGTGAAGGAACTGACCAATCCGCGCTACGAGGACTTCCGCAAGCTGCTGTTTTCGTACTACGTAGACGGTCTGGACCTGCTGTCGGAAGACCCCGCGGCGGCCTATCAGGGGCTGGAAACGACCTTAAAAGACATGGTGAAATTCAAGGACGGTCTGGTGAGCGCCAGTTCGCTGATGCAGGCCTGGTTTGATTTCAAACACGATGAGCTGGCGGAACTTTTCCACGACTACGAAAACCGCGCGCTGGTGCTGAAAATGCTCAACTACCTGGACCCGGGCCATTCCAGTACCTACATCGAAGCGCTTGGCGGCTGACCTACATCAAAGCGAGAATCAATGACTGAGAAGAATGAACGGCCGGCGGCCGTGGAAGTCGTCGTAGCTATTCTGCGCGACGGCGACCGCGTGTTGATGGGGCTGCGGCCCGCCGACAAAAAGTATCCGTTGCAGTGGGAGTTTCCCGGCGGCAAGGTCGAGGCAGGCGAGAGTCTTGAGGAGGCGCTGCGACGCGAGTTGCGCGAGGAGCTGGAAATAGAAGTTGCGGGCCTGGGCGAGCTGCGCTGCGACGTCAGCGAGTACAGCGATGCCGGCACGTTTTCCGTGCACTATTTTACCGTCGATTCCTGGAGCGGCGAACTGCGGAACCGCGCTTTTGCGAAGCTGGCGTGGATTCACCCGCGCGACTTTTCATCCTATGACATCCTGCAGGGCAATCGGCAGATCTGCGCACAGCTACAGGACGAGTTAAACCGGGGCGGAGGCGATTCAGATGCTGCTTGAATCCAGCGACGAACATTTCATGCGCCTGGCGCTGCGCGAAGCCGAGAAGGCCTGGCGTGCGGGCGAGGTGCCGATAGGCGCGGTCATTACACATCGCAATGTCGTGATCGGCAAGGGCTACAATCAGACGGAGATGCTGCAGGATCCGACGGCGCATGCGGAGATGATCGCCATTACCGCCGCGGCCGAACACCTGGGCAGCCGTAGACTGATCGACTGCGTCCTGTACGTTACGCTGGAGCCTTGTACGATGTGCGCGGGCGCGATCGTGCTGGCGCGTGTGCCGCGGCTTGTCTTCGGAGCGCGCGACCCCAAAGCGGGCGGCTGTGAGTCTTTGTATTCGATTACGACCGACGACAGGCTGAACCACCGCTGCGACGTGCGCGGCGGCGTGCTGGCGGATGAATGCGGCGGCATGCTGCGCTCGTTTTTTGCCGAACTGCGCGCGGAAAAGCGCAACGGCCGGCTCAGCGACAATTGAGGTGCGTTTCGAAAATTCAGGGCATAAAAAAGGCCCGCGTGCAAGTAGGAGGTTTGGTTTCGCGGGCCGATTAAGGTTAATAAATCAGACGGCGGCAATATAATCAGCGTCATGCCATTTGTCAAGAGCCTGAACAGCTTAAAGTGGAAAAATTGTGAAATCACGTCTGGAGCTCGAAAACGCTCTTTTTCTTGTACCGGTGCCGATCGGCAATCGCGAGGACATCAGCCTGCGCGCGCTGAAGGTTCTGGCCTCCGTCGACGTCATCGCCTGCGAGGACACGCGCAACACGGGCCGCCTGCTGCGCATGTATTCCATCCAGCCGCCGAAGCTCCTGAGCGTGCACGAACACAACGAGGAACGCCGCGCCGACGACGTGGCCGCTCTGCTGCGCGAAGGTAAAAGTGTGGCGCTGGTCTCGGACGCCGGAACGCCCGCCGTTTCAGATCCGGGTTTTCGGATTGTGCGCGCGGTGAGCGAAGCCGGATTGAAAGTGGTGCCGCTGCCGGGCCCCAATGCCGCGCTGACGGCGCTGATCGCCTCGGGACTGCCGACGGATCGATTCAGCTTCCTCGGTTTTCCGCCGCACAAAAAGGGCCGCACCGCATTTGTCAACAATTTGCTGTCGCACGAAGACACCTGTGTGGTCTACGAAGCGCCGCATCGCATTAAACAGTTGCTGCAGGAACTGCAGGCCGCCGGCGCCGGCCAACGCCGCGTCTGTTTAAGTCGCGAGTTAACCAAAAAGTTCGAGGAACATCTGCGCGCTTCGGTTGATGATCTGCTGGCAATGGTTGAAGAGCGCGGCGAGATCAAAGGCGAGGTGGTTCTGGTGGTAGGCGGCGCGGAGCGCAATGCGATTGAAGATTAAACAGGGCCTTCAAGATCTCAGGGACTGTTAAGTCCCGTCATTTAACAGGAACGTAGATGTTTATCACATTTGAAGGCATTGATTGTTGCGGCAAGAGCACGCAGGCGGAGTTGCTGCGGCAGCGCCTGGAGGAGATGGGGCGGGAGGTTGTTATGGTCCGTGAGCCGGGCAATACCACCATCTCCGAGCAGATCCGCGCGATGCTGCTCGACAAAAAAAACACGGAAATGACCGGGCGCACGGAGCTGATGTTGTTTAACGCCGCCCGCGCCCAGCTGGTCGACACCATTATCCGGCCGGCACTCGATCGCGGCGCTACGGTTATCTCGGATCGCTTTTACGATTCCACGGTGGCGTACCAGGCGTTCGGCCGCGGGCTGGATCTGGCGGACGTGGAAGCCTGCAATCGCATCGCCACGGGCGGTTTGCAACCAAAGGTTACGTTTTACCTGCGCATTTCGCTGGATCTGGCGCACGAGCGCGCAGCCGTTCGCGGCGGTAAAAAGGATCGCATGGAACTGGCCGGAGGCGATTTCTACGAGCGCGTGCTGGAGGGATACGATTACATCGCACGGGGCGAGCCGCAGCGTTTTCTGGTTGTCGACGGCGCACCGACGCCGGAGGTCGTCACGCAGCACTTGATGTCGCTCTGGCGCGCCCGCACGGAGAGTTAACGCTGCGCGGTTTCGAATCTGTTTTGCACTCTGTCTTGTTGCGTTTACCCACGTTTTTTGCAACGCTTGGCGGCGTAACCCGCCCGTTCAGTCGTTTCCGCTTGTGTGGAGCGTCGGCCGGATGCATGTTGCACAGGTCGAACCATCCGGATGGTTTGGCGGTGCCGGGGCGGTAGAATTCATGCCGCATGGCGGTCTGCGGGCTTTTGAAACATTTGCTGCTGAGAACGCGGCCGGGCGGCTATGTGCGGGAGTGGAGCAAGATGGGAAAAACTGGACAGGCGTTGGCGGGGGTGGGGGCCCATTTATGGGCCTGAAATTCCGTGAAATAGTTGCCTAGGCAACAAAAAATCGTCTATTTTGATCTATTTTCGCCTGTTTTCTTCGTCAAGGATCAGATAGTCGGTACACTGGATGACTTGTCGCCTCCGGCCGAGGTTACGCCACGCAATCGCGTTTCAACACTGAATTGAACGCTGAAATTACCATTAAACAGGCACTTTGAGTGGCTGTCTCAAGTGCGTCACACACATGTCGTTTGCCGCGTTTTTTCCTCTGTCCGCGCCGACTCCGGACCGCCTCGAGCCTGATCACTCCGTTCCAGTCTCTTGCTCTTCCGACTCTTTTGTTTGTCTCGCAGTTTCAGGCTGGAAACTCTTGTGTTCAAGCCTCGAACCGAAGAACCTCCGAGTCTCAATGCCTGTTAACAAAACTGCGCGTTCGCAGGTCCGTCCCATTGTTGAAAACCACCAGCAACATGCCCGCCGGCATGGCGCGCAGAGAGACCGTCAATTCGCCCTCTTTTGTTGCGGTGTTAAACAACTGCCGTCCCAGCAGGTCTACAATCTGAACGCGTCCGGCGGAGGGCAGATTGAAGTTCAACATGTCGCCCTCGTGCTGCAGGTGCAGTTGCTCACTTTGCAACATGGCCTCGGAATCCACGGCCGTGGAGACGTCGCTCCAGCTGAATTCGCAGGTGGACCAGTCTGCAGAATTGTTTTGGATGAAGTCCAGGCAGGCCAGATATTTGGGGCTTTCACTCGCCGGCTGCGACAGAATCTCGCGCATGCCCCAGCTGCCCCACTTGCTCGGCCGGCCGTGCGAAGCGAACATGGTCATCAGGCTGCCGCCCGCGGCGCGCCAGCCGTCCAGATAACGCGTGTATACTTCCCGCATGCGCGCATCGCGGTTGGCGGCGATAAACAGATTTGTTAGCTCAACACTGTTCTCCGCGCCGCCGTGGCCCACCAGGTGCTGGCCGGCCTCGTAGCAGATCAGATCGCTGATGCCCCATTCGTCCAGTCGGCTTTTGTAATCGCTCACAAATGCCATCGTGGACGCAATGTTGCCGTCGTCGGGGTAGGCTGTGCCGTTTAACAACTGGTCGAACAGCTGGTCGAGCGACCAGGCCGCGACGGTCGCCTGCCGGTTTGGCGAGCCCAGCGACCCGCCCAGGTACGGCGCGATGGCCATCGAATGCGGCGACGCGCCGTCACTGCGCGCGGCCCGATACTGCGGCATGACGTCGCGCTCGACAAAAAAGGTGTTAACCGCCTGCCAGGCTATCAACGGACAGAGGGCGTGCGGCGCATCCGCCGGTGCAAACGTCTCCTCCACGATGTTGTGAATCTGTGCGCTGCGGTAGCCGTAGAACGCCGGCGCGTCCTCCCAGTCGTTGCCGCTGCTCGCCAGTTCCAGATCTCTTGCGCGCTGCGCCGCCTGTTGGTGCTGCGCAAAAATGCCGTTCCAGACTTCGTTGGACAGTTCCACCCGGATAGTTAACCAGGGGTCGACGCCGCCGATTATTCGCTCCGCCATTGTTTGCACAAACGCGTCGTCCGCCATGAGCGGCACGCAGAACCAGGGATCCGCCTGAATCTCGTTCACCAGTTCAAACATGTACTCAAATGATACGCGATTCTGCAGCAGCGCGCCGTCCGGCGTGTAGTCGTCCCAGGTTTCAACCTCGCTGTTGTTGGTCTGCATCCAGTCCATGAAGCGCACAACTTTAAAGTTGCGCACAAAGTTGAGAAACTCCGGCGTGAAGGTCTGGTCGAGTGTTTCGTGTTCTTTCCTGCGACAGTCCAAATTGCGCAGCGGATTGTCATCACTGTTGTTTAACACTTCGACAAAGAAAAACCGATCGTCCTCCAGTAGCACTTCCATGCGACCGGCGGCGGTACTGACCGTCGTTGGATTCGACAGATAAGAAAGCACGCGCAGCTCGGCGTCGCCTTCCCAGCTGAGAACGAACTCACCGCTGATTGCCGCAGGCGCGTCCCAGATGATACACAGAATGCCGTCCGTGCCCGCCGGCAGATACAGTAAATCCGACAGCTCTTCGCGGTCGTACCACTGCCCCCACTGCGGGTTCTGCCCGGCCGGGAACCAGCCGAGCGAGTGATGCGCAATGTTGACGAACATCCAGTCCGTCTCCCAGGGCACGGCCGAACTCAGGTTAATGCCGAGCGGAGCATTGTCGTTTTGCGGCTGTGCATTCGCCGGCGAACAAAAAATCAAAAGAGCTGCCGCAAGGCAAGCGATCAGGAAAAAGGGTATGCGCATCGTCATATGTGCAAAGCCGTGTCAATCGGACATGTTAAGTTCGTCGATAAAGCCGTTGGAAAAGATGGCGCGCTGCTCACGGGTCGGCAGAATCTCGCGCCTGGCCTTGATCCACGCTTTGACGTTTTCTTCGCCGTAGAGGCGACGGACATTTGTTGCGTTTAAGTTGTTGATTTTGCCCCAGTGGAAAGTGTAGTCGATTCCGGCCTTGTCCAGCGCTTTCCAGATGCGGTTGTACAGCGATTTAACGCGGCGCGACTGCGGACCGTCGATCTCCAGAATACAGGTCTGCGGGCCGAATTTCGTGAACCCCAGCGTTGCCTGGGTCTGCCGTGCATAACGCGTCGCCAGCACCACCGGGGCCTCAAAGCGTTTGACTTCTTTTAAACAGATTTCCACGGCCCTGCGCGCCTGGCCCAGTGGAATGCCCATCGCGGCGCTTAACACCCGGCCGCGCGTGGTTGTGTCCGTAAACACTTCGCCCAATGTGCCGCAACGGCCCTGGTACTCGGGGTAGAAGGAGTTGACAAGCAGTTTAGTGACGTCCGACGTCACCTCGGAGACCGTGTCCGTAATAACGCTGATAATCTCGGCCGCGCCGTCGCCCTCCACAATTTTACCGCCGCTTTCAAGTGGCGCACAGGACGGATCTTTCAAATCGTCTTTGTACATCACCGTTGTAAAAACGCCGCCGTCCGTGTCGAAGGGATTGATGACCACCTGGAAATAAAAGGGGCGGCGTCCCGGACCTTTCGGCAGGTTTATATTGCTGAAGTCGAGCTGGTCGATAGCCTTCCACATGCCTTCGTCCAGCGGGCGTTTAACACGGTAGGCCTGCAGGTAAAACAGGTCGGTTTCCTCCAGCACCACGCTGTGAATAATACCGAAGTTGCCGAATGACACTACCGCAGCATTAAACAGATCGTCATCGCGTTTAAGTTCGGCGCCCAGAGCCGCCGCCAGACTGTCCTTTGTCACAGGCCGTGAAGCGCGTTCCAGCCAGACCGAAGTGTCCGGGCCGGTGATAATGTGCATGGCCACGACCTGATCGTTGATGGCGCCTTCGTCCAGCGCCGAGCCGTGCGTGCCTGTCGAGAGCGCGCCGACAATCGTCTGGCCGTTGCTTGCGCCGCAGCTGCGCAGCGATTTGCCGCGTCCGCGCAGGTATTTGTTAATATCCGCCACCGACGTACCGCACTGCACAAAGGCCAGGTCGTCGACTTTGCCATTAAACGCCGCGTGCATGTGGTCGTGTTTTAACCTGAAGCGATAGTTGAGCGGGCGCGTGTTTAACAGAATTCCGCTCGCCGTGGCAATGGGTGAAAGCGACCAACCGCCGCCGAGGGCGCGCAGAGTTTTGTTTTCCGCAATTGCGCGTCCCGCCAGCGCCTGTATGCCGCGGCTGGTGCCGTTGTAATTGGCTATCGTTGAATGTTCCGGCTCGCAATTCCAGATGTCCAGCAGTTGGTCAATCGAATTGCTGAAGTTTTCATGCCAGTTCGTCCAGCGTTTGCGTTTGGCGTCGATGAAGGTAGGGGAGTGATCACTCATCGTTGTCTTCTCCGTTTTGCGGTTCTTTTTGGTGAATTTCTTGTTTGTCATCGCGTGAGGTGTTGTCGGCCGGCGGTGAAGTCGGCAGGAGGCCCAGGTCGATTTCGCCTTCGTCGGGCGTAGCTCTGGCGCAGCGCCATTCCACGGTCTTGGGAGCGACGATGCCGAGCGTGACGACGCTGAGCAGGTCAAAGGCAAAGTTGCTCCTGACGGTGACTTCGGCCAGCGCCTGGCCGTTGCAGTTGTCGACCTCGGGTTGTTCCGTGACAAAACCCCAGAAGAAATTCCAGACAACGACGGAGTTTTCCTTGTATTCGTCGGTTACTCCCGGATAGCCGGGCGCGTGAGTGCGGTAGGTGTAACACGATTGCATGCCCGCCCCAAGGCAGACGCAGCATACAATCACCAGCCACAGGCCCTTGGGTGTGTGCTTCAGCGGCATTCGATCCTCCAGATATAGATTGCGTACAGGAAATGGTTGAGTGGGATGGCGTCCCGAAATACGCGCAGCTGATGTAAAACCAGCGTCAAGATTATCGTTTTCCCATCAGAAAATCAACTGCGGCGCTATAAAATCCGAGTCTGGACGCAGTCAGATTACCACACAGGCCATTTGTCCGTCCCCTGGACACTTCAAGAGTGGGATTGCAAAAATTTGGCGGGATAATTCGGTCGGCGTGGGATAATGTTACAGCTGTTTCGCAACTCCGAACTTTGTCGGGCGTGGAGTGTTTCAGCCCCGGGTAACCGAGTCTGGCGAGGATGACCGGCACGGCCGTCGGGCGGGCATCGAATTTGTCCTCGGTTCACATTCGTTGATCAGATCGGTCTGCGGCCGGCCGGCGCTCCATCCAACTGGGCTTGTAGTTGACGAAAAAGTAATGCCGACGAAAATACTTTTGCGGATTGTGAATGCCGGACTGTTTTTATAGTCAATAATTTAGCACGAGGGAGCGTGGCGGGAAAATTGCTCAGGGTTTGCCGACGTTGACGGTGCCGCGATTGTCCAGCGTACCGTTGTTGAGAATGTTCCGGCTGACGTTGATCGTACCGTTGGTCATGCGGATGACGGTGCCCGGCGCCAGAATGACGAGGTTGCCGGTGACGATGAGTTCAGCACTGCCCAATGCCGTGAGTGTGTTGCTGGAAACAGTAAGATCGCCTTCAACCCGCAGGCTGGCGGACGTGACGATGTCGATATCGGAGTCCTGCGTGACCATGGTGCCGATCACCCCGATTTGCGCCCCGCTGCCGATGCCGATCACCGCGCCATTGTTGAACAGGGTGGTCTGCGCAGGCAACATCAGGGCGCCGACAGCCAGCGCCGCGATGCTCAGCAGAATGATACGACGTGACAAGGCGCGCCCGAAAAACATCAGAACACCCTCGAAGCAATAAAGAAGGAGCCGGAAAGCACGGTAATATCGGTCACGTTGGACGTGTTCTGCGCCCATTGAATCCGGAATGTACCCGCGTTGGCTCCGTTGACGATCATGATCTTGTAAATCAGAATGCTCGGCGCGTTGGACGTCAGGTCAACAGTCTGTGACTGTCCCGACACGGTCAGAGCGCCGGCCAGAATGTTCGTGGCATTTTCGTTGACGTGATAACCTGCAGTCATCGTTGCACCGGAAGGCACCGTAAAGGCGAATTTGAAGTCCGGCTGGTTTGACGTCGTGACGACGCGCAGGAAGCCGTCGATAATCCAGGTCTGTCCGGCCGGCAGGTCGACAAACAAATGGTCGTCATTCTGCAGGGTCGTGCTGCTGTTCAGCGATTCGCTGACCGTTTTGTTTTTCACCAACACACCGCCGAGCGAGTTGGGAACCACGACGCGCACCCATTCGACGCCGTCGAAATAATAGATGCCGGGGAAGGTGCCGTCTGTCGTGTAGACCATCAGACCTTCGGCCGGGTCGACAATCGCCTCGCGTTCGGCTTCCAGCATGCGCGGCATCAGGAAACCGCGGTCGTTCGAGCTCAGGTCAATCAGGGCCGAGGTATGCGGCGAGCTGGTGCCGATGCCGACGGATCCGGTCGTTGTGATGCGCGCGTACTCCGTCGAATTGGCCTGAAAAACCAGATCCTCGGCGTTCAGCGTGCCGAGGAATTCGCCGTTGCTGATAGTGTTGCCGTTCAGGTTCCAGCCGCTGCCGGCGCCAGGTTTCCACTCCAGCGTAATATTGCCGCTCGTGCTGTTGACGCCGAGCACTTCATTAATGTCCGCCGGGGGATCGGCAGGCAGGATATAGTCGATTGTGTTGGTTTGTGCCTGGGCGCGGAAGGACGAGTATTGCGCTGTGGTCGGTGCGCCGGTCGGCTCGTAAAAACGCAGCGCCCGCGCCGTCGATTGATTGTTGCCCAGCCAGATGTCAACATCGCCGAAGTAGGCGATCGAACTTTGCGCCGAGAGATCGAGTACCGAGGGGGAAGCATTGTAGCCGAAGCTCGTGGCTCCTAGCGTCAGATTGCGTCCACCGGGGATGACCGAGTGCGCGCCGGAAATACTGTTGCTCTGGCCGTTGCCGATGCTGCTGTAGTTGCCCGTAACCGTGTTGGACAGACCGCCGCCGATGTGCGAATAGTCGCCCGAGACATTGTTGCTCTGGCCGGCGCTCACGCCGGAATTGATGCCACTGGCCTGGTTGGACTGTCCGCCGCCGATAAAGCTGTAGGAGCCGCTTGCCGTATTGGACAATCCGACGCCGACGCCGGCATTGGATCCGCTGGCGGTGTTCGATTGTCCCGCACCGACAAAAGTGTAGGCGTTCGAAGCCGCGTTGCTTTGGCCGCTGCCGACCGCAGAAAACTGACCCGAGGCGGTATTGGACTGTCCGCCGAGGACGTTGGCGTAGCTGTTGCTCGCCGT
The DNA here is from genome assembly GCA_964445695.1 of uncultured Hyphomicrobiales bacterium. Lineage (GTDB taxonomy): Bacteria > Bacteroidota > Ignavibacteria > Kapaibacteriales > UBA7675 > JAUIKM01. Next base: position 37,338 of record CAYULF010000014.1, on the reverse strand, counting down.
ATTCGATTGGCCGCCGCCGATCACGGAGTAGTTGCCCGAGGCGGTGTTCGACTGTCCGCCGGCAATCACCGCATATCCGCCGCTGGCCACCGCAGCTCCGGCTGCGCCGTACTGCAGGTCCACCGCGCTGCCGCCACGGGCATTGCCCGCCGTGCTGCGATGCAGGGCGCCGTTGGTCTCGAACACCGCCGTAACGTTGTTGCCGGCGCGCAGATGCAGCGGCTGTGCGTCAATCGTTCCGAGGAAGTTCGTCGGCGCGGATGTACCGGTATTACCCGTAAGCGACCAGCCGGAACCGCTGCCGGCCGTGCTGAACGCCACCCAGATTGTGCCGTTCCAGTACTGGAATTCTTCAGTAGTTGTGTTGAAAATCAGCAGCCAGTTTGCAGGCGCCGCTATGCTGTTGCGTTCCGTCGTCGTCATCCGCGGAACCAGCAAACCCTGGCTGGTTGACCGCAGTTCAAGTAATGCCGACGCTTCGGGCGACTGAGTGCCGATACCCACATTATTCTGCGCATTTGCCGTAATGCACGACCAGATCATTACGACCGCAACAAGCGTCAGAGGACGGATGAGGAAAGTTCTCTGCGTAGTATGCATGGACTCTAGTATTGAGAAAGGACTAAGTGACAACTCTGATATTTCAATTTCACGCTACTCTTCAGGGACCAAAGATACAAACTGAATCGACGAATAGCTCGTACGTTCGCATCTAAAAGTGCTGAAATGAGCGTCTTTATCGCCGTAAACGGCACACAATGACCGATTTGACGCTGAAAACAGGGTTTTTGCCGTCTTCCCGCCAATTATCGCCATAGCGTTATTCCGGTCCCGGATCGGCTGTGAGCGCGCCGCCGTGGTCTGCGGATTTGTGTCGGGATTTTTGTGCCCGTTAATAGCTGAGTATGCAACCGAACGATGCGGCTCTGCCAGAATAATTGCCGAAAACCGATCGATTGTTATGCAGTTGTTTGCCCTCGTTTGCAGCGTAAAACCGGCGGTTTATCTGCCGCGGCGGTCGGCTGTCTCGGGTAACTGCTCCATCCAAAGTCGCAGAATGCTCCGATTCATTGCAGTGAGCCCCGCACTTTCCTGCGAATCGAAGAAATCGCGCAATTGCGTCTGCGCCGCCTGCAGCACCTGGGCCCGTTCCGTCGGCGCGGCGCGCAGAAGATGTTCAATGATCTCAACCACCAGCTGCAGGGCGCGGAATTCGCGCAGCGTCCCGCGCCGCCGCAGGGCGACGATCGCGTTCTCCAGATAGTTCCAGTCGCCCAGAAACACGTGCAGTATCAGGCTCATGAATTCCGCGCTGCGCGCAATGTCGTGGCGCGGTGCGGCACGCGGCGCCTGCAGGATCGGCGCAAGAGCGTCCAGAGCGGCGGAGTGCCGGCGCAGCCTGAAGTTCACCAGCGCCATGCGCACGGCCAGCAGCAGCTCCTGTTCCAGATTCATCATCGACGCCAGACGGTCTTGTCGGGTCGCGTAATTCCGCAGAAAGTCGTGCAACTCCTCGTCGCTGCCTTGTTCCACCACGGCCACCGCGCGCAGCGAATAGTGCGTGATTTCACTGCGGATGCGCGCGTATTCATCTTTTAACTCCAGCGCGTCCAGCTTTTTGAGGCCCTCGACCATCTCGTCGTAAAACTCCAGGTCCAGGCAGGCGTGCATGTAGTTGTGCAGCGAATCCGCCAGTCGCTCCGCCGTCATGCCTCCCGCGTCGTAGAAAGTCTCGCACACCTCGGCATGGCGGCGGCAGAACCGGTACAATTCCTGTTTGTCGTCCTCATAGTAGGCTATGCCCGCGCGGGTTGAATAGTAAAACAACTTGGCTGTAAGGCTATGTGCATACGACTCATCGCTTAACAAAAGATGCTGTTTAAGTTGCTGCATCGGGTCGGGCTGCTGAGCGTGGGAGTTGTGCCCGAATGCGCGTATCTGGCGGAAAACGCGCGCTGAGATTTCCTGGTAGTGGCGCAGGTTGACGATGTTGCGCGTGATGCCGCGTTCCAGTTTGAACAAACGGTCCAGATCGCTTACGATGTCTGCCCGCGCGGAAATCATTTCGCGTTGACGGCGCACTATTATCAGCTGGGCGTTAAAATCCTCGTGCTGTTCCGCCAGGGAATACAATTGTTTAAACAATCTGGCGGCCTGATCCAGCAGACCGCGGGCAAACAGCAGTTCCGCGTCGTCTATGCCTTCGCGCAGGCGTTTTTGCACGGACTTGCCGGAGTGGTAGGCGCGCAGCGCGGTCATGATCAAACCGTAGAGGTAGTGTTTGGCGGAAGGCAGATTGCGGATGCCGGCAATTTCCGTCAGTTCAGTTTTACCGTTATTACTCGCTGACTCGCCGCGGGCCAGCAGGTCAAACAACTCCAGGTATTTACTCGATTTATCGCGCGCGTGACGGCCGGCAAACAGCTTGAAATAGCGTTTTTCGGACTTTGTCATCGACTGAATCAGTTCCGTCAGATCCTCGGGACGTCGCATAGACTTCCAAACCTGTTGCGCGGGGAAAGGCCTTTTTAAAGCCCATTTTGTTTGTCCTGCAGCCGGAAATCGGCGCTTTTGGCGTCAATTCGGCAGTTTTGCAGCATTGAGTAACCCGGTTGCCACAAGTCCGTTGCGGATCGTGCCGGCGGCACGCCGCAAGCAGAACTTAGACATGCAATCTCGGGCAATAAGTTGACTCGAATTGAACAATTGGTCGCTGTAGATTTATCGTACGCCGAACTCAGCATCCGGCTCCGGGCACTCCCGCGGATTGACAGGATGGAAGGCAATGCATGCCGAACTACGGCGAACGGTGGAATATCAACAGCAATTGGAAACAGTATGAAGAAAGTTAACACATCGATCTGGCTGGGCGTTCTGTGTGCACTGCTGCTTGCGGCGCAGACCACGAACGCGGCGGAATGGCGTCAGACCGACGGACCCTACGGCGGTTTTGTCTGGTCGCTCGACGCCGACGGAGGAAATATTTACGGACTTGTCGGCGGCGCCGTCCACACCTATCACAACGGAAGCTGGACCCGCGGCGCGGCAACTACAGCGCGCTCCGTGCACGCCTGGAACGGCATTCTGTTCGCAATTGAAAACAACATCGGCATTCAGGAACTGCTCGTCTCGCACGACGGCGGTGCAAGCTGGGAAGCGGCGGATCTGCCCGCAGCGGAACGCCATCAGGAAGTAGTGCTGCACACCACGGATGACGAGGTCTACGTGGGTTTCGGCACGACAATCTACCGTTCCGCCGACGCAAGCGCCTGGACGGAATTTGGAACCTGCGAAGGCCTCGGTACGCCGATTGCACAGATGAGCGGCGACGCGTCCACGCTCTTTGTGCAGCATGCCTTTGCGCAGTCCGTGTGCCGCTTCAACACGGACGGCATGTCGCTGGATCCCGTACAATTGCCCGCGGGATTCGGCTTCATGTCTTCGCTTGTGCTGCACAACGACGAAATTTTAACCTTCAGCACCTCGCTGGGCGTGGCGCGCTCGCGCGACGGCGGTGAAAGCTGGGATGAAATCAACACGGGACTGGTCAAGACGCCCGGCGGCGCGTTCCCGACGCTCTACAGCCCCGTCGCGCTCGGCGGTAAACTCTTCATGGCGGACAACCTCGGTCAGGTATGGCGTTTTGACAACGACGTCTGGACGGTTGTGTCTTCGCAGCCCGGCATCTACGACCTGGTTGCCTCCGACGGCGAGCTGGTGATCGGCACGCAGCAAGGCGTATTCAGTTCGGATGATGAAGGAGAGACCTGGACCTCGCTGAACAATGGCCTGCTCTACCAGAACGTGCAGGTGTTGCACAATGTCGACGGTATCCTGATTGCCAACACCAATGGAACGACGGTGCGTTCGCTGGACGGCGGATCGAGCTGGGAAACGGTGCATCCCTATCCGATTGCCGGTCTCGCGCGCAACGGCTCGACTCTGTTTGCGCGTATGGAGCCGCGCGATCCCAACGGCGTGCTCTACCGCTCCGACGACATGGGGGCGAGCTGGGAACTGCTCAACAATGAATTTGATTCGCCGCTGCTCGACCTTTCCGACATCGCACACGACGGCGAGAATCTGTACGTGACGTTCAACGGCTGGTTTGTGATTCACGGACGCGGGACTTCGCGCTGGGGATTCGGCGGCGTCCGCCGCTCCAGCGACGACGGCCTCACATGGGAGCGCGTCAACGCGGGCCTGCCTTTTGACGTGAACGTTCCGGTGCCGACGCCGCAGATTCAGGTGGTGGAGGACGGACTGCTAATCGCAACGGCCGACGGCCTGTTCCGTTCCGGCAATGGCGGCAACTCGTGGCAGCGCATCAACGCGGGGCTGCCGCCGGACGCCAGAAACATTTCAATCACCGCGGTCGGCAATGACGTGCATGCCACGGTGACGGTCGTCAACGGCACGGATATTCAGAGCAATGTCTACAAGAGTGAAAACGGCGGCCGCGCCTGGAGTCCCTTCGGCATGGGCCTGCCGCAGACGGATGCGGAGTCGCGCTTCAGCGCCTCGACCATCGACGTGGTCGACGGCGTGCCTTACCTGCACAGCTACTGGTTCGACGCGTATCACCTGTTCCGCCACGACGGCAATCAGTGGAACGACGTCACGGCGGAACTGCCGGACGGTCTGACGCTGCGCAAAATCGTCGGTCGCAACGGACAGCTGTACGCCGGCGGCGCCAGTGCAGGCGTCTGGACCAACCAGCCGGAGGTGAGCACTTCGGTCGATGAGTCATCAAACGATGCAATTGCGAGCCCGGCGGCGTATCCAAATCCCTTCAGTACACAGTTTACCATCGAGCACACGTCGCTGAGCGGCACGGTCACGGTCAAACTGTTCGACGTGGCGGGTCTGGAAGTTTTGAATACTACGACGCGGGTCGATGCGCAGGGCGTACTGCACATCATCGTGCCGGCGGATCTGGCGCCGGGAGTATATGTATATCGCGTCACAGGAGCGACGGGTGAATTAAGCGGCGCACTAGTTCGCTCTTGATTCAGCGTTTTTCCTGTAGGCCATCGGGCCCGACCGTTTACACACATCCGCATTGTGCCCCTGGATGTGTTTAAGCGGTCGGGCTTTATATATTGTCACATCTCTGTCCGCTGAAACACCTTCCGTAGAACTTGTGCTGTATTGACGCCGCACTCCGGCGTTCTCTCCACCGAAGCGACGTCCGGATTGAGTGAGTCCCGCTCCATTCGGTGCAAGCGCGACGTCCGAAATCGATGCGCGGGGCGGCCACGTGAGCCCGCAGTTGTTTAACACAGTCGACGCGGAAGTTCTGTGCCGATGTGCTGATCGGCGTCTTGCGCGGCGCGCTGCCGCACATCGCATGCCGAGGCTCAGAACGGATTCCTCGACTTGTCGCTTACGGCTGCACGACAAACAAGAAGGGATTTAGAAGGCTGTTGAAAAGTCTGAGTTTGTGTGTCGTGCGCGGAAATCAGGAAGTCGACAGTTGTAACCCGGCGGGGCGGCATGTGTTCCGCAGCCGGTTTTGGCCAGACACCCGTGGCGTCGCCAGGCGACCGGGAGTAACTGCAAACTGTCACCGAATATGGCCGTCAAGGCGGGAAACGCGCACAACAGACCCACCGGCCGACCTGGCGAAGTGTTAACATGCGGCCGCATGCCCGGAGTTACATTATGAAGTTTTGGCAAGTTCTCTTTCTGGTGCTGCTGCTGAATGCGGGCGCGTTGCAGGCTGAATGGCGTCGCAGCGGCGGCCCCAACGGCGGCATTGTAAATGTCATTGATGCGTTTAATGATGATGTCTGGTGCATCGCCGGCCACGGCGTACACCATCTGGTCGACGGTAAATGGCGACGCACGGGAGCCGGGGATGGCAACGAACTGAAGGTCTGGCGCGACAAACTGTATTCGCGCGATGTCAACAGTAAAAACAGAATCATGATCGTCTCGGACGACGCGGGAGAAAGCTGGCGTCCGGTTTCGTTGCCTTTGCCGCAGAAGTATATCTACTTGTTTAAGCTGAACGACGTTTTACACGTGCGGCCGGAGTCGATGTTCATCGGTGTGGACAAAACCGTTTATCGTTCGACCGACGGCGAAGGGTGGACCGCAATCGGCGATTGTGAAGAGTGCGGCAGCGGAATTGCGCGCGTGTTCGGCACCGACGAGACGATCTTTGTCTCATATGCCGGCGCCGACCGGCTGCACCGTTACTCTACCGATGGATCCGAACTTGCACCGGTATTACTGCCGGATGTTAACCCGCCGATAAGCATCTTCCTTGCCGACGGGACATTTGTCTACGCCATTTCGGGCAGCGAGGGCGCATTCCGCAGCGGCGATCAGGGCGAGACCTGGGAAGAAATCAACAGCAATTTCCAGCGAGTCTATAAAGCCGATCTGGTCCCCGCACTAACCTACGAGGCGGCGTACAACAACCGCATTGTCGCGCTCGACAGGGATAAATATCTCTGGCATTTCGACGGAGAAACGTGGACGATTAAACAAGACTGGATTAACCTGTCTCAATTGTTGCCGGTGGAAGACCGGATTTATGCGGCCTCCAATGTGGGCGTGTTGATTTCCGACGACGACGGTGACAACTGGCAGAACTACAGCGCCGGGCTGCCCTATACAAATTGCATCGACATGTTTGCAGTCGACGCCTCGCTGTTTGCGGTCACAACCGTTAACGTGTTTCGCTCGGACGACAACGGACTGACCTGGGACATTGCGCTTGATTCAACACTGCATAACGTGACGTTTGACGGCGGCACCATGTACGCAGTGCACGGACGCCGTGAGACGCGCGCGGTTCCCAAAACACTCTACAGCTCGGAGGACCGGGGACAGACCTGGGAGCTGTTAAACAACGATCTGTGGCTGGACGATCCGCGCGACGGACTGTCTCAGGGGAACTGGAACAGCGCCATATCGGATATCGATCACAATGGACGCCATCTGTTTTTATCTCTGCACTCCATTGAGTTTGGCGACGGCGGCGGCGGTGGCGGCGGCGGCAATTCCACGGTATGGAAACGGGGCGGCATGCGTCGTTCCGCCGACAGCGGCCAAAGTTGGGAAAAAATCAATAAGGGTTTGCCCGACATGGGCGACGTCAGTGTACCCGTTATAGAGATTCTCAGCAATGAACGCGGCGTATTGATCAACACTGAAGCGGGCTTGTATTTTTCCGACGATGACGGCGATCAATGGCAGAGTTCCATGAACGGTATCGGGCCGGAGACGGAAGTCACCCATATCTTCGGTCAGGGACTGACGGTTTTTGCGACGGTTTTCAGCCGCGGCAACAACAGGTCGCATTATTTTGTTTATCGCAGTGACGACGGCGGCGCTAACTGGCGTGAAATGGTCGACGCCGTCAACACCGATTTCCCTGAGTGGAATCTGATCCCGCAGCGCATCGATTTTGTCGACGGCGACATCTACATGCACACGCGCACGTCGGCGTACTATCGTTTGTTTAAGCTGGAGAACGATGTCTGGCTTGACGTGCAGTCGGAAGTGCCGCCGGGCGTCAGGTTCCGCCAGATCGTTGGGCATGACGGCAATCGCTTTGCAACGGCGGAGCAGAACGGCATCTGGATCGACCCCGCAACCACCAGTGACGTCAAGCCGGAGCAGTCGACGGTGAGTGTTTTGCATCGTGTATTCCCCAATCCCTTTGGCAGCGAAATCACTGTTGAATCCGGCGGTCACCGCGGCGCGATGCAGTTTGAGTTGTTTAACATGGCCGGCGAAATTGTTCTTACACGCAGTCTGTTCACATCCGGTCGGGAGCGCCTGACGCTCGAGGCCGCAAAGAGTTTGACCGCCGGCGCATACGTCTATCGCATCACCAGCGAAGCGGGGGAGTCCCGCGGCATGCTTTTGCATCGTTAATCGCGAGCTGTTAAACAGACCCAATGTCTTGAGATTTTCCTTTGCATGATTAACAAGAAGGCCTTTGCTGGCTTCCGTGAAATTCGGACGGCAAGGGCCTTGTTGCGCCTACTGATTAAATACTGAATCGCCTTTTTGCTGTCCTCCAGGTTTTATCCCTAGATTTATTCCGCATGATCGCGGGTCGGCCCCGGTTTGCGGCAATAGTGTGGTGCCCATTGTCCAGACTAATGGCCCGCGTCATGCGCTGTTTACCTGGTATAAAGATGTTTAGAATCCGCATCCTGAATATCAGGCGCAACCGGAGTCGTGTCACGGGTAGGAGCACGACTCCGGTTCGTGTTTAAAAGATTGTTAAACAGATCTGCTTTTTAGGATCTGACTAAATCCTTTTCAATCCGCTTTTGTTGGCCTCCGAGTCCCAAACCACAAACCACCGCGTGAGAAGCCTTTTTGTCCCGGGTCATCGCTCGGAAATTGACATGTCCGCCGCTGTGTCCCGCCGCCGAAGCTGAACCATTTGCACAATCAAACGTACTGCTGCGCGTAGTCTGCGGCTGCAAACTTGAACATTTGCGCCCGTCTGCGTACATTCGCTGTGCACACAGACCAGATGCCAGTCAGCCGAAACGACGTTCAACAATGCAGCCCGCGGGCTGTCCAATCACGGCGCCGCCATGAACACTATCGACAAAAGCAGTTATACCAAAATCCACGAGTTTGTGGTGTCGCGCGAACAGGAACTGCTCGAAGCGCGCGATCGCGAAGAACGCGTCGACATCATTGTCGCCTCAATGCGCGAAGTCAGCAACCTGCCGGCTACGGAACTGCGCAGCATCGTGCGCCGCGTGATCGACGACGAGTTCAGTCCCGAATCGCGCGAAGACATCCGCTGGACGAGATATTTCGTCGCATCGATCGTTGGAATCCTGCTGCTCTACCTGTTTTTCCAGCTCCTGAGCTGAACGGTGCAAAGTCCTATTTAAATCCGAATATCCGCGCCAGCGCATCGATAATGTTTGTGAAAAAATTGCCGTCGATCGTGCGGAAAATCTCGAATTCCTCGCCCGGCGCGCCGAAAAACGGTCGCAGCACCCAGGCGAGTTGACTGCCCACCAGACCATAGAGCATGACCCAGACGCGCAAAGTGCGGCGACGTCCCAGCGCGCGTTTTTGCGCAGGCGTCAGCGGATAGCGCGGTTTGTTGCGCACATGTCCCTGATCTTCATCTTCATCTTCGTCGTAGTCGTCATCGAAGTCATCGTCAAAGTATACTTCCTCGTTGCGGCGCGATTCAGGGAGGAAGGCCCGAATGCTGTCTTCTGCAACTTCAATTTTTCCATCTTCATCCGCTTCGTCAATTTCACCGGCCGAATCAAGAGCTGCTGCGTCCGTAACATCAATATTATCAATGGCTTGCGGCTGTTTTTCCTCTGCTGCGCTTCCCTCCGTCAGCAGCTCGTTTTGCGGACTCTCCTCGATGGATTGCACGCCGCGGTAGAAGAACTTCATGCCGGCGAACCCGGCGAAGGTGAACAGCAGCACATTGAGAATCTTGAAAAACTGGTAGTGGTCGGATGTGATCATGAAGAGGATCGTGATCGGGGCAAAACCGAGCAGCAGCACACTCGTCACCGCGGTGGAGCCGAGAATCAGCGCAAAGTACTGGCCGATCGTATTGCGCGAGCCCTGCAGCAGGTTGATGATATAAAGCGTCGGGAACGACACAATCAATGTCAGCATGAACAGCAGCGGCAACTTTACGGCCGAGGACATCGCCTGCGGCAAACCGCTGAACGCACCTATGATACAGCCGTAAATGGCAAAAAACACCGCATTGGCGGACAACAGCGATTTGATCTTGGGTTTGATCTGAATCTTTTTGCGGATCTCTTTAAAGAATCGCTTGGTACGGCGCAGCACCGTCATGGGAACGTTTAAAAATTCCATGAATTCTCCATGTAAGAACTGAAGCGGAACACGTGGTAATTGTTTCCGAGTGCAGGTCCCGGAAAATATCGAATCACTGCTTCAGGTGCAAATCTTACATGGAGTTCAAAAGCTGAATGCTGCGAAACTCCCCCAGCGAATTTGCCGAATTACAAATCCTTTTTCACCTCATTGATCAGTAATATCCAGCCGTCGGCCGGCGTGTCGCTGTAGTCGATGTGACTCGTCAGGTAGAGCAGACGCTGCGTGTCGTCGCCGTCGATGGCGCGTTTGCCGTTTTTGGCGGTCGTAAAACGATCGCGCAGGTAGAAGGGCGGAATCGACTGATAAAACAGGGCGGCGCGCACTTCCAGATTGTCGGCGCGTCCCGGCGGCAGCGGAATGCGATAGGTTATTTCATCGGCGCCGCTGCCGTTGTCGTAAAGCGGATCGTCGGCGGCGCGGCCCTCCGGTTCGGTCAACTCGTGGGACGGGCCCTTGTTGCTCCAGCCGCGCGGCAGCAGTCGGTTGTCCTTGGGCACTTCGTCGATCGCGACAAAACTGGTGGTAAAATACCCTTCGGGATTGCGCGCCAGCTCCTGGTAGATCTGCACCTGGTTTTGTCTGGTTATCAGGTCGTAGTGCGGTTCGTAGACCTGTTTTCCGTCGACTGTCTCAAAGAATTCGGAGGGCAGCGGCTGGTCGTTTTCGTCGACAATGACGCCGACGGCATTACTTCTTCCGGACGCCCACAGGACCTGTCCTTTTTGTTTGTCAACGAGTTCGACGCGCATAAACGCCCGTCTGAAACCGACTCCCGACGGAAACTTGTGGCCGACGAGGTTTTGCACGCGGATGTTAACATCGACGGACTTGTCGCTGTTGTGTTTAAGCTCGGTGATTGTTAATTCAGCGGTTTCGCTCTTGGCCTGTTCGTCGGCATTTTTGATGGCGCGTTGCAGGCCGTCGGCGCGGCCGCTCATGTAGTCGGACAGGCGCACGCCGAGAATGCCGTTAAACTGCTGGAACATTTCCATCACAAAAACATTGACGCCGAGCAGGGTGTGGCGGCTGTAATCTTTGCGGTTGCGCACGGTAATGTTTTCCATCGGCGCCAGGTGGTCGGCGGCGGGGTAGTCCTGGTCTTCAATCGTCGCCACCTGGAACTGCAGCTTTTTGCCGTGATAGGTCTGTGGCATGTGGCAGTTCTGGCAGGATTTGGGCGTGACATCTTCGGCCTTGCCTTCATCTGAATACGCGCTGTTTAACCACTCCAGGTAGGTCGTCTGTTCGTATCGATCGCCGACCTGTTCGCCTTTGGCGTTAAACACCGGCAGGTGCACGGTGTGGCAGGAACCGCAGACGCGCGAAGACTTGATGTAGGGATTGTAAACCGGCGTGATACCGAGGCTTTCTTCCATCGCGTGCGCGGCGATCATCTCGTAGGGGCCGTGGAGTGTGTCGGCGCTGCCCACGTGGAAGTCGCCGGTTTCAATCGGGAATATTGTTTTGTTGCCGTCGTCGACCATCTGGTGGCAAACCAGACAGGAAATGCCGTCGCGTGCAAGTGCGCCGTAAGTGGCGTGCTCCGGATCGTTCTGCGGAGTGGCGAAGACAAACTCCTCGCGGAAGAATTCACTGCTGTCGGTATCGCGGCGAAACTGGCGCTGTCCCATGACGCCGTGACAGTGAAAACAGAGATTTGTGATTTCATTGGCGCGCGTGGGCTGCAGGACGCGTTCACTTTCCTGCTGGGCAAAAAAGACGGGATCGCGACCGGCGAGGCCCATCATCGACCAGCGCCATTCGCCGTAGGGTGAGAGATTGGCGGTGTCCTTGTCCGCCACGTTGAACATCTCCCAGCCGGTGACGGCTTCAAATCCCGAGTGACAGCCAAGGCATTGATCCGAGGTGATAAACTGTTGATCCGTGCCGTTGTGCGCCACCACGTGATCGTATCCAACCGGCGGAATCGGCACGACATCTTTAAACGCCGGCGGTCTCTGTCCGGCGGAAATCTGGCGCACAAATTCGGCGTGGGCCTGCAGCGAGGAGACTTTGGCGAAAATATCCAGCTGATTGCTGAAGACTTCGTCGATCTCGTAAATCTGTTTGTGCGAGGACATCAGATCGGCGTGGCGGCGCGTGCGCAGGTCGTTCCAGGAGCCGTCGTTTGTGTATGTCAGCGGATTGCCGTCAAAACCCTCGATATTGGTCAGGCTTGAAAACGTCAGGTTATCTGCCGCCGAGGCGTGGCAGCGCGTGCAGTACTGCCCGAATCCCTGGTCGGGATATTCAAACATATTTGTATCGGGTTTCTGATACGCCGGATCGCCGGAGATATAACCCCAGTACCAGCCGTCGTGCGCGCCGGCGGTATCGCGAATCATGATCGTCCAGGCGGAAAATCCGGCGTCGACGCTTGACTGCACAAGGTCTTCGTTGCGATAACTCAGCGTTGAGTCGATGTAGTATTGATCGGCCGGCGCATTGTGCATTTCCTTGATGATCATGGCATTCTGCGGAATCTCGCCCTTGCGTCCGGCAGCCAGCCAACGCATGAGGCCGGGCGAGTAGTAGATTCTGACCGCGGGGTGGTTGTTGTACGAGCGATTTTGGATGTACGGTCCCGTCGGTCGAATGCCCTTGTCGCGCGCCCAACCGAGGTTTTCGTATCTGCGGCTTTGCAGGAATTCGAAGACTTGCTCCTCAAACGCGGCCAGGGGCATGGAACTGGGCAGCGGCAGCGGATTCGGCTGCTGTTTGTTGTTGAGGCCGGAGGGCGACTCCTGTGCGTCGACGATTTCAGTCCCCGTGACAAGCAAGATGATCAAGCCAATCAAGGCAGCGGAAAAAGACAGTCTGCCTGCGGCAGGAGTCATGATCTTCATGGTGCGATCCGGCGGATATTGAAGTAGTACAGCGCTCGATGGAACTCAAAAACGCCGAAGAATAGGAAAAAACTGCGGAATGGGGAAATTCGAAGAGGAAGCGCGTACAGTAATTGGTGCACTTCCGGATGAGGGCACAGTTTTATGCCGCAACGATGTCGGCCCTGGCTGGTTTCATGCTGTCAACAAGTCGGCACGTGCGCAGCATCCCCCATTTTTTTCAGCAGCGAAACTAATTGTCGGTTCAAAGTTTCCGAATTTGCATCCGGGCGAACCGTTTGTGCCCGTTGAGTCGCAGGTTGTGCGAAGGAGATTGTCGGGATCCGTCAGGTCCTGCTGGAGAGTGAGATGTCTATGAGTTTGGCAAAGATGGCGCGTTTGAAAGTGCTCATGCTTGTCCTGATGTTAATAATTGGCAGCACAAAGGCCGTGGCGCAGACAGCGGATTTTGCACGATATATCGATCCGATGATAGGCACGCTGCGGGGAGCCTATACTTTTCCGGGGCCTTGTGTGCCCTGGGGAATGGTGCAGTTGACGCCCTACACCAGCGGCGGCAGCGTCAGCGGTTTTTTTGCATCTGATCCATTCATCTACGGATTTGTACACACGGATGTAAGCGGTCCGGGCTGCTCGGGCTGGGGCAATCTGCTGCTCATGGCTACGACCGGCGAGCCGTCCACCGAAAAAGAGCAGAACGCCTCCGTATATCCGGGAACGGTCAGCACAGCGCGGGCGGGATACTTTTCGACGTCTCTGTTGACGTACGACATCGACGTCGAGTTGACCAGCACCAAACGCGCGGGCATGACGCGCTTCACGTTTCCGCGGCGCCAGGGCGACGCCAACATACTGTTTGATGTGACGGGCGGTCTGACGGCGACACACGAGGCTTACATTGAGCTGCTGGACGATTCGACCCTGGTGGGCTACAAGTCCGGCGGCGATTTCTGGGGAATCCCGACCTATGAAACGACCTACTTTTTTGCGCGATTCTCAAAGCCGTCGGTCGCGGCGCGCGTCTGGAGCGGAACGCAGTTTTACAGTGCCGGAGACATGGGCAGTGTGGAAGGCGACGACATTGGCGCATGTCTGCGATTTGACACCGAAGAGGGCGAGGAGATATGCGTCAAAGTCGGCATTTCCTATGTCGGCATCGACAATGCCCGCATGAATCTGGAGACCGAGATCGGGCACCGGGATTTTGATCGCGTGGCGGCGGCCGCTTATGCCGACTGGAATGAAACGATCAGCCGTGTGGAGGTCAGGGATGACAACGAGGACAACAAGACGATTTTTTACTCGGCCCTGTATCACACACTGATACATCCCAATGTGTTTAACGATGTGAACGGCGAATACCCGGACGTGAGCAACGGCGGAGTTAAACGGGCGGACGGATTTACGCGGCACACGCTGTTCTCGCTGTGGGACACCTATCGCACGGTGCATCCCTTTTTAACATTACTGTATCCCGAGCAGCAGAACCACATGGTGCGCTCCATGCTCGAGCACTACCGCGAAGCCGGCTGGCTGCCGCTCTGGGAGATTTCCGGGACGGACACTCGCGTAATGATTGGCGACCCGGCCGCCGTCGTCATTGCAGATTCCTACAACAAAGGTCTGCGCGGATTTGACGAGGAACTGGCATTTGAAGCCGCCGCAAAGAGCGCTTTTGTGGATGTTAACCGCAATCCAGGGCGGCCCGAGAATGCCAAGTACGTGACGCAAGGTTACATCCCGTACAGCGAGGAACATATTTTCTTTTCGGACGCCGGCGTTTCCGTCATGCAGGAATACTGCCTGGCCGACGCAGCGCTGGCGGCCATGGCGCGCAGTATGTGCCGGACACATGAGGCCGAATTGCTGGAGCAGCGCTCCCGCACATATGTTAACAGTTTTGACGCGACGTCGGGATTTTTTCGGCCGCGTCTGGCGTCGGGGGACTGGTTTGAGCCCTTTGATCCGGAACAGCATGAGCACGAGTTGACGAGTGGAAGGTTGTTGGCCGGAGGCCCCGGATTCACGGAAGGCAGCGCCTGGAATTATCGATTTTTTGTACCGCACGACCAGCCGGGGCTCATCCGCATGATGGGCAAGGAACGATGGCTCAACGCGTTGCAGGAGTACTTTTCCGAGGGACGTTTTGCGTGGAATCAGCACAATCTGGCCTTCCCATTTTTGTTTAACTACCTGCCGGGAGAGCAGTGGCGCAGCGTCGCAACCACGCGCAGTATGATGCAGGAATATTTTGCCACAGGTGCCGGCGGGCTGCCCGGCAGCGACGACGCCGGGAGCCTTTCGGCCTGGTATCTGTTTGCGACTCTGGGTTTTTACCCGGATTATCCCGGAGGTACATTCTATCAGCTTACGAGCCCGCTGTTTGAGGAGGTCACGTTGCATCTGGACCGACGCTACTATCCCGGTTCGAGTTTTGTCATCCGCGCCAAGCGAGATTCACCGGACTCCAGATTTGTTCGTGCGGCGCGGCTGAACGGCGGGGTGTTCAGCGCCGTTCAGATCGATCACGCGACTATTGTGACGGGCGGTTTGCTGGAATTTGAGTTGCAGGACGAGCCTGGAAGTTCGCTGCAACCGAACTCTCATGTTGAAATCAAGCTGAGCGAATCGTTGTCTTTGCACAACCCCGACAGAGTAGTCATTCTGTCGCAGGGGCTTCAATCGCAGGAAAACCTGGAGCTCGCTGTTTCGGAAGACATCTCCATGTGCAGGCCGCTTTATACAATTACCTATTCCGACAGTCTGCCGAGTGCGGTGTTAACCGGGCTGCCGGAAGGTTCTCTGCTTTTTGTGCGCGGCCGCAGCGTCAACAACGGCGCTTCGGGTTTGTGGTCGAAACCAGTCAGTTTCAGGACCGGGTTGCGCAGGAAAGACCTTCCAAAGGGAGAAAACAAACAAGGTCTGCAGATTGTCAGTTTTGGTCCAAACCCGGCAAGTGAAATTATCAGCATCGTGTTGTACAGCGGCAATGCGCAGGAGCTGCGCGTGCGCGTGTTTAACATGCACGGCGGAATTGTGGCTCGTTCCACGTTCCAGGGGGAGGCGCACAGCGCACAATACCGGATGCTCGATGTGAGCAGCCTGGCGACGGGAGTGTACGTAATGGAGATCGAAGGCGGCGGGGAGCGTGCGGCAGCGCTCATCAACGTCATCAATTAAACAAAAGCCGCGCCTGGTTGATAAATCTGCCGGCAGCGTGTACGCACTTGCCACATGTTGTTGGCATTCTGACTTAAGCTATTGTTCGCAGTCTATACAATGAAGGTTTTCCACTGCGGTTGTGCAGGAAGGATTGCCGTTGTATTTTCAACGCGGAAACGAGTCTGCGTCAACAACGGCGTTCAGCCGATGGCATTCGCAGGCGGACACGATCTGCGCACTTGTCACGATACTTCTTTGCAGAGTGAGGACGCTTGAACACTTCCTGGCGCATTCGTCCCGCGCGCGCCGACGACGCCGTACACGTCGCAGAAATTTACGCGCCGGTGGTACTGGATACAATTATCAGTTTTGAAACCGAGCCGCCTTCGGCGGCGGAGATGCGCGAACGCATAGAGTCTTGCAATCGCACGCATGCCTGGCTGGTCTGCGTCGACGCCGCCGACGTGCCGCGGGCCTATGCTTATTGCGGTCAGCACCGCAAACGCGAGGGTTATCAATGGACCTGCGAGACTTCGGTCTATGTACATGCGGACTTTCAGCGGCGCGGCCTGGCGCGCATTCTGTACCGCGCACTCGATGTCTGTATGCTGCGACTGGGTTTTTACCAGGCGCTGGCGGGTATCGGCCTGCCGAATCCGGGCAGTCAGGCGCTGCACAGCGCGGCGGGCTACACAAGATTCGCGCTGTTTGAAAACGTCGGTTTCAAGTTTGACCGCTGGGTGGCGACGGAGTGGTGGCGCAAAGAACTGCAGCCCTTTGATCCTCCGCCCGCCGCCAAACCGCCTGCGCCGGTCGGCATAAACACCCTGATAGAGCAGGGCATTGATTTTGACGATCTGTTTGCCGACGCGTTTAAATCTCCCGGGCGGGCGAGTTAAACAAAGTGCAAACGCTGAGCCGTTGTCAACGGATTACTGCAATGTTAAACAGAAAAGGAAACAACAGATGAATCTCGGGCAATTCTCAATCAGCCTGGCAGTAGAAGACATTGCCGTATCGCTGGAATTCTATCGCAAACTCGG
The DNA here is from genome assembly GCA_964445695.1 of uncultured Hyphomicrobiales bacterium. GTDB lineage: Bacteria > Bacteroidota > Ignavibacteria > Kapaibacteriales > UBA7675 > JAUIKM01. Next base: position 20,420 of record CAYULF010000014.1, on the reverse strand, counting down.
ATTTGAACAGCTTGACGGCAACATGGCTGAGAAATGGTTGATCCTGCAAAACGGCGCAACCAAAATCGGACTGTTTGAAGGCATGTTGCAGGACAACCTGTTAACATTTCAGCCTGACGATGTTCGCGCCGTACAGAAAAGTTTAAAGTCTCAAGGTTTGACCTTTGAGCACGAGGCCGACGAATCCAGCGACCACGAGGCGCATGCTCAGGCCCCGGTGTTCGCCAGCCTGCGCGATCCCGACGGCAATGCCATTCTGCTGGACCAGAAGTTCGCCAAATAGCGTAGTTGACTTCAGTATGAAGCCGAACTGAACAAGAGTTTGGCGATTGATTCCAGTACGTCGGTAAAAAAATTGCCGGCTTTGTCGTCGAACAGAACGAATGGCTTGCCCGGCACGCCGAAGAAGGGTTTGAGCGTCCAGGCCAGCTGGCTGCCGACCAGGGCGTATAGTACAACCCACAATTTCATGATGCGCCGTCGCGTTGTGTTCTGGCGTTCTAGTTCGCGCCGCATCTCCTGCACACTGCGGGCGGGGGCCGGTTTTTCGGCGTCGTCGATTGACTCCGGCGGCGGCATCGCGGGAAACACTTTCTCGTCTATCAGTCCCATTCCCTGGTAGAAAAAACGCATCGCCACCATTCCGCTGATGGCAAGCATCAGAATATTGATGAGTTTGAAAATGAGGTAGCTGTCGGAAGTCAGCATAAAAAGGATGCCGATGGGTGCAAATCCGAGCAGAAGTACGCTGTTGATCGCTGTGGCGCCCAGCAACAGACTGAAGTACTGGCGCATCGAAAAACGCGCGCCGAACAGAATGTTGAAAACGTAGAGCGTCGGGAATGTGATCAGCAGCGTCAACAGGTAGAGGAGGGGCAGTTTGATCGCCGAGGTCAGCGCCTGCAGCGGCCCGTGAAATGCGCCGATCAGGCAACCGAACAGCGCCAGGAACAACACCGTCGCCCCCGTCAATGATCCGATCAGCTCTCCGAGGCGCTCCCGCAGCCGCACTTGTGCAAAAAACGTTTGGGTGTCCCGCAGGACCATCGTCGGGACGGTCAGAATATTCATCACTGATTCCTTGCTTGGTATGGTAGTTCGCCGCCGCAACTCGTTCCCGGTTGCAGCGATGGTTTGGATTCCGGCGCCCCGCGGCGTGGCAGTCGTATGTAAACGTGCTTGGTCGTTTGGTTCAATGTTGAACGGGCTGGCCTGTTGAATTGGACATTGAGTTTGACGGTTCTTGTGCCACGGGAAAAACACCAGGAAATGAGCATGAAAGCTGCTCCAGACTCGAGAGTGACATTGTGATGTCTTTGCGTATGGCGGAAAAAATAAAATGGAAGTGAAAAAACAGAACTAACTTGATTGTATAAGAAAAAATGAAAATAGTTTGGGCCGCAGGTGGACATTTTGCTATATTGGCACGCTGTCGGGAATCTGTGTCTTTTCCCCCCAATCCCGACTCGATACTTCAATCTGGTATCTTCCGGTTACCAGGGCACTTACCTTGACATCCAATTTGACCTGTTAGTTCATTCTGTCTGCATTCTATTCTGGAGACATTCTATGCGTCGTACCGCACTGTTATTTGTATTCTTGTTAACTGCCTCCATGCTGACGCTTTCGAGCTGTGCGAGGCTTGGCAACTTCACCAAGTTGTCCAACTCAGATTTTCGAACCGGCACAAAGTATGTGAGTAAAGGAATTCATACGGGCACTTCGACTTTCGCAGTTTGGTGGTTGCCCTTTGCTCGCGAAATTTCCAACATCGAATCCGCATATGACGATGCAATCGCAAAAGCCGGTGGCGGAGACATTATGACTGATGTTGAATTGGATAGAATCTGGTGGGCCAGATTCTTCTTTATGATTCACAGATACCTTTGCAGAGGGGAAGTCTGGCAAAGCACGTCGGACTTGACGGCGACAGAACTTGAAGGAAAAGAGGTCTATGTTCTGGAGCAGCGTGGTGCGGCATATTATTTAATTTCGGAGTCAGATCCGGACAAACGCGTATTTGTTCAGGTGAAGATGGATGCACTCGAAGACGCAATGGGGCAAATTGAGCCTGAAATGCAAGCTTCTGAAAATTGATTTATGTCGAAGAGATGCGGAATCAATTCAGAGCTTGGTATAAGCTGAATGGTTCGGTTCCCGTTGTATCGCACAGTCTGGTGCAACCAGAATTTTAACATGAATTTTCGAATACACGTATTTTGGAGTTGACATATATGAAATCATTTATCAGATTTGCAGTCATTGTTCTGTGCTTTTCAGGCCTGTCGACCGTCCTCTCCGGTTGTTGGACATACAGGACTTCAGACTGGCATATGATGACAACGAAGGATCTGGATTTTGAAAACACGAAGTATATCCGCAAGGATATCGTGGAAGGTGAAGACCGAACCTTGTCATGGCCCATACAGTGGGGGCGGGCTCTTTACACTACAGCATGTGAAAATGCACTGTTGAAATCGAACGGACAGTTTCTTACGAATGTGTCGATAACCGAGCACTATGACAACTATGTTTTGTTTGCTCTGGATCGAGTAACTGTGCGTGGCCATGTGTGGGTCGAGGCGAGTGCCTCAGATCTTGAAGGCGGTAAGTTGTCAGAAGTATATGAACTGCGTCAAACAGTCGAAGGTTTGGCTCTGGTGAATGTCCAGGATTTTAGCGACATTGAATTTGTCGTTACAGAGGACAACTTTGAAGACCTTGTTGAAGTAAAGCGCGAATACTGATAACATGGTCTGCAGTATATTCAACTAAATTACTCGAAAGACTGCCGAATTCGTCGGTCGGTCTTTCGAGTGTTTGTTTTGCCCACTATCTCCAGAATATTTGGTTTCAAAATCAGACTATCTGTAAGACAGACAAAATTGTTCCCGGCAGCCAATTGCTCACTTTCAGTTTGAATCATTTTCTACCTGGTTCTTTGTTCTATTAACCCAGAGAAGTTCTTTTGCCTGGAGGGCCGGCTGACGTTCCGCATACACTGACAGTCAGGGCGGAATCCCGTTCTGAGTTTTCAGGATGCTTTGCGTCTGTCAGGACATTGCCATTGCGCTCACTTCAGTTTCCGAGTGGCATCCAGTTTCTGTGAATTCTCAGAAAAATACAATGAGCATTTGGGTAGTAGGACATGAGCAACCATCTGACAGCCTTGAAGAATGAAGCCAATCGCTGTTTTCACTGCACGAAGGTGAATATGGAGCGCTTGTAACATTGCAATGCTTCATTGCAGGGAACACATAACCTGAAACATAAATGGCTCTTTGACTATTAAGTCAAATTATTCACTATTTATTTCTGGAGACAATTTATGCGGCGAACCGTATTGTCATTTGTCCTTTTGTTAACCGCTTCGATGCTGACTCTTTCGAGCTGTAGCGTTGTGACCGGTGAGTTCACTGTCCTCGGCACACGCAACTTTGAGCCGGGGCAAAAGTACGTCAGCAAAGGTGAGTTCACCGGCGAATCGAGCATGAACTTCCTGATTTTCTTTCCGCTTAAATCGCGTGTGCCACACTGGGAATACGCCATTGAAAATGCACTCGATCTGGGCGAAGGCGACATCCTGACCGACGTTGAAATTTCCGAAGGCGGATTTTCGATCTTCCTGTACACCAACGTCAGCGTTAAAGCCAAAGGGGAAGTATGGGCGCGCACCAATCGTCTGAGCGCTGCCGATCTCGAAGGCAAGGAAGTATTTGAATTGATGTATGGTGATGATGGTTACCAATTGGTCAGCACCGAGAACCCGGCCAAGCGTATTTCCGTGTCGAGCAAAGACGAAATCGTGCAGGAGCACGCCCAATCGCTCGAAACCGAAACGCAGTCAGTTCACTAACTCACTTTCATCATCCAATCGGTCGGCGTGAGTGTTTTTAACTTAAACACCGCCGCTCGGACCGAAATCAAATTCAAATATTGAAGTTCACGGAGAAAATTCATATGCGTAAAATTGGAATGTTCGCAGCAATGACGATGCTGGTTCTTTTCGCCGGCATGTCGTTAAACAGTTGCTCGTACTATCAGCGGGCAATTGACTTCTCGATCATGTCGACCAAGGAAATCGACATTGAAGGCAAATACATCCGCAAAGATATTACCCGCGGTGAAAGCAAGGTGCCTGTTTTCCTGGGATTTGGATTTGGTTTGCCGAAAATCCACGATGCCTGCGCCAATGCTCTTGACGTGTCTGGTGGCGACTACCTGACCAACGTGGTTGTTGAATATGGCTACAATGGCCTGCTTCCGATTTTCTGGAAACAGGGCTACGAAGTTTATGGCCACTACTGGGTTAAAGCCTCCTCTTCCGACCTCGAAAGCGGCGACCTCTCCAACGTGTTTGAACTGCGCCAGACTACTGAAGGCCTGGCCATGGTTAACGTTGAAGATGACTCCCAGATTGAGCTCGTTATTACCAATGAGAACATGGAAGATCTCGTGGAAGTGCGCGAGCACTGATCCCCGTTAGACTATTCGTTTAACGCTCAATGTAAAAGCCGCTCGAGTTATTCGGGCGGCTTTTTGTTTTAGTGCAGCTTGATGTGCCTTGATGATATGTTAACACCTGACTCTTGAGCGCTTCGCCGCTCTTCTGTGTTCTGTTTAATTGTTTTTCACACTTGTGTTTTGCGCGGCTTGCTTGTTCCTCTTGTTAATCACCGAGCCTCAAGTCTTCCAGTTCCAATCCAGCCGTCCGTCGCTCAGTTGCAAGGCGCAGCGTCAACCGCGCGGCCGCTTTTTTCCCTCGTATTAAAGTGCTATATTCGCAGCTATTCTGCGTCGCAGCGGCACGCTATGGTGTGCCGCCCTACATGCTCGGATGGCGGAATGGCAGACGCACTGGACTTAAAATCCAGAGACCGTAACGGTCGTGTGGGTTCAAGTCCCACTCCGAGTACGTTTCTTGTATCGTTTCAAGAGCCCCCCAAAGCCCGCGCTGTTCGTTATTTACAGAGCGGGCTTTGCTTTTTCTTCCCGCTGTGTGTTTGCCATTGTTTAATGTGCCCCGCCTGGTTCCGCCACATGTGATTCCGCGTGGTTTAAAACAACACAGCCTCGCTGTTAAGCGAGGCTGTGTCTGGTTTGTTTGTCTTTTGAGGCGTCTCAATTCGCGTCTTTCGATCTGTTGCGATCGCCGTCGCGAGCTGATCTGCGCTCAATGATCAATAGCGGTCGTCGCCGCCGCCGTCGCGCGGTCCGCGATCTCTGTCGCCGCCGCGAGGTCCGCGGTCGCGGTCTCTGTCGCCGCCGCCACGGGGTCCACGGTCGCGATCTCTGTCACCGCCGCCACGGGGTCCGCGGTCGCGATCTCTGTCGCCACCACCGCGATAGCCGCCTCTGTCGCCGCCGCGATCTCTGTCGCCGCCGCCGCGATAGCCGCCTCTGTCGCCGCCGCGATCACCGCCGCCGCCGTAGCGACGTCCGCCGCGATCACCGCCACCGCCGCCGTAGCGACGTCCGCCGCCGCGATCCTCCTCGGGCTCAAAGCCTTCGGGGAGGGGCAGAAGGGCCTTGCGGCTCAGACGGAATTTACCGTCGTTCTGGATCTCAAGCAGCTTGACCTCGACCTTGTCGCCGACTTTGAGGACGTCCGCCACAAACTCGATGCGATGATGATCGATCTGCGAAATGTGCAGCAGACCCTGTTTTTTCGGCAGGAATTCCACGATGGCGCCAAGGCCTTCGCGAATGTCCTTGACCGTGCCCGTGTACACCTCGCCTTCTTCGGGCTGGCGTACGAGCATCCTGATCATGTCGACCGCAATCTGGGCCGAATCGCCGGAAACGGCGGCGATAATCACGCGGCCGTCGTCCTCGATATTGATCGTGGCGCCGGACTCGTTGCCGATCTTGCGAATGGTTTCGCCGCCCGGCCCAATCACCGCTCCAATCGTTTCCGTCGGAATCGTGATGGTCGTAAGTCGCGGAGCGTAAGGGGAGAGGTCCGGACGCGGCTCGCTGATCACCGCGTTCATTTTGTCGAGGATGTGCAGACGCGCCGCTTTGGCCTGTGCCAGTGCGCGTTTGATCACTTCCATCGAAATGCCCTGGATTTTCATGTCCATCTGGCACGCCGTGATCCCGTCGGAGGAACCGGCTACCTTGAAGTCCATGTCGCCCAGGAAGTCTTCGTCGCCAAGAATGTCGCTCAGAATGGCAACGTCCTCATCTTCCTTGATCAGACCCATCGCAATGCCGGAGACGGCCTTTTTGAAGGGAATGCCGGCCTCGAACATCGAAAGTGAGCCGGAGCACACCGTCGCCATCGAGGACGAACCGTTCGACATCAGCACGTCGCTGACGATGCGAATCGTATAGGGGAATTCGTCGGAGTCGGGCAGCAGCGGCTCAAGTGCGCGTTGCGCCAGGTGACCGTGGCCGATTTCGCGGCGGCTGGTGCCCATGATGCGTCGTGCTTCGCCCGTGCTGAACGGCGGGAAATTGTAGTGCAGCAGGAAACGCTTGGTGAACGTCGGCTTCAAGCCGTCGATCATCTGCTCGTCCAGCTTCGTGCCCAGAGTGGTCGTGCCCAGAGATTGGGTTTCGCCACGCGTGAACAGCGCCGAACCGTGCGTGTGAGGCAGAATGCCTACTTCCACGTCGATCGGGCGAACTTCTTCCAGTCCGCGACCGTCGAGGCGTTTGCCTTCCTTCAGAATCATGCTGCGCATTTCGCGCTTTTCAATGTCGCCGACAAGTTTGCCGACGATCTTGTCGATGTCGTGATCCGGGTATTCTTCCGGATCGTAGCTTTCTTTGATTTTCTCGCGGGTTTCTTCCACGAGTGTGCGGCGACGTTCCGTGCGAACCTCTTTCGGCGCACCTGCGCGCACCTGTTCTTTCATCTGGTCCGCAACCAGAGACTCAACCGCATCTTCGAGGCCTTCCGGCAGCTCGGGCAGGCTGAACTCAAGTTTCTCGGTGCCGCAGAGCTTGACGAGTTCGTTCTGCAGCTCTACCAGCATGCTGATCTGCTCTTTGCCGAACTCCAGTGCTTCGACGAATTCGTCTTCGGAAATCTCCTGCGCGCCGCCTTCAACCATTACGACGGAGTCGGCCGTGCCGGCCATCGTCAGGTCCATGTCGCAGGCTTCAATCTGCTCATGGGTCGGGTTGCAAACGAATTCGCCGTCGATGCGAGCTACGCGCACTTCGGCAATCGGACCGTCAAAGGGAATGCGCGAGATCGAAAGAGCCGCAGAAGCGCCGATCGCCGCCAGAACATCGGCTTCGTGTTTTTGATCATAGGAATAAACAGAGGCAATAACCTGCGTCTCATTGCGCCAGCCCTTCGGGAACATCGGACGAATGGGACGGTCGATCATGCGCGCCGACAGAATTTCGTGCTCGGAGGGACGCGCTTCGCGTTTGAAAAAGCCGCCGGGGATCTTACCCGCAGCGGAAGCTTTTTCGCGGTATTCAACTGTCAGCGGTAAAAAGTCGACCGCTTTGTTCGGCTCCGGGTTTGCCACCACGGTAACCAGAACCATCGTGTCGCCGTGACGTACCATGACGGCGGCGTCGGCCAGGCGTGCAAAGCGCCCGACTTCGAGCGAAAGTTCCGCTCCGTTAACTTCAGTAGAGACTTTGTGATTTTCCATAGAGTAATTGCTCAGATTCAGCATGAGAACAGGGTCAATCGACAAACAGGGCCGTTGCGCCGCCGTATTGATTACCGGGCGCAGGCGCACTGCATCTGACTGGCGCGTCGCTTGATCATCGTTCTCGGGATTAGTATGTGAACCGCAGGTGTTCTGTTCAAGTACCCTCTGTCGTTCCGCGGCGCCGGCCGCAAGCTCTACTTCGGGCGGTTCACTGTCAGTTATAGTATGTGTTGTGTGCGTTAACTCAGGCGGGACTCGAGTCTTCAGGGGTCATTGCGCTGAAAAACAACAAACGGCGTACCGAGGTACGCCGTTCATCAGTCTTTTTATCGCCGCAGTTTCAATTCACCAATGATGACGCGATAACGTTCAATGTCTGTGCGCGCAAGGTAATCCAGAAGTTTACGGCGTTTACCTACCAGCTTTAGCAGGCCGCGACGAGAGTGGTTGTCTTTCTTGTGCTCTTTCAGGTGCCCTGAAAGCATGTTGATGTGCTCGGTCAGCAGTGCAACTTGCACTTCGGCTTTGCCGGTGTCTTTTTCCGCACTGCCGAATTGTTTAACGAGTTCGGCTTTTCGCTCCTTGGTTACCATCGAATCCTTGTTCGCAGATAATGTTCGCAATAGTATTTACAAGTTCTTTCCGGCTATATGGCCGCCCGTAGTTGCTCCACATATTCACTACATTCGCGACGGTCAGCATCAATCTGAGAAAGAAAACTATCCAGACTTGCAAATTTGCGTTCTTTTCTGATAAATTTCAAGAAAGAAATGCCAACAATCTCATTATATATCATTTTTTGCCAATCAAACAGGTGAACTTCGAGCACCGCCGCTTTATCATCCGTAAAAGTGGGGCGGGTGCCTATGTTGGCCATACCGAACACCGTCGTAGTGTTTTCCGCCGTTTGGGCCGCTTTTTCAAGGCCTTTTTTGTTTGTCGCCGGGATTTGAGCCGCGACGCAGTACACGCCGTTCCCCGGTAGCAATTTATGGTCGTCGTCGGGTTTGATGTTGGCGGTAGGCAGGCCGATCGTACGGCCGCGTCCATCGCCTTCAATCACAGTGCCGCGCACGCCGTAGTTGTAGCCCAGCAGTTTTGCGGCTTCGTCTACCCGGCCTTCTGCCAGCAAACCTCGGATGCGCGTGCTGCTGATCGACTCCGCGTCCTCCATGCGCGCCTCTACGCGCTCAACGTCAAATCCGCGCTCGGCTGAAAGGCGCGTGAGCAACTCCAGGTCGCCGCGGCGATTCTTGCCGAAATTGTGGTCGTGCCCGACGATCATGTGACGGCAGCCGATTCCGTCCAGCAGGTAGCGCGTCAGAAAGGTCTCAGCCTCCAGCTGCGCAAATTCTTTTGTAAACTCTATGACCAGCACATTGGTGACGCCATGGCGTTCCAGCAGCTCCAGGCGCTCTTCCAGCGTGCTCAGAATGCGCAGGGGCGGCACGCCGTTGCGATTGAGCACCAGCTGCGGATGCGGGTTGAACGTCGCCACAACCGCACGTGCATCCAGATCGGCAGCGCGTTCTTTCAGTCGGTCCAGTAATGCACAATGTCCGCGGTGGACGCCGTCAAAAGTGCCCAGCGTCACGACGGAATTGGCGTCAAAGGGAATCTCATTCAGAGAGCGATAAACCTGCATGTCCCGCCGATCAATGTGCGTTGTTCGTTGAGCCGTCGTGTTCCGTCGCGCGGAGCGCCGCGGCAATCTGATCGAGAGTGACGGCTTTGTCGACTGTGTATTCTCCAATGGCGGTACGCCGCAGCGCTTTCAGATATCCGCCGCACTGGAGTTCTTCGCCCAGGTCGCGTGCCAACGACCGGATATAAGTGCCCTTGGAGCAGGTCACGTCCAGCGCCAGCTCCGGATTTTCAAATCGCAGCATATCCATGGCGTGTATCACGACGCGGCGCGGGCTGCGCTCCACTTCCAGGCCTTTGCGCGCCAGTTTGTACATGCGCACGCCGTTTTTCTTGATGGCCGAATACATCGGCGGAATCTGATCAATCTCACCTTTAAACTTATCCAGCGCTGCTGCGATGTGCGTTTCGTCAACTCCATCGGTTGAACGCAGATTTTCCTCGTCGCCTTCGGCATCGTCCGTTTTGGTTGTAGCGCCGAGTCGAACAAGCGCTTCATAGCGCTTGACGGCGTCTTGATAGCCCTGGATTGTTTTGGTCGCTTTGCCGAGGCAGACAATCAGCAAACCGGTAGCCAGGGGATCAAGCGTGCCGGCGTGCCCGATTTTGCGGATCTTTGTAAGGCCGCGCAGTTTGGCGACGACGTCAAAGGATGTCCAGCCCGAAGCCTTGTCGATAAGAGCCACGCCGCCTTCGTCCGGAATGGCTTCCAGCCAGTCGGCTAAACAGGAAAGGGTTGCGGAAGTCAGGATCATGCAGATATGAGAGCCGTATTGGAGTTTGCGGCTTAAGCGTCCGTCGAACGATTGGTATCGGTCTCGTCTGTGCCGCGTTCTCCGGCGGAATCGGAGTGGGGCAGGGAAGAGTCGTCATCCTGGGGCGCTGCCGGCGGAGTAGACTCCAGCAGCGTCCGGATTCTGTCCATCGTATCGAGCGTGTCGTCCACGAAAAACTTTAAATCAGGCGTGTAGCGCAGGTGGACCGAAGCGCCCAGCTGCCGACGAAGTGCGCCGGCGCGTTCGTTGATGCGTTTTACAGCCGTCGGCGGATCCATCGAGCCGTTGAAAATGCTCAGGTAGACGCGGGCATGCCGCAGATCGGCGGAGATGCGCACGTGCGTGATCGACACCATGCCGGCGTCCAGCTCGTTGCCGAGGTCGGACACCGGGCGTGCCAATGCTTCGCGAATTACGCTGGCGACTCGTTCGGTACGGATAGACATGACGTAGGGGAGGGCGGGGCGAATCCCGGGGATCAGCCCTCGGTCTCCTGTTCCAGTTTGCGTTTGATTTTGGTGATTTTGACCGCCTCGATGATGTCGCCGACCTTGATGTCGTTGAAGTTCTCCAGGCCGATACCGCACTCATAGCCCTGGTTGACTTCTTTGGCGTCATCCTTATGGCGTTTGAGCGAGGAGATTTTGCCCTCGAACACATCGAAACCGTCGCGTACCAGACGCACCGTGTCGTTGCGGTGAATCTTGCCGTCCGACACGTAACAACCGGCGATTGTACCGACTTTGGAAATCTTGAAGACGTCGCGAACTTCCACTGTACCCGAAACTTCTTCCTTGATTTCGGGACGCAGCAGACCTTCCAGCGCCAGCTTGATTTCGTTGATACAGTCGTAGATGATGCGATAGATGCGGATGTCCACGCCTTCGCTCTCGGCCAGGCGTTTTGCCTGGGGAGTGGGGCGGATGTGGAAACCGATCACAATTGCGTTTGATGCTGCCGCAAGCATGATGTCCGATTCCGTGATCGCACCGACGCCTTTGTGTATGACGGCAATGCGGACCTCGTCCGTGGACAGCTTCTGCAGGGCATCCGAAAGCGCTTCCACCGAACCGTCGGCGTCGGCCTTCAGAATGATAGGCAGGTCCTGAACGCCGCCGGATTCGATCTGGTTGGCAATGTCGTCCAACGTGATGTGGCGAATCTGTTTGAACGCCTGTTCACGTTTGATCTGCTGCCGTTTGACCGAAAGTTGTTTGGCTTCGCTTTCAGAGTCCATGCCGACAAACTGGTCGCCGGCCTGCGGTGCGCCGTCAAAACCGAGAATCTGAACCGGCGTCGAAGGACCGGCTGTATCGACGCGGTGCCCGCGTTCGTCCAGCATGGCGCGGACGCGGCCGGAGTAAACGCCGCACAGGAAGGCGTCGCCCACGTTGAGCGTACCTTTCTGGATGATCGCCGTAGCGACCGGGCCTTTGCCTTTGTCGATCTTCGATTCGATAATCGTTCCGCGCGCTGCGCGGTCGGGGCGTGCTTTCACGTCGAGCATCTCGGCTTCGAGCAGAATCTTCTCGAGCAGGACATCGACATTTTGACCGGTTTTGGCCGAAATTTCAGCCACCTGAACCTTGCCGCCCCAGTCTTCCACGAGCACGTCGATATCGGCGAGCTGCTGGCGAATGCGGTCGGGGTTTGATTCGGGACGGTCGATTTTGTTGATGGCCACGACCATCGGCACGTTGGCCGCCCGGGCGTGACTGATAGCTTCTTTTGTCTGAGGCATTACGCTGTCGTCGGCCGACACGATCAGGACGACGATGTCCGTCACCTGGGCGCCGCGGGCGCGCATGGCGGTAAAGGCCTGGTGACCCGGAGTATCGAGGAAAGCGATCTCGCGATCGTCTTCGCCGACTTTGACCTTGTAGGCACCGATGTGCTGCGTGATACCGCCCGCCTCGCCGGCCACCACGTTCGTTTCGCGTACGTAGTCAAGCAGCGAGGTTTTTCCGTGGTCGACGTGACCCATGATCGTGACGATCGGCGCACGCGGTTTGAGCGTTTCTTCCGGATCTTCCTCGTCGACGATTGAATCATCCGACAGCTCGTCGACAAATTCCACCTCATAGCCGTAGTCATCGGCGATGAGCATAATGGTGTCTTTGTCGAGGCGTTGGTTGATGGACACCATCAGGCCGAGCGTCATACAGGTCAGAATGACCTCGTTGGTCGGCGTATCCATCAGGTTGGCCAGCTCCGCAACGGTAATAAACTCCGTCACGGCCAGGATTTGCTGATCGAGTTCCTCCTGTTCGCGCAGGCGCTCCTGTTCTTCAGCGCGTTCCTGACGACGGCGTTGGCGCATTTTACTGCGGTTGGAGACATTCGAGTCGTCCGCCGTCGACAGGGTTTTGCGGATTGCCTTGTCGACATCCTCCTGGCTGACTTTGACCTTTTTGCCTTTTTTGCGGCGGCGTTTGCCTTTGCCGTCCGCATCGTCGCCTGCACCGCCGTTTTCGGAAGTGGCCAGCAGTTTGGGATCAAGTTTGTCTTTGTCGCGTTTGGCGAACAGTGCGCCGCCCGTTTCAGCTTCCTTGTCCTTGGTCTTGCTGCGTTTTTTGCCGGCGTCTTTTTTCTTGGACTTGGACACGAGGTCGATTTTTCCAAGAATGGTCAGGCCTTTGAGCGTCGGTGCTTCACCGGCCTGATATTCAATCTCGGCAATCTTGCGTTTGCGTTTGCGCTTGCGTCCCGCACCTTCTTCGGACTCGTCGTCGTCGCCGGCTTCTTCTGCGGCGGCTTCTTCGGACTCGTCGTCGTCGCTTTCGCCGCTCTCATCGGAGTCATCGCCGGCTTCGGCTTGTTCCGCTTCTTCGGTCGACTCTTCAGCAACAACTTCTTCCTCGGCGGCGGCCTCTACTTCTTCGGCTGCCGGAGCTTCGGGTTCTTCGGCAGGTGTTTCCTTCTCGGCGCTGATCTCTGCGGGCTGCTCGACTTCTTCGGTCCTGGCTGCCGCAGGTGCTTCAACGACTTCGGCCGGCGCTTCTTCGGGCTCGGCTTTTTTGCTTTTGCTGGTTTTGGCTTTGGCGGGTGCGGGTTCTTCCGTTGCGGCCTGTTCCTCGGCTTCGGCAGCCTTGGCTTTTCCGCGTTTACGGCGACCGCGACCAATGTCCTGGTCTTTGATTTCGATGACGGTGCCGACCTGAGCGGTCGCATCATCGCTTTCAGCCTCGGCTTTGGCCGGCGCCTCCTGGGCTTCGGCGGCGGGCTGGGCGTCCGCATCGCTTTCGGCTTGTTTCGCCTGAACTTCCTCGACGGCCGGGCTGGTGGTTTCGGCCTCGGCGGCCTGTGGTTCAGGTGCGGCTTCCGGAGCCGCTTCCACGGCTGGAGCTTCGGCTTCAACCTTTGCTTCCGCGGCGGGTTGAGTGCTGTCCGCAATCTTGGCGCCGGCGGTGCTTTCGGCAGCGGCTTCGGCCTCCAATTCATCCTGCCGGACACGGCGGTGCGCTTCCATCTTGCTGTCGATGGTTGCCGCCAGTTCTGCTTCCTTGTGGAAGTTTTCCATCACGATATCGACCATTTCCGGCGTCAACATCGCGGTTGGTTTGTTTTGTATCTCGTGGCCCTTTGCCGTCAGCAAAGTCACAATGCGGTCTTTACCGACATTGATCTGAGATGCAAGCTTAAAGAGTCTGACCCCTTTTTTCGCCATAGAGTCCAATCAACCAGATAAAATGTGCACTCGGCCGCAATGCTCGCATCGCAGTCGTCGAGTGTCCGCCGTACAATGTGATACAGCAGAAGAAGAACGCCGCATAGTGCAGCGCGTGTGAATCAATAACCAGGCTTTCCCGGCAGCACTACGCACGCGACGACACGCGTCGCGCGCTGTCGTCTACCGCTCTCATGCTTTTGTGGACTCCTCGCCGGAATCACCGGCCGCGTTGTCCGCGTCGGCTGTGTCGGGAGTCGCTTCCGGTACCGCCGTCATGGCAGGATCGGGGAGGGACGGTTGCTCGCTGTCTTGTGCGGCGGCGCCGTCAGTGTTGTCGCTTGAATTGGGGCTGTCTTCAGACGCGGCGCCGTCAGCAGCGGGAGCGTCGGCGTCTTTGGTCGTCGCACCGGGATCATAAGCATTTTTGATGAGCTCTATGATTTCCGGCGAATCTTCCTCGTCAAATTCTTCCAGCATGATGCGGCGCAGCTCGATGATTTTGTCTTTGGACAGTCCCGGAATCTGCAGCAGATACTCAGGGTCGGCCTCAAGAAATTCGCGCGCCGTATCTATTTCAGCGTTGATAAAGTTCGAATACAGTTCGCGGCCGAGTTCCTCGCGGAATTCGATCAACTCAATGTCCTCGCCGCCTTCTTTCACCACCGAAATCGAATAGCCCGTCAGCTTCGACGCCAGGCGCACGTTCTGGCCGTTTTTACCGATCGCCAGAGAGACTTGTTCGTCGGAGACCAGCACCGTGGCGCTGCGGGTTTCTTCTTCCACCTGAATTTCCTTGATGCGGGCCGGAGCCAGCGCGCGGGAAATGTACACGGCGGGTTCGTCCGAGAAGTTGATGACATCGATGTTCTCGTTGTTCAACTCGCGGACGATCGAGTGAATGCGAATCCCTTTCATCCCGACGCAGGCGCCGACCGGGTCGATGCGGTCGTCGTAGGAAAACACCGCTACCTTGGCGCGTTCGCCCGGTTCGCGGGCAATGCCCTTGATTTCAATCAGGCCGTCGTAGATCTCGGGGATTTCAATCTCAAACAGTCGCGCCAGGAACTCGTTGTCCGCCCGTGAGACGACAATCTCGGGAGCGTTGCTCGGGCCGCCCTGGCGGCGAATTTCTTTGATGATCGCGCGCAGCGGTTCGTTCTTGCGGTAGCGCTCGCCGGGAATCTGCTCTTCGCGCGGCAGGCGCAGCTCGATGTGATTGTGCAGCAAAAACACGTCGCTGCGGCGCACCTGGTAAATCTCGCCAATGATGATCTCATTGACTTTTTCGATGTACTCGTTGTACACGTTTTCTTTTTCGATGTCGCGGATGCGCTGATTAAGCGCCTGTCCGGCCATATTGATCAGGCGGCGTCCAAAGTTGTCGGCAATGTTCTCCAGCGTGATTTCCTCCAGGAACTCATCGCCTTCTTCGTACTCTTCCACACCCAGGTTGGCATCGCTGACCAGAATCTGCGTGGCCGAGTCTTCGACTTCCGTCACGACCGTTTTGATCAGGTAAATCTCGATGTCGCCCTTTTCCATGTCCACGACGATCTCGAATTCAGCCTCGGGGCTGAACTTCTTGCGCACAAGCATGGACAGGGTCTCTTTAATGATACCCTGGAGAAGTTCGCGATCGATGTTGCGCGCCTTGGCCATATCGGCAAAGGCTTCCACGATCAGCTTCTTATCGAACTTTGGCTTGGTCCTGCGTGCCATAGATTACATTGCTCTTGCAAAAAGGGAACATCGTGTCGGAGCGTCCTGCACTCCGCGGTCGTCGTCATACATCGCTCACCAGGCGATCTCGACCACGGCCGATTGGAACTTTTCCTGCGCCAGGACCTGCGTTTCTTTCAGGCTGGCGACTTCTTTGTTTGTCGTCGATTTTTTTTTGCGTCCGGCGGCTTCCAGCTTCAGGCCTTCTTCCGTCACATCGGCAAGCACGGCGCGGATTTTTTCACCGTCCTTGAGCGTCACAATCAGCGTGCGCCCGATGTGTTTGCGGAGTTGCCAGAGGGCATTCATCGGTCGGTCGACCCCCGGCGAGGACACGTTGAGTCTGTACTGCTCGGAAAATCCTTCCACGGAAGCCAGCAAGACATCAATCTTGGAACTGATCGTCCCGCAGGTGGCCAGGTCAACGCCTTCTTCGCTGTCGACGTAAACCTCGACGACCGGTCGGCGTTTGTCGCCGCGCATCGAAAGCTCGATCAGATGCGTGCCCGCCGCGGCGCAGATGGACTCGATTTCAGTCTGCAACTGGTGCAATATCGACCACTCCTTTGGCCATTGAAATAGGCCGCTGAAACGCCTCGTAATAAAAAATGGGCGCAATAGGCCCACTGCTTCACTACGAAGACTGCAAATATACGCAACTGATACGCCAAAACAAATGTCCCGTACAATATGGAACCATTGCCGCCCGGCTTGTGCAAAATGAACCTGCCGTGGAGCGCTCACAGAACCATTCGGTTTGGGACGCTTTTACGACGACTACGATTTCCGTAAATTGCCGAACTCTAGTTTCTAAAACGCATAACTATTCCACCGTTGCGGCGTGTCCAATCCGGTCGGGGAGCTCGAAGCGATCATGGGATTTCAGGGTGTCGATTATTACCAACTGGATGATTTACTGCACGAAGACGAACTGATCGTGCGCCAGACCGTACGCGATTTTGTCGATAACGAGGTCGTGCCGGTTATCGAGGAACACTATCAGGCCGGTACCTTTCCGATGGAACTGGCAACCAAAATGGCGGAAATGGGGCTCTTCGGCGTAACGCTGCCCGAAGAATACGGCTGCGCCGGGGCCAACAACGTCGTCTACGGCCTGGCTATGCAGGAACTCGAACGCGGCGATTCCGCGGTCCGCTCCTTTGCCTCCGTGCAGTCCTCACTCGTCATGTACCCGATTTACACCTATGGCTCGGAAGAACATCGCCGCAAGTGGTTGCCGCGCCTCGCCTCCGCAGACGCCATCGGCTGTTTTGGTCTGACCGAACCCGATTTCGGCTCCAATCCCACAGGCATGATCACGACCGCCGAACGCACGGACGGTGGATTTATCCTCAACGGCGCGAAAATGTGGATCACAAACGGCTGTCTCTCGGACGTGGCCGTTGTCTGGGCCAAACTCGAAGGCAAGGTCCACGGCTTCCTGGTCGAAAAAGGTTTTAAGGGATTCAGCACGCAGACGATGAAAGGTAAACACTCGCTGCGAGCCTCTATAACGTCCGAACTGATTTTCCAGGACTGTGAAGTGCCCGAGGAAAATCTCCTCCCCGGCGTGGCCGGTATGCGCGGTCCGCTGTCCTGTTTAACTCAGGCGCGCTACGGCATTTCCTGGGGCGCTATCGGCGCGGCCATGTCCGTCTACGAAAGCTCTGTTAACTACGCCAAAAGCCGCATCCAATTCGGCAAGCCGATCGGCTCCTTCCAGCTCGTGCAGCAGAAACTGGTCGAAATGTTAAACGAGATCACCAAGGGGCAGCTCCTCGTGCATCGACTGGCGCAGTTAAAAGACGAAGGTAAACTGCGTCCGCAGCACGTCTCGCTGGCCAAACGCAACAACGTCGCCATGGCGCTGGACTGCGCCCGCGTTGCCCGCGATCTGCACGGCGCAAACGGCATTCTCTCGGAATACCCGGTCATGCGCCACATGGCCAACCTGGAAACTGTTAAAACCTACGAAGGTACGCACGATATTCACACTCTGATTCTTGGACAGGATATCACCGGCATTGCCGCTTTTGAATAATCGCGGAAATTGCCGTTAACACTGCGTTGGTCCCGGTAAAATTTGAACGGACGGGCCTTTGATCTCCGGATTGAAGGCCCGTTTTTTTTATTCTTTTTAATGCGCCCTGCTTTGTCTTGACAAAGGCATTCTCTTGTTCGTCATGCAGATTGAAATTACGCGTCACGCAGTTGGTTGATGCACCTTTGTGTTGTTGCAACTCAGGTTTGTTTAATGTCTTCTGGTGCTGACACTGGCGGCTGCTGCAAGTCTGATCGTTTGAAACCCGTTGACAAACAAAAAGGAAAAACAAGCCGCATCAGCGGCGAAGTGCTCAGAAATGCAGTTGAATGTGGGTCAAATTGTGAAGTGTTAACAGGTGCAACCTGAACATTAACGAATGATCAACAGTGGTGCGCTGCCGGAGCCGAAGGGCGTGTCCAGAACGACCAGATAACGGCCGGTGCCCAGTTCCCTCAGCGGCAGGTAAAAAGTCTCGCCGCGCCGTGAAAAGTCGCTGAGTGCGCGGTCCAGTACACGTGCGCCGAAAAGATTGTAGATGTTGACGCGTGCATCCCGCAGGTCCGTCCCGGGGTCAATTGTTAACTGCAGCGGCCTGTCAAAAGCCAGTGGATTCGGCGAAATGTTAAACGTTGTCGTCCTGGTCGGACCTGAAGTGTTGTTAAACGCGCGCACAAACAGATTGCGAAGCTGGATGCCGTCGAACTGGTTGGCCGCGTCCGCCACCATGCCGAAGCGAAGCGTGATGCGTCTGCCCGCAAACTGATCGAGAGCGATATCAAACCGACTCCAGTCAAGCCGTGCTCCCTGCAGGTACCAGCGACCCTCGGACTGCGCGCTTCCCGGCCAGGCCGTCGCCCGTTTCATCTCCGGGCTTGCCAGCTCCTGCCAGGAATTGCCTCCATCGCTTGATATTTCGATAAAACATCCGTCGAAATTGGATTCAATTTGCCAGCGCGCTTCAAATGAAAACACGGCGCGCGCCGCGGATGTTAAGTCGATGTCGATGCTTCGACTCGTTCTGAAGCGCGTGCGCGGGTAGTCGCCGCCGGGGCTGTCACTTAACAAAATCTGTTGCGTGTCTGCATCTGTTTCGACGCCCCAGCCGGACTCCGTGCTCCAGCTTTGCGGCGCCAGATCGATTAACTGCGCCTCGCCAAATTGAAGACTTGCATTGTAGGTCCGCTGGACGCCGTCGAAAGCAATTCCAACCTCAATGTTAAGAATCTTGCCGTCGGGACGCTGCGCCGCTTGTTTAACAGGAACAGGTATGACGGCCGATTCGCCGGGCGCGAGCGCCTGTTCAACAGAAATGGATCCGGAAGGAAACTCTACCTGACTGTCGTCGCTGCTCAGCGAAAGTGACCAACCGCCGGCCAGTATTTGCGCGCCCAGGTTGTTAATCTTGAGGTGCAAACTGTCGGCCGTGGTCCTGCCGTCAGGCATGGTAACCGAGGTCAGTCGCGGGTTGGCGGCGGCGCTCCACCAGGCTTCCTCAATCAGCGTCAGGTTGTCGCGACCAATCTGCGGGATGCGCCATGCGGGCGGCCAGAAACCGTCGTCGGCCGAGCCGACTTCCGGAGTAAAAGCGCGAATTGGAGCGTCCAGCCCCGGACCGAGCGCCATCCAGTCGTCGGAAACGCCGCGCGCCGAATAGCGCACTGTTAACACGTCGCGCCCGCCCGAATAGCCGTTGTCGCGGCCGGCAAGTCTGAAGAGAGCGTCGTAAGCCAGCGAATCGGATGGAGCCGATTCAACATAGGAAAATGGGCGAATGTAGAGTTCGCCGAAGGAGTGAAAGTTAACGGCAATTCGAATATCACGACTTAAACAAAGGTCGCGAATCGCGCGTGTCTCAGGTTCTGAAAATGCCGCCGGACCGCGGTACAACTCGCTTTCCGTCCGCTCGTGCGAACCGCCGTTGGCCGCGTCCCATGCTTCGTGAGGGCCGTAATTGCGATTGAGATCGACTCCGGTTTCACCGTCCTCATTATTGCGCGTGTTTTTGCGCCACAGCCCGCCGCCATGCGGTGAGAGCCGCAGGTTAAACGCGTAACCGTCCGGATTGACGACCGGCACAACCACGAGTCCACGCGTGGCAAGCAACTGTTGAATTTCACCTTCGCCGGTTTCGTGCCGCCCCAGAATGTCCCAGATTGCAAAAATGAGAGTTGTTAACGAAGCCGGTTCACGCGCGTGGTGCAGTGCCGTCAGCAGGCATTCACCATGTTTAACACCGCTTTGATCGCCTATGCGCCAGGCCAGAATCGGTCTGCTTTCATGTGTATATCCAAGCGTATCGGCCTGAGCCACGAGTTGTGGATACGTCCGTCGCAACCGTTCCATTTCGGCATAGGCTTCGTCCAATCGATAAAATCCGCCGACGCTGCCGAGCCGCATTCCCGCAGGCAGGTCGAGTAACTCGTCGCCGGTGTTTTTGTGCGCTTTAATGCGAGCTGCGTAAAATGCGGCCATGTCGGCCTGCAGGATTTCGAAGTGAAGACCGGAGGTTCGCAGTTTGTCCAGCGATTGCTGCGTAATGTGCGTCTGCATCCAACGTCCGGGCAGGCTATGAGCGTGATCAAACTCGAGATTGAGCTTGTGAAGTTTGGCTTCGTCGTCCGGCGTAGGCAGCAGAATTCTGACGTCGTGCCACGTCGGTGCTTCCAGCTGTGCCGTCGCGCGACCTGACAGCGTTGGAAGAAGTAAAAGTACGAGGATCAATATTGACCTGAGCATGCCGGACCGCAACCTTGAGCTTTTGAACGCACGTTTCCCTGCGCTAGGCGAATAGCGAGCACATTTCTTGTGCGCCGCCGCCGGGTGTGGAGCAAAGAGGCTTGAGGAGCAGGTTTCAGGAGCTGAGCGTGAACGACTACGTAAAACTACGTATGAGCTGTGAGCCCTTAGGGCTCGTAAGTTGGCAAACAGAAAAAACGCAGGAAAAG